>NZ_JBBHZK010000002.1:664249-1328499 GCF_049843555.1 Methyloversatilis sp. MC4-4
GCATTGAGCGACTGGCCGGTCACCTTCTTTCCGCTGTGGCAGGAGGATGATGACTGGCGTGATGTGTACGCGTCGCTGCCCGCGACTACGGAAGTGGCGCTCGGCCACGGCATGGGCCGGCTCGAAGCCTTTCTCGACCAGCGTCGCGGTATCTATGACGTGCTCGTGGTGAGCCGTCCGCCCAATCTTCAGGCGCTGTCGCCGCTGTTCCGGCGCAGGCCGGAACTGTTCGCCGGCATGCGCATGATCTACGACGCGGAAGCGCTGTTCGCGTTGCGCGAGATTCCGGAAGCGGCGGTCAAGGGACGCCCGCTGACGCGGGCGGCGGCACAGACCCGTCTGGCCGCCGAGATCGGGCTGGCCAGAGGTGCCGATCAGGTGTGGGTGGTGTCGCAACGCGATGCCCGCCTGTTCCGCGCCGCCGGCCATCAGGTCCGGATACTGAGTCACGCGATATCGACCCGCCGCGCGGCACCGGGGCCGCAGCCGCGCAGCGGTCTGCTGTTCGTCGGCGCGCTGCATCCGGACACGCCGAACGAGGACGGTCTGGTCTGGTTCATCACCGAAGTCATGCCCCGGTTGCGCACCCTGTTGCCGCATGCGCCGGTACTGTCCGTCGTCGGCATCAACCGTTCGCGTCGCGTGAGCGATCTTGCCAGCGAAGACGTGCAGCTGATCGGTCCGGTGGACAACCTGGAGCCGCTTTACGACCGCGCACGCGTGTTCGTCGCGCCAGTGCGGTTTGCCGGCGGCGTGCCGGCCAAGGTGATCGAAGCGGCCGCCCACGGTGTGCCGGTCGTGGCCTCCGCCGTACTGGTGCGGCAGCTGGACTGGAGCGCGGGCATCGACATCCAGTCCGCACGCAATGCCGACGCCTTTGCTCGCGGCATCGCACGCCTTCTACATGACGATGAACTGTGGGCCCGGCAGCAACGCGCTGCTTGGGATCAGTGCGATGCCCGCTACAGCCCGGAGCGCTTCGGCCACATCCTGCGCGACGCGCTGTCGGAGGCACCGCGATGAGCGCCCGTCATCCGCTGGAAGAGCCCACGCTGCGGCGCTTCCGACATCTGATGGCGCACGGACTGACCGACGCCGCGCGCGATTGTCTGCTCGATGCACTGGTCCGCGAGCCCAATCTGCCCGGCGTGCACGTCGCGCTGGCGCGGCTGCGCTGGCCGGGGCCCGACTATCGTTTCTGGCTGGCCTGGTTCCACGCACACCTGACACCGCGGCTGTATCTGGAAATCGGCGTCGAGAAGGGCGAATCGCTGGCGCTGGCCCAGCCACCAACGCGGGTGGTGGGCGTGGACCCCGCTCCGCTCGGTGACCCGCTGCAGCACTGCCGTGCGAATGCGCGCCTTTACCGCCAGACCAGCGCCGACTTCTTCGCCGCCGTGCCGGCGGACAGCGGGCTGGTGCCCGACGGTTTCGACCTCGCCTTCATCGACGGTGATCACCACTTCGAAACCGTGCTGGACGACTTCATCGCCATCGAGCGCCACGCCGCGCCCGGAGCGGTCGTGCTGCTGCACGACACGCTGCCACTCAACGCGCTCACCGCCGCGCGCGAGCGCCGGACCGGGTTCTACACCGGCGACGGCTGGAAGATCGTGCCCTGTCTGCGGAGCCTGCGTCCTGATCTGCGCACCATGACGCTGCCGGCCGCGCCGACCGGCCTGACGGTGATCACCGGGCTAGACCCCGGAAACCGCGTGCTGAGCGACCGTCTGCCGCTGATCCGTCAGACCTATGCGGCGCTGCCGCCTGACCACGCCGTGGCGGCGCCGCACGCCGTGTTTTCGCTCGGCATCAACGATACGGACTGGGTGGCGCAGTGGCTGCAGTCCGCACTCGGGCGATGACGCATGCGAGATCCCGCTGCACGCGCCCGGACCGGAAAAGGTCGTCCTCGGCGCGCAACAGTGCGTGCAGCCAGGGCTCGGCCTCGGCGCTCATGAAGTTCTGCGCGATTGCGGCCAGCACCACGCGCATCAGTGCGCCGCCATAAGGTCGATGCTCGAACACGTCAAAGTGGTGGTCGAGCAGCGGCAGCACTTCCGACGAGCGCACCGCTTCGGTGGGGTCCACCGCAATCACCTCATCCACCGATGGCCGCCACAGATTGCCCTTGAGCTGCCCGTCGCCCGTCGTGCGAAGGTGGTGCGGCAGCATATCGACCAGCTGGTTCATGAAACGCAGTTGTGAATTCGCGCACTGGAAGCGGTCGGGGCCCACGTATTCGTCCAGGTAGAACCAGCCTGCCGGTGCCAGCAGCTGCGCCACGCCCGCATACAGGTCTTCGAGGTTGGCGCAGTGGTGCACGCTGGAAATGCCCAGCACGGCGTCGAAGCTGCCGGGTTCGAAACCGCGCTGCCCCACTGGCAGGCTGTTCATGTCCGCCTGCACGTAATGGATGCGCGCGCCAGCGGCTCTCGCCTGCTCGCGCGCCAGATCCAGCGCTTTGGCGGACAGGTCGATGGCCACGATCTCGTCAGCCCAGCCGGACCGGGCGACCATGCGTTCGTCCCTGCCCTGACCGCAGCCGAGGAAAAGCACCCGCCGGAGCGGCAGGGGTTGATGGGCTGCGACGACGCTGAAGAACCACTCGAGCGGCTCGACCGATGCGTCGCCGGTGACCTGCTCGTGCAGGCGCGCCTTGACCGCCGGAAGGTGGGTCCAGTGCAGGCCATGCGCGACCCAGGCAGCGGGATCTCCCCAGGCCGCATCGAGGCGGTGGACGAGTTCAAGGTCGATGTCGGGTACGGAGGGGCTTGGCGACACGGGAGGTTATGGCTGAAGTGTTCGGAAAATGCCGTTGCAGACCGGCATGCAATAATCCGGCAGCGACGCGGGCGGACGCATGCCGGCCAAGGGCGAGTTTGACACGGCCGCGCGGCGCGATCGGTCCATTCGAGTCGGAATTCACGCGATGAAGCAGCCCCCCGAGGTCGTCCCCGAGTTGTTTCCATCCGGCCACTTCTATTCGCCCTACCCCGATCCGCAGGAACTCCGGCGCAACGAGGACCGCCTGTTCGGCAACGTGCCGCGCGAACTGCCCGGCATCGACATGCGTGAGACCGCGCAGCTGGCCCTGCTTGAGCGCTTCGCGCTGCTGTACTCCACTCTCCCGTTCGCCGACCAGCCCACGCCCGGACTGCGCTATCACTACCTGAATCCGGCCTACGGTCATTCCGACGCAATCATGCTGCATTGCATGCTGCGCACGCTGGCGCCACGACGGCTGGTCGAGGTCGGCTCCGGCTACTCCTCGTGCGTGACGCTCGATACGGATCAGTATTTTCTGGGCCGCTCGCTGCGCACCACCTTCATCGATCCCTTCCCGCAGCTGTTGCAGTCCCTGATCAGTCCCGACGATGCGGCCCGTTCCACGATCATCGCCAGACCGCTGCAGGAGGTCGGTATCGACGTATTCAGGCAGCTGGAAGAGAACGACGTGCTGTTCGTCGACTCGACGCATGTCGGCAAGGTGGGCAGCGACGTCAATCGCCTGCTGTTCGAAATCTTTCCGGCGCTGGCGCCGGGTGTCGTGATCCACCTGCACGACATCTTCTATCCCTTCGAGTATCCGAAGGAATGGATTTACGAAGGTCGTGCCTGGAACGAGGCCTACATGGTCCGCGCCTTCCTGCAGCACAACGACCGTTTCCAGGTGCTGCTGATGAACACTTTCATGTCGCACTTCCACCGCACCTTCTTCGAAACCCGGATGCCCTTGTGCCTGCGAAACACCGGCGCCAGCCTGTGGCTACGCAAGGTGGGCTGAGCGTCACTGCTGCGGCTTGGCGTGACCGGTGAGCGCATGCAGGCGGGCTCCGTCTTCGGTCGCCGCCTGGGGATTCAGGATGCCTTCGACGCCGTAGCGGCGACCATTCATGTAGCGCTCGATGCGATCGAGCATGCAGTCCGCATGATGCATCGCACAGTCAGCATCCTTGACGAAGATGGCGACGAAGTCATTCCAGATATCGAGATGCTGATAGGTGGTGAACGATTCCAGCAGTGCCGGTCGATAGCCTGACCGTGTCCCCCAGCGTACGAGCGCCTCGCCTGCATCCGGATAGAAGCGCCAGCAGTCGACCGGATAGCGGTGGAATTCGCCGTTCGACGGCGCGTTCAGGTAGAACAGCCCATCCGGTTTGAGCACGCGCAGCACTTCGTTGAAAGTGAGCCAGAACATGTCGACATGTTCGAAACACGAACTGCTCACCACCACGTCTGCGACGCCGTCGTCGAACGGCAGCCGATAGGGGTCATCCAGCACCACGTCCACCCCGCGGCCGGCGGCGAAATCCAGACCTACATAGCGAGCGCCGGGTGGCGCCAGCTGACGCAGGGAGCCGTTGACGTCCTGCGATCCGATGTCGAGCATCAGCGCCGGAGTGCTTGCTTCGAAATAGGTCGAAAAGAACAGTCGGCCGTTCTCCATCGCGCTCGGATGCATGTCCGTTCCCTTCAGTCCGCACGTCGCCGGAGCAGCACGAGGTCCTGTGTGCCGGCCGTGGCGGGGATGATGTCCAGCACATCGAACCAGCGCGACCACCGGGTCATGATGTAGTCGGGCGAATGCATCACGTTACGGTAGTACGAAGGATGGTCGAGCACGGCCTGTAACTGGTCGTTGGCGCCGGTATCCAGTATGCCTCTGCGATGCGCTTCGAGATTCAGCGTGGGCGGCGTATCGAAGAACACCATCTGTGCGAGCCCCTGGACCGACAGCAGGAGCAGCGCGCCGGGGCGCGTGATCCGACGCAGCTCTTCAAGCCATGCGTCCTGCACCGGCTCGTCAAGGTGGGTGAGCACCGACAGCCCGATCACCAGATCGAATGCGCCATCCGGAAAGGGCGTGGGCGGCATCAGATCGATGTGGACGAAGCGGGCGCCGGGCAGCGTGCGGTCACAGCAGGCGACGTTGTCGGCGTCGATGTCGATACCCGTCACCGACGGCGACAGCAGCGTCAGGTAGCGGCTCAGCCGGCCGGCGCCACACCCCCAGTCGAGGATGGCCTCGAAGGAGCCGATGGGACGGTCGAAACGCTCAAGCAGCAGTTGCTCGACGTGCTTGGCGATGGTGGCGCCGCCCAGCCGGAAGATCTGCGCGTTGTCCGTGCCAATGACGCGCTCGATCTGCGCTGGCGACGGCATGTCGGGCTCGCGCGCGGGGTCGGCCAGATACCACGCGGTGCGGTACGACAGCCGGTGTTCGCCGAACGGGCCGGTCACGTTCAGGCGGATGAAGCCGTCGGCAAACAGGTCCGGCCTGCCGTCGCGGCGATGCCTGCAGAAGAAGCGCGAGTTCACGGCATGCGGGATGTGAGCGAACGGCGCCAGCAGGTCCGGCGACGCTAACGCACGATCGACCTGATCGAAATCGGCACCGTTGATCAGGAAGCGCAGCTGCGCCGGCTCGTTCCAGATCGACAGCGCCCATCCGGATACCGTGATGTCGTCGTCCGTGACGGCGATGTAGTCCGGCATCCATCCCAGATAGCGGGCGGCGGCGATCTGGATGTCGGCGTGATAGATGTTCATGCGTATGTCGTCGAGTATCCGGAGGGCGAGTGCGTCGCGGCCCTGCCCTCACCGGGCAGGCGCAGCACACCGGCGCAATCGGTCAGCGCCTGGGCATGGTTCATGGGCGAACGTGCTCACTCAAGAATCGTGCCGCCCGCTCGATGGCCGGGGAGAACCAGTCGGCACTTTCCAGGCGATTCTCGGTGTAGCACGCGTAGCTGCTTTCAATCAGCTCCCCCCAGGAAATCATCCGCTCGCCATGGGTCAGCCGCAGGGCTTCGGCAGGCCTCACTTCGTCACACTCGCCAAACGTGGATCCGGGCAACCCAGGGTAGACCGGCCACAGCAAGGAGTACTTCAGCAGCCAGTCCTCCGGCGGAGGCACAGCCAGAGGTTCGACGTTCACCCGGGCCAGCATCTGCTTTGCCAGTTCGAACAGGACGGACACGGCCGGGTGGTTCGGGCAGTGCATGAAGGTGCGGCGGGCAGCAAAAATGTAGCGGGCGTCGAACCCCAGATTCGAGAAACTGTCCAGTAGGGCCTGTCGGTGGTGCGCAAAGTCGCTCACATAACCAAGACCGGCGTAGACGAAGCGATTGAACAGCGCAGGCACGCGCGTTGCGGGCAGCTTGCAGAGGTAGGCAGCGGCGATAATGGCCGAGTGATAGTGGGCGGCGACAGTCTGCACATAGGTGCCGTTGCAGCGGAGCACGCAGCTGTCCGGATGAAACCCGCCGAACACCACGGTCGGAATGGCGATCACCGAACGCGGACGCGCCCGCGACAAGGCGTTCCGCAAGGCCTGCTGAGGCCCCGCGCTGGCAACCGCATACTCCGGCAGGTGCGCGAACAGCACATCCACCTCGTTCGCCAAAGCCATCACGGCCGCCAGCGTCGACTCGTCACCGTCCTCCAGCTGCTCGACCTGTATCGCATCGAACAGATGATCGGGCGCAAGCGCTTCGAGACAGTCGAGCAGGCCGCGCGACTGGCAATTACCGACGATGCCGAATCTCATGGTGCGGTCAGCTGCTCTTCGTCACACCACACTTCGTACCACTGGTCACGCTCCGACCGGGTGGTCTGCGCGGCCGGCGATGCGTGCGCCGGCGTCTCGGTGGCCGGGCCCTGTGCCAGGTAAAGCCGCGTGAAGTAATCGACCACGTCGCGCACCCCCTCGGGAGTCACGTGGCGCATGTCTGCCTGAAAGTAGCGCCCCATCGTGTGATGGCCGGCAACGCACTCATAGGAGGGAAAGTAGGTAGTCAGATCGTCCTCTCGCGTCATCATGTCCGCCACCACGCGCAGTGCCGCCTTGGTGTAGCTGTTGGATACCAGCACATGACGCGGTTCGTAGGTGGCCGCGATGGACACCGGCGACACACTCAGGACCAGCTTCACCGATGGATTCAGCAGGCGCAGATTGCTGATTAGGTGCCGCAGGTCATCCACCATCTCTGGCACCGAAAAATTGTGGAAGCGGCAGTCCGACTCCCCTTCCGGCCCGCCGTGCACGCCGGGCGCCAGCGGAAACACGGCGCCATCGAAATCGGATACCCATGCTTCGGTCATCCCCAGCGTGAACACGAATACGTCGCACTGCTCGAACATCCGGCGTACGGCCGCCAGGTGCGATACACGGTCCGCGAGCAGATCATCGAGCGTGGCAAAGCCATTCGGCTCGACATTGGGCCGGAACGGGTCAACGAACGCATCGCCCCAGCGCCAGGCCAGCTCGCGAGGCTCGAACAATCCGTACGCGCGCTCGAACAGCTGAAGCAGTTGCCGCACGGTATAGATGTTGCCAAAACGCGCCGGGTAGACGCCGAACTGGCGGTCTGCCGGCCCGGTTTCAGTCACCAGATAGCTGAAGCCCTGCGTCGGCAGGAGGCGAGCCAGATGTTGCGCAAAGCAACTTCCCGCCGACACGATCCTGTCCGTCGTGTGGATCACGAGGTCGTCGTTCCCGGCCGGAACCTGCGTCATGTCGAACCCGGCAACGCCAGCGGTGCGCGACCAGAAGGCGGTGTCCGGCAGATCGGTGTAGGGATGCGGCATTGCAGTGAGCTGGGCTGTTTCGTTCCGGGTCGCCAAGGCTACATCGAACAGGACGGTTTTTCGACCTGGGTCGAGTGTGGCGGAGCCTTACACCCGAAACGCGTCCGACGAAGGGAAAGCTGCCAACGTGCATAGGGCCCGAGGCCCGACCGCGGAGAATTGCAGGAAGCCGGACCGAGCGGCCCTTCCTGCTCGAGGAGATGTTTTGCGTGAGCGCGTTTCGCCGGATGGTGGCACGCCGGCGTACGCCACAGAAGGCATGCCCCGGACGCAGGTCCGGAAAACAAAAAAGCCACCCCGGAGGGTGGCTTTTTCGCGGGATTCTTGGTCGGGGAAAGAGGATTCGAACCTCCGGCCCCTGCGTCCCGAACGCAGTGCTCTACCAGGCTGAGCTATTCCCCGAACCTCACAGCAAACTACCGAGGCAGCTCGTCGTGCCCGTTGCCGTAAGCAACGAGGCGCGCACTTTACTAGAACTTTCTCTCGACTGCAAACGTTGCCAGATCGAGCAGGCTCTGCAGATATTCATTCGCCTGCAGTCCGGCCAGTTCCGCGCGCGCCAGTTCTGCTTCCTCCTTCGCGCGAACGCGGGCGATCTCGAGCGCGCCACTGTCCACCACCGCCTTCAGCACGTCGGCCCAGTCGTCGCGCCCGCCCTCCTCGATGGCATGCCGGACGACGGCAACCTGATCCGGCGTCCCGTTCTTCATCACGTGGATCAGCGGCAGCGTGGGCTTGCCCTCGGCCAGGTCGTCACCGAGGTTCTTGCCGATCGATCCTTCGTCGCCCGAGTAATCGAGGATGTCATCGACCAGCTGGAAGGCGGTGCCCAGGTGCATGCCGAACCGTGCGAAACGCTCCTCGACGTCGGCATCGACGCCGGCCAGCATGGCGCCGAGGCGGCTGGCCGCCTCGAACAGCTTGGCGGTCTTGTAGCGGATGACCTGCAGATAGCGGTCTTCGTCGACGTCGGCATCGTGGCAGTTCAGCAACTGCAGCACCTCGCCCTCGGCGATGATGTTGGTCGCCTCGGCCAGCACGGCCTGCACGCGCATGCTGCCGACCGACACCATCATCTGGAAGGCGCGCGAGTAGAGGAAGTCACCGACCAGCACCGAGGCCGCGTTGCCGAACAGCGCGTTGGCGGTCTTGGCGCCACGGCGCAGCTCCGATTCATCCACCACGTCGTCGTGCAGCAGCGTCGCGGTATGGATGAACTCGACCACGGCGGCCAGTTCGGTACGATGCGTCCCCGAATAGCCGCAGGCGCCCGAGGTGAGCAGCACCAGCGCAGGACGCAGCCGCTTGCCGCCGGCACCGATGATGTACTCGGCCACCTGGCGCACCAGCACGACGTCCGAGTGCAGGCGCTCGCGGATGACGCCATCCAGCGCGCGCATGTCGTCCGCAATCAGGCTGTAAAGACGGTTCATTGAAGACAAGGAAGTGCTGCCGGACGCGGAAAAACGCGGATGGTAGCAGCGCGCGAAAACCCGTCAAGCCGTTGATGTTTCGCAGCCTTTGACAAAAAGCCAGCGTCTCGGATATAGTTGTGGATTCCCTTAAACCTTACTGGGGTTACACATGTACGCGGTCATAAAAACCGGTGGCAAGCAGTATCGCGTTGCCGCTGGCGAAAAAATCAAGGTAGAACAGATACCTGCGGATGTGGGCTCGGAAATCGTGATCGACCAGATTCTGATGGTCGGTGAGGGCGAATCGGTCAAGATCGGTGCGCCCCTGGTTGCCGGTGCCAGCGTTCGTGCAACGGTGCTCACTCAAGGGCGCCACAAGAAAGTGACGATTTTCAAGATGCGCCGTCGCAAGCACTACCAGAAGCATCAAGGTCATCGTCAGAACTACACCGAACTGCGCATCGAAGCCATCAACGGCTGAGAATGTTGAAAAATGCGCTGAGCAGGGCTGAGCGTATCCAGGAGAGCATCAAATGGCACACAAAAAAGGCGGCGGCAGTACGCGTAACGGCCGCGACTCAGAATCGAAACGCCTTGGCGTCAAGAGCTATGGCGGTCAGCTGATTTCGGCAGGCAGCATCATCGTGCGTCAGCGCGGCACCGAGTTCCACCCCGGCGACAACGTCGGCATGGGCAAGGACCACACGCTGTTCGCCAAGATTGACGGCGTCGTGCAGTTCGTCGTCAAGGGTGCAAACCGCCGTCGCGTGGTCACCATCGTTCCGGCTGCAGCCTGATTCCGGCTCGCCTGAACCGAAGCCCTGCCCGCGAGGCAGGGCTTTTTGTTTCTGCCGCCTGCGCATGCGGCGGCACCAAGCAAGAATTCGATATCCCAGTCACTCCAGGCACGCGTGAAGCGAAATGAAATTCTTTGACGAAGCGAAGATAGAGGTCATCGCCGGCGATGGCGGCAATGGCTCGGCCTCGTTCCGCCGCGAAAAATTCATTCCGTTCGGCGGTCCGGACGGTGGTGACGGCGGCCGCGGCGGCAGCATCTGGGCGGTCGCCGACCGCAACCTGAATACGCTGATCGATTTCCGCTACACGCGCATGTTCCGCGCCGCAAGCGGCGAGAACGGTCGCGGCGCCGACTGCTATGGCAAGGGCGGCGACGACCGCGAGTTGCGCATGCCGGTCGGCACCACGATCACCGATCTGGCAACCGGCGAAGTGATCGCCGACCTCGACCACGACGGCGCCCGGGCGATGATCGCCAGAGGCGGCCGCGGCGGTCTGGGCAACCTGCATTTCAAGTCGAGTACCAACCGCGCGCCGCGCCAGACCACGCCGGGCGAAGCCGGCGAGCGACGCGAACTGAAGCTCGAACTGAAGGTGCTGGCCGACGTCGGTCTGCTCGGCATGCCAAATGCCGGCAAGTCCACCTTCATCCGCGCCGTTTCGGCGGCGCGCCCCAAGGTCGCCGACTATCCCTTCACCACGCTGGCGCCGAATCTCGGCGTCGTACGTGTCGACGACTCGCGCAGCTTCGTCATCGCCGACATTCCGGGTCTGATCGAAGGTGCTGCCGAAGGCGCCGGCCTCGGCCACCAGTTCCTGCGCCATCTGCAGCGCACCCGCCTGTTGCTGCATCTGGTCGATCTGGCCCCCTTCGATCCGGAAGCGGATCCGCTGCACGACGCACGCGCCATCGTCGAGGAGCTCCGCCGCTACGATGAATCCCTATACCAGAAACCGCGCTGGCTGGTGCTGAACAAGATCGACCTGATTCCCGAAGAAGAGCGCGAACAGCGCGTGCGTGATTTCGTCGAGGCCTTCGGCGCCGAACGTGCGTTCAGCATTTCGGCGATGACACGTCAGGGCTGCGATGCGCTGTGCTACGCCATCATGGATCACGTGGAAGCGACCCGTCCGCCGCCCGAACCGGAGCCGGACGTGCGCAATCTGGACGCCAGCGAACCGGGCGATGGAGCGGACGATGAGAACGCGCCTTGAGAATGCGAAGCGGCTGATCGTCAAGGTCGGCAGCGCGCTGGTCACCAATAACGGCGCTGGGCTGGACCTCGGCGCACTGCAGGAATGGGCGCGCCAGATCGCCGCACTGCGCGCCGAAGGGCGCGAAGTGCTGCTGGTATCGTCGGGCGCCATCGCGGCCGGCATGCAGCGTCTGGGCTGGAGCACCCGCCCCAGCGCGATGCACGAACTGCAGGCCGCTGCCGCCGTCGGCCAGATGGGTCTGGCCCAGGCCTACGAAGGCGCCTTCTCGCAGTACGGGCTGGCCAGCGCGCAGATCCTGCTGACGCACGAAGACCTCGCCGATCGCACCCGCTACCTGAATGCCCGCTCCACCCTGTCCACGCTGATGGAGCTCGGCGTGGTGCCGGTGATCAACGAGAACGACACCGTCGTCTACGAAGAAATAAAGTTCGGCGACAACGACACGCTGGGCGCGCTGGTCGCCAACCTGACCGAAGCGGACTGCCTGGTCATCCTGACCGATCAGAACGGCCTCTACACCGCCGACCCGCGCAAGGATCCGTCCGCCACGCTGATCAGCGAAGGCGAAGCCGACGACCCGCGCTTCGAGTCGATGGCCGGCGGCGCCGGTACCGGCATTTCGCGCGGCGGCATGATCACCAAGGTGCGTGCCGCCCGCCGCGCCGCGCGCAGCGGTGCCGACACGGTGATCGCCAGCGGCCGCGAGCCGGACGTGCTGCTGCGTCTGGTGCGCGGCGAAGCGCTCGGCTCCTTCCTGAAGGCGGGCAACACGCCGCTGGCTGCGCGCAAGCAGTGGCTGGCCGATCACCTGCAGCTCGCCGGCACGCTGATACTGGACGAAGGGGCCGTGAAGGCGCTCGGCGAAGGTCGCAGCCTGCTGCCGATCGGCGTGACCGAGGTGCAGGGGCAGTTCGAACGCGGCGCGGTCGTCGCCTGCCGCGACAGCACCGGGCGCGAACTGGCGCGCGGCCTGATCAATTACTCGGCGTCGGAAACCCGGCGCATCGCGCGTCGCCCGTCGGCCGACATCGAGGCTTTGCTCGGTTACGTCGACGAACCCGAACTGATACACCGCGACAACATGGTTCTCGCCTGACGCACCCGGCCGGGTGCGTCAATTTCACGCCAACGGCAGCGCGAATTCCAGCAAGGTGCCACGCTCCGGTGCCGGACCGATGGCAAAGCGGCCGCCCAGCGCATCGGCGCGATATTTCATGCCGAGCAGGCCGTGCGAACCGGTCTTGCCGCGCGCCGTGGCGGCGATGCCGACACCGTTGTCGCGGATTTCGAGCCGGACGGTCGGCCCATCGACCGTCAACGCGATGCGCACTTCGGTCGCCTGCGCGTGCTTCCTGATGTTCGTCAGCGCTTCCTGCGCGACACGGTAGATCGCGATCGCCCTGTCCCGATCCAGCTCCAGTGCATCCGGCAGTTCCAGGTCGACCGTGAACGGCGCTGAAGCGCGCGTCTCTTCGGCCAGCGACTCGAGCGCAGGCAACAGGCCCAGATGGGTCAGCACGGTCGGCACCAGACCTTCGATCACGCGCCGCTTGATCTGCACGCCCTGCTCCAGGATGTCGCAGACGCGCGACAGCGACTCGACGTCCGGACTGTCCTGCTTGCGCGCCCGGCGCAGCAGCATCGACGCCTCCATCCGGCTGGCGGTCAGGATGGATCCCAGTTCGTCGTGCAGTTCGCGCGCCAGCGCGGACTTCTGCCGCTCGGCCTCGGTCTGCAGGTGGCTGGCCAGCTCCGACAGCTCTTCGGTGCGCACCCGCACCAGCGCGTCGAGCTCGTCGCGCGCCGCGCGCAGGCGGTCGGCGATCTGCGCTTCGGCCTGGCTGCGCATCGCATAGGCACGCAACAGCAGGATGAGCATCAGCACGCCAATGGCGATGACGACGATGGCCGCCGCACGCTGGCGTTCGATTTCCTCGCCCAGCAGCGTCATCTGCTCCTCCAGATAGGCGCGCTCGGTGCGCACCAGCGGTTCGAGTGCTTCGCGCAGTTCGTTCTGGTCGACCACCGGCGGCAGGAAGGCGTCCATCACCTCGACCGGGCTCGCATCCTGCGGCAGCGCCCGCAGCCGTTTCAGCTCCTCGGATTCCGCTGCGGTCAGGCGCTTGACGACGGCGACGCGCTCCTCGTCTATGCCCCGACGGGCTGCCCAGCCGAGCACATGGGTGCCCGCCTCGGCGAGACGCTGCACCGTAGCCAGATGCTGCGCCAGATGATCGGGCGACGGCTCCTCGGTGTAGCGTGCCTCGGTGGCCACCCCCTGCGCATTGTCGTAGACCAGATTGTTCAGCGCCGCCAGCGACAGGCGCGAAGCGTCGATTTCCTCGCGTTCGCGCTGCATGCCCTGGAAGGTGGTCTCGGACACCGCGGCGAAAGCCACGCCGATCAGCACCACCAGCAGCGCCCCCCAGCGGAAGCGAGCCAGCCGCATCAGCACGCTGTCGGTCAGGCGTTCCGCGCCGTCGGTCGCCGACCCGGCCTTGCGCGCCGCACGCGACAACCCTTCGACGATGGCGCGATGCCGCGCCGCCGCCTTCGCCGAGCGTTCCGCGTCAGACATGTCCGACGCCCCCGCCATGGCGCGGACGACAGCCCGTATCGGGCGTCCCGCCTAGGATTCGATCACGCACGCTGGCAACGCCGTCCGTGCCGGCCCTGTTCCTGTTCATCAAGGAGGCTGTCATGCTTCACTATGCCCTTATCTTCTTCATCGTTGCGCTGATCGCGGCATTGTTCGGCTTCGGCGGCCTCGCCGCAAGCGCGGCCGGCATCGCCAAGATCCTGTTCTTCGTATTCCTCGCGCTGACAATCGCCTCCTTCGTGGTGGGACTGTTCAAGCGCTGAGGCGGATAATCCGCTCAGCTTCCACGACGACCACGCCATCATGCAAAAGAAACGCGTACTGCTCGCTGACGACCACCAGATCGTGCGCAACGGCCTGCGCCAGCTGATCAATGCCGAAGCCGACCTCGAAGTCGGCGCTGAAGCGTCGACCAGTGCCGAAACGCTTACCCTGCTGCGCCAGCAGGACTTCGACGTGCTGCTGCTCGACATTTCGATGCCCGACCGCGACGGCATGGACACGCTGCGCCTGCTGCGCACGCACCGGGCCGATCTGCCGGTGCTCATCATCAGTGCCTACGCCGAGGAACAGTACGCGCTGAACATGCTGCGCGCCGGTGCCAACGGCTACATCCGCAAGGATGCCGACGTGGACGACATCCTGACCGCCATCCGCACCGTACTGCGCGGTCGCCGCTACGTGAGCGACACCGTTGCCGACCTGCTGACGCAGCGCCTGAGCGGCGACGCAGACGCCCCGGCGCACCAGCAGTTGTCGGAACGCGAGTTCCAGGTGCTGCACAAGCTGGCGACCGGCAAGTCGGTCACCGAAATTGCCGACGAACTGTTCATCAGCGTGAAGAGCGTCAGCACCTACCGCAGCCGTCTGCTCACCAAGCTGAACCTGAAGAGCAATGCGGAACTGACCTACTACGCGCTGAAGAATGGTTTGATCGAATGAGTACGTCTGTCGGCTCGCACCTACATCCGGCGCCGCAAGGTGGTGAGATACTTGGCGCGCAATCCAATCCCTATCGCCCCACCGACTACGAAGCGCACAGAGCCGTGCAACCGCATCCGTCGCCCGCCACTCCTCCGCTCGCCCGTTCGCGCCCGCTGCGCGTGCTGCTGGTCGAGGACTCGCTGCTGATCCGAAAGCATCTGGTGTCATTGCTCGAGGACAGCGAGGGCATCGTCGTCTGTGGCGAGGTCGATACCGAAGCCGACGCGCTGACTGCCTTGCGTGTCGGCCGCTTCGATGCGGTGGTGGTCGACCTGCAGTTGCGCGAGGGCAGCGGTTTCGGCGTCTTGCAGCACCTGAAGCTGAACCATCCGGATCTGCTCGCCATCGTGCTGACCAACAGCAATACCGCGGCCATGCGCGCGCGCAGTCTGGCGCTGGGCGCTCATCACTTCCTCGACAAGTCGAGCGAATTCGAACGCGTCGCCGAGCTGCTCGAAGGCCTGCGCTGAGCGCTCTTCGCGCCCCCACCCCAGAAGACTAACGACAGCCGCAGCTGCGAATTTCGTAAGCATTCCGCCGTACGTCTCCACGCGCGATCTCATGCAAAAGTCATCACCCTCCCGCTTCGACGAGCGCGCTGCGGCATAGTGTCGCACCCTGAAATTCCGCGGTTTCGATGCAGCACAATCCCGTCCCGGACGTTGCGTAGTTGAGGCGACGCGCGTGACCTCACGAGGTCCGCGTTGCGATGCCTGAGCGACCCTCGTCGCCTGAAATCCGCCTGCATTCGCCTCGACTGCAGGCATCTACGAGGACGAGATGCATGAACCGCTTTCTGAATTTCGGCGTCGCGCTCGCGCTGTCGGCCGGCATGACCGTCGCCCACGCCGCAAGCAGCTACGACGTAGTCACCACGTGGTACGAACCCGACACGCAGCCGAACAACACCATTTTCACCGGCAGCTTCGACTACGACGCCGCGACGCGCACGGTCACGAATCTGCACGGTCAGTTGAGCGAATCGATGACCGGCATGATGGGCGGCGGAATGACCTGGCTGTCGCTCGATCATCAGCTGGTGTCGTGGTACGACGCGGCGCTCGGCGGCACCTTCGCCGCCGCGTTCAGGAACGCCAACACCAACACCTTCTGGACCGGCGCCGGTGGCAACGGCTGGTCGCCTGCGTCGGGTATCGCGGCCGGCGGCGTCCACTACGGTTTTCCCGCCACCCGCACCAATCCGGGCAATGCCTACGCACTCATCTTCATTCCCGATGATCCGCTCGCTGCACTGACTCAGACGCAGATCAACAAGCTGGCCTACGCCGACTGCGCAGCCGGCGGCATGATGGGCGCCGTGTGCATGACCGGCACCAGCGTGGCTGGATACGGCGCCGAGGGCACGATGAGCGGATACCCGCTGTCGCAGACCATCACCGCGGCGGTGCCGGAGCCCGAAACCTGGGGCCTGATGCTGGCCGGCCTGACCCTGATCGGCGCCGTCGCGCGTCGCCGCCGGGCGATCTGACGAGGTCGTCGACCGACACTCCGGCCACCCGGAAGGCGGCGAGGCCCCATCTCGCCGCCTTTCTGCCATTTCTCCCGCACATGACTTCTGCCCGTCCGCGACCGCATTCGCGCCTCGCGATCCTGCTGTTGGGTTCCTGCCCGGCGCTGCTTCCGATCGGCGCCTTCGCTCAGTCCGAAGCCGTGTCGGCGCCGACCCCGCTTGCCCCCATCCGGGTCGAAGGCGCGCGCGACGAAAGTCCGATCGGCGTGACGACGCTGCCCTCCTCCACGCTCGATGCGCTGCGCGCGACCCGCAGCGACACGGCGCGGCTGCTGGAGGGCATTCCGGGCGTATCGACCTATGGCGCGGGTGGCATCTCCAGCCTGCCGTCGATCCGCGGGCTGGCCGACGAGCGCCTGAAGATCACCGTCGATGGCATGGACCTGATGTCCGCCTGCCCCAATCACATGAATCCGGCCCTGTCGCTGATCGACCCGAGCAAGGTAGAGACGGTGGCCGTCTACGCCGGCATCACGCCGGTCAGCGAAGGCGGCGACAGCATCGGCGGCGCGATACAGATCAGGTCCGCACGGCCGAAATTCGCCGCGTCCGACAACGAAGCGCTGACTGAGGCAAAGGTCGGCACCTTCTTCCGCAGCAACGGCAACGCTCGCGGCCACAGCGTGGACCTGTCGATCGCCAGCAGCCGCCTGAGCCTGCGCTACAGCGAATCCGCCAGCGAATCCGACAACTACCGGACGGCGGGAGATTTCAAGCGGGACGGCTTCTGGAAACAGCTCGGTCAGCGCCCGGTCGCGGAGCGCGAGGTCGCATCGAGCGGCTATGCCGGATCGAAGAACAGGGAGGTCGGCCTGGGCCTCGCGTGGTCGTCGACCAGCCTCCTTCACCTGACCTTCAGTGAACAGAAGCTCGACTACCAGGGCTTCCCGAACCAGCGCATGGACATGATCTTCAGCCGGCCGGATCCAGCCAATCCGGGCAACTACGTCATTGCGGAAAACACACCGTCGAACGTGAACCGGACCATCAACCTGCGCCACCTCGGACAGCACGCCTGGGGCGAACTCGAAGCGCGCCTGTTCCGGCAGACCGTGGCTCACCACATGGATCTGAACCAAGACCGCTTCTTCGGCATGTTCATGCCGATGAAGTCGGACGCAAGTACGCTGGGTGGCCTGCTGAAGGCCAGCATTCCGGTGAGCCAAGAACATCTGCTGCGCGTCGGTACCGACTTCCAGCAGTATCGACTTGACGACTGGTGGCCGCCCATCGGCACCGCACCGGGCGCGATGTGCTGCGACGATTTCCAGAACATCCGTAACGGCAAGCGCGACCGCATCGGTCTGTTCTCCGAACTGGAGACCAGCTGGAACGCGGCCTGGCTCAGCCTGCTGGGCATCCGCGGCGGTCTGGTGCATGCGGACGCCGACACCGTACAGGGCTACAGCAATTTCTACGCGGCCGACGCTGCCCGCTTCAACCGGCGCGACCGCAGCAGGAACGACACCCATCTCGACCTGACCGCGCTCGTACGTTACACGCCCGATGCGCAGCAGAACTACGAGGCCGGCATCGCGCGGAAGACGCGCTCGCCCAGCCTGTACGAGCGCTACCCGTGGTCGACCTTTCCGATGGCCGCCCTGATGAACAACTTCGTCGGCGACGGCAACGCCTACCTCGGCAACCCCGACCTGAAGCCCGAAGTGGCCTACACCGCAAGTGCGAGCGCGCACTGGCACGACGAGGGCAAGGAGCGCTGGGACTTCAAGCTTTCCGGCCACGCCACCTATGTCGACGACTACATCGACGCACGGCGCTGCCCGCGTGCGCTCAGCGCCCAGTGCAACACTCTGAACAGCAGCGCCGACGATCGCTACGTCATCCTGCAGTACGTGAATCAGCGGGCGATGCTGCAGGGCATCGACGTGTCCGGTTCGACACTGATCGCACAGCATGCGGATATCGGCAAGCTCTATCTGAACGGCATGGCGAGCTACGTAGACGGCCGCAATCTCAGCAGCGGCGACAAGCTCTATCACATCATGCCGCTGCACGCGAAGATCGCGCTGGAACATCGTTCGCAGCAGTGGACGAACACCCTCGAAGTGCATTCGATTTCAGCCAAGGACGAGGTGTCGCGTGTCAGGAACGAGGTGCAGACCCCGGGCTATACGCTGCTCAACCTGCGCAGCAGCTTCGCGTGGAAGAACGGCCGCCTCGACCTCGCGCTGGAGAACGCGCTGAACAGGTTCTACCTGCTGCCGCTGGGCGGCGCCTATTTCGGCCAGGGCAATTCGATGACCACCGCTGGCATCCCCTGGGGCATGTCGGTTCCCGGTCGGGCGCGATCGCTGAATGTGGCGCTCAACCTGAACTTCTAGTCGCAGCGGACGCTGGCGCGACGATTTGCCGCATTCCGCCGGCGTGTCGGGTTCGCTCTAATGCGCGCCACCGAGTCGCATCCGCGCTCATTACAAAAAGGAGACATGACATGGTCCGCCCGCAATCCCTGACCCTCGCCCTCGCGCTCACCTTTGCATTGCCGCTCGCCGCCGAAGCGCATATCGGCTACGGAGGTCGTGATTTCGGCGGTTTCGATGCCGCCGGTGGCATTGTCACCATCGCCCATCAGACCGTGTCCGGCAATTACGGCTGGGCCGACGGCCTCGACGCCGACTTCGGCGACTCGCACCGGCTGCGCGCCTTCCGCTTCTCGCTGAGCACGACCACTACCGTCACCTTCAGCGTCGCCGCGAACGCGGGCGCGACCGCCACCTCGGTCGGCGGACTGCTGCCCGGCTTCTCGATCTACGAAGGCCTGGCTCACCTCGCACCGTTCGGAGCTGACCACGACGGCGCCGCAGCGTCCGTGGACTACCTCGCGTCGCTCGATGGCGCTCCGAAGGAAGGCGCATTCCGCGCATTGAACGACTGGAAGATCGGCAATGATGCCGGCGACCCGCTGTCGGTGTTCATCTTCCGCGGCTATGCCGCCGACAGCGATCTCGACGGCTTCGTGACCGGCAGCTTCGAACTGGGTGCCGGCGACTACAGCATCTTAGTCGGCGGCGTGAACTACGTTTCGCAACTGGACGCGACGCGTCCGACCTACGGCATGACGGCCACGCTGGCGGTCGCCGCCGTGCCCGAACCCGAAACCTATGCGCTGCTGCTGTCCGGTCTCGGGCTGCTCGGCCTTGCCTTCCGCCGTCGCAGCGGATGCTGAGCAGGCGCCCCGTCAACCACCGGCGCGCGACGGCTCGCCGGTGGTGAGGTCGAAGGGCGCGATCAGCGTCTCGCCAGCTGTACGCACCACCAGGCGGGTGCGCCAGCGCATCGCGCCGGTGGCGCAGATCGGCAGGGTGACGCTCGCCTCGAAGCCGCCGGTCGGCCGTGGCGCCAGCACCTGCCTGAACAGCCCCATATTCATGTCGGCACCCTCGAACTCGAGCTCGACCTGGCGGAGATCCACATCGCTCAGCGCCAGCGACGCGACGAAAGGCGTACCGGCCGGAACCGGGCGCGGCGTCACCGTCAGCTCCAGCCAGCCTCCTCGGTCGAGCGCCACGCGGCAGGGACCGCTATCCAGCCGGCAGGGCGGCGACGCGAGCATGCGCGGCACGGCGTCCTCCGTGAGGTCGCGCCGGCTGCCGACGATCACGATGCCGATCAGCAGCGCCACAATCAGCACATGCGGCAACGACTGTCGAATCAGGGCGGGCTTCATGCTGTGTGCGGTCCAGGAGCGTGGCGTGTCGAAAGCGGTGAGTGTGCACCAGGCGCCGTCAGCGCGGGCGGCACGCGCACGCAGATCGATTGAAGCACCCGCAGCGAATCCATAGACTGAACGCATGCCCCCGCACAGCACTGCCTTGCCATCTGCACCGCTGCCCGCGCAAACGCCGGCGCGGCCGCACGACCGGCTGCTTCCGGGGTTGATCAGGGCGCGCTGGTGGGCGCTGGGCGCGCTGCTGTTGCTGCTGGCCATCGCCCCCGGACTGCTCGACCTGCCGCTGCCGCAACAGCCGATGCTGGCCATTCTCGCCGCGGTGGGCCTGTGGAACGGTCTCATGCACTGGCAGTTGCACCGCAACGCCGGTGCACCGGACGCCACCGGCTGTCTGCTGCAGCTGTGCATCGACCTGCTCGCCTTCGCCTCGCTGCTCTATTTCAGCGGCGGCGCCACCAATCCGCTGGTGTTCATGCTGCTGCTTCCGGTGGTGCTGTCGGCATTGCTGCTGTCGCGCGGCGCGGTACTGGCGATCGCCGCACTGGCCATCCTGCTCTACTCGCTGCTGATGGTGCAGTTCATCCCGCTCGAGCTGGGCGATGCCGGGCGCGCGACGACGCTGCACCTGTCCGGCATGTGGCTCACCTTCGTCGTGTCGGCCGCCATGCTCGCCTGGTTCGTCATGCGCACGACCGATGCACTGCGTCGACGTGACGCGGAACTGGCGCGCGCACGCGAACAGACCTATCGCGACGAACGCGTGCTGGCACTTGGCGCGCTGGCGGCGGGGGCCGCACACGAACTCGGGTCACCGCTGGCCACGCTGGCCGTACTGGTCGGCGAGATGGAGCGCGACACGCCGGCGGACGCGACCGCAGCGGCCGACCTGAGACTGATGCGCGAACAGATCGCCTACTGCAAGCGCATCATCACGCGCCTGACCGAGCAGGCCGGCGACCAGCGCAGCGAAGGCGCCGAGTCGATGCGCTGCGACGCCTGGCTGGAAGGCCTGCACGCCGCATGGCGCAGCCTGCGCGGTGAATGCGACACCACCTTCACGCTGCTCGGCAGCGGCGAGCCGCCGCTCATCGTGATCGAGCCCACGCTGGGCCAGGGTGTGGTCAGCGTACTCGACAACGCGCTGCGCGCCGGCGCGCCGGTTGACCTGGCACTCGACTGGAATGCCGAGGAAGTGCGCATCGAGGTGCGCGACAGCGGACCGGGCTTCTCCGACGACGTGATGCGCAAGGCCGGACGCCAAACCTTCGGCGACGCCGCCCAGGGCAGCGGCATCGGCCTGTTGCTGACCACCGCCAGCCTGGAGCGCATGGGCGGCACGCTCGAACTGGACAACCCCTGGACCGGTGGCGCGCGGGCGACGATCCGGCTGCCTCTCGCACGGATAGGCCTTCATGTCTGAATCGATACTGGTCATCGACGATGACGAAACCTTCAACGCAGTGCTGGTGAATGCACTGCGCCGGCGCGGGCTGGACGCCTACGGGAGTACCGACCCCGCCACTGCGCTTGCCGTGGCCGCGCGGCAGAAACCCGCCCGCGTCGTGCTCGACCTGAACCTGAATGGCACGTCCGGCCTGTCCCTGGTCAGGCCGCTGATCGACGCGATCCCCGATCTGCGCATCGTCGTGCTCACCGGTTACGCGAGCATCGCCACCGCGGTCGATGCGATCAAGCTGGGCGCCTTCCAGTATCTGGCCAAGCCGGTCGAGGTCGACGCCATCCTGTCGGCCTTCGACTGCGTGGTCAGCGCACCTGCCGATGACATGCTCGGCGCCGAGCCGCTGTCGGTCGGACGCCTGGAGTGGGAGCACATCCAGCGCGTGCTGAAGGAACACGACGGCAACATTTCCGCCACCGCGCGCGCACTGAAAATGCATCGCCGGACGCTGCAGCGCAAGCTACTGAAGCGCCCGCTCAAGGCCTGACGCGAAGGGCCGCGCAACGGCCCTTCTGCCCACACATCAATGATGGGCGTGACCGGCGGCAGGCTGGATGTCGAGCACCGCGGCAGGCATCTTCAGATCGCGCGTGGTCTGCCCCTCGGCGGGAATCTGCGACCAGTCGTTCGCACCCTGTTCGCACACCTGCGTCACCTTGAACCAGCGGCGTCCCGCTGCGTCGGGCAGCTTCATCATCAGCGCGAACTCGTCATAGTGTGCGTCGGCCAGCGGGCCGCCGCGCCAGCTCACTTCGACCACGGCGTCGGTGACCGGCTTGCCGTGATTCATCAGCGGCTGCGCCAGTTTCTCGCTGCGCGTGCTGACCGTCCAGCCCGGTTTCACCATCGGTTTCACGCTGGCCATCGGCTCGGGCAGCGTCACCGTCAGCGCGACGGTGGCCGAACCTTCGCAGCCGTGGCCGACGCGGAACACGCCCTTGTAGTAGCTGCCGGCCGTTGCAACCTGCTGTTCGAGCACGACGTGCGCGCTGGCGACAAGAGGCGCCGCGAGCAGCACCAGTGCGCAGATTCTGATCTTCATGCTTACATTCTCCATTCGATGCCGGCATAGACGGCACGGCCGTCCCCCGGCAGGTAGACGTTGCGCGCGGCGGCGGCCAGCGCACTGAAATCTCGCACCACATTCGTGGTGGCGGCGTAGCGGCGGTCTCCGAGGTTGCGTCCCTCGATGAACCAGGACAGCTGGCGGCCGAGCTGCTGCTGCATGCGCAGGCCGAAGATGGCGTAGTCGTCGGCGAACTCGGTATTCGCCATGTCGACCGCATAGCGCTGCGGCGACCATTCGGCGCTGGCGGCGATCTTCAGCGGGCCGCCCGGCGCACCGGCAAAGCGGTAGCCCAGCTCGCCGCGGAACAGCGTGCGCGGCACGCCAGGCAGGCGGTTGTCGCCGAACAGCGCATCGCCGTCGAAGCGGAAGTCGTTGTAGAGCAATGCCTGACGCCACTCGAAGCCGCCGCCGAACTGGCCGTTGGCGGCGAACTCGATGCCACGGTGCAGCGTGCGCGGCACATTCAGCGTGGTGTTGACCGGCGTGCCACCGAGGTTCAGCGAATAGGCCAGCAGTTCGTCGGTCACCTTGGCGCGGTAGACCGCCAGATCGACCGCCCCCCATCCGAAGCTGCCGCGTCCTCCGACTTCCCAGGTCGTCGCACGCTGCGCGCGCAAGGAATCGATCACCGCGGCGCCGCCGGTCAGTTCGCCGAAGGACGGCGGTTCGAAACTGCGCGACACATTGCCGAACAGCTGCACCGCCGGCGACAGATCGTGACGGATGCCGAACTTCGGGCTCCAGCCCTCATAGGAACGGCTGAAGCTCTCGTCAGCACCGCCGCAGACGAGCGGACCGCCGGTGAAGCACAGGTCGCGGCTGCGCCGGCGCGCGTTCGTGTACTGCGTACCGACCACCGCGGTCCAGCCCGGCACGAAGGTGAACTGATCCTCGACGTAGGCTTCGAGGTTGCGTGCCGACGTGTCGAGCTTGTTGGTGCGCGCGCCGCGCGTGCCACCGATGTTCACCCAGCGGTCGTCGTCGGTGTCGCCACGCGAGCTCGACAGGCCGGCGACCAGGCGGTTCGGCCGGCCGGCCAGCGTACCGTCGGACACCATGCGCAGTTCGGCGCCGAAGTCCTTGCTGCGCTGGTCGAGGACCTGGAAGATCGGGTGGAACAGGTCCTTGTCGGCGTAGTAGGCCGACAGCTCGAAACGCAGACCGTCGGCCGCCTGCCAGACGGTGCGATTGGACACACGCCACAGATCGATGTCGCGCTTCTGGTTGCCGGTGACGTTGCCGGCGGCCGCCTGGCGCGGATTGTCACGCAGTTGCTGGCGCGTCAGGTTGCCCGGCAGTTCCGAGTCGCTCTGCGCTGCCTGCACGAAGAAGCGCGTTTCCAGCGACGGCGCGAGCAGTACGCCGAGATTGCCGACCAGACGCTGCGTGTCCTGCCGCGCATGATCACGGAAGCCATCCTGGGCGAAGCTGGTCGCGCTGAAGTAGCCATCGACACGCCCGGCCGCGAAACCGCCGGCCAGCTGGCTGCGCAGGTAGCCGAAGGCGCCGGTCTCGGCGCGCACCGTCAGAGCCGGCGCATCGTGGCCGGTCGGCGACACGTAATTGATCGCCCCGCCGAGCGTGCTCGATCCGTACTGCAACGCATTGGCGCCGCGCCACACTTCGATGTAGCGCGTGGCCAGCGGCTCCAGAACCTGGAAATCGCCGCCACCGTCGGCCAGATTGATCGGCACGCCGTCCTGCATCAGCTTGATGCCGCGCAGGTGGAAGGTGCGCTGCAGTCCGGAACCGCGGATCGACAGCCGCGACTCCTCGGAGCCGAAGCGCGGCTGCACGAATACGCCGGCGCTGTAGCCCAGCGCGTCCTGCAACGTGGATACGCGGGCGTCGCGGAAGCTGGCGGAATCGATCACGGCAGCGCCACCCGGCGTCAGCGCGAGCGCGGCGCGCGCTTCGTCGATGCCAGGCAGCGTGGCGGCGTCGATGCGCCGTGCCTCGACGCGCACGGCGGGCAACTGCAGCGCGCTGTCGGCGAAAACAGCCGGTGCGGCCGCCAGCGCGGCAAGGGCGAGAGGAATGCGTTTGAGACGCGCGCGCGCAGGCGCGGTCGCGTGGGACGACGGGAACATGACGGCACTTTCGAATGGAGTGCGTCGCGCCGCGCGCAGGCGCAGGACGGCGACACGGAACGCGCGACGGCGGTCAGGCCGTCACGCGGACGAAGGCGAGGGAATCAGGCGAGCGCTGGCGGCGCGCGTGGGGAAGGCGCCAGCAGCGTGGCGGCGGTGACGGCGGCAGAGAGTGCCGGCGGCGGCGCCTGCCGCTCGGCATGCAGCGCAAAGACGGCATGCGCAGGTTGCGTCGGCAGCACCGACAAGGACTGCGCGACGCACCAGGGGCAATGACCGGCGTTGCCGCCTTCGTCGTCACCCTGCTCCGCGGCCGCTGCCGATCCGATACCGAAAGCGGTACAGATCTGCGCCATGCCGGTCGGATCGGCCGACTGCTGCCAGCGCATCAACGTGGGCAGCAGCGCCTGCGCGCACACTGCGAACAGCGCGAGCATCAGGGCGAGGCGGAAACGGGGGCGGGCGGGCGACATGAGCGCGGATGGTAGCCCGCCAGCGGCCCGCCGTGCAACACAGGCGGCCGGCGCACGCTGCATGCGTTAACATGTCGCGTCCGGCGCTGCCGCGCCCTGGTCCGAGTCACGCCAGAAAGTCCCCTTACTGATGATCCGAAAGTTGCTGCGCCGGATATTCCGTCGCCCCGAAGACAACGCCCGTACGCAGGCCGTGAGCAGCGGCCCTGTCCATATTCCGCGCGCACAGCACGGCATCGCGCGCGAACAGCTGCTGCCGGCGGCGCGCAAGGTATGCGATGCGCTGCAGGCCGAGGGCTACCAGGCCTATGTGGTCGGCGGCGCGGTGCGCGACCTGATCGCCGGCATCGAACCGAAGGACTTCGACGTCGCCACCAGCGCCACGCCGGAACAGGTGACCGCGGTGTTCCGCCGCGCGCGCATGATCGGCCGCCGCTTCAAGATCGTGCACGTCATGTTCGGCCGCGACGTGATCGAGGTGACCACCTTCCGCGGCGACTCCGAGGCGGTGACCGACGAACATGGCCGCATCCTGCACGACAATGTGTTCGGCACGATGGAAGAGGACGCCGCGCGCCGCGACTTCACGGTCAATGCGCTGTACTACGACCCGGCGACCGAAACCGTTGTCGATTTCCATCACGGCGTGGCCGACCTGAAGCAGAAGACGCTGCGCATGATCGGTGATGCCCCGCGCCGCTACCGCGAAGACCCGGTGCGCATGCTGCGTGCGGTGCGCCTGGCGGCCAAGCTCGGTCTGGTGATCGACCCCGACGCGCGCGAGCCGATACGGTCGATGGCCAGCCTGCTGGAGAACGTGCCGCCGGCCCGCCTGTTCGACGAAATGCTGAAGCTGCTGACCAGCGGTCACGCCGTGCGCTGCGTGCGCCAGCTGCGCGAGGACGGCCTGCACCACGGCCTGTTGCCGCTGCTCGACGTCATTCTCGAACAGCCGATGGGCGAGCGCTTCGTCATGCTGTCGCTGGAGCGCACCGACGAGCGCGTGCGCGAGGGCAAATCGATCTCGCCCGGCTTCCTGTTCGCCACACTGCTGTGGCACGAGGTGCTGGCCGACTGGGAGAAGCGCAAGCAGGCGGGCGAACCGTCGATCCCGGCGATGTTCGAGGCGATGAGCGCAGTGCTCGACCAGCAGGCGGAGAAGCTCGCCATCACGCGGCGCATCGCCACCGACATCAAGGACATCTGGCTGCTGCAGCCGCGCTTCGAACAACGCGCCGGCAAGCGCCCCTACCGCCTGCTCGAACTGCCGCGCTTCCGCGCCGCCTACGACTTCCTGCTGCTGCGGGCGGGAAGCGGTGAGGTCGAACAGGAACTGGCCGACTGGTGGACCGACTTCGCCGCCGCCGACGGCCCGACGCGCGAATCGATGCTGCGTCCTGAAGAAGCGCCGAAGAAGCGCCGCCGCCCGCGGCGCAAACCGATGGCCGGCGCGGCCGCGGCCGAGTGATGCTGCCGCAGCTGCCTGCATGGACACAGGCCGCGGGTCTGTTGATCGCGTCGAACGTGTTCATGACTTTCGCCTGGTACGCCCACCTGCGCGACCTGAACCACCGGCCGTGGTGGTACGCCGCCCTGTTTTCCTGGGGCATCGCGCTGTTCGAGTACCTGCTGCAGGTGCCGGCGAACCGCATCGGCCACACGCAACTGTCACTCGGCCAGCTCAAGATCATGCAGGAGGTGATCACGCTGAGCGTATTCGTGCCCTTCGCCGTGTTCTACATGAACGAACCGCTCAAGCTTGACTATCTGTGGGCCGCGCTGTGTATGCTGGGCGCGGTGTATTTCATCTTCCGCTGATCTCCCGATCCGCTTCCCCGACCGGAATTCCCCATCGATGCTGGACAAGGCACGCTACATCGTCGTCGAAGGGCCCATAGGTGTGGGCAAGACCTCGCTGGCCCGGCGGCTGGCCGACCACCTGCAGGCGCCGACGCTGTTCGAGAAGCCGGAAGAGAATCCCTTCCTCGGCCGCTTCTACCAGAACATGGAGCGCTACGCGCTGCAGACCCAGCTGTTCTTCCTGTTCCAGCGCATGGAACAGCTGCGCGAGGTGATGCAGGACGACCTGTTCTCCGGCCGTCTGGTGGCCGACTTCCTGATCGACAAGGACCCGCTGTTCGCGTCGATGAACCTGACCGACGACGAATACGCGCTGTACCGCCAGATCTACGCCTCGCTGAAGTTGCAGGCGCCGGCGCCGGACCTGGTGATCTACCTGCAGGCCGACGCCGATACGCTGGCCGAACGCGTGCGCAGGCGTGGCCTCGACGCCGAACGGCGCATCAGCGAGAGCTATCTGGCCCGCGTGGTCGAGCGCTATGCGCGCTTCTTCTACCAGTACGACGCCAGCCCGCTGTTCATCGTCAACGCCGAGGAACTGAACCCGGTCGACAGCGACGACGACTTCGCGCTGCTGGTCGAGCGGCTCGGCCAGATGCGCTCCTTCCGCGAATTTTTCGGATACGCCTCATGACCTATATGCGCGACACCGACCCGGCGCGCCGCCCGGTCACGCTGAACACCCTGCTGCGCATGCGTGCGAACGCCGAGCCGATCGCCATGCTCACCTGTTACGACTCGACCTTCGCCGCCGTGTGCGATGCCGCCGGCGCCGAAGTGCTGCTGGTCGGCGACTCGCTCGGCAACGTGCTGCAGGGCCACGACACGACGCTGCCGGTCACGCTGAACGACATGGCCTATCACACCGGCTGCGTCGCCCGCGGTCTGGCCAACGTCGGTGGCCGTGCTTTCCTGATCACCGACCTGCCCTTCGGCAGCTATCAGGAGACGCGCGAACAGGCGATGCGCTCGTCGGTGCAGCTGATGACCGCCGGCGCACAGATGGTGAAGCTCGAAGGCGGCGCCCACATGGCCGACACCGTGCGCTTCCTGGTCGAGCGCGGCGTGCCGGTGTGCGCCCATCTCGGCCTGACGCCGCAGTCGGTGCATCAGCTCGGCGGCTACCGCGCCCAGGGTGTGACCGACGCCGCTGCCGCCCGGCTGCTGCAGGACGCCAAGGAACTGGAACAGGCGGGGGCGACGATGATGGTGCTCGAAATGGTGCCGGCCCGCCTTGCCGCCGAAGTGACCACGAGCACGCAGCTGATCACGATAGGGATCGGTGCCGGCGTCGACTGCAGCGGTCAGGTGCTGGTGCTGCACGATGTGCTCGGTCTGTTCCCGGGCCGCCGCCCGCGCTTCGTGCGCAACTTCATGCCGGGTGCCGACGACGTGCATGACGCGTTGAGCCGTTACGTCGCCGCGGTCAAGGACCGCAGCTTCCCCGGCCCCGAACACTGCTACTGATCCAGCGAGTCTCCCCGATGCAGATCCACCCGACCATCGCCGGCCTGCGCGCCGCGCTCGATGCCGAACGCGCACGCGGCGCGCGCATCGCCTTCGTGCCCACCATGGGCAATCTGCACGAGGGCCACGCCTCGCTAATGCGCCAGGGGCGCGACCACGCCGACGTGGTGGTGGCCAGCGTGTTCGTAAACCGGCTTCAGTTCGGACCGAACGAGGACTTCGACCGCTACCCGCGCACGATGGACGCCGACTGCGCGCGCATGCAGGCGGCGGGGGTGGCGCACGTGTTCGCACCGTCGGAAAGCGAGCTGTACCCGCAGCCGCAGACGATGCGCGTGGTGCCCGATCCGGAGCTCGCCGACATTCTCGAAGGCGCCTTCCGGCCCGGCTTCTTCACCGGCGTGGCGACCGTGGTGGCCAAGCTGTTCAACATCGTGCAGCCGCAGGTGGCCCTGTTCGGCAAGAAGGACTACCAGCAGCTGATGGTGATCCGCCAGCTGGTGCAGCAGATGGCGCTGCCGATCGCCATCGTCGGTGGTGAAACACTGCGTGCCGACGACGGTCTGGCGCTGTCTTCGCGCAACGGCTACCTGTCGGCGGACGAAAGGGCGCAGGCGGTGCAGCTGTATCAGGCCCTGGTGGCGGCGCGCGAAGCATTGCGCGCCGGAAACCGTGACTACGCGCGGATCGAGACCGACGCCATGGCGTTTCTCCAGGCCCGTGGCTGGTCTCCACAATATATTGCGGTGCGACGACAAGCCGACTTACAATCGCCGGCCGCTCACGAATCCAGTCTGGTGATCGTGGCCGCCGCCCTGCTCGGGACGACGCGCCTGATCGACAATCTGGAAGTGTAGGTCGCCACGATGCGCTCAAGGCCGGTGGCGTTCCAGTAGCGCACTGTCGCGCACGCCCTTGCGTGCGCGTGTTGTCTGAACAGCGCGATATCGAAGGAGCGCCCATATGCAACGCACCATGCTTCAGTCCAAGCTTCACCGGGTCACGACGACGCATTCCGAGCTGCACTACGAGGGCTCCTGTGCGATCGACCAGAATCTGCTCGACGCCGCGGACATCCGCGAGTATCAGGCGATCGACATCTACAACGTGACCAACGGCGAGCGTTTCTCGACCTACGCGATCAGCGCCGAGCGCGGATCCGGCATCATTTCGGTCAATGGCGCGGCAGCGCGCAAGGCCGCCGCCGGCGACCTGCTCATCATCGCCTGCTACGCCCAGTACACCGAGCTGGAACTGGCCCGCTACGAGCCCAAGCTCGTATACGTCGATGGCAAGAACAACATCGTGAACCAGCGTGGTCACATTCCGGTGCAGATGGCCGGCTAATCCCTGCCCTGCACGTTGTCAAGGCCCGCCCCGTGCGGGCCTTTTCATTTGGCCCGATGTGAAACAATGCGGCCTCCCCGCACCCGAACACCGCGATGAACCTGCACCTGCTCCGCATCTTCCACACCGTCGGCGAACACGCGAGCTTCTCGCGCGCCGCCGAGCATCTCGGCATCAGTCAGCCCGCCGTATCGAAGGCGCTGCGCGAACTGGAAGACCAGCTCGACGTGGTGCTGATCGAGCGCGGCGCGCGCATCGTGTCGCTGACCGAAGCCGGTCAGGTGCTGTTCGAGTACGCGGGCGGCATCTTCGCGATGGAACGCGCCGCGCTCGAAGCGCTGCAGGCCTATTCCAACCTCGAACGCGGCCGCCTGCGCATCGGTGCCAGCATGACGGTGGCCGGTTACTGGCTGCCGGGCTACGTCGCCGATTTCGCCCAGGCGCATCCGGGCATCACGCTGAGCCTGACCAGCGCCAACACGCAGACGGTGGCTGACCGGCTGCTCGCCTGCGAAGTCGACATCGCACTGGTCGAAGGCCCGGTCGAAGACGAGCGGATCGAATCCCGCCCCTGGCGCGACGAAACCCTGCTCATCGTCGCCCCGCCCGACAGCGCGCTGGCGAAGGCCGGCACGGTCAGCGCCGCCGACCTGAGCGCCGTCACCTGGGTAGTGCGCGAGCACGGCTCCGGCACCCGCGAAGTGATGAACCGCTGGCTGGACAAGCTGGGCATCGTGCCGGCTCGCACGATAGAAGCCGGCAGTACCGAGGCGGTCATCCAGACCGTTGCTGCCGGCGGCGGCGTGTCGATGGTGCCGCGCGTCAGCTCGGCCGACCAGATCGCGCTCGGCAAGGTCGCCACGCTGACGCTGCCCGGCGTGCAACTGACGCGCCAGCTCTACCGCCTGCGCCTGCCGCGCCGCCCGCTCAGCCCGGCCGCGCTGGCGTTCGAGGCGATGATCGCGACCGACTGAACGAGGAAGCGCGCGCGGAGAGTGCCTCCGCGCCGAACACCCTTCTTCAGCCAGGGTTATTAATACGAATCATTCCTGTTCACATACGCAGTTACATGGTGTCTAATTCCGGGCCAAGCAATCGAGTGGCTGGTCCGCAATCATGATTATTCTCGCCATGTTGACGTGCGCGCTGTGTGCCGTCGCCTGTTACATCTGCAGCCCGCGGCAGGTGCTGCTGCACCGCCGCCCTCCTCTGTCCTGGCGACTTGCCGCCTGCATCGTGCCCGGTGCGCTGTCGCTGTGGGCATGGGCCGAGGCGCTCGGCCCGGTCGCCGGCCCCTGTGCCGGACTGGTCGCCTGGATGCTGATGCTCGCCACCCTGCCCTGGGCGCTGCTGCCCGGACAGTCCGCACGGGAGCCATCGTGATGTGGGGGCGTTTTGCAGCCGGCGCGCTGCTCGGCATTCCGCTCGCCGCCGCACTGACCGGGCTGATCGCCTGGGGTTGGCCCGGGCGTTGGCAGGACATTCTGGTGCCGTCCCTGCAACTGTTCTTCCCGCTGTGGACCGCCATCGCCTGCGCCGCCGTGCTGTTCGCCGACACCCGCAGTGCCTGGCTGCGCATGCTGTCCCTGAACATCGCGGCCGCAGGTCTGCTGACCCTCGTACGACTCGGAGGCGCGCTGTGAAGTCATCCACCCTTCGACATTTCTCGGCCCTGCACACGTGGACCGGCCTGATCGCCGGCTTCGCGCTGTTCGTCGCCTTCTACTGCGGCGCCATCACGGTGTTCCACGAGGACCTGCACCACTGGCAGAGTCCCGAGCACCGCCACACCGCACAGGCGGTCACGACGGATGAACTGCCCGCCCTGATCGACGGCATGGTGCGCAAGCATCCGCAGGCGGCCGCCGACTTCTTCGTGCAACTGCCCTCCGCGAGCGCGCCGTCGCCGGTCGCCTACTGGAAGAAGGAGGACGGCGAATGGACGCATGCACCGCTGCGCGTCGCCGCCGGCCTGGTCGACGAAGCGCCGCATTCCGGTCTGGCCGACCTGATCAACAGCCTGCACTTCTCGCTCGGGCTGCCGGTCGCCGGCATCTATGTGATGGGCATCGTGTCGATGATGTACGGCGTAGCGCTGGTGTCAGGCGTGCTCATCCACCTGCCGCTGCTGCTGCGCGACCTGTTCGCGCTGCGTTCGGGGCGCAACCTGAAGCGCTTCTGGCAGGACGCGCACAACGCGATCGGCGTCTGCAGCCTGCCTTTCCATATCGTGTTCGCGATCAGCGGTGCGCTGCTGTGCCTGTCGGCGGTGCTGATCGCGCTGATGAACGTGCCGGTGTTCGGCGGCGAACTGCCGCTCGAGATCCGGCGTGCAACGCGGGTGTCGACCGGTGCCGATGCGGCCGGCGAAGCGTCGCCGATGCAGTCGCCTGCAGCGCTGGTCACGGCCGCGCGCGCAGCCGCCCCGGAATTCGAGCCGAAGTGGCTGCGCTACTACCAGTACGGCGACCGCGCCGCTCAGGTCGAGGTGCGTGGCACCAGCCCGCGCGCGCTCGCGGTATCCGGCGGCGTGGCGCTCGAGGCAGCCACCGGGCGTGTACTGAACGTGCAGACCGGAGGCCGCAATGACGCCAATCATGCCGCCTACGCCGGCCTCTACGCGCTGCACTTCGGGAGCTATGGCGGTGCCATCGTGCAAGGTCTGTATGGCCTGCTCGGTCTGGCCGGCGCCTTCCTGTTCTTCAGCGGCAATCTGCTGTGGATAGAGGCACGGCGCAAGCGCCAGCAGGTGGCGCAACCGACGCATCTGGTGCGCATGGCGCAGGCGACGATCGGCGTCTGCGTCGGCTGCTGCGCCGCGGTGTCCGCCGCCTTCGTCGCCACCCAGATCGCCGCCGCGATGCCGGGCGCCGACCGCGAACTGATCGAGAAGAGTGCCTGCTTCGGCGTGTTCTTCGCCGCGCTGGCGTGGTCCTTCGTGCGCCCGCCTTCGCGCGCAGCGGTCGAACTGCTGCTGCTGACCGCGGCATTGACGGCCTCGATTCCGCTCAGTCACGGCGCGCTGACCGGTGACCATCTGCTGCACAGCGCCCTGCTCGGCGACTGGGTGCTGCTCGGCATCGACCTGTGCGCGCTGCTGATGGCGGCCGGCTATGTCTGGCTCGCTGCGCTGACAAGAAAACGCGCCCTGGACGGTGATCCGAACAGCGTCTGGGCCGCCCCCACCGATGGAACCCAGCCAATGCGCCAGGCCATTTGAAAACCACGCCGGCGCGCTTGTCGCCGGCCATTCGATTCAAGATTCCGGAGAAGCCATGAAACGAGTTCCCCGCGCAGCGATGCGCCTGGGGCCGGTCAGTCTCGCGCTGCTGGCCTGGACGCACGGCGCCCACGCCGCCGACGTACCCACCCTGCCGGCCGTCAAGGTCGAGGACGAGCGCGCCACCGAAAAGGCCGACGGCCCGGTCCGCGGCTACGTTGCCCGGCGCAGCGCCTCAGCCACCAAGACCGACACGCCGCTGGTCGAAACCGCGCAGTCGATCTCGGTCATCACGCGCGACCGATTGGAAGCGCAGTCGGTGGTATCGGTGCAGGACGCGCTGCGCTACACCGCCGGCGCCCGCGCCGAGCCCTACGGACTGGACAATCGCGGTGACTGGGCGCAACTGCGCGGCGCCAGCTTCACCCAGTACCAGGACGGACTGCGCATGCTGTTCGGCAGCTACAACAACATCCGGCCGGACGTCTACACGCTGGAGCGGGTCGAGATGCTGCGCGGCCCCTCCTCGATCATGTACGGTCAGGGCAGTTTCGGCGGCACCGTGAACCTGGTGTCGAAGCGCCCGTTGGCGGAAGCCCAGCACGAGGTGCAGGCAGTGGTGGGCAACAACGGCCTGAAGCGTCTGGCCGTCGATTCGACCGGCCCGCTGGACAGCGAAGGCAAGTGGCTGTACCGGCTGGTGGCGGTCGGCCAGGACGCGGAAACCCAGGTCGACCACACGCAGGACGACCGCATGGTGTTCATGCCCTCGCTGACCTGGCGCCCGAGCACCGATACCGAACTGACGGTGTGGGCCAACATCCAGCGCGATCACACGAACACGACGCAGTTCTTCTTCCCGCACCAGGGCACCGTGCTGCCGGCGCCGAACGGCCGCATTCCGTTCCGCACCAATATCAGCGAACCGGGCTTCGACCGCTACGTCGGCGAGCAGCAGGCCTTCGGCTACCGCTTCGAGCACCGCTTCAACGACGCGCTGACACTGCGCCAGAACGTGCGCCATTCCGACAGCCAGGTCACCTACCAGTCGGTCTACAGCCGCTTCGGCCCGGCCCCTGCGCTGAACCCGGACGGCCGTACGCTGAACCGCACCATCTACGTGTCCAAGCCCGAGGTGGAGGCGCTCACCGCCGACACGCAGCTGCAGGCGAACTTCGCGCACGGACCGTTCGAGCATACGGTGCTGTTCGGCTTCGACTTCCAGCGCGTGCTCACCAGCTCGGTGATGGGTCGCGGTAACGCGCCTGCGATAGACGTCTACGCGCCGGTCTACGGCAACTACACGGTGCCCGCGCTGGCACGGCAGCCGGACACCCAGCTCTATCAGAGCGGCTTCTACCTGCAGGAGCAGCTGAAGATAGACCGCCGCTGGATCGCCACCATCGGCGCGCGCCGCGACTGGGCGCGTCAGAACAATGATCTCGACGCCACGTCGGCCCGTATCGACGCGCACGCGACCACCTGGCGCGCCGGCCTGCTGCACCTGTTCGACAATGGCTGGGCGCCCTATGTGAGCTATTCGGAGTCGTTCAACCCGAGCGCCGGCTTCAACTTCTACAACGAGGCCTACAAGCCGCTCGAGGGCGAACAGTGGGAAGTCGGCGTGAAGTACCAGCCGCCGGGCAGCCGCCTGTTCCTGACGCTGGCCGCCTACGAGCTGAAGGAGAAGAACCGCCTGACGGCCGATCCGAACAACGCGCTGAACCGCATCCAGGTCGGCGAGGCGACGATACGCGGCGTCGAGGCGGAAGCGCAGGCCAGCCTGGCGGGCGGCGTCGATCTGATCGCGACCTATACCTACACCGACAGCGAGATCACGCAGAGCAACGCGGCGGATCTCGGCAAGCGTCTTGCCAGCATTCCGGAACACATGGCCAGCGCCTGGGCGGTGAAGCGCTTCACCGCCTTCGACCTGCCGGGTCAGTTCGAGGTGGGCGGCGGCGTGCGCTACATCGGCGCCAGCTGGGACGGCACCGACAGCCTGCGCACGCCGTCGATCACGCTGATGGACGCGCTGCTCGCCTACCGGACCGGCCAGTGGCGCTATGCGCTCAATGTCGACAACATCGCCGACCGCGAGTACTACACCACCTGCCTGTCACGTGGCGACTGCTTCCTCGGCACGCTGCGCACGGTGCGCGCCTCGGCCACCTATCGCTTCTGAGGCATCGCGGCAGCGGCCCATGCGGGCCGCTGCGCGGCGTCAGGCCAGCGCCCGTCCCACCACTTCGGCCACGTCGGCCGACAGTCCCGGCAGGTCGCGGATGCTCTCCAGCGCCTTGCGGGCGTGGGCCTGACGGCCGTCGTCGAAGCGGCGCCAGCGGTCGAAGGCTCGCGCCACGCGCGACGCGACCTGCGGATTCACCGGGTCCAGTTCGCGGATGACTCCGGCGGCGTAGGCGTAACCGGAACCGTCGGCGGCGTGGAAGTGCAGCGGATTGGCGGCGCAGAAAGTGCGCACCAGCGCATACACCTTGTTCGGGTTCTTCAGGTCGAAGGCCTCGTGCGCCATCAGCTCGCGCACGCGGGCGCGGGCGTCCGGCAGCGGCGAGGTCGCCTGCACCGCCAGCCACTTGTCCACCACCAGCGCCTCGTCCTTCCAGCGTGCATAGAACTCGTTCAGCGCCACCTCGCGCAGCGGCGTGTCGCTGTGCGCCAGCAGCGCGAACGCGGCGAACTGGTCGGTCATGTTGTCGGCGTCGCGGAACTGCGCCAGCGCCCGCAGCTGCAGCGCACTGTCGTCCAGCGTCATCAGATAGCCGAGCGCGAGGTTGCGCAGTGCGCGCCGGCCCATTGCCGCCGGTTCCGGTGCGTACGCGCCCGCCACGACGTGGCGCGCCAGCAGCGCCTCGAACTGCGGCCGCAGCCGCTCAGCCAGGGTGCGCCTGAACAGCGTACGCACCTGATGGATGGCATCCGGATCGATCACTGCCATCTGGTCGCCCAGCCAGGCTTCGGAGGGGAGCGTGAGCGCCTCGGCAGCAAAGGCCGGATCGGCGTCCGCCTGTGCCAGCACCGCAGCGAAGGCATCGACGAACAGATCGGGCACCGCGGGCTCATTGCCTGCCTGCACCTGCGCCACACCCGCCAGCATCAACCGGGTCGCGAGCCGCTGGCCGGCCTCCCAGCGGTTGAATTCGTCGCGGTCGTGCGCCATCAGCGTTGCCAGCCCGGCATCTCCATAATCGAAATCGAGCGCCACCGGTGCCGAGAAATTGCGCAGCAGCGACGGAAGCGGCGCCGACGCGAGCGCGTACGACGACAGATCGAACTCGAAGGTCTGCGTCGCCTCGGTCAACGACAGCACCGTGGTCGGCAGGATTTCGCGGCCATCCGCGCTCAGCAGGCCCAGCGCCACCGGAATGTGCAGCGGACCGCGCGGGAACTGCAGTCCTTCCTCAGCCAGACGCTTCTCGTAGGCGGTTTCCGGGTTGGACTGGGTCAGCGTCAGCGTCCATCGTCCGCTGGGGGCATCGAAAGCGGCTTCGGCCTTCAGCCGGGGCGTACCGGCCTGTTCGTACCAGCGGCGGAACTGGGTCAGATCGACGCCGGATGCGTCCTGCATCGCCGACACGAAGTCGTCGCAGGTCACCGCCTGTCCGTCGTGCCGCTCGAAATACAGATCCATGCCGCGGCGGAAACCGTCCTCGCCGAGCAGCGTGTGGATCATCCGCACCACCTCGGCGCCCTTTTCATAGACAGTGGCGGTGTAGAAGTTGTTGATTTCCTCGTAGCTGGCCGGCCGTATCGGGTGCGCCATCGGCCCGGCGTCCTCCGGGAACTGCGCCGCGCGCAGCCCGCGTACTTCCTGAATGCGCTGCACCGGGCGCGAATATTCGTCCGACCCGTATTCCTGGTCGCGGAAAACGGTCAGGCCTTCCTTCAATGACAGCTGGAACCAGTCGCGGCAGGTGACACGGTTGCCGGTCCAGTTGTGGAAATACTCGTGCGCGACCACGCGGTCGATGTTCATGTAATCGACGTCGGTGGCGATGTCCGGCCGCGCGAGCACGTACTTGGTATTGAAGATGTTGAGGCCCTTGTTCTCCATCGCCCCCATGTTGAAGTCGCCGACGGCGACGATCATGTAGCGGTCGAGGTCGAGCTCCAGGCCGAAACGCTGCTCGTCCCAGCGCATCGACTTCTTCAGCGCATGCATCGCGAAATCGCACTGGTCCAGCTTGCCCGGCTCGACATAGATCGCGAGATCGACCTTGCGGCCGGATGCCGTCGTATAGCTGTCGTCGAGGCGGTCGAGCTTCGCCGCGACCATGGCGAACAGATAGCAGGGCTTGGGAAAGGGATCGACCCAGCGCGCCCAGTGGCGCCCGCCCTCTTCGTCACCGCTGGCGACGAGGTTGCCGTTGGCCAGCAGGTCCGGGAAGCGCGCCCTGTCGGCGTGCAGCGTCACCGTGTAGCGTGACATGACGTCCGGACGATCCGGGAACCAGGTGATGCGACGGAAGCCTTCCGCCTCGCACTGCGTGAAGTAGCCGTCCTTCGAGCGGTAGAAGCCGGACAGCGTGGTGTTCTCGTCCGGTTTGATGCGCACCTGCGTGGCGACACGGCAACGGTCGGGCAGATCGGCCAGTTCGAGTCTGCCGTCGCGCACAAAGGAGGCCGGCGCGGGCAGCGCGCGCCCATCGACGCTGAGTTGCAGCAGCTCGAGGGCTTCCCCGTCGAGCCGCAGCGGTGCGCGTGGCACCGATTCGTTGCGGCGCAACATCATGACAGCAGCAACCAGGGCCGTACCGTCGTCGACCAGGGTCACGTCGAGTTCCACCTCGTCCACCCACCAGGCGGGGGCGACGTAATCACGAAGGTGGATGGCGCGCGAAAAAGAGTTCTTCATTTGTTAACTTCCGTGTCGATAACACCAGAGGTGCAGGTTCGGACAAGTTCCGGGATGCGGGATTCCCTCGGTCTGCATCAAGCCACACGGCCGTTTCCGGCGCATCGTGCCGAGCGCGGGTGGTGTGACAGAGGTCAAGGAAGCCGTGATTGGAGGAAAAGCAGTATCCGGGTAAACCCTTAGTCCGGGTGACCTAAGTTCCAAAGAATGACACATCGCAGCATTACCATCGAATCAACAACTCAAAAGGTATGCCATGGGTGCAAGTCTGAACGAAGGGGTCGTCGTCGCGCGCCAATCAGGCGCTGGCGAAGAACTGTCCCCGGCCCGTACACGGGCCAGCTGGCCGCGCTTCTCGGCGAATGCCGCGCATCATGACAGCACGTCCGCGCACGATGCAGCGCCGGCGGCTCCGGGCCTGCGCAACTGGACGGCTGGCGAACTGGCAGCGCTGCTGTGTGAGTTCCTGAAGCGGGAACACGCCGCTCTCGCCGCCTGCCACGGTCAGCAGGTCGAATCCGACTGGATCCCGCTGGCACGTGCCCTGGCCATCCGCCTGTCCGAAGCACCGGGCATGTCGCTCGCCACAAGCCCGCTGAAGACCCGTTTCCTGCTGCGCGAACAGATCGGCGCCTGGCTCGTGCATACGGCACTGGACGCCAGCGCAGCGCACACCGTACGCATCGCGCTGCCGGATACCTGGAGCAACGGCAAGGTGCTCGCCTACCTGTTCCGTCACGAGATCGCACCGATGCACCACGTCACCGCTGCGCTGCGCAGTCTCAGCGTCCCGCTGGCGCTGAGTGAAGAAGTCGCCGGCGACAGCCTGCAGGTGAATGGCTGAGCGCACGTCGCGCTGATCAGATCAAAGGGGTTGCCGCCGCGAGGCCGCAACCCCTTGTTCTTGGGTGGAACCCAGCCGCACAAAACAAAAAAGCCAGTTCGCGAGAACTGGCTTTTCTGTTTCATTTCACTGGTGCCGCTGACCGGAATCGAACTGGTGACCTTCGCATTACGAATGCGCTGCTCTACCGACTGAGCTACAGCGGCAATAAAGAGCGCGCATGATAGCCGCTGAACACTGCAAAATCAATGCGGGTAAGGCAGAAAGCGGTAATTTCGCCGCACTCAAACGCCCGGACGCACGCGCACGACGATATCGACCCCATCGGCCACCATGCCCGGTGGCAGTTGCGGCATGCCTTCGATGCGCAAGGTGTTGTTGGGGATATCGGTCAGGCAACCGGTCACGACGTCGTACAGATGATGGTGCGGTTCGGTGTTCGGATCGAAGAACACCTTGGTCGGATCGACGATCACCTCGCGGATCAGCCCGGCCTCACGCAACACCTTGAGCGTGTTGTAGACGGTCGCCTTCGACGCGGATGGCGAAGTCTCGTTGACCATGGCCAGGATCTGGTCGGCCGACAGATGCTCCATGCGCGAGAACAGCACACAGGCGATGTCGATGCGCGGCTGCGTCAGGTTGATGTCGTGAGCGCGCAGCAGATCGATGGTCTGTTCGCGGTTGAGCGGAGATTTCATGGTTTCGAGTATATGAAACGGAGTGCCGTCACGCAAAGTCCGATCACGGCTGAGCCAGTTCCTTCGGCAGCGGAAAATTCACGTTCTCGGGAGTGCCGTCGAGCGTCCTGACCGATGCCGCACCCAGTTCGCGCAGCCGGGCGATCACCGCATCCACCAGCACTTCGGGTGCCGACGCCCCGGCGGTGACGCCGATGCGCTTACGTCCTGCCAGCCACGCGGGATCGATCTGGCTGGCGTTGTCGATCAGGTGCGCCGGTACGCCGAACTGCTCCGCCACCTCGCGCAGGCGGTTGGAATTGGAGCTGTTGGGCGACCCCACCACCAGCACCAGATCGCTGCGCGGTGCCATGAACTTGACCGCATCCTGACGGTTCTGCGTCGCGTAGCAAATGTCGTCACGCTTCGGACCGACGATGGTCGGAAAGCGCGCACGCAGCGCGTCGACGATGATCTGCGCGTCATCGACCGACAGCGTGGTCTGCGTCACGTAGGCCAGCTTGTCCGGGTCGGTCACCTGAAGTGACTGCACGTCGGCCACGGTTTCCACCAGATACATGCCTCCTTCGGCCTGGCCCATGGTGCCCTCTACCTCGGGATGCCCCTTGTGGCCGATCATGATGATCTCGCGCCCGGCGTCGCGCATCTTGGCGACCTCGACATGCACCTTGGTCACCAGCGGGCAGGTCGCGTCGAACACGCGGAGGCCTCGCGACGACGCATCGTGACGTACGGTCTGCGGTACACCATGCGCGCTGAAAATGAGCGTGGCGCCCTGCGGCACCAGCGCCAGGTCGTCGATGAAGATGGCGCCCTTGGCGCGCAGGCTGTCGACGACGAACTTGTTGTGCACCACTTCGTGGCGCACATAGATCGGCGCCCCGTACTGCTCCAGCGCGCGCTCGACGATGGCGATCGCGCGCTCCACGCCGGCACAGAAACCACGCGGATTGGCCAGCAGCACGTCCATGTTCTCGCCCTCAGGAGACACCGATCACCTCCACCTCGAAACGCACGGCGCGGCCCGCCAGCGGGTGGTTGAAATCGATCAGCGCGGACTGCTCGTCCAGTTCGCGCACCAGCCCGGGAAACTTGTTGCCGTCGTTATCGGTGAATTCGATCACCGAATGCACGTCCAGTTCGATGTCGGCCGGGATGTCGCGACGCGCAAAGCGCTCGACCAGATCCGCCTTGTGCTCGCCAAACACCTCGCCCGGCTCCAGTTCGAACACATGGCGGCTGCCCACCTCCAGCCCGGCAAGACGCGCTTCGAGCGCCGGCGCCAGCTCGCCGCCTCCCAGCTGCAGCGTGGCCGGCGTCGATTCGAAGGTGCTGATCAGCGCCTGACCGCCTTCCGGCAGCGCGACGCGGAAATGCAGCGTGACCAGGCTGTCTGCCTTGACGGTGTCGTTCATGCTTGTTTCTCCGCGCGGGCGAAGCGATCCGACAGACCGAACTGGTCTGCCAGCATCAGCACCACACCCGCTGTAATGGCCGAGTCAGCCACGTTGAAGGCCGGGAAGCCACGGCTCCCGGCATGAAAATACAGGAAGTCGACCACGGCGCCGAGCACGACGCGGTCGATCAGGTTGCCGATCGCGCCGCCCAGTATCAGCGCCAGGCCGAGCGGCAACACCACTTCCGCGACGTGCTTGCGCATCAGCATGATCAGCCAGATCGACACCGTGGACGTCAGCACGATGAAGAACCAGCGCTGCCAGCCGTCGTGGTCCGCCAGGAAGCTGAAGGCCGCACCGGGGTTGTAGACCAGCACGAGGTCGAAGAACCCGGTCACCGACCAGCTCTGGCCATAGCTCAGCCACTGCGTAATCAGGTATTTGGTGAGCTGGTCCACCCCGACCACGAAGGCGGACAGGGCGAGCCAACCGGCAAGGCGTGCGTTCATCGGCTTCAGGCGTGTTCGCGGGCTTCGCCCGCACCATGCAGATTGGCATCGCAACGGCCGCACAGTTCCGGATGTCCGGCATTGCTGCCGACGTCCGCGCGGTAATGCCAGCAGCGGGCGCACTTCACGTGCGCGCTTGGCGTCGCCGTGACGCCCTGCTCCGCCTCGCTCGCCACCTTCTTCAGCGTCGCGGCCGAGGTGATGAGCACGAAGCGCAGATCGTCACCCAGCGACGCGAGGTCGTCGTGCAACTCGCCAGCGGCGCGCACCTCGACTTCCGCCTGCAGCGACGAACCGATGCCGCCTTCCGAACGCAGCGTTTCCAGCACGCGGGCCGATTCCGCACGCAGCGCACGGATACGCGTCCAGCGCGCCATCAAGGCCGCCTCGTCCGCCTGTTCCGGCAGCGCGTGCCAGGTGGTCAGCATGACGCTGTCGGCCGACCTGTCGCCGAGCACGGTCCAGATTTCCTCGGCGGTGAAGGCCAGCACCGGCGCCAACAGCCGCACCAGGGTGTGCGTGATGTGCCACAGCGCGGACTGCGCCGAACGGCGGGCGTGCGAGCCGGGGGCGGTCGTGTAGAGCCGGTCCTTCAGCACGTCGAGGTAGAAAGCACCGAGATCTTCCGACGCGAAGTGCTGCAGCGCCTGCACCACGCGGTGGAACTCGTACTGCTCGTAATCGGCGGTCACACGTGCCTGCAGGTCGCGGGTCAGCGCCAGCGCGTAGCGGTCTATGGTCAGCCACTGGTCGGCCGGCAGCATGTCGGCCTGCGCATCGAAATCGGCGATGTTGGCGAGCAGGAAGCGCACGGTGTTGCGCAGCCGGCGATAGGTTTCGACCACGCGGTCGAGGATTTCCTTCGAGATCGACAGCTCGCCCGAATAGTCGGTCGAGGCCAGCCACAGGCGCAGGATTTCGATGCCCAGCTTGTTACCCACCTCCTGCGGCTCGATGCCGTTGCCGAGCGACTTCGACATCTTGCGGCCCTGCGCATCGACCGTGAAGCCGTGCGTCAGCAGCGCCTTGTAAGGCGCCTGGCCGTCGATTGCGCAGCCGGTCAGCAGCGACGAGTGGAACCAGCCGCGGTGCTGGTCCGAGCCTTCGAGGTAGAGATCGGCGACCGGGCCGCCGTCGGTGCGCGCCAGATCGGCGTGCGAGCCGCGCAGCACGTGCCAGTGGGTCGCGCCGGAATCGAACCACACGTCCAGCGTGTCGCTGATCTTCTCGTACTGCGCCGCGTCGGCGCCCAGCAATTCGGCGGCATCCAGATTGAACCAGGCGTCGATGCCTTCGGCGTCCACGCGCTGCGCCACCACTTCCATCAGTTCGACCGTACGCGGATGCAGTTCGCCGCTCTCGCGGTGGATGAAGAACGGAATCGGTACGCCCCAGTTGCGCTGGCGCGAAATGCACCAGTCCGGCCGGTTGGCGATCATGGCCGCCAGTCGCGCCTTGCCCCAGTCCGGGTAGAAGGCGGTGTCCTCGATCGCCTTCAGCGCCGACTCACGCAGGCTGGGGCCACCTTCCGGCTTCAGGTCCATGCCGACGAACCACTGCGCGGTGGCGCGGTAGATCAGCGGCGTCTTGTGGCGCCAGCAGTGCATGTAGCTGTGCTGGATCTTTTCGTGCGAGAACAGCGCGCCGACCTCGGCCAGCTTGTCCACGATGACCGGGTTCGCCTTCCAGATGTGCAGGCCGCCGAAAAAGGGCAGCGATTCGGCGTACACGCCGTTGCTCTGCACCGGGTTCAGCACGTCGGCCACGGTCAGGCCGTTCTTCATGCAGGAGTTGAAGTCGTCCACGCCATAGGCCGGCGCGCAATGCACGATGCCGGTACCGGCGTCGAGGCCGACGTAGTCGGCCAGGAAGACCGGCGACTCGCGCTCGTACAGCGGATGATGGAAGGCGATGCGCTCCAGCTTGTCGCCGGTGGCGGTGGCCAGCACGCGGCCTTCGCGGCCGAAGCGCTTCAGGCTCTGTTCGACCAGCGCCTCGGCCAGCACCAGACAGCCGGCGTCGGTCTGCACCAGCGCATACACGTGCTCCGGGTGCATGTTCAGCGCCTGGTTGGCCGGGATGGTCCACGGCGTGGTGGTCCAGATCACCGCATGCACGCTGCCCGCCGGCAGTTCGGCCAGACCGAAGGCGGCGGCCAGACGGCCGCGTTCGCGCTCACTGATCGGAAAGCCGACGTCGACCGCCGGGCTGCCCTTGTCCTGGTACTCGACCTCGGCTTCGGCCAGCGCCGATCCGCAGTCGAAACACCAGTTCACCGGCTTCAGGCCGCGATACACCCAGCCCTTCTTCACCATTTCGGCCAGCGCGCGGATTTCGCCCGCCTCGTTGCCGAAATCCATCGTGCGGTAGGGGCGGTCCCAGTCGGCCAGCACGCCGAGGCGGATGAAGCCCTTCTTCTGGATCTCCACCTGCTCACCGGCGAAGGCGCGGCACAGCTTGCGCACTTCGGAAGCCGGCAGGTTCTTGCCGTGCTTCTTCTCGATCTGGTGCTCGATCGGCAGGCCGTGGCAGTCCCAGCCCGGCACGTAAGGCGCGTCGAAACCGGCCAGCGTCTTCGAGCGGACGATGATGTCCTTCAGGATCTTGTTCACCGCGTGGCCGAGGTGGATATCGCCGTTCGCATACGGCGGGCCGTCGTGCAGCACGAACTTCGGACGGCCGGCGGCCTTTTCGCGGATGCGCTTGTAGAGCTGCGTCTGCTGCCATTGCTGAACCCAGCCGGGTTCGCGCTTGGGCAGGTCGCCGCGCATCGGGAAGGCGGTGTCGGGCAGGTTCAGCGTCGTGCGGTAATCAGCCATCTTGATCAGCCAGGTTCAGTCTTCGGAAATCGGGTTCTGGGCGAACCACGCGCGGGTGTTCGCCACGTCCTGCGCGATCGCTTCGCGCAGTGCCTCCAGGCCTTCGTAGCGCGCCTCGTCGCGCAGCTTGTGACAAAAGCGCACGGACACGTGCTCGTCGTACAGGTCGACCTCGCGGTCCAGCACATAGACCTCGCAGGTCGGGCGCAGCCCATCGGCAATCGTCGGGCGCACGCCTACGCTGGCTGCGCCCGGCGCATTCACCAGACCGCCACCGGTGACGGTCGCGGCGTAGATGCCAGCCAGCGGCAGCGAACGGTGCTTGAGCTGGATATTGGCGGTCGGAAAGCCGAGCTGGCGGCCGATCTTCTGCCCGTGCTCGACGCGGCCGCTGATCGCGTACGGGCGGCCAAGCAGGCGCTCGGCGCGCGCCAAGTCGCCCTGCTCCAGCGCTTCGCGCACGGCTGAACTGGATGCGCGCTCGCCGCCGATCTCGACGGTGTCCATGCTCGCCACCGAGAAGCCGTGCAGTTCGCCGGCCGCGCGCAGTCGTTCGAAGTCGCCCTCGCGGCCGCGACCGAAGCGGAAATCGTCGCCAATGATGAGGTGGCGCACCGCCAGTCCGCGCACCAGCAGTTCGTCGATGAAGGCCTGCGCGCCGAGCGCGGCGAAACGCGCGTTGAAGCGGCACACGTAGACACGATCGACGCCTGCCCGGCGGAAAAGCTCGAGCTTCTCGCGCAGGCTGGTCAGCCGGGTCGGCCGCCGCTCGTGCATGAAGAACTCGCGCGGGTGCGGCTCGAAGGTCATCACCGCGGCCGGTACGCCTAGCGCGCGCGCCTTCTCGGACAGTTGCGCGAGCAATGTCTGGTGGCCGAGGTGCACGCCATCGAAATTGCCGATGGTCAGCGCGACCGGGGTGTCTGCGACGGACGGGATTGCGCGGAAGACCTGCACGAAAAGAGGGATGCGCGTGAAAAACGCGCAAGTATACCTGTGCACGTCGTGGTGCCGGGAGTGGGACTCGAACCCACACACCTTGCGGCGGCGGATTTTGAATCCGCTGCGTCTACCGATTCCGCCATCCCGGCAGGGAAGAGGGCCGGATTATGCGGGCGACCGACGCCGTCCGGCAAGTCGCCGGGCGGTACAATGCGCGGTTTTTCGCGCTTCTCCGCCCTGTCCGACGCCGTGCTCACGCTTTCCGACTTCGATTACGACCTGCCCGACGAACTGATCGCGCAGGCGCCTCTGCCCGAACGCAGCGCCAGCCGCCTGCTGGTGGTCGGCCGCGACGCGCCGACCGACGCCGGCATCCGCGACCTGCCGCAATGGCTCGACCCCGGCGATCTGCTGGTGTTCAATGACACCCGGGTGATGCACGCCCGCCTGTACGGCCAGAAGGACAGCGGTGGTCAGGTCGAGGTGCTGATCGAGCGGCTGACCGGCGAGCATGAGGCGCTGGCCCAGGTACGCGCCAGCAAGACGCCCAGACCCGGTAGCCGGTTGCGCATGGAGAACGCCTTCGACCTGGAGGTGCTGGGGCGCGATGGCGAGTTCTTCGTGCTGCGCGGTCCGGTCGACGCACCGCTGCTCGACCTGCTGGAGCGCCACGGCCGCCTGCCGCTGCCGCCCTACATCGACCGCGCGGCGGCGGAAGCCGACGAGGAGCGCTACCAGACCGTGTTCGCGCGCGAAACCGGCTCGGTCGCCGCACCCACCGCCGGCCTGCATTTCGACGAAGCGCTGCTGGCCGCGGTCGCCGCGCGCGGCGTACGCATCGCGCGGGTGACGCTGCACGTGGGCGCCGGCACCTTCCAGCCGGTGCGTGTCGAAAACCTGGCCGAGCACCGGATGCACAGCGAACGCTTCCAGCTGTCGGCCGACACCGCGCAGGCCATCGCCGACACCCGGGCAGCCGGCGGGCGTGTGGTCGCCGTCGGCACCACCAGCCTGCGCTGCCTGGAATCTGCGGCGGCCGCCTGCGGCGACGGTCCGCTGGTCGCCTGCAGCGGCGACACCCGGCTGTTCATCACGCCCGGCTACGACTTCCGCGTGATCGACGGCCTGCTCACCAATTTCCACCTGCCGAAATCGACGCTGCTGATGCTGGTCTCTGCGCTGGCCGGCCGGCGCCGCATCTTCGCGGCCTACGCGCACGCGGTGGCGCAGCGCTACCGCTTTTTCAGCTACGGCGACGCCATGTTCATTCCGGCGCGCATGAAGGATTCCGATGAAGTTTGAACTGCTCGCCACCGATGGTCTGGCCCGCCGCGCCCGCGTCACGCTGGCGCATGGCACTGTCGACACGCCCGTCTTCATGCCGGTCGGCACTTACGGCACCGTCAAGGGCATGGACCCGGCCGAATTGCGGGACATGGGCGCGCGCATCGTGCTCGGCAACACCTTCCACCTGTGGCTGCGACCGGGCACTGACATCATCCGCAAGCACGGCGGCCTGCACCGCTTCATGGGCTGGGACCGGCCCATCCTGACCGACTCCGGCGGTTTCCAGGTGTTCTCGCTCGGCGCGCTGCGCAAGATCACCGAAGAAGGCGTGCGCTTTGCCAGCCCGATCAACGGCGACAAGCTGATGCTGACGCCGGAGGAGTCGATGCGCATCCAGCACGATCTGAATTCCGACGTAGTGATGATTTTCGACGAGTGCACGCCCTACCCGGCCGATCACGCGACGGCGGCCGAGTCGATGCGGCTCAGCCTGCGCTGGGCACAGCGCTCGCGCGACGCGCACGACACGCTGGGCAACACGAATGCGCTGTTCGCCATCGTGCAGGGCGGCATGCATGAAGACCTGCGCGACGAGTCACTCGCCGGACTGAAGGACATCGGCTTCGACGGCTACGCCATAGGCGGCCTGTCGGTCGGCGAACCGAAGGAGGACATGCAGCGCATCCTCGCGCACACCGCGCCCCGGCTGCCGCAGGACGCGCCGCACTACCTGATGGGGGTCGGCACGCCGGAAGACATCGTGCACGCGATCGGCTACGGCATCGACATGTTCGACTGCGTCATGCCGACCCGCAATGCGCGCAACGGCTGGCTGTTCACCCGCTACGGCGACATCAAGCTGAAGAATGCGCGCTACAAGGACGACACCGCGCCGCTCGACGCCTCCTGCGAGTGCCACACCTGCACGCACTACACGCGCGCCTACCTGCACCACCTGCACCGCTGCAACGAAATGCTGGGCGCGCGCCTGAACACGCTGCACAACCTGCACTTCTACCAGCAGTTCACGCGCGAAGCGCGTGAAGCGATCGAAGCCGGCCGATACGCTCAGTGGTCAGCTTCCTTCCTGGCCGAACGCATGCGCGGTGTCTGACCCGCGCAATGGCCGATATGTGAGCAAATCCTGCCCATCCGGGCATGTAGGACGCGACTGATATACTCGCGAGCTTTCCAATAAGTCCAACCGGAGACCACCGTGCTCATTTCCCCCGCCTACGCGCAAGCCGCTGGCGCCGCCGATCCCACCGGCGGCATCATGGGCCTGCTGCCCATCGTCCTGATGTTCGTCGTGCTGTGGTTCCTGATGATCCGCCCGCAGATGAAGCGCGCCAAGGAACACAAGTCCATGGTCGAAGCGCTGGCCAAGGGCGACGAGGTCGTCACCCAGGGTGGCGTCGCCGGCCGCATCGTCAAGGTCAGCGACAACTTCATCACCGTCGAACTGGCACCGAACGTCGAAGTCGCGGTGCAGCGTCAGGCTGTATCGACCGTGCTGCCCAAGGGCACGCTGAAGGCGCTGTAAGCCATTCCGGCCCGGCCGGTGGCGAGCGCCACCGGCATTTCCCCTCCTGATTCCCGCCTCGCAATGAACCGCTACCCGCTCTGGAAAAACGCGCTGGTGATCGTGGCGCTGCTGCTCGGGCTGATCTACACGCTGCCCAACTTCTACGGCGAAGCCCCGGCCGTGCAGGTGTCGACGGCGCGCACCGGCGTCACCATCGACGCAGAACTGATGTCGCAGGTCGAGAACACGCTGAAGCAGGCGTCCATCGCCCACACCGGCCTGACACTGGACAACAGCGGCGTACGCGTGCGCCTGGCCGATACCGACACCCAGCTGAAGACACGCGACGTGCTCGAAAAGGCGCTGAACCCGGACGCCAATGATGCCCGCTACGTCGTGGCGCTGAACCTGCTGTCGAAATCGCCGACCTGGCTGCGCTCCTTCGGTGCGCTGCCGATGTACCTCGGCCTCGATCTGCGCGGCGGCGTGCACTTCCTGCTTCAGGTCGACATGAAGGGCGCGCTGACCAAGCGTGTCGATTCGATGGCGTCCGACCTGCGCACCCAGCTGCGCGAGAAGAACATCCGTCACGGCGGCATCAACCGCGAAGGCGACACGCTCGCGCTGCGTTTCCGCGACGCCGCCGGCCGCGACGCCGCGCGCGGCACGGTCGAGAGCGTGCTGCCCGACATGGCCTGGACCACCAGCGAATCCGGCGGCGACTTCGTGCTGACCGGCCGCATGAAGGAAATCGCCGAGAAGGACATCCGCGAGTCGGCGATCAAGCAGAACATCCTGACGCTGCAGAAGCGCGTGAACGAACTGGGCGTGGCCGAACCCATCATCCAGCAGCAGGGCGCGGACCGCATCGTCGTCCAGCTGCCCGGTGTGCAGGACGTGGCCAAGGCCAAGGACCTGATCGGCCGCACCGCTACGCTCGAAGTGCGCCTGGTCGACCAGGAGGCGATGCTCAGCGGGAATATGGACGGTCTTGAGGTCTATCCCGAGCGCGCGCGCAACGGCATCGTGACCCAGGTACCGGTGAAGAAGCAGGTCATCCTGACTGGCGAGCGCTTCGAAACCGCCCAGTCCTCGTTCGACGATGCCAACCGTCCGGCCGTCGCAGTAAAGCTCGATTCGACCGGCGGCCGCATCATGCGCACGGTGACCCGCGAGAACCTGAAGAAGATGATGGCCATCCTGCTGTTCGAGAAGGGCCGCGGCGAGGCGATCTCGGTGGCGACCATTCAGGGCGAGTTCGGCGACCGCTTCCAGATCACCGGCCAGTTCAGCCCGCAGGAAACCAATACGCTGGCCATCCTGATCCGCTCGGGCGCGCTGGCTGCGCCGATGGACATCATCGAAGAGCGCGTGATCGGCCCCTCGCTCGGCGCCGAGAACATCGAGAAGGGCTTCAACTCGACGATGTGGGGCTTCCTCGCGATCGCCGTGTTCATGATCGGCTACTACATGGTGTTCGGCTTCATCTCGTCCGCCGCGCTGGCCGCCAACCTGCTGTTCCTGATCGCGCTGCTGTCGCTGCTGCAGGCCACGCTGACACTGCCCGGCATTGCCGCCATCGCGCTGACGCTGGGCATGGCGATCGACGCCAACGTGCTGATCAACGAGCGCATCCGCGAGGAACTGCGCCTCGGTGTCAGCCCGCAGGCGGCGATCACCGCCGGCTACGAGCGCGCCTGGGCGACCATTCTCGACTCCAACGTCACCACCATGATTGCCGGCCTTGCGCTGCTCATCTTCGGCTCAGGCCCGGTGCGCGGCTTCGCCGTCGTGCATTGCCTCGGCATCCTGACCTCGATGTTCAGTGCCGTGGTGGTATCGCGCGCGATGGTGAACATGGTCTATGGCCGTGCCCGCAAGCTCGAGAAGCTGTCGATCGGCACCGTCTGGAAACCGGGCGCAGGCGCCTGAACCGCATACAAGGAAAGCTGAACAGCCATGGAATTCTTCCGTATCCGGCGCGACATCCCCTTCATGCGCCATGCGCTGGTGTTCAACGTCATTTCGCTGGTGACCTTCCTGCTCGCGGTGTTCTTCCTCGCCACGCGCGGCCTGCACCTGTCGGTTGAGTTCACCGGCGGCACGCTGATGGAAGTCGCCTACAGCGAGGCGGCCGATCTGAACGCGGTGCGCAAGTCATTGACCGACAGCGGCTTCAGTGACCCGCAGGTGCAGAACTTCGGCACCGCACGCGACGTGCTGATCCGTCTGCCGCTGGTCAAGGACAGCGACTCGGCCAAGGTGAGCCAGCAGGTGATGGCCACACTGTCGGCCGGTGAAGGCGCGAAGCCCGAACTGCGCCGCGTCGAGTACGTCGGCCCGCAGGTCGGCAAGGAACTGGCCGCCGACGGTTCGCTGGCGCTGATGCTGGTGATCATCGGCATCGTGATCTACCTCGCGATGCGCTTCGAGTGGCGCTTCGCGGTGTCGGCCATCATCGCCAACCTGCACGACGTGGTCATCATCCTCGGCTTCTTCGCCGCCTTCCAGTGGGAATTCTCGCTGCCGGTGCTGGCTGCGGTGCTGGCCGTACTGGGCTATTCGGTGAATGAATCGGTGGTGGTGTTCGACCGCGTGCGCGAAGTGTTTCGCAATGCACGCAAGCGCACGATGAGCGTGCCGGAAGTGCTGGACCACGCGATCACCAGCACGATCTCGCGCACCATCATCACCCACGGTTCGACGCAGATGATGGTGCTGTCGATGCTGCTGTTCGGTGGCGAGGCGCTGCACTACTTCGCAGTCGCGCTGACCATCGGCATCTGCTTCGGCATCTACTCGTCGGTGCTGGTCGCCAGCCCGCTGGTCATGTGGCTGGGCGTCAAGCGCGAGCAGCTGGCCAAACCGGTCAAGCAGAAGCAGGAAGCGGTGGTCTGAGCGCAAACCCTGCACCCAAAAAAGAAACCCGGCCGCGGCCGGGTTTCTTTTTGTCTGCCCGTTCCTATCAGGGCTGGGCGAACACCTGCTTCACGCGCAGGGTCTGGCCGTTCTCGATCAGCGCGATCAGGCGGTCTATGTTCGGGTGCTTGCCCGGGTTGGCCCTGGCATCGACGGTGTGCTCGGCGTAGATGTCCAGCGCCTGCTTCGCCGCATCCGGCGTGATCGCACCGTGCAGCTGCGCGAGGTGGTTGTAGACCGCCAGCGAGCCAGCCTGGCCCGGCTTGTTCTCGATGGTGGCGACCACTTCACCGGCCGCGTCCAGAAGCTGCAGCGCCGACAGGTGCGACACGCCGGGCAGCGTCTTCAGGGTTTCCGCAAAACTCATCTTCGTCTCTCCGCAATCGATCAGATGGCGCGGGCCAGACGGGCCGCGTCGCCGATATAGCTCGCCGGCGTCATCGCCAGCAGACGGTCGCGCTCGGCCTGCGGCAGATCGAGCTTGGCAATGAAGGCCTGCAGGCCTTCGCGCGTGATGCCGCGGCCGCGCGTCAGTTCCTTCAGCTGTTCGTACGGATTGGGGATGCCGTAGCGGCGCATGACCGTCTGCACCGGCTCGGCCAGCACTTCCCAGCAGGCGTCGAGATCGGCTGCCAGCGCGGCCGGTTCGGCCAGCAGCTTGCCCAGACCGCGCGACAGAGAATCCAGCGCCAGCACGCTGTAGCCAAAGGCCACGCCCATATTGCGCAGCACGGTCGAGTCGGTGAGGTCACGCTGCATGCGCGACACCGGCAGCTTTTCCGACAGGTGGCGCAGCACCGCGTTGGCCAGGCCCAGATTGCCTTCGGCGTTCTCGAAGTCGATCGGGTTCACCTTGTGCGGCATGGTGGAACTGCCGATCTCGCCCTCCTTCAGCTTCTGCTTGAAGTAGCCGAGCGAGATGTACATCCAGAAATCGCGTGCGGCGTCGAGCAGGATGGTGTTGGCACGGCCCATCGCGTCGAACAGTTCGGCCATCGCGTCGTGCGGCTCGATCTGGATCGTGTAGGGATTGAACTCAAGGCCGAAGGATTCGATGAATTCGCGGTTGAACTGCGGCCAGTCGACATCCGGGTAGGCAGAGAGGTGGGCGTTGTAGTTACCGACCGCGCCATTGAACTTGGCGGTCAGGCTGACCGCGGCGATGCGCGCGCGGGCGCGCATCAGGCGCGCGGCGATATTGGCCATTTCCTTGCCCAGCGTGGTCGGGCTGGCCGGCTGGCCGTGCGTGCGCGACAGCATCGGAACGTCGGCCAGTTCGTGCGCCATGCCGCGCAGACGCTCGATCACTGCGTCGAGTGCAGGCAGCAGCACCTCGGTGCGCGCCTCGTTCAGCATCAGTGCGTGCGACACGTTATTGATGTCTTCCGAGGTACAGGCGAAGTGGATGAATTCGGACACGCCGGTCACTTCGGCGTTCTTCGCCAGGCGTTCCTTCAGCCAGTACTCCATCGCCTTCACGTCGTGATTGGTGCGCGCCTCGATGGTCTTGATCGCGGCAGCGTCATCGACACCGAAGTCGCGGATGACCGTATCGAGCTCGTCCAGCGTGGCCTGCGAAAAGGCCTTCACCTCGGCGATCTGCGGGCTGGCGGCCAGCGCGCGCAGCCAGGCGATCTCGACGCGGACGCGATTGCGGATCAGGCCGTACTCGCTGAAATGGCCGCGCAGCGGGTCGAGCTTGGCAGCGTAGCGGCCGTCCAGCGGCGACAGCGCGGAAAGGGTGTGGGCACTCATGAGGAAACCTGCGGAAAGAAGGGAAAGGAATTGCCCGACGCACACACGTCGTGCAACGCAGCACGAATTTTATCATGTGCTTACGGTGGCTCCGGCGTGGCCACCGTAAGCGGGACGCTATAATTCCGACGTCGTCAAACGGTGCTGTCCATGAAACTCGTCGGTTCCCTCACCAGCCCCTACGTGCGCAAGACGCGCGTCGTGCTCGCCGAAAAGAAGATCGATTGCGAATTCGTGATCGACTCGCCCTGGGTGGACACCAGCGGCGTGCCCGATCTGAACCCGCTGGGCAAGATTCCGGTGCTGCTGCTCGATGACGACACCCGCCTGTTCGATTCGCGCGTGATCGTCGAATACCTCGACGGTGTGGCGCCGAACAACAAGCTGCTGCCGTCGACCGCGCGCGAACGCGCGCTGGTCAAGCGCTGGGAGGCGCTGGCCGACGGCATGACCGACGCCGCAGTGACCATCGTGCTTGAGCGCCGCCGCCCGGACGACGAACGCAGCGCGGGCTGGATCGCCCGCCACCGCGTCAAGATCGATCGCGCGCTGGTCGCCCTGGCGGAAGACCTCGGCGACGGGGCCTGGTGCCACGGAAACGGCATCTCGCTGGCCGACATCGCGGTCGGTTGCGCACTCGGTTACCTCGATTTCCGCATGCCCGAGCTGGACTGGCGCGCCGCCCATCCCAATCTCGCCCGCCTGCAGGAAAAACTGATGCAGCGCCCCTCGCTGGCCGACACGGTGCCGCACGAGTAAGCGACAACGGTCCGGCGCACCGCGCCGCCGGACCTCGAAGGCGGCGCTCAGGCCGCCGGCGTCGCCCCGGTGATGATGCCGCCGCCGAGGCACACCTTGCTCTCGTAGACCACGACGCTCTGCCCCGGCGTCACCGCCCACTGCGGCTCGGCGAACACGATTTCGCAGCGCTCGGCATCCACCGCGTCGATGCTGCACGGCGCGTCCGGCTGGCGGTAGCGCGTCTTCGCCGCATACACCCAGTGCGTGTGCGGCGGGCGTCCCGACACCCAGGACAGATCGCTCGCCACCAGGCTGCCCGACAGCAGGGCCGGGTGGTCATGGCCACGCACGACGTAGAGCACGTTCTTCTCCATGTCCTTGCGCGCTGAATACCAGGCTTCGTGCTCGCCGGCGTCGTCCGCCATGCCCTTCAGGCCGCCAATGCCCAGGCCCTTGCGCTGGCCTATCGTGTGATACATCAGCCCATCGTGCCGGCCGAGCACGCGCTCGCTATCGAGATCACGGATCTCGCCCGGCGTGACCGGCAGATAGCGCTGCAGGAACTCGCGGAACGGTCGCTCGCCGACGAAACAGATGCCGGTGGAATCTTTCTTCGCCGCGTTCGCTAACCCGGCGTCGGCTGCGATGCGACGCACGTCACGCTTGTACAGGTGGCCAACCGGGAACATCGTGCGCGACAGCTGCGCCTGGTTCAGTCGGTGCAGGAAATAGCTCTGGTCCTTGGTACCGTCCTCTCCCTTCAGCAGCTGAAAGCTGCCGTCGAACTCCCTGACCTGCGCGTAGTGGCCGGTGGCGATGCGGGTCGCACCCAGTTGCATCGCGTGGTCGAGAAAGGCGGTGAACTTGATCTCTGCGTTGCACAGCACGTCAGGATTCGGCGTGCGGCCCGCCTGGTACTCGCGCAGGAAGCTGGCAAACACGCGGTCCTTGTACTCGGCCGAGAAATTGACGACTTCGAGGTCCATGCCGATCACGTCGGCCGCCGATACGGCATCGATCAGGTCCTGCCGCGTCGAACAGTATTCGTCGGTGTCGTCGTCTTCCCAGTTCTTCATGAACAGGCCGACCACCTTGTAGCCGGCCTGCTTCAGCAGCAGCGCCGAGACCGACGAATCGACGCCGCCGGACATGCCGACGACGACGGTTTCGCCATTTCCGGGTGCGATACCCGCCAGTGCCTCATTCATCCGGGTAACCCCCATCCTTCCATGTTTCGATGTCCATCACGACCGCCGGCTCGGCGTGGTCGCGAAACCAGGTGTCGACCGCCCAGCGGCCACCACCGTCGTTCTGTTCAATTGTCGCGCTGAAGTGCTGCATGATGAGCCAGCTGCGTCGCCGCTCGATGCCGGCTGCGCGGTGGAAGCGCAGCGCGCCAGCCGCCTGCAGCGCTTCCAGCATGCGCTCCGTGGTGTGCGCATGATCGATGCAGTCCATGCGCCCGTAAGCGCCGTCGTCGAGGAAATCGCCAGCGCGGTCGACGTGAATGGGCGTCTGTTCGCCCGCCCAGCGGTACATGCGGGCGATGGCATCCTGCAGCCGCAGCCGCTCTTCCGCCGCATCGTTCGCCAGCTGCAGTTCATTGCGCAGCGAACTGATGTGCGCCTCACTGTAGAGCACGGTCTGCGTCGTCAGGCAGCTGTAGTTGAAGCAGACATCGAGGGCGGTCGCGTGATCCGCGCGTGCGACCGTCACGCTCAGCAGCAGCGTCAGCAGGCAAGCGGCACGACGCATCAGGAAAAATGCCGCACGACCGTCAGCGGCAAACGGACGCCGGCCAGCCAGTCCTGCACGCAGGCCCACACCAGCGGACTGCGGTGCCGGGCGCGACTGGCTTCGATTTCGGCCGGCGTCATCCAGATCGCGCGGACGATGCCGTCGTCCAGCGCGCGCCCGGCGATCTGCTCTCCGGCGTCGCCGGCAAACGCGAATCTCAGATAGGTCACTTCGCCGTCCGGTCGCCGCCACTGGTACACGCCGACCAGTTCGCGCGGCTCGAAGGGGTGGGCCGTCTCTTCCATGGCCTCGCGGGCACAGGCCTCGACCAGCGATTCGCCCTCTTCGAGATGACCGGCGGGCTGGTTCAGCATGAGTCCGCCGGAGGTGTGCTCTTCCACCATCAGGAAGCGGCCGCGGTCTTCCATCAGCGCGGCCACCGTGACGTTGGGTTTCCAGATGCGTTCGCTCATGCGGCGATTTTAACGCGGCGGGCACGCCAGGACCGCCGCCGAACGGCCGGCTTCGGCTAAAATCGTTGGTTTACCGCAATCTCTGGAGTGTTTCCCATGTCGATGGCCGACCGCGACGGTTTTATCTGGTACGACGGCAAGATGGTGCCCTGGCGCGAGGCCACCACGCACGTACTGACGCACTCGCTGCACTACGGTCTGGCGGTCTTCGAGGGCGTACGCGCCTACAACACGGAAATCGGCACCGCCATCTTCCGTCTCAAGGAACACACCGACCGGCTGTTCAATTCGGCGCACATCTACATGATGAAGATGCCGTACAGCCGCGAAGAGTTGATGGAAGCGCAGCTCGAAGTGGTGCGCGCCAACAAGCTGGAATCCTGCTACATCCGCCCGATCGCCTTCTTCGGCTCGGAAAAGATGGGCATTTCGACCCGCGGCGCATCGGTGCACGTGTCGATCGCCGCCTGGCCCTGGGGCGCCTACCTTGGCGAGGACGGCCTGAAGCGCGGCATCCGCGTGAAGACCTCGTCCTACTCGCGCCATCACGTCAATGTGTCGATGTGCCGCGCCAAGTATTCCGGCACCTACGCGAACTCCATCCTCGCCAATATGGAAGCGACCGAACACGGCTACGACGAAGCGCTGCTGCTTGACGTCGATGGTTTCGTCGCCGAAGGCGCGGGCGAGAACCTGTTCGTGATCAAGGACAACAAGATCTACGAACCGGAAATCGCATCGGCACTGGTCGGCATCACGCGTGCGTCGGTGATCGAGATCGCCGCCGAACTGGGCTACCAGGTCGTGTCCAAGCGCCTGACCCGCGACGACATCTACACCGCGGACGAAGCCTTCTTCACCGGCACCGCCGCCGAGGTGACGCCGATCCGCGAACTGGACGGCCGCATCATCGGTGCCGGCAGCCGCGGCCCGGTCACCGAGAAGATCCAGGCCCGCTTCTTCGACGTGGTGAACGGCCGCGCGCCGGAATACCACCGCTGGCTCACCAGGATCTGAACCGGTGCGCGGCCCTTGCCGCGCACCTTTCCCGTTCCGCGGCGCCTGCGCGCCCTCTCCCTGTCCGGAGCACATTGAAATGACCCAAGCCGGTAACGATTCCAGCCGCGACCACGCACGCGAAATCGAAGTCAGCGCGAACGACCTTCCGCTGCATTGCCCGCTCCCCGGTGCGCCGCTGTGGGCGCGCCACCCGCGCGTCTTCCTCGACGTGACCAAGACCGGGCAGGCCGCCTGTCCGTACTGCGGTACCCGCTACAGCTACCACGGTCCGGCGATCGCCGGCCACTGAGCGGCGCGCGGATGGAAGTCCAGCGCAAGACCTTCTTCGCGTCGGCCCAGGAGGCGGAAACCGCCTTCTACGACGCGCGCAACCGCGGAGACATCGAAGGCATGATGGCCGTGTGGGCCGACGAGGACGACATCGTGTGCATCCTCGCCGGTTGCCAGCGCGCCAGCGGCTACGAGGCGGTGCGCGAAGCGTGGCGGCGCAGCTTCGCCGCCGCGCACGCGGATGTGCGCATCGGCAATGCGCTGGTCATCCAGGGCGCGCTGCAGGCCATCCACAGCGTGCAGGAAACGGTCACCGTGGCGGGCGAGCGCCAGCCGCGGCCGCTGCTGGCGGTGACCAACGTCTACGCACGCGGGCCGCTCGGCTGGCATATGGTGCTGCACCACGCATCGCCGCTGCCGGCCGCGCACGACGTCGGCGACGCGCCGAAGATTCTTCACTGACACCGCGCCCGGCGTGACCGCCCCGCCGCCCTTCCGTCCGGCATCGTGGCTGCCCGGCGGCCACGCACAGACCATCTGGCCGCGCTTCATCCCGCAGGCCATGCCGACGCTCGTACGCGAACGCCTCGATACACCGGACGGCGATTTCGTCGATGTCGACTGGCTGCCGCGGCGGGCCGCCCAGCCGCTGGTGCTTCTGTTTCACGGGCTCGAAGGCAGTTCCGGCAGTCATTACGCGAAGGCGCTGATGCATGCGCTGGCCGCGCGCGGCTGGAACGGCGCAGTCGTCCACGCGCGCGGCTGCTCGGGTGAACCGAACCGGCTGCTGCGCGCCTACCACTCGGGCGACAGCGCCGAACTCGACTGGCTGCTGCCGCGCGTCGTACCGCGCAACGAAGGCCGACCGGTTTACGCCGTCGGCGTGTCGCTGGGCGGCAACGTGCTGTGCAAATGGCTGGGTGAACAGGGGCAGGCGGCGTCGAAGTGGCTTACCGCCGCCGCCTCGGTCTGCGCACCGGTCGACCTGGGCGCCGCCGGCCGCGCACTGGACGAGGGCTTCAACCGCGTCTACACGCAATACTTCCTGCGCACGATGAAACCGCGCGCGCTGCTCAAGGCGCAGCGTTTCCCCGGCCTGCTGGACGAGGCGGCCATCGCCGCCTGCAATTCGATCCGCGCCTTCGACGACGCGGTCACCTCGCAGATCCACGGTTTCCGTGACGCCGACGACTACTGGACGCGCTGTGCATCACGCCCGCTGCTGAAGGCGGTGCGCACGCCGCTGCTGCTGCTGCAGGCGCTGAACGATCCGATGGTGCCCGCCTGGTCGCTCGCCACACCCGATCTGCTGTCGTCCGACGTGCGACCGGAATACACCGCGCAGGGCGGCCACGTCGGCTATGTCAGCGGCGCGCCGAAGGGCCGGCTCGACTGGCTGCCGCAGCGCGTGCTGCACTTCTTCGATACTGGCGCCTGATCCGGATCGTCCGGGCGAATGAGCGGAACCGCCCTCAGGCGGCCCCCGCAACCATGCTCAACGCGACCGCCTCGGCCACCTCGATGCCATCGACGGCCGCCGACAGGATGCCGCCAGCGTAGCCCGCCCCCTCGCCCGCCGGATATAGGCCGCGCGTATTCAGGCTCTGGTAGCTGACCGGATCACGCTTGATGCGGATCGGCGACGAGGTCCGCGTCTCGACACCGGTCAGCACTGCGTCATGCATCGCGAAACCCTTGATCTGCCGGTCGAAAGCCGGCAAGGCCTCGCGCATCGCGGTGATCGCATACTCGGGCAGAGCGGTGGCGAGGCTGCCCAGCGTGACGCCCGGCTTGTAGCTTGGCTCGACGGTGCCCAGCGCCTTCGATGGCCGGCCGGCGACGAAATCGCCGACCAGTTGCCCGGGCGCGCTGTAGTCGCCGCCACCCAGTTCGAAAGCACGGGATTCCAGCGAACGCTGGAGGTCGATGCCGGCCAGCGGATGACCGGGGTAGTCCTGCTCGGGCGAAATGCCGACCACGATGCCGGCGTTGGCATTGCGTTCGTTGCGCGAATACTGGCTCATGCCGTTGGTGACCACGCGCCCCTCTTCCGAGGTCGCGGCGACCACGGTGCCGCCCGGACACATGCAGAAGCTGTAGACCGAGCGGCCGTTCTTCGCGTGATGCACCAGCTTGTAGTCGGCCGCGCCCAGTACCGGATGACCGGCGAAGTCGCCGAAGCGCGCGCGATCGATGAGGCTCTGCGGATGCTCGATGCGGAAGCCCACCGAAAACGGCTTGGCCTCGACGTAGACGCCCTTCTCGTAAAGCATGGCGAAGGTGTCGCGCGCGCTGTGGCCGATGGCCAGCACCACGTGGTCGGTGGCGATCTCACTGCCGTCGGCCAGCTTGACGCCGCGTACTGCGCCGTCCTCGATGACGATGTCTTCCACCCGCGCCTGGAAGCGGATTTCGCCCCCCAGCGACTCGATCTCGGCGCGCATCTTCTCGACCATGCCGACCAGGCGGAAGGTGCCGATATGCGGCTTGCTCACGTAGAGGATTTCGTCCGGCGCGCCGGCCTTGACGAATTCGGTCAGCACCTTGCGACCGTAATGCTTCGGGTCCTTGATCTGGCTGTAGAGCTTGCCGTCGGAAAAGGTACCGGCGCCGCCCTCGCCGAACTGCACGTTCGACTCCGGATTGAGCACCCGCTTGCGCCACAGGCCCCAGGTGTCCTGGGTGCGCTCGCGCACCGCCTTGCCCCGCTCAAGCACGATGGGGCGGAATCCCATCTGCGCCAGCAACAGCGCGGCGAGGATGCCGCACGGCCCCATGCCGATCACCACCGGCCGGCGGCTCAGGCCGTCGGGCGCGTGGGTAACGAACCGGTATCGCGTGTCGGGCGTCGGCTGCAGGTGCGGCGACGGCTTCTGCGCCCTCAGCACCGCCGCCTCGTCGCGCAGTTCGACGTCCAGCGTATAGATCAGGTGGATGGCCGAGCGACGGCGGGCGTCATAGCCGCGGCGGAACACATGAACGGACAGCAGATCGGCATCGGCGATGCGCAGCCGTTCCAGCACGGCGGCGCGCAGCGCTTCTTCCGGGTGATCGAGCGGGAGTTTTATTTCGGTCAGTCTGAGCATCGAGGCAGGGCCTTGTCTATAAGCCAGCCCGTCAGTTTACCCGCTCGCCGGTGCAGACCGGAAACGGCGCGCATTAACCAGCATGCCTTTCGCCGCTCAGGCCGCGCGCGCACTCGCGCACATCGATGCGCCCGGCGCGCAGGCGTTCGCCGATCAGCGTGGCGGCGGTCATCGCCTCGGCTTCGCCGCACATGAACACATCCACCGCGGCGTAGCCGTGTTCCGGCCAGGTGTGGATGCTGATGTGCGACTCGGCCAGCAGCAGCACGCCGGTCACGCCCTGACCGGGGCCAAATGGGTGAAAGCGCGCGCCGAGCACACGGGCGCCGGCAACGCGGGCCGCCTCGCTCAACACGGCTTCGATCCGCGCGCAATCCTCAAGCCGGGCCGGCTCGACGCCATACAGGTCGAGCAGCACGTGGAGGCCTATCGGCGGCACGCTCATTTGTGCCCCGAGCCCCAGGACGAACCCGATCCGGAGCCGGACGAGTACGAGCGCGAACGACCGCCACCGTCGTCGTCTGCATTGATGGCCAGGCTGATCAGCAGCAGCACGAGCGCGTAGATGCCGTAGAACACCCGCATGGTCAGTCGAATTCCTTCACGGTCAGCGGCAGCCACAGCAGATAGAGCGCAATGCCGGTCACCACCAGCGCATCGAAGTTGAAGGGCAGGATGTAGCGCAGGTTCAGCAGGCCGATCAGGCCGGTGAAGGTCCAGGCAAGCGGCTTCAGCGTGGCCTTGCCCGCCACATCGAGCAGCATCGGCTTTTCCGTGTTCAGGCCGGCGGGCGCCGGTGCGATGGACGCCAGCCTGCGGCCCGCCCAGCTGGCAACCTGATCCAGCGACACCGGTTCGGCCAGCGACCAGCCCATCTCGTGCTGACTGCGCTCCAGATTGAGCACCCGGTCGCCCTGCACGTATTCACCGATCTCCGTGCGGTCGCCGGCACGCGCCCGCCACGGAAAGGCACCCACCACCTGACGTACTTCCGCCACATAGAGGTAGCGACGCACAAAGGCCTTGCCGCCCAGCGTCGCCGCGGTGGCGGTGAAGCTCTCGGGCCAGGCGTTCAGCACGCGGGCACGCTGCCAGCCCTGGCGGGTCTCCACCAGCCAGGAGAATCCGGCCTGCGGTGCGTACAGCAGGTATTCGAACCACTCCGGTTCAGACGCGTCGGCCGGCACACCGCAGCGCAGCCAGCCCATCACCCGCCAGGCCAGACCTTCGATGGTCAGCGTTTCGCCCGCCTGCAGGGTGGCACTGACCGCGCGTTCGTCCGCCGCCTGACGGCTGATCACTTCGGCCTGACCGGCCGCCAGCGAAATCTGCGACCGGCAGGACGGACAAGTAAGGTGCTGGGTAGCACCGGGCACCACCGCGGCCGGCGCGCCACAGGCCGGGCAAATGAGCGTGGCCACACCGCCCTGCAGCCGCCCTGCGCGCGCCGCGACGGCGTCCACATCACGCAGACGCTGGGCGTACAGACCGGCCAGCGACACGGCACGCCCGCGGTAGCAGACCGGCGGCAGATCGGAATAGTCCAGCGTCAGAAATTCGTCGCGATGGCGGTAGTCGATCACCCGCGCCACCCAGCGCGCATCGACCGGAAACGGCAGTTCGCCCTCGGCCGCGACGCACTCCGCCTTGCGGATGTCGGACGCATGCCAGAAGGTGCCCCCGTGCGACCAGCGGTTGCCCGGCTCGACCTTGTCGAACAGCGGTGGCCCCACCGCATCGCCGTCCGGCCGCGCAATGACGAACTGACCGGCGAAATCGCCCAGCCAGCCACTGCTGCCGTCGTCGAACAGCAGATACCACTCGTTCCACACGCCGTGCTCGTAGCGCAGCTGGATGCGGCCGACCACGGTGAAACCCTGACCGGCGTACTGGCCGCTGGTCATGATCTGCACCGGCGAGTGGTCTTCGATCAGCGCCGCCTGCTTGCCGATGTCGCGCACCGCGTCGGCGTCGCGCAGCAGCGTGGTGCGGCAATAGCCGCACACTGCCATGCGCGAAGCGGCCGAACGGTACTCGACCGGTGCCCCGCAGCCGGGGCAGGCCACCTGATACATCGCCATGCGGAGGGTCAGCCGCCGGTGATCTGCTTGATCACTTCGGCCTTGGCCGTGTCATAGTCGGCCTGCGTGATGAGCCCGCCGTCGAGCAAGGACTTCAGCTTGCCCAGACGGACCTCGGGCGCATCGGTCGCTGCCGCGGGCGCAGCCGGCGCACCGGCCTGTGCGTTGCGCATCGCCTCGGTCATCACCTGCCCCATCGTGAGGCCGGCGCCCAGGCTCGCGCCGATGCCGGCCAGCCCGCCCTCGTTCTGCGCGGCCAGCGGAATCGCGTTGGCGGTCTGGTACTGGGTGTAGGTGGCCATATTGCCGACCATGCCCATCGAAATCCGGGTGTCGAGTGCCTTCTGCAGTTCTTCCGGCAGCGAGATGCTCTCGACCGCGAAATTGTCGATCGCCACGCCGTAGCGCTCGAACACCGGCGTCATCGCCGCCTTCACCGCGTCCGACATCACGCCCAGATTGGCCGCCATGTCGAGGAAGGGCGCAGCGGAATTGCCGAGCGTGCTGCTCATCGTCGACACGACCAGATTGCGCAGCTGCATTTCGAGGTCGTCGACCGTGTAGGTGTCGCGCGTGCCGCTTATTTCGGTGAAGAACTTCTTCGGGTCGGCCAGCTTGTACGAGTACATGCCGAAGGCGCGCAGCCGCACCATGCCGAAATCCTTGTCGCGCACCGTGACCGGTTGCGGCGTGCCCCACTTGCGGCCGAGCTGCAGGCGGGTGCTGAAGAAGTAGACGTCGCTCTTGAAGGGCGACTGGAACAGCTTGTCCCAGTTCTGCAGGTAGGTGAGGATGGGCAGCGTATTCGTGTTCAGCGTGTGCAGGCCGGGTCCGAACACGTCGGCCACCTTGCCTTCATTGACGAACACCGCCATCTGCGACTCGCGCACCGTCAGCTTCGCGCCGTACTGGATTTCGAAGTCCTGCATCGGGTAGCGCCAGGCCAGCACCCCGTCGCCGTCCTCGTTCCACTGCAGTACGTCGATGAACTGCTTCTTGATGAAATCACCGATACCCATCGTCGACTCCTCTCAGTTGTTCCACTGTTCGTCACCTTACAAAGACGCCTGAACGGGGCCCGCGCCGCCCGCAGGGCCGCCCCCAAGGGCGAGCGCAGCCCCCTCGGGGGGCAGCGAACGCAGTGAGCGTGGGGGCCTTCATCTCAGGAAAGACAGGCGGCATTGATCACGCCGACCACCAGCGACACCGTGCCCATCAGCGCACCCATCGCCATATTGTTCGCTTCGATTGCCGCCTTCATTTCCGGCAGGCTGCGCTCGATCAACAGATAGGCCGCCACCTGCACCACCGCCGCCAGCGTGCCCCAGGCGATGAACATCAGGTAGTGGTCGTTGTGCAGGATGCTGGATGCGACGGTCAGCGAGAAGCCGATGATGGCGCCGGCCAGCGACAGCGCGGCAGCGGTGCAGCCGCGGCGGATCAGCGGCATTTCGTGGAAGGGCGTGAAGCGCACATAGACGGCTGCGAACAGGCCGACCATGATCAGCCCGGACAGCAGGTGCTTCAGATAGAGGTAGAACTGATCGACCGGCAGTTGCGGCATGATTGCGCGTCTCCAACCTTCTGTGCGTTCTGTGCGCACGCACTCTAGCCGCTGCCCCATGCCGCCGCAATCCCGCCCCGAACCCGATCTGCATGGCACCGAGACACGCGGCACGGACGCTGGCTCACACCACCCCGGGCTCATCGTCGCGGTTTTCGTCGTCGCCTCATGCGGACTGGCCTATGAACTGATTGCCGGTGCGCTGGCCAGCTATCTGCTGGGCGAATCGGTGCTGCGCTTCTCGACCATCATCGGCGCCTACCTGTTCGCCATGGGCATCGGCTCCCACCTGTCGAAGTATGTAGACGAAAAGGTGGTGCTGGCCCGCTTCATCGACATCGAACTGATGGTGGGCCTGCTCGGCGGCTTGTCGGCCTGCGCGCTGTTCCTGATCTATGCCTGGGCCGGCAGCCCCTTCCGCGTGTCGCTGTACGCCATCGTGCTGCTGATCGGCGTACTCGTCGGCATGGAAATCCCTCTGGTGATGCGCCTGCTGCACCAGCGCAAGCAGGCTTTCGAGGCACTGGTGAGCAAGGTGCTCACCTTCGATTATCTCGGTGCGCTGGCGGTGTCGCTGCTGTTCCCGCTGGTGTTCGCACCGCTGCTCGGACTGGCGCGCACGGCCGTGGTATTCGGCCTGCTCAACGCCGGCATCGGTCTGTGGGTGACCCGTCGCTACCGCGCGGAACTGCCGCAGGCGCGCGCGCTGATGCTGCGCGGCTGGTTGGTGCTGGCGGTGCTGCTTGGCGCACTGGCCTGGGCGCAGAAGCTGACCGATGCGGCCGAGGCCGGCCTCTACGGCGACGTCATCGTTCATCAGGAAACCACGCCCTTCCAGCGCATCGTGCTCACCCGCTGGCAGGACGACACCCGGCTCTACCTGAACGGCAACCTGCAGTTCTCCACCCGCGACGAGCACCGCTACCACGAAGCGCTGGTGCACCCGGCACTGGCCGCGCTGCCACACGCGAAGCGCGTGCTGGTGCTGGGCGGCGGCGACGGTCTGGCGGTGCGCGAAGTGCTGAAGTACCCACAGGTCGAGCAGGTGACGCTGGTCGAACTCGACCCGGCGATGACCCGCCTGTTCCGCGATACCGACGATCTGGCCGCGCTGAATGCCTACGCACTGCGCGACGCGCGCGTGAGCACCGTCAATGCCGACGCCGCACAGTGGCTGGAGACCGCGCCCGGTCCCGGCTGGGACCTCATCGTCGCCGACTTCCCTGACCCGTCGCACTACGCGCTGGGCAAGCTGTACGCGGTACCGATCTACCGCCTGATGACGCGCCATCTGGCACCCGGCGGACTGCTCGTCGTGCAGTCCACCTCGCCCTGGTACGCGCCGCGCGCCTACTGGTGCGTGGACGCCACCTTGCGCGAGGCCGGCCTGCACACCGCGCCCTATCACGCCAGCGTGCCCAGCTTCGGCGACTGGGGCTTCATCATCGCCGGCCGCGACGCAGGCTACCTGCCACCGCTCGCCCTGCCGGCCGGACTGCGCCATCTCGACGCACCCACGCTGGCGCAGATGTTCGACTTCCCGCCCGACATGCGCGCGCCGGCGGTCGAGCCGAACCGGCTGAACACGCAGATGCTGGTGCATTACTTCGAAGAAGACTGGTCGCGGCAGATGCGATGAAGCGACGCAGCTTCCTGACCGCGGCTGCCAGTCTGCCGCTGTTCGCCGCCTGCGGCGATGTGCGCACGCCGCCCGCGATCAGCGTGCTGCGGCCGGGCATGCGCGAGGGCCACGCTCTGCGCGACGCTGCCGCGCTGCCAACGCCATCCGGCGAACTGCGCTGCGCGGTCGCCATTCTCGGTTCCGGCGTTGCCGGGCTGACCGCCGCCTGGCGGCTGGCGCGCGAAGGGCAGCGCGACGTGGTGCTGGTCGACGGTCCGGAGCCCGACGGCAATGCGGCCGCGGGTGCGCTCGGCGGCATCGCCTGCCCGCGCGGTGCGCACTACCTGCCGCTGCCCGGCCGCGAGGCGACTCACGTGCGCGACATGCTGGCCGATCTCGGCGTGCTGTACGGCGCCCCGGGCGCCGCCGCGCCCGAGTACGACGAACAGGCTCTGGTCCATCCGGCCGCCGAACGCACGTTCGCGGGCGGCCTCTGGCACGAAGGCCTGCTGCCGCGTTCGACGGCGGACGACGTCGCCGCAGCCGACCGCTTCGAGGCGGCGATGCGCGACTGGGCTGCGCACCGCGGCACCGACGGCCTGTTCGTCTTCACCGTGCCGCTGGCCGCCTGTTCGCGTGATGTCGCACTGCGCGCGCTCGACCGCGTCAGCTTCGCAGCCTGGCTCGACGCGCAGTCGCATCGCCACCCGGCGCTGCGCCGCTACATCGACTACGCGATGCGCGACGACTACGGTGCGCCGGCCGGCGAGATCTCGGCCTGGGCCGGCCTGCACTACTTCTGCAGCCGGCGCGGCGAAGCCCGCAACGCGGAAGCCGGCACGGTACTGACCTGGCCGCAAGGCCTGTCGGCATTGACCGCCGGCCTGCGCGCGCGACTCGGCAACACGCGGACTGTGGCCGGACACGCCGTCCGACTGCGCGACGGTCGCAGCGCGGTGAACATCACGGTACTCGCGCCTGACGGACGCAGCCTGCTGTTGCAAGCCGAGCACGCGATCTGCGCGATGCCGCTGCATGTCGCCCGCCGGATCGACCCCGAACTGACCGCCAGCCTGCCACGCGAAGCGCTGCCGCCAACCGCGCCCTGGCTGGTCGCCAACGTGCTGCTCGATGGCTTTCCGCACGAGCGACCTGGCGTCGACCTGGCCTGGGACAACGTAGTGCACGAAGGTCGCGGCCTCGGTTACGTGGTCGCTACCCACCAGCTCACCCGTGTCGCTCGGCCACCGGCAACCGTATTCACTGCTTACCAGTCGGGCTGGACAGACGCAGCCGAGGCACGCCGCTGGCTGGCTTCGGCTGACGACGCGGCACTGCTGGACCTCGCTCTCGCCGACCTCGACCTCGCCTACGACGCCCGCTGGCGTCGGCGCATCCGGGCGGTAGAACTGGTGCTGCGCGCGCACGCGATGGCGATACCGCAACCGGGCTTCATCGACGCGCCGGCGCGCGCGCTGCGTGACCGCGGCGGGCGCGTGCTGCACGCCCACGCGGATGTCAGCGGTCTATCGCTGTTCGAAGAGGCGGCGTGGTGGGGAGATCAGGCCGCACGGACGCTGCTCGGCCGCCACTGAGGCGCTCCACCTCGTCGCACGAGGCGGCCGGCAGCCAGACATCGATCTGGAGCAAGGTTTCGGCCCCGTCGGTCGCATCCGCCGCGCGGGCCTCCACCCGGCCGCCGTGCAGGCTGACGATTTCGCGGCAGATGGCGAGGCCGGCGCCGGTTCCACCGCCTGGCGGACGCTGCGTCGCGGCAGGTCCGAACGGATCGAACAGGCTGTCCAGCTCCGCTTCCGTCATGCGCAGTCCCTTGCTGCGCACACTGACCGTGACGCCGCTGTGTCCGTCACGCGACGTGGGCGACACGAGCACGCCGACCTGGCTGCCCGCCGACGAGCGGCGGAGCGCGTGTTCGAGCAAGGTACGCAGAGCCTGCTGCAGCCGTACCGGGTCGGCGTCGATCATCATGCCGTCGCCGCCGGCGTGCGGCGTCACGTTGATCTGCTGTCGGCCGGCACAGGCACGCAAGGCCTCGTCAAGCAGCTCGCGCGGCGCCAACAGGCTGCGCTGAAGGCACAGCGTGCCGGCACCCAGGCGCGACAGGTCGAGCAGTTCGTCGACCTGAGCCAGCAGTCGCTCGCCGTTTTCGCGGATCACTCCGAAGCGGTGGCGAGTGACGTCGCACAACGGAGGGCGGTCGCGCAGCGCGATGCGAGCGAAGCCCAGAATGGCGTGTATCGGCGTGCGCAGTTCGTGCGACACGCCGGCGAGGAAGGCGCTCTTCGCGCCATTTGCCAGTTCGGCCGTGCGCTGCGCGGCAGCGCTGTCCTTCTGCTGCATCTCGACCAGCTCGGTCAGCCGGTCGCGGTGGCGCAGCAGTTCGGCTTCGGCATGCTGACGCGCCCGTTCGCGCAGGCCGGCTTCGAGAATGAGGCCGAAGGTGCTGGCCGCAGCCTGCACGCTGGCCAGACGTTCGTCGTCGATACGACCGTCCTTGGCCGCCAGGCCGATCAGCCCGGTCAGGTGCTCGCCACGGGTGACGGCAACGCAGATCAGGCCGCGCCCGGCCGCCGAGTCGGCGCCGGCGGCGACGATGCTGCCCGACGAGCAGCCGTGAATGCTCGCCCCGAGCACGCCTTCGATCAGGTCGGCGCGCTCGCTGAGCCAGTCGGTCTCGCGGCAGGCCAGCAGGCCGATGTGCGCAGTGCCGTTCGCGTCGCGGGCGATTTCGCCGAGAAAGCCGTCGTCGCAGCCGGACAGCTCGCACAGGATGTCGAGCATGTCGGCGAACACCGCATCCGCCGGCTCGCCGGCAATGAAGCGCGCCTGCAGCCGGCCGAGCATCGCGAACTGGTCGCGGCTGCGTGCCAGCGCGGCTTCGACGCGCTTGCGCTCGCTGATGTCGCGCGCGTATCCGACCGTGCCCAGCAAGCCGCCGTCCTCGTCCAGCACCGGCGCCGTCCATGCCTCGAACCAGTGGCGCCGATCACCGCTGTCGATGACCGACTCCGAATACTTGGGTGCCCGGCTCTGCAATACCTCGATGTCCTCGACACGATAGGCGATCGCCTGCTCGGTCGGCCACAGATCGTCGTCGTCGAGGCCGCGCGCATCGTCCGGGTGGGCCAGCCCGCCGGCCTCGGCCAGCGGCCGGTTGACGGCAAGGAAGCGCAGATCGCGGTCCTTCAGCCACACCATGAAGGGGAAATTGTCGAGCAGCGCCCGCTGGTAGCGCATCGCGCGTCGCAACTCGCCCTGCATCCGGTAAGGCTCGCTCATGTCCTGAACGATGCCGGCCAGGCGAGGCGTGTCGCCCTCCTGCCCCGACTCCAGACGGCCCTCGAACAGAATCCGGCGCACATCACCCCGCCCGTCGGTCAGACAGACCTCGGTCCGGTGACGCGCACCTGCCAGCGCGGCGCGCCAGGCTCGCTCCAGCTGTCCCCGGTCCTCGACGGCGACGTGGCCGAGCAGATCATCGAAACCGCGTACGCGGGTCGCGTCCAGCCCGAGAATGGCGAGCGCCCGCGGCGACCAGTCGAAAGCCCCTGCCTCGTGTTCCCAGGTGCCGGTACGTCCAAGCGTCTGCGCGCGTTCGAGCACGCCGTGCAGGTGATCGAGTTCGCGCCGTGTGGCGTCCAGCCTCGTCCCGGCCGCCCACAGCGCGACGCAGGCGATCAGGGTCGGCACCAGCGTCAGCGCGACGCCGGACCCCGCAGAGCGCGCGCGTACCGCGGCGCCGAACAGATGCGACAGATCGGCCGCCAGCAGTCCGGCTGTCAGTGCGAGCAGCAGGTAGGCCGGCCAGTGGCGGGCGACATGGCGACCGAAATGGAACAGCGAGCGCATCGGCACGTTAAGGTCAGCGGGGTTCGGGCGACCTGTATTGAACGGCCGCCGAGCGGCGAATCTTGAGCCTTGGCCGGAACGGCCGGACGATGTGAAAGGCATCACGGACTGCAGCCGGGTCCGGCGCATGAAATCGCCATGCACGATGCGCGCCGAAGCGCCAGCGCGCTAGACTGCCCATCAGCATCAGGACATGCAGGAGGCGCATTTGCCGTCCGCCGACACCCCGCAGCCCAAACAGATCCCGAACGACAGACGCCTCCGCCCCCGCGCGGATGCGAACGCGCGCAGCCTGTCGCCTGGTAATCGTCTGTTCCTGCTGTGGCCGTTGATCGCCATCGTGCTGTTGCTGCTGGCGCTGGCCGCGCTGAGCATGGAAATCATGTCCGGCGCCCGCGCCTATGTCAGCGGCGAGAGCCTGTGGAGCAAGGGGCAGAAGGCGGCGGTGATGCACCTGCTCGATTACGTCGCCTCGGGCGACCAGGCCGACTACGCGGACTACCGCCGCAACATCGGCGTTACGCTCGGTGACCGCCGGGCACGCGAAGCGCTCGACCGACCGGACCCTGACCGCGCTGCCGCAGCCGAAGGCTTCCTCGATGGCGGCAACGACGCAGGCGACGTGCCCAGCCTGATCCGGCTGTTCGTCTGGTTCCGCTGGGCGCCACCGATGCGCGAGGCGATCGATCTGTGGACCGAAGGCGACCGGCTGATCGGCGAGATCGACGCCGTGGCGCGCGTCGCCCACAGCCAGATCAACGCAGGCGGCCTGACGGCCGACGAGCGCACGGTGCTGACGCTGCGCGTGCGCCAGCTCAATGACGCACTGGAGTCAGTGGCCGTCCGCTTCTCATGGACACTCGGCGACATTTCGCGCCGCATACACCGCGGCCTGAATGTTGCCATGCTGGTGGTCAGCAGCCTGTCGCTGGTCGTCGGCGTGATGCTGACGCGACGCATGCTGCGCGAGTCGCAGCAGGTAGAACTCGATCTGCGAACGAGCGAAGCCAGCCTGCGCGAGGCTCAGCGCCTCGCCGAAGTGGGCAGCTGGTCGCACCGCGTCGATCGTGGGCAGACCGAGTGGTCGGACCAGGCGCGGCGCATGCTGGGAGGCGACGACGGCGGCTGGATGCCCGCCTGGGGCGACTATCTCGACCGCATCGCCGATGCCGACCGCGGTCGCATCGAAGCGGCATGGAAGGCGGCGCGCAGCGAGGGCCGGCCGTATGAGGCCGAGTACCGCATCCAGGTCCCGGGCCGCGGTCAGCGCTGGATACACGAGCGCGGCAATCCGGTCAGCGACGCCAGCGGCCAGGTGGTCGTCATCGACGGCACGGTGATGGACGTCTCCAAACGCCGCGACGCGGAGGAGCGCGTTCGCCAGCTCGCCCACTACGACGAGCTGACCGGCCTGCCCAACCGCGCGCTGTTCCAGATTGAACTGCAGCGCGCCTTGGTCGCCGCACACGCGCTGGACACGCGGCTCGCGCTGATGTTCATCGACCTCGACCGCTTCAAGATCATCAACGACACGCTGGGGCACGACGCCGGCGATCTGGTGCTGGTCGAGGTGGCGCAGCGCCTGCGCGCCTCGCTGCGCGACACCGACATCGTCGCCCGCCTCGGCGGCGACGAGTTCGTCGTGCTGATCGAAGGCATCGAAGCCAACAGTGAGGCAGCTGCCGTTGCGCAGAAGGTACTCGAACAGATCGGTCGTCCGATCGCCATCGACGAGCGCGACTACTCGGTCACCGCCAGCATCGGCATCAGTCAGTACCCGACCGACGGTCAGGACGTGCAGACCCTGCGCAAGAACGCCGACCTCGCGATGTATCGCGCCAAGGAAAAGGGCAAGAACCAGTACGAGTTCTACTCGGTATACATGAGCCGGCGCTCGTCGCAGCAGCTGGCGCTGGAGGCGGATCTGCGCCAGGCGCTGGAACGCGGCGAACTGGTCCTGCATTACCAGCCGCGGGTGCGCGTGGCCGGCGGCGCGGCGCGCGTCGTCGGCTGCGAAGCGCTGCTGCGCTGGCAGCACCCGCAGCGCGGCCTGCTGCCGCCGGGCCAGTTCGTCGGCATGGCGGAGGAAACCGGCCTCATCGTGCCGATCGGCCTGTGGGTGCTCGAAACCGCCTGCCGCCAGAACGCCGCGTGGCGCCAGGCCGGGCTGCCGCCGATCAGCGTGTCGGTCAATGTATCGGCCCGTCAGCTGGGCGATCGCGGCTTTGCCGACCAGGTCGGCCGCGTGCTCGAACACAGCGGCATGGCGGCTGACGCGCTGGAGCTGGAAATCACCGAAAGCCTGCTGATGGATCACCCCGAGCGTTCGGTCAAGCTGCTGCACGCACTCAACGCGCTCGGCGTGCGCATTGCCATCGACGATTTCGGCACCGGCCACTCGTCGCTCGCCTACCTGAAGCGTTTCCCGATCGACTGCATCAAGATAGACCGCGCCTTCGTCGCCGATCTGCCCGACGAGACGGACGCCTGTTCGATCGCCCGCGCCATCGTCGCGCTAGCGCACAGCCTGCAGCGGTCAGTCGTGGCGGAGGGCGTCGAGACCGCGGCGCAGCGCGACTTCCTGCTGCAGCAGGGCTGTGACGAGTTCCAGGGCTTCCTGTTCAGCGCAGCGGTAGACGCCGACACGTTCGCGACGCTGCACAAGGCGGCGGCCGAGCCGGTAAACGCCTGATAGTCCGGGACTGCAGGTTGCGGTGCGGTAGAATCCGCGCCGGAAGTCCGCCGGGCAACCGCGGCGCGCAAGCGCGGAGGAAAGTCCGGGCCCCGCAGAGCAGGATGCCGGCTAACGGCCGGGCGCAGCAAGCCGCGTGAAAGCGCGGCCCAAGGCGACGGAAAGTGGAACAGAAAACATACCGCCGATGGCCGCAAGGCACAGGCAAGGTTGAAATGGTGCGCCTTTGGGCGGGCGGCAACGCCGGGTAAGAGCCCACCGCGTGTGCGGCAACGTGCACGGCATGCAAAACCCCATCCGGGGCAAGGCCAAATAGGGAAGCCATGACGCGGCTCGCGTCGCTTCCGGGTAGGCTGCTCGAGCGGCGTGGTAACACGTCGCCCAGATGAATGGTTGCCGGTGCGTTCGCGCACAACAGAACCCGGCTTACAGGCGGACTTCCACTCCTGCCCGGTCCGTCTCCCGCATTTCCCCCACTCGGCTGCACACCCGCCCCACTTTCGTCCACTTCGCCCCACGAACCGGCATGGCGCGGGCATTTGCTCACACCCCACATTCAGTTCATTTTCTATCCCATTAAAAACAAAGGGTTTTTATTTCACGACTTTGTGGAATATTACCGCTAAGTCCTTGTTGCAGAAATAGATTTGGCGCATTCCAGCTATTGACCACCCGCTGCTTGATGGCTAAAGTGGAGCAATATTGGATAAGAAGTGGAGTGATTGTGGGAAAGACAACTCTGACCGCCACTCCAGCCCGTCGCTGCTGACGGGCTCACACGGGCACGCGCATGTTCTACGGGACGACCCGCCTCACCATGGATGACAAGCACCGCATCGTCATCCCCGCTCGTCCGCGCAAGAAGCTGATGGACATGTGCGAGGGCGAGGTGGTGATGACGGCGCGCACCCGCGAGCACATCCTTCTCTATCCGCTGCCCGAATTCGAGGCCCTGCTCGCCCGCCTCGACCAGCTGCCCGACCTCGATCAGGCCAGCAACGATTTCAAGCTCAGCTTCACCGCCAATGCGCGCGACGAATCCATCGATCGCGCCGGCCGCCTGCTGCTCGGCGCCGACCTGCGCGAACGCGCCGGCCTGACCAAGGGCGTCATGCTGGTCGGCCGCGGCAACCGCTTCGAACTGTGGGACGAAGGCCGCTGGAACGCCGAGGCCGCTGCACGTGACGCCCGCGAGGGCGCAGTGCCCCTGCCGTCTGAAGTCATCAGTTCCTTCAGGCTCTGAGAATGTTGCCCCCACGCTCACTTCGTTCGCTGCCCCCCGAGGGGGCTGCGCTCGCCCTTGGGACGGCCCGGCGGGCGGCTGTCGTGCCCCCACGCTCACTTCGTTCGCTGCCCTCCGACGGCGCTACGCCTGCACATTGGGCGGCCCGGCGGGCGGCGCTTCCTTCCTCGCAGAAGTTCGGGCGGGGTTGAGATGGAACACATCCCCGTACTGCTCGCCGAGGCGCTCGACGCACTGGCGGTGCGTCCCGATGGCGTTTACGTCGATGGCACCTTCGGTCGCGGCGGGCACAGCCGCGCGCTGCTCGCGCGCCTGGGTCCAGGCGGCCGGCTGATCGCGCTCGATCGCGATCCGTCCGCCATCGCAGCCGGCCAGGCCATCACCGACCCGCGTTTCACGCTGGTGCACGCGCGCTTCGCGGAAATGGGTGCAGTACTCGAACAACTGGGCGTGCACGGCGTGGATGGCGTGCTGCTCGATATCGGCGTGTCGTCACCGCAGCTCGACGAAGCTGCGCGCGGCATGAGTTTCAGGCAGGACGCACCGCTGGACATGCGCATGGACACCAGCCGGGGCGAAACAGTGGCGCAGTGGCTCGCCCGCGCCGACGAAGCAGACATCAGGGAGGTCATCAGGGACTATGGCGAAGAACGGTTTGCTTCAGCGATTGCAAAGGCGATTGTTGCTGCTCGGAGCGAGCGGCCTGTCGACACCACATACCAGCTTGCCCAGATCGTGGCGGCCGCTGTCCGCACGCGCGAGGCGGGCCAGCATCCGGCGACGCGCAGCTTTCAAGCTCTACGGATTTTCATCAATCAGGAGCTTGAAGAGCTGTCGCTAGTGCTGCCGCAGGCGCTGGCCGCGCTCAGACCGGGCGGCCGGCTGGCGGTGATTTCCTTCCACTCGCTGGAAGACCGCATCGTCAAACGCTACATGGCCGACCAGGCCTCGCCGCCGCAGCCACCGCGCAACCTGCCGCTGCGTGCCGACCAGCTGCCGAAGCCGACGATGAAACTGATCGGCCGCTTCCGCGCCGGCAACGACGAAGTCGCGCGCAATCCGCGCGCGCGCAGCGCCACGCTGCGCGTGGCCGAGAAGGTGGCCTGACGTGCTGCGCCTGAACTTCGTGCTGATCGCCACGCTGGTCATCAGCGCCATCGCGCTGGTGTCGTCGCAGCACCGCTCGCGCGCGCTGCACACCGAACTCGAACGCGAGCTCACCCGCATGCGGGTACTCGAAACCGAGTGGGGCCAGCTGCAGATCGAACAGGGCTCGCTGGCCGCGCACGCGCGCATCGCCGGTCTGGCCGAATCCAAGCTCAAGATGCGCGCGCCGGAACGCGACCGCGTCATCGTCATCGACCCCTCCGAGGCCGGACAATGAAGTTCGCCCACAACCCGCTGCTCGCCGAACTGCTGCCCGCCTGGCGCGCCCGCCTGATGCTGGTGGTCATGATGGCGCTGTTCGGTGGTCTGGTTGCCCGCGCCTTCTGGCTGCAGGTGGTGAACGACGAGTTCTATCAGCGCAAGGGTGAGGAACGCTTCTCGCGTGTACTGCCGACCCCGGCCTCGCGCGGCCGCGTGCTCGACCGCAACGAACAGGTGCTGGCGATGAGCACCCAGGTGTCGGCCATCGTCGCCGAATCGCGCCCGACGCGTACCGACGCCAAGGCAAACCCGCGCGACATCGGCGCCGAGAAGCTTACGCCGGCGCAGATCCGCCAGCTGGCCGAACTGCTGGGCATGGATCATCGCGAGGTCGCGCGCAAGATTCCGGAAAACAGAGGGCGCAGCTACCTGAAGCGTCAGGTGCCGCCAGACGTCGCGAAACAGGTGCTGGCGCTGAAACTGCCGGGCATCCGCTCGGAGCCCGAGTACCGCCGCTACTACCCGCACGGCGAGGTCAGCGCGCACGTAGTCGGCTTCACAGGCATGGACGACAACGGTCTCGAAGGCATCGAACTGGCGATGAACCGCCCGCTCACCGGCAAGGTCGGTTCGCGGCGCGTGATCACCGACGCCCGCCGCAACGTGGTCGAGGACGTCGAGGTACTGGCGCCGCCGCGCGACGGCGGCGACGTGCGGCTGGCCATCGATACCCGTCTGCAGTTCCTGGTGCACAGCCGGCTCAAGCAGGCGGTCAGCGAACACAAGGCGCGCGCCGGCAGCGCCGTGGTGGTCGATTCGCGCACCGGCGAAGTGCTGGCGCTGGCCAACTGGCCCACCTACAACCCGAACAACCGCGAACAGCTGTCCGGCCCGCCGCTGCGCAACCGCGCCTTCACCGACACCTACGAACCCGGTTCGACGATCAAGCCCTTCATCGCCGCGATGGCGCTGGAGAGCGGCCGCTACACCTTCGACACACCCGTCGACTGCGCCGGCAAGCTCACTTTCGGCCGCCACTCGATCGGCGACGCACACCCGCACGGCACGCTCAGTCTGGCCGAGGTGATCCAGAAGTCGTCGAACATCGGCGTCGCCAAGATCGCCGGCACCTTCAAACCGTCGGAAATGTGGCAAACGTACGATCAGCTCGGCTTCGGTTCGCCGCTGCGTCTCGGTTTCCCTGGTGAGGCGGGCGGCCGCCTGCGCCCGGCAGCGGACTGGAAGCCGGTCGAGCAGGCCACGATGTCCTACGGCCACGGCATGTCGGTCACGCTGATGCAGATGGCGCGCTCCTATCTCGTGTTCGCGCGCGACGGCGACCTGATTCCGCTGTCGCTGACCCGCGTCGACACGCCGCCGATCAACGGCCTGCAGGTGTTCTCGGCACAGACCGCACGCGAAGTGCGCCGCATGCTCGAAATGGCTGCCGGTGCCGGCGGCACCGCACCGAAGGCACAGATTCCGGGTTACCGCGTCGCCGGCAAGACCGGTACCGCGCACAAGCTCGAAGGCGGCAGCTACGCGAACAAGTACATCGCGTCCTTCGTCGGCTTCGCACCGGTGTCCGACCCGCGCTACATCGTCGCGGTGATGATCGACGAACCGTCCAACGGCGTGCACTACGGCGGTCAGGTCGCCGCCCCGGTGTTCTCCGACATCATGAACGCAACGCTGCGCGCGACCGGCGTACCGCCGGACGCGCCGGTGCCCGTGCTGCAGATGGCGCGCAACAGCGCCACCGGCAAGGAGGGCTGGTGAGCACCGGCCGCTCCTCCGCCGTCATCGCCCGCGTACGCGACACGCTGTCGCGCCGCGGCGTCGTGCCGCGCGCGCTGCGCGCCGATTCGCGTCACGTGAAAGCGGGCGACCTCTTCTTCGCTCTGCCCGGCCAGCGCACCGACGGTCGTCGCTTCATCGACGCCGCCATCGAACGCGGTGCCTGCGCGGTGCTGTGCGAAGCGGGCGCTACGTCGACAGACGCCGCAGTACCGGTGATCGAGGTCGATTCGCTGCGCAGTCACGCCGGCGCGCTGGCCGACGATCTGCTCGATCGTCCCTCCGCCGCGCTCCATGTGATCGGCATCACCGGCACCAACGGCAAGACCTCGGTCAGCCAGTGGGTCGCCCAGGCCATGGACCTGCTCGGCACGCGCTGCGGCGTCATCGGCACGCTGGGCAGCGGCCTGCCCGGCCAGCTGTCGGAATCGGTCAACACCACGCCGGACGTGGTCAGCGTGCACCAGACTCTGGCCGACCTGCGTGCCGCGGGCGCCAGCGCCTGCGCGATGGAAGTGTCGTCGATCGGCCTCGACCAGGGACGCATCGACGGCGTCCGGATCCACACTGCGGTGTTCACCAACCTGACCCGCGACCACCTCGACTATCACCCGGACATGCAGCATTACGCGGCCGCGAAGGCCACCCTGTTCTCCCACCCCGGCCTGCGTGCCGGGGTAATTAATACCGACGACGCTTTCGGCCGCTCGCTGGCCGGCGAAGTCGCCGCGCGGCTGCCGGTCACCGGCTGCGCGCTCGACGCCGAGTTGCCGCAGGGCGTGCACGGACTGCACGCCCGTAACGCCGATCTGGCGCACGGCCTGCGCTTCGACATCGAGCACGGTAACGAGCGCGCGCATGTCGACGCCGCCCTGGTCGGTCGCTTCAACATCCAGAATCTGCTCGCCGTCACCGGCAGCCTGCTGCATGCCGGCGTATCGCTGGCCGACGCCGCCCGCGTCGCCGGGCAACTGCTGCCGCCGCCTGGCCGCATGCAGCGGCTCGGCGGCCACGGCGAGCCGCTGGTCGTGGTCGACTACGCACACACGCCGGACGCACTGGAGCAGGCGCTGCGCGCGCTGCAGCCGGTGGCCGAAGCGCGGCGCGGCAGGCTGCTGTGCGTGTTCGGCTGCGGCGGCGACCGCGATCCAGGCAAGCGGCCGCTGATGGGGGCCGTCGCCTACGAGCACGCGGCGCGCACCTGGATCACTTCGGACAACCCGCGCAGCGAAAACCCGGACGCCATCCTCGACGACATCGCCGCCGGGCTGCCGGCCTGTGCCGACGTGCTGCGCGAGGTCGATCGCGCGCTCGCGATAGGCGCCGCCATCGCCACCGCCGACGCGCGCGACGTCGTGCTGATCGCCGGCAAGGGACACGAGCACTATCAGGAACGCATGGGCCTGCGCACGCCGTGGTCCGACGCCGACCAGGCCGCCGCCGCCCTCGCCGCCCGCGGAGGCGTGCAATGAGCGCACTATGGAAGGCCTCCGACGTCGCGGCCGCCTGCAATGGCACGTTGAGCGGCCCGGACGTCGACATCGCCGGCTTCTCGACCGACAGCCGTGCGGTGAAGGCCGGCGACCTGTTCGTCGCGCTGCGCGGCGAGCGCTTCGATGCGCATGACTTCATCGCCGACGTGCAGGCAGCGGGTGCGGCCACCGCGGTCGTCGCGTCGGACTGCACACACACCACGGGCACGCTGATCCGCGTTGCCGACACCCGCGCGGCACTGGGCGACATCGCCCGCGCCTGGCGCAGCCGCTTCACGCTGCCGCTGATCGGCGTCACCGGCAGCAACGGCAAGACCACGGTGAAGGAAATGATCGCCGCCATCCTGCGCGCGCACGCGCTCGGCGTCGGCTGGAATCCGGACACGACGGTACTGTCCACGCGCGGCAACCTGAACAACGATGTCGGCGTTCCGCTGATGCTGTTCGGTCTGCGCGACACGCACCGCATGGCGGTGATCGAGATGGGCATGAACCACCCGGGCGAGATCGCCTGGCTGGCCGGCATGGCGAAACCGACCGTGGCGCTGGTGAACAACGCCCAGCGCGAGCACCTCGAATTCATGAACAGCGTGGCCGAAGTCGCACGCGAAAACGGCGACGTGTTCGATGCGCTCGGTGCGGACGGCATCGCCGTGGTCAATGCCGACGACGATTTTGCCGACTACTGGTGCGGACGCAACGCAGCACGACGCGTGCTGCGCTTCGGTCTCGACCACGCCGCCGAAGTCTTCGCCACCGCGACGCCGGAAGGCCTGGGCTACCGTCTCGACCTGCGCGGCGCCTTCGGCACGGCGCGCATCACGCTGCGCGTGCCCGGCCTGCACAACGCGCGCAACGCGCTGTGCGCCGCCACTGCCGCGCTGGCCGCGGGTGCCGACATGGCTGCCGTGGTGTGGGCGCTGAACCGCTTCGAAGGCGTCAAGGGCCGCCAGCAGGTGCGCGTCGGACTCGCCGGCAGCACGGTGATCGACGACAGTTACAACGCCAACCCCGATTCCGTGCGCGCCGCCATCGATGTCCTCGCCACCGCAGCGGGCCGGCGCATCCTGGTGCTCGGCGACATGGGCGAGGTCGGAGACCAGGGCCCCGAATTCCACCGCGAAGCCGGCGCCTATGCGCGCGAACGCGGCATCGACGCGCTGCACGCGCTCGGTGAAGCCTCCACGCACGCCGTCGCCGCCTTCGGCACCGGCGCCCTCCACTACGCCGATCACGCCTCGATCGCCGACGCGCTGCGCCCCCTGCTCGACGCCCGCACCACGGTGCTGGTGAAGGGCTCGCGCTTCATGCGCATGGAACGCGTCGCCGAGGCGCTGCTCGCACACACCGGACAGGACAACCATGCTTCTTGAACTTGCCCGCTGGCTGGCGCAGGACATCCGCGCATTCAACGTATTCAACTACATCACGCTGCGCGCAGTGCTGGCGATGATGAGCTCGCTGGCCATCTGCTGGATGTTCGGCCCGATGCTCATCCGCAAGCTGACCGAGTACAAGATCGGCCAGGCGGTGCGCGACGACGGTCCGAAATCGCATCTGACCAAGGCCGGCACGCCGACCATGGGCGGCGCCCTCATCCTGATCGCGCTCGGGGTCACCACGCTGCTGTGGGCCGACCTGTCGAATCGCTACGTCTGGGTGGTGCTCATCGTCACGCTGGGCTTCGGCGCGGTAGGCTGGGTGGACGACTGGCGCAAGGTGGTCCATCGCAATCCGAAAGGCCTGCCGGCCAAACCGAAATTCTTCTGGTCCTCGGTGTTCGCCGCCGGGGCAGCGGTGTACCTCGGCCTGACCGCCCAGGTCCCGGCCCAGCTCGAACTGATCGTGCCCTTCTTCAAGACCGTGGCCTACCCGCTCGGCGCCATCGGCTTCATGGTGCTCACCTACTTCGTCATCGTCGGCACCAGCCACGCGGTGAACCTGACTGACGGCCTCGACGGCCTCGCCACGATGCCGGCGGTGATGGTCAGCGGCGCGCTGGCCATCTTCGCCTACGTCGCCGGCAACGCCGTGTTCTCGCGCTACCTCGGCGTGCCCTTCATTCCGGGCGCCGGCGAGCTGGCCATCTTCTGTGGCGCGCTGTGCGGCGCCGGCCTCGGCTTCCTGTGGTTCAACGCCTACCCGGCCGAAGTGTTCATGGGCGACGTCGGCGCACTGGCGCTGGGCGCCGCGCTCGGCACCGTGGCGGTGATCGTGCGTCAGGAAATCGTGCTGTTCATCATGGGCGGCCTGTTCGTCGCCGAAACGCTGTCGGTGATGATCCAGGTGCTCTACTTCAAGTGGTCCGGCGGCAAGCGCATCTTCCGCATGGCGCCGCTGCACCACCACTACGAGCTCGGCGGCTGGAAGGAAACGCAGGTGGTCGTGCGCTTCTGGATCATCACGCTGATGCTGGTGCTGTTCGGTCTGTCCACGCTGAAGCTGCGGTAATGAGCCTCCTTGGAACCCACGTCCTCGTCCTCGGCCTCGGAGAATCCGGCCTGGCCATGGCTCGCTGGTGCGCACGCCAGGGCGCCGAGCTGCGCGTGGCGGACAGCCGTGCCGCGCCGCCCGGGGTCGAGGCGCTGGCACGCGACATTCCGGCGGCTGAACTGCGCTGCGGCCAGTTCGACCACAGCCTGCTCGACGGCATCGCGCTGCTCGCGCTGTCGCCCGGTCTGGCGCCGCACGAACCTCTCGTACAGGAGGCGAAACGCCGCGGCATCGAAGTGGTCGGCGAAATTGAACTGTTCGCGCGCGCGCTGCGCGACCTCGGCTGGCGCGAACGCACGAAGGTGATCGCCATCACCGGCACCAACGGCAAGACCACGACCACCACGCTGACCGGCGCGCTGTGCCGCGCCTGCGGCTTGGTCACCGAGGTGGCCGGCAATATTTCGCCGGCCGCACTCGACGCTTTGATGCGCGTGCTCGACGCCGGCACGGTGCCCGACGCGTGGGTACTCGAACTGTCGAGCTTCCAGCTCGAAACGACCGACACGCTGGACGCCGACGCAGCCACCGTACTCAACGTGACGCAGGACCACCTCGACCGTCACCCGGGCGGCATGCCTGCCTACGCGGCCGAGAAGGCACGCATCTTCGGCGCGCACACGGTGCAGGTGCTGAACCGCGACGACCCATGGGTGGCGGCGATGCGCCGCGCCAGCGCGCGCGTCATCGCATTCGGCGACGGTGCACCGGCCGCCGGCGACTACGGCCTCGCCGAGCGCGACGGCGTCTGGCTGATGCGCGGTGCAGAGCCGCTGCTGGCACTTGACGACATGAAGCTGGCCGGCCGCCACAACGCACACAACGCGCTCGCCGCGCTCGCGCTGTGCGAGGCGATCGGCCTGCCGCTGGACCGCTGCGTCGGCGCACTGCGTGACTTCACCGGCCTGCCGCACCGCGTCGAAACCGTGCTGGACGCTGGCGGCGTGCGCTTCATCGACGACTCCAAGGGCACCAATGTCGGCGCCACGGTGGCGGCCATCGAAGGTCTCGGCCGACCGCTGGCCATCATCCTCGGCGGCGACGGCAAGGGACAGGACTTCGCCCCGCTGGGCCCGGTATGCGCACGCCACGCCCGCTTCTGCGCGCTGATCGGCCGTGATGCGCCAGCCATCGCCGAAGTGCTCGCCGCCCACGGCGTCTCTCACCGCAGCTTCGCCACGCTGGAAGAAGCCACCCGCGCCGCCTTCGCTGCCGCGCAGGCGGGCGACGCGGTGCTGCTGTCGCCGGCCTGCGCCAGCCTCGACATGTTCCGCAACTACGCACACCGCGCCGAGGTGTTCATCACCGAAGCGCGTCGCATCGCGGCCGAAGGAGCGCGCTCATGAGCGGCAGCATGCGACTTGATTCGTCGCGCTTCGGCGAGTCGCCGAAACCGGCCGAACTCGACCCCTGGCTGCTGTGGCCGGCGGTCGCGCTGCTGCTGATCGGTCTTGTCATGGTGTACTCGGCGTCGATCGCCGTCGCCGACAGCAGCCGCTTCACCGGCAACAAGCAGGAGTTCTTCCTGATCCGCCAGGCGGTGTTCCTCGCCATCGGCGGCGTTGCGGCGCTGATGGCCTTTCAGGTGCCGATCCGCACCTGGCAGGCGTGGTCGATGTGGCTCTTCCTCGGCGGCATCGTGCTGCTGGTACTGGTGATGATTCCGGGCATCGGCAGCGTGGTGAACAACTCGCGCCGCTGGATCAACCTGGGCCCGGTGAACCTGCAGCCGTCCGAACTGGTGAAGCTGTTCACCGTGCTCTACGCGGCCAGCTACATCGTGCGCCGGCTGCCGGAGATGCACTCCTTCCGTCGCGCCTTCGTGCCGATGACCCTGGTCATCCTGCTGGTCGGCGCACTGCTGGTGGCCGAGCCCGATTACGGCGCATTCGTCGTCATCGTGCTGATCGCCTTCGGCATGCTTTTCCTCGGCGGCATCAACGGCAAGCTGTTCTTCTCGCTGGGCGTGGTGGCGCTGGTCGGCTTCGCGCTGATCATCCGCTTCAACGAACTGCGCTGGGGCCGCTTCATCGCCTTCCTCGATCCGTTCAACAACGACCCGCTGGGCAAGGGCTACCAGCTCACGCACTCGCTGATCGCCTTCGGCCGTGGCGAGTGGTTCGGCGTCGGCCTCGGCGGCAGCGTCGAGAAGCTGCTCTACCTGCCCGAAGCGCACACCGACTTCCTGCTGGCCGTGATCGGCGAGGAACTGGGGCTGGTCGGCGTGGCAACCGTGATCGGCCTGTTCGCGCTGGTGGTGCACCGTGCCTTCGCCATCGGCCGGCGCGCCCTGCTGCTCGAACGCGCCTACGCCGGGCTGGTCGCCCAGGGCGTCGGCATCTGGTTCGGCGTGCAGGCCTTCATCAACATGGGAGTGAACGTGGGCATCCTGCCGACCAAGGGGCTGACGCTGCCGCTGATGAGTTACGGCGGCTCGGGCATCCTGGTCAATTGCGTCGCGCTGGCCATCCTGCTGCGCATCGACTGGGAGAACCGTCGATGAGCGGCACCGCGCTGATCATGGCGGGCGGCACCGGCGGCCACATCTACCCGGGCCTCGCGGTGGCCGACGAACTGCGCGCGCGCGGCTGGCGCATCGTCTGGCTGGGCAACGCAGATGGCATGGAAGCGCGCATCGTGCCGCCGCGCGGTTACGAACTGCAGAGCATCCGCTTCACCGCGCTGCGCGGCAAGGGCCTGCTGCGCAAGCTCATGCTGCCGCTCAATCTGCTGCGCGGCTTCTGGCAGGCGCTCGGCGTGCTCGGCCGCGTGAAGCCGCAGGTGGTGCTGGGCCTCGGCGGCTACGTCACCTTCCCCGGCGGCATGATGGCCGCACTGCGCGGCATTCCGCTGGTGCTGCACGAACAGAATTCGGTCGCCGGACTGGCCAACCGCGTGCTGGCCGGCGTCGCCGACCGCGTGCTCGGCGGCTTTCCGGATGCACTGCCGAAAGCCGAGTGGACCGGCAATCCGGTGCGCGCCGACATCGCCGCGCTGCCGTCACCGGCCGAGCGCTTCGCCGGTCGCAGCGGTCCGCTGAACATCCTGGTCGTCGGCGGCAGTCTGGGCGCCCAGGTGCTGAACGACACGGTGCCGCAGGCACTGGCGCAGATTCCCGAAACCGACCGCCCGCAGGTGATCCACCAGGCAGGCGAACGCAATATGCCGGCGCTCGAGGCAGCCTACGCTGCGGCGGGCGTCCGCGGCACGCTGCAGCCCTTCATCCAGGACATGGCCGGCGCCTACGCGCAGGCCGACCTGGTCATCTGCCGCGCCGGCGCGCTCACTGTCGCCGAACTGGCGGCAGCCGGCGTCGCATCGGTGCTGGTGCCGCTGCCGCACGCGGTCGATGACCACCAGACCGGCAACGCGCGCTTTCTCTCCGACGCCGGAGCGGCTGAACTGATGCCGCAGACGGCGCTGAATGCCGGCGCGCTGGCCACCTTCATCCGTTCGCTCGACCGCGCCCGCCTGCTCGACATGGCGCAGCGCGCCCGCGCCCTCGCCCGCCCCGGCGCGACCGCCCAGGTGGCCGACATCTGCGCAGCACTCGCGCGAGGACAACAGAAATGAAACACAAGATCAGCCACATCCATTTCATCGGTATCGGCGGATCCGGCATGAGCGGCATCGCCGAAGTGCTGCTGAATCAAGGTTACGTGGTCAGCGGTTCGGACATTGCCGACAACGCGGTCACCCGCCGCCTCGCTGCGCTCGGCGCGCGCGTCGTGCAGGGCCACGCGGCCGACAACATCGCCGGCGCCGACGCGGTGGTCACCTCGACCGCGGTCAGCGCCGACAATCCGGAAGTCGTGCGCGCACGCGAGCGGCAGATTCCCATCGTGCCGCGTGCGCAGATGCTGGCCGAGCTGATGCGCATCAAGCAGGGTGTGGCGGTCGCCGGCACCCACGGCAAGACCACCACCACCTCGCTGATTGCCAGCTGCCTGGCCGAAGGCGGCCTGGACCCGACCTTCGTGATCGGCGGCCGGCTGAATTCGGCCGGCGCCAACGCGCGCCTGGGCACCGGCGAGTTCCTGGTGGCCGAAGCCGACGAGTCCGACGCGTCCTTCCTGTTCCTGTCGCCGGTGGTGTCGGTCGTGACCAATATCGACGCCGACCACATGGACACCTATGGCCACGACTTCTCGAAACTGAAGCAGGCCTTCATCGACTTCCTGAATCGGCTGCCCTTCTATGGCGTGGCGGTGCTGTGCGCCGACGACGCCAACGTGCGCGAGATCATTCCGCAGGTACCGAAGCAGATCATCCGCTACGGCCTCGACCCGAACGCCCAGGTGCGCGCCGAGAACGTGCGCGCCGACGGCACCCGCATGATCTTCGACGCGGTGCGCGTCAATGGCACGACCACCCGCATCCCGGTCGAGCTGAACCTGCCCGGCCTGCACAACGTGCGCAACGCGCTGGCCGCCATCGCGGTGGCCAACGAGGTCGGCGTATCCGACGACGCCATCGTCCGCGCACTGGGCGAGTTCAAGGGTGTCGGTCGCCGTTTCACCCGGCACGGCGAGATCGCGCTGCCGGCCGGTGGCAGCTTCACGCTGGTCGACGACTACGGCCACCACCCGGTCGAAATGGCCGCCACGCTGGAAGCGGCGCGCGGCGCCTACCCCGGCCGCCGCATCGTGCTGGCCTTCCAGCCGCACCGCTACACACGCACCCGCGACTGCTTCGAGGACTTCGTGCGCGTGCTGTCGGGCGCCGACGCCGTGGTGCTGACCGAGGTCTATGCCGCTGGCGAAGCGCCCATTGTCGCCGCAGACGGCCGTGCGCTGGCGCGCGCGCTGCGCGTCGGCGGCAAGGTCGAGCCGGTGTTCGTCGAGGACATCAACGAGCTGCCGCAGACCCTGCTCGACACGGTGCGCGACGGCGACGTCGTGCTCGGCATGGGCGCCGGCTCGATCGGTCAGCTGCCCTCAAAATTCGCACAGGACATCCAGAAATGAGTACCCACGACACCGCCGCACTGGGCAAGGTCGCCGTGCTGTTCGGCGGCGGCTCCGCCGAACGCGAAATCTCCATCATGTCGGGCAGCGCCGTGCTCGCCGCACTGAAGGAACAGGGCGTCGATGCCCACGCCTTCGACCCGGCGGAGCGCGACCTGTGGGAACTGAAGCGCGACGGTTTCGACCGCGCCTTCATCGCGCTGCATGGCCGCGGCGGTGAGGACGGCACGATACAGGGCGCGCTCGAATGCCTCGGCATTCCCTACACCGGCAGCGGCGTGATGGCATCGGCCATCGGCATGGACAAGTGGCGCACGAAGATGGTGTGGCTGTCGGCCGGCCTGCCGACGCCGCGCTACAAGCTGCTGCACGCCGGCAGCGACTTCCGTGCCGTGGCGAACGAGCTCGGTCTGCCGCTGTTCGTGAAGCCCGCGCGTGAAGGCTCCAGCGTCGGCGCCACCAAGGTCACCCGCATCGAGGATCTGGAAGGCGCCTACGAAAAGGCCGCGCGCTGCGATCCGCTGGTGCTGGCGGAACAGTTCATCAGTGGTCAGGAGCTGACGGCGCCCTTCCTCGGCGACATGGCGCTGCCGCTGATCCGCATTGAAGCACCGCAGGGGAACTACGACTACCAGAACAAGTACTTCACCGACGACGTGAAGTACCACTGCCCGAGCGGTCTCGACGCCGATCTCGAACAGGAGATACAGGATCTGGTGATGCGCGCCGCTCGGCTGATCGACTGCCGCGGCTGGGGCCGCGCCGACCTGATGCTGGGCGAGGACGGCCGCCCCTGGCTGCTCGAAATCAACACCTCTCCGGGCATGACTTCGCACTCCTTGGTGCCGATGGCCGCACGTGCGGTCGGCATCGAGTTCGGCGAACTGTGCCTGCGCATCCTGGAGTCGGCCCGCCTTGGCTAAAAAGCCCTCAGCGCGCAACAAGGCCACGCAGCGCCGCGATGACGGCGGCCTGTGGGACAGCCCGCGCGCGCTGACGATGATCGCCGATGTGATCCTGCTGCTGGCGAGTGCGGCGATCGGCTATGCGCTGGTGATCATGGTCACCCGCATGCCGGTGCTGCCGCTGCAGTCGGTGACGCTGACGCGCGCACCGGCCAACGTGAGTGCCGCGCAGATCGAGGACGCTGCGCGGCGCGCCATCACCGGCAGCTTTCTCACCACCGACATCGAGCGCGCACGCACCGTGTTCGAAAGCCTGCCCTGGGTGCGCCACGCCACGGTGCGCCGGGTGTGGCCCGGTTCGCTGGAAATCGACATCGAGGAGCACGTCGCGGTCGCGCGCTGGTGGGTGTCGCCGAACGTGCCGGCGCGCATGGTGAATGCCCAAGGCGAACTGTTCGTGGCCGAACACGAAGCTGCGCTGCCGCTGTTCATCGGACCGGACGAGGACTCGGCCAGCATGCTGGCTCGCCACCTTGAGTGGAGCGATCTGCTGGCGCCGATGGAGCGGCAGATCAGCAAACTCGTGCTGACGCGCCGCCAGGCCTGGCAGTTGCAGCTCGACGACGGAACGCGGCTCGAACTCGGTCGCGAGGAGGAGAAGTCGCCGATCGCCGAACGGCTCGCGCGCTACGTCAATACCCAGCCGGAAATCCTGCGCCGCGGCGCGCAGAAAGTGATCTACGCCGATCTGCGCTATCCGAACGGCTACGCAATACGAATGAGCAGCACTGAACACCAGGACAGACCATGACAAGAGACAGCAAGGACCTCATCGTCGGCCTCGACATCGGCACGTCGAAAATCTCGGCCGTCGTCGCACAACTCGGCAGCGACGGGCGACTCGACATCCTCGGCCTCGCGACCCAGGAGGCGCAGGGCCTGAAGAAGGGTGTCGTGGTCAACATCGAAGCCACCGTCGATTCGATCTCGCGCGTGATCCAGGAAGTCGAGCTGATGGCCGACTGCAAGGTGCGCGAAGTGTTCACCGGCATCGCCGGCAGCCACATCCGCAGCTTCAACTCCAATGGCGTGGTCGCCATCAAGGACAAGGAAGTCACCCGACTCGACCTCGAACGCGTGGTCGAAACCGCGCGCGCGATGCCCATTCCGGCCGATCAGGAAATCCTGCACACGCTGACCCAGGAATTCATCATCGACGGGCAGGACGGGGTGCGCGAGCCGATAGGCATGAGCGGCAAGCGGCTCGAAGTGCGTGTGCACATCGTGACCGGCGCCGTGTCGGCGGCGCAGAACATCATCAAATGCGTGCGTCGCTGCGGCCTCGAAGTGGTTGACCTCGTGCTGCAGCCGCTGGCTTCCAGCCAGGCCACGCTGTCGGAGGACGAAAAGGATCTGGGCGTCTGCCTGATCGACATCGGCGGCGGCACCACCGACATCGCCATCTTCACCCAGGGCGCGATCCGCCACACGGCGGTCATCCCGATCGCCGGCGACCAGATCACCAACGATATCGCGATGGCCCTGCGCACGCCGACCGCCGAGGCGGAAGACATCAAGCTGCGCTACGGCGTGGCGATGTCGGCACTGGCCGACGCCGAGGACATGATCGAAGTGCCGGGCATCGGCGACCGCGGCCCGCGCCGCATGTCGCGTCAGGCACTGGCCGACGTGATCGAGCCGCGCGTATCGGAGCTGTTCGAACTGGTGCAGGCCGAGCTGCGACGCAGCGGCTACGAAGAATTGCTGTCGTCCGGCGTGGTGCTGACCGGCGGCAGCGCAACCATGCGCGGCATGGCGGATCTGGCCGAGGACGTGTTCCACCTGCCGTCGCGCGTCGGGGTGCCCGAATGCAGCGGCAACCTTGCCGACGTGGTGCGCCATCCGCGCTACGCGGCGGCGATCGGACTGGTGATGGAAGGCGCTGCGCAGCGTCGTCGCGGACAGGTTGCGCGCGAAACGAGGAACGTCCGTCAGGTGCTGGCCAACATGCGCTCCTGGTTCGAAAGAAATTTCTGAAATTCGGGACGCAAACGGCATCTACGGCATGCGTTGCACTAAGTTTAGTCGTATACTTGCGCGCAATCACTAAATCTAGTGGTGGCGCGCGTTTTGTAGCCATAAGAGCCTTCAGGCTCGGAGGCGTTCGTGGAAAACAGGAGGGCGGATATGTTCGAGATTCTCGACAAGGAACCGGTGGGTGCAGTGATCAAGGTGATCGGCGTCGGTGGAGCCGGCGGCAACGCGGTTGATCACATGATCCGTGAAGGTGTGAACGGCGTCGAATTCATCGCCGCCAACACCGACGGCATGGCACTCACCCGCAACCTCGCCCCGGTCAAGATCCAGCTCGGCAAGAACGGCCGCGGCGCCGGCGCCAAGCCCGAAGTCGGCCGCACCGCCGCCGAGGAATACCGCGAACACATCGCCGACCAGCTGCGCGGTGCCGAGATGGTGTTCATCACCGCCGGCATGGGCGGCGGCACCGGCACCGGCGCCGCCCCCATCGTCGCGGAAGTGGCGAAGGAGATGGGCATCCTGACCGTCGCCGTCGTCACCAAGCCTTTCGATTACGAAAACCGGATGCGCGCCGCTGAATCCGGCATCGACGAACTCGCCCGCCACGTCGACTCCCTCATCGTCGTGCTGAACGAGAAGCTGATGGAAGTGCTCGGCGAGGACGCCAGCCTGGAAGACGGTTTCAAGGCTGCCGACAACGTGCTGCGCAATGCCGTCGGCGGCATCGCCGAAATCATCAACATCCCGGGCCTGGTGAACGTCGACTTCCAGGACGTGCGCACGGTGATGGGTGAGATGGGTCGCGCGATGATGGGCTCGGCCGAAGCCGCCGGCATGGACCGCGCACGCATCGCTGCCGAACAGGCTGTCGCCAGCCCGCTGCTCGAAGGTGTCGAACTGTCCGGCGCGCGTGGCGTGCTGGTCAACATCACGGCCAGCCGCTCGCTGAAGATGAAGGAAGTGAAGGACGCGATGGAAACCGTGCGTGCCTTCGCCGCCGAAGGCGCCCACGTCATCTTCGGTACGGTGTTCGACGACTCGATGGAAGACCGCCTGCGCGTGACCGTGGTCGCCACCGGCCTCGGCGCCCCGCGCGCGATGAGCAGCAAGCCGCCGATGACCATCATCCGCACCGGCACCGACGACGTCGCCATGCCGGCCGCCGCGATGGGCACCGACTACTCGCACCTCGACATCCCGGCCGTGATGCGCGGCCGCGGTGGCCGCACCGCGTCGAGCGCGGTCGAAGCCATGCGCGCCAACGGCGTCGAAACGCTGGATATTCCGGCCTTCCTGCGCAAGCAGGCGGACTGATACCGGCTGTGCTGCACCCGTCCGGCCGCCCGGCCGGACGGATACGCTCTGTTACAGGGGCGTGACGCGGAGGTGAGGTAAACTTGAACTTTCGCTTTCAGTCGTTCTGTCTGCCATGATCCGGCAACGCACCCTCCGTTCAATCGTCCGCGCCACCGGCGTCGGCCTGCACTCCGGCCTCAAGGTCAATCTCGAGCTGCGCCCCGCCCCGGCGGATACCGGCGTCGTGTTCCGGCGCGTCGACCTGACGCCGCCGGTCGAACTGCGTGCCGACGCGCACGCCGTCGGCGACACGCGCCTCGCTTCCTGCATCGGCCGTGAAGGCGCCACGATCTCGACGGTCGAGCACCTGATGTCGGCGCTTGCCGGTCTCGGCGTCGACAACGTGTTCGTCGATGTCGACGCGCCCGAACTGCCCATCATGGACGGCTCGGCCTCCACCTTCGTCTACCTGATCCAGCAGGCCGGCATCGTCGAGCAGGCAGCGGCGAAGAAGTTCGTCCGCGTGCTGCAGACGGTCGAGGTGAAGGACGGCGACAAGTGGGCGCGTCTCGACCCGTACGAAGGTTTCAGCCTGGAATTCTCGATCGAGTTCCGACACCCGGCGATCGAGCGTACCGGCACCCAGGTCAAGGTCGATTTCGCCCATCAGTCCTACATCGACGACGTCGCCCGTGCGCGCACCTTCGGCTTCATGCACGAAGTCGAATACCTAAGGCAGAACGGTCTCGCCCAGGGCGGCAGCCTGGAGAACGCGATCGTGATGGACGAGTACCGCGTGCTCAACAGTGACGGCCTGCGTTACGCCGACGAGTTCGTCAAGCACAAGGTGCTGGACGCCATCGGCGACCTGTACATCCTCGGTCACCCGCTGCTTGCCGCCTTCAGCGCGCACAAGTCCGGCCACGCGCTGAACAACGCGCTGCTGCATGCGCTGCTGGCGCAGGAGGGTGCCTGGGAGTGGGCGAGCTTCGATCAGCCGGCACAGACGCCGCCCGCGGTATCGAACCAGTACCGTCCGCTGGTGGACGACGCCGGCTCGGCGCCCGCCTTCGCCTGAGCGGCACGTGCTCATCCTGCGCCTGATCGGCATCCTGCTGATCATCACCGTCGGCGCATCGTTTCTCGGCTATGTGCTGACGCGAGACCCGCGTTACCTGAATTTCGCCTGGACGCTGCTCCGCTACGCGGTCATCGCGACGCTGGGCATCCTCGCACTGTTCCTGCTGGAACGCGTGATCATCCTTTAGCTTTGGCGCGCGCGACCAGCAGCTCCAGCGCACTGCGCAGCGCGCTCGACGGGTCGAGCGCCGCGGCCCCGGAAAGCAGTTCCCGACGCGCCGATTCGCTGACCGGCCGGGGTGCAACGGGCGCAGTAATCCGAGGCGGATCAAATGCTTGCACCTTCACCCTGACTTCGGTAACCTCGCCGCAACTTTCCTGCAGTGCCAGCCTTGCGCTGGGCAGCAACTGCTTCAGCCGGTGGGCAACAGCGCCAGACGAAGCGCTGACCACCACGACACCCTGCTTCACGTTCAGCACCCGACTGACCTGCGTCAGTTCGGTTGGCAGGAATTTTTCGTAGGCTCTCTGCACGCGGGCGATCTGTCTGACGTGCGACGCCAGATTTGCCAGCGAGTCCTGTGCATTGAGATGGTCGTGCAGGCGACGGGCAGACATAAGAAGACTTAGGGAGCGGATGTGCAGATTATTCTGGTTTCCGACCGCCTGACAACCGCCAAGGCCATCACCATCCGGCCGTGGCACCTCGCAGGCGCACTGTTCGCCTTCACGGTACTCGTTTTCATGCTCGCCTCGGCGTTCTCGTTCATCACGCTGAAGCACGCCAGCGAGTGGCGACTGCCGGTGATCGACGAACTGATCACCGCAGCGCGCAACGAGGAAATCCAGCGCAGCGAACAGTTCGTGCGCGAGAATCTGAACACGATGGCGGTCAAGCTCGGTCAGATGCAGGCCCAGCTGATACAGCTCGACACGCTGGGCACCCGGCTGGCCAAGCTCGCCGGCGTCAAGGCACCCGAACCCGTCGTGAACAGCGCACCGCCCGGTCGCGGTGGCCCGCTGATCAACGAGAACACGCTGTCGGCGGACGAACTCGAAGCGCAGATGAAGCAGTTCTCCGATCTGCTGGCGCAGCAGGACGACTACCTCGGCGTGATCGAATCGGAACTGCTGCTCGATCAGGCCACCCTGTCGCTGGTGCCCTCCACGCTACCGGTCAATGGCGGCACCTGGAACGCCTCAGGCTTCGGCTGGCGTATCGACCCGTTCAACGGATCGCGCGCGATGCACGAGGGCGTCGACTTCGTTGCCGAGGTGGGCACCCCCATCATCGCCGCGGCAGCGGGCGTCGTGACCACGGCCAGTTTCCATCCGCAGTACGGCAATATGGTCGAGATCGATCACGGACGTGATCTGGTCACCCGCTACGCGCACGCCAGCAAGCTTCTGGTCACGCCCGGCACCCTGGTACGGCGGGGTCAGAAGATCGCCGAGGTCGGCAGCACCGGTCGCTCGACCGGCCCGCACCTGCACTTCGAAGTGCGCGTCAAGGATGTCGCGCAGAACCCCAACCGTTTCCTCGAACTGGCCCGCAAGGCGCTTCCCGCGAACGCGCGGCAGGCATCCGCCGATAGCCACGCGCACTGAAACCGGGCCACCTCGGGCAAGCCTCCCGCAGCGCCGGCCCGGCGCCCCCGCCGTCACAGGGCTGCCAACGGGCACATGCTAGAATCGCCGTCTTTTCCGCCATCGGTTTGCCCGCGCCGGGCTTCTGTCTTCGATGATTGCATCCCTGTTCACCAAGCTGTTCGGCAGCCGCAACGATCGCCTGCTGAAGAAATACCGTCCGGTCATCGCCCGCATCAATGCACTGGAATCCGAACTGTCCGGATTGAGTGACGAAGCCCTCACCGCCAAGACGGCCGAGTTCCGGCAGCGTCTGGCCGACGGGCAAACCCTCGACGACCTGCTGCCCGAAGCCTTCGCCGTGGTGCGCGAGGCGAGCAAGCGGGTGCACGGCATGCGCCACTTCGACGTGCAGCTGGTCGGCGGCATCATGCTGCATTCGGGCAAGATCGCCGAAATGCGCACCGGCGAAGGCAAGACGCTGACCGCGACCCTGCCGGTCTATCTGAATGCGCTGTCCGGCAAGGGCGTGCATGTGGTGACGGTGAACGACTACCTCGCCAGCCGCGATGCCGAACAGATGGGCAGGCTCTACGGCTTCCTCGGCATGACGACCGGCGTGAACCTGTCGCGCATGCCGCACGACCTGAAGCAGGCCGCCTACGCCTCGGACATCACCTACGGCACGAACAACGAATTCGGCTTCGACTACCTGCGCGACAACATGGTGTATTCGCAGGGCGAGCGCGTGCAGCGCGGCCTGAACTTCGCCATCGTCGACGAGGTGGACTCCATCCTGATCGACGAGGCGCGCACGCCGCTGATCATTTCCGGTCAGGCCGACGACCACACCGACCTCTATGTGAAGCTCAACGCGGTCGCACCGCTGCTCACCCGCTGCGAGGTCGAGGACGGCCCGGGCGACTACTGGGTCGACGAGAAGGCGCATACCGTGCTGCTGACCGAAGCCGGTCACGAACACGCGGAAGAGATCCTGGTCCAGCACGGCCTGCTCGAAGCCGGCCGCAGCCTGTACGAGCCGGCCAACATCACGCTGGTGCACTTCCTCTACGCCAGCCTGCGCGCGCACAACCTGTATTTCCGCGACCAGCAGTACGTGGTTCAGAACGGCGAAATCATCATCGTCGACGAATTCACCGGTCGTCTGATGCCGGGCCGCCGCTGGTCCGACGGCCTGCACCAGGCGGTCGAAGCGAAGGAAGGCGTGCAGATCCAGGCCGAGAACCAGACGCTGGCGTCGATCACCTTCCAGAACTACTTCCGCATGTACGGCAAGCTCGCCGGCATGACCGGTACCGCCGACACCGAAGCCTACGAATTCCACCAAATCTACGGCCTGGAAACCGTCGTGATCCCGACCCACCGGCCGATGATCCGCAAGGACATGAACGACCTGGTGTATCGCACGGCCAAGGAAAAGTACGCGGCGGTGATCGCCGACATCAAGGACTGCCACGAGCGGGGCCAGCCGGTGCTGGTCGGTACCACCTCGATCGAAAGCTCGGAGCTGCTGTCCGGTCTTCTGAACAAGGAAAAGCTTCCGCACCAGGTGCTGAACGCCAAGCAGCACGAGCGCGAGGCGGAAATCGTCGCCCAGGCCGGCCGGCCCGGCGTGATCACGATCGCCACCAATATGGCCGGTCGCGGTACCGACATCGTGCTCGGCGGCAACGTCGAGAAGCAGGTGCAGGCGCTTGAGCAGGACCAGAGCATGGGCGACGCCGACCGCGCCGCGCGCGTCGAGAAGCTGCGCAGCGAATGGCAGTCCCTGCACGAACAGGTGATCGCCGCCGGCGGCCTGCACATCATCGGCACCGAACGCCACGAATCGCGCCGCATCGACAACCAGCTGCGCGGTCGCTCCGGCCGCCAGGGCGATCCGGGCTCGTCGCGCTTCTACCTGTCGCTGGAAGATCCGCTGATGCGCATCTTCGGCGGTGAACGACTGAACGCCATCATGCTGCGGCTGAAGATGCCGGAGGGCGAGGCGATCGAGCACGCGATGGTGAATCGCTCGCTCGAATCTGCGCAGCGCAAGGTCGAACAGCGCAACTTCGACATCCGCAAGCAGCTGCTCGAATACGACGACGTGTCGAACGACCAGCGCAAGGTGATTTACGAACAGCGCAACGCGCTGCTCGAAGCCGAGAACATTTCGGAAACCATCACGGCGATGCGCCACAGCGTGCTCGAAGACACCTTCCGCCAGTACGCGCCGGCGGAAAGCGTCGAGGAACAGTGGGATCTGGCCGGTGCCCAGGCCGCCTTCCTGTCCGAGTTCCGCATCGATACGCCGTTCGCGGAATGGCTGTCGGCCGAGCCCAATCTCGCCGACGAGGACCTGCTCAAGCGTGCGCAGGACCTGTCGGACGAGCAGTACGCGGTCAAGGTCGCACTGGTCGGTGGCGACTCCTTCAGCCAGTTCGAACGCAATGTGATGCTGCAGAGTCTGGACAGCCACTGGCGCGAACACCTCGCCGCGCTCGATCACCTGCGCCAGGGCATCCATCTGCGCGGCTATGCGCAGAAGAACCCGAAGCAGGAGTACAAGCGCGAAGCCTTCGAACTGTTCGAAAGCCTGCTCGATCAGGTGCGCGGCGAAGTCACCCGCGTACTGATGAACGTCGAGATCCGCTCGCCGGAACAGATCGAGGAAAGCGAACCGACACCGCCGCCGCTCGACAACATGCGTTTCACCCACGCCGACTTCGACCCGGCGATGGCCGGCGAAGGCGTCGACCCGCTGGCACCGCCGGCAGGCAACAACGCGCCGGCACAGCCGGCTGCCGCAGGCCCCAAGGTCGGCCGCAACGACCCCTGCCCCTGCGGCTCGGGCAAGAAGTACAAGCAGTGCCACGGCCGCCTCGCCTGAGCCCGGTCATGCAATGACGGAGGCGGCCTGCGGGCCGCCTTTTTCTTTGCTGCAACAGGCAGGCACTACATGTGGAGATGATCGGTCGCATGAAAGCATCGCAACGCGCTCAGTCGATATCGCCCTTCTTCGCGATGGAGATCGGCAAGCAGGCCGCCGCACTCGAGGCGCAGGGCCATCGCGTGATCAAGCTGAACATCGGCGAACCCGATTTCGGCGCGCCGCCGGCGGTCATCCGCGCGATGCGCGACCTGATGGACGGCCGCCCGATGCCCTACACGGCGGCGCTTGGCCTGCCCGAACTGCGACAGGCCATCGCCGGCTTCTACCGGCAGATGCACGGCGTCGACGTCCCCGCCTCACGCATCGTCGTCACCGCCGGCGCCTCCGCCGCACTGCTGCTGGTGACCGCGGCGCTGGTCGATCCGGGCGACGAAGTGCTCGTCGGGGACCCGTCCTACCCCTGCAACCGGCAGTTTCTCGGCAGCTTCGGCGCATGCGTGAAGCTCGTCCCGACGACCGCCGCCACGCGCTACCAGCTCGACGCCGCGACCGTGCAGGCGAACTGGAGCGACGCCACCCGCGGACTGATGCTGGCGACGCCGTCGAATCCGACCGGCACCGCGGTGCCGCCGGCCGAACTCGCGGCGATCTGCGACTGGGCGCGCCGCCACGATGCCTGGCGCATCATCGATGAGATCTATCTGAACCTGCAGGACGCCGACGCGCAGGGGCGGCCGGCGCAGACCGTGCTCGCGACCGACCCCGACGCCTTCGTCATCAACAGCTTTTCCAAGTACTTCGGCATGACCGGCTGGCGCCTCGGCTGGTGCGTGATTCCGGAGGCCATGGTGCCGGTGGTCGAGCGGCTGGCGCAGAACTTCTACATCTGCCCGCCGACGCCGGCGCAGTTCGCCGCGCTGGCCTGCTTCACGCCGGAGTCGATCGCGGTCTGCGAGGCGCGCCGCAGCGAATTCGCGCAGCGCCGCGCGCAGGTGATCGCGGGCCTGGCGGGCATCGGCCTGCCGGTCGACGTGCCGCCGGACGGCGCCTTCTACGCCTGGTTCGACGTGCGCCACACCGGGCTGGATGCCTGGACCTTCTGCCAGCGCGCGCTGCAGGAGGCCCACGTTGCGCTGACGCCCGGCCGCGACTTCAGCGAACTCGACCCGGAACGCCACGTCCGCCTGTCCTGCGCCGCCTCCACCGACGACCTGTCAGAGGGGCTGTCACGCCTGGGCAGCTTCGTCGCCGATCTGCGGCCGTGACGGCGCAGCGCACGCGTTAGCGGCAGGAGTTCGAGCCCCCAGGGTTTTGTGGGAGCGAGCTTGCTCGCGATTGCGGCCTGTAACGACGCCCGCGGCTGTTTCCGGCCGCGTCGCGGCCAAGGCCGCTCCCACAGGGAATGCGCCCGAATCGTTGCCAGCGAGGGGGTTCTTGTGGGAGGGGTCTTCTGACCCCGACAGCAGCGGTGACATGTGCCCAGCGCCGGCTCGAGGTGCTGTCGGCAGCAAAGGCGGCCTCCCATAAAGATCCCTCGCCCGGTCCTGTGCCGAAGACAGTGGGAGCGAGCTTGCTCGCGATTGAGGCCTGTAACGAAGCTTGCGACTTGCCAACGCCGCATCGCGACCAAAGGTCGCTCCCACAAGAGGGCGCGCGATGAAATCCGCGCCAGTCGAGCGCGTTACCGCCGCTTCGCCGGCAGCGGTCTGAACTGGCGGGTGTCGTCGAAGTAGGCAGGATCGGTGTTCGCTGAGGTCATGCCAGGCAGACCGAGCACCGGCAAGGGTTTCAGGTCGCGCGGCGACGTCGGCCAGCCGCCTTCCGTGATACGGGCAGCGAGCCAGCGGTCGAGCGCCTCGTCGCCCGGTGGCACTTCATCGGCATGCATGTAGAGTGCTTTCGCACACAGGCCGAAGTGCGGTGCCAGCGCCTTTTCCATCAGGGCGTGGCCGATCACGTGCAGCGCCGCCCGTTCGACCGACCGGCGCCGCTCGAACAGCGCCTCGCGCCAGCGGTGCGAACGCAGCGCGTCGATCAGCGCCACGTCGTCCGTCACCAGCACCAGCCCGTCTTCGTCGAACTGGGTCAGCGCGTCACGCACCGGCCCGCGATCGCCGCCGGGACGGGTCTCGATCTCGATGCAGTGGCGCGCATTCATCGCCGCCTTGATGCGCGGATGGCGCAGCCAGACCAGCGCGTTGAACAGGTCATGCCAGTTTGCATCGCGTGTGGCGACACGGCCGGTCGCAGCGATGCGGGCCTCGTAGCCGCCTTCCGCAGCCGCATCCGCAACGAAGGAGATGGGCAGGCCGCGGGCGGTCACCGGACGCCCCACACCGGCGGCGAGCACATCCAGTTGTGCGGCCAGTGGAGGCTTGGCGCCGGGCAGTCGCGCCAGCAGGGGACGAATGCCCGCGTGCAGCGGCCCGTCGCCGACGCGGTCAGCCAGCGTCGCGCTCAGGAGGCGCCTGCCGCTCCGGCCTTGACCGGCACGAAGGTGAACTGCTCGTCCTTCTTGCGGAAGGTGCCGATGGCCGGCGGTTCGGTCGCCGGCTTGTCGATTACCGAGAACACGCAGTCGGTGGTGTTCACTGCATACCAGCGGCTGGAGCCCTGACGAAGGATGTAGCGGTTGGGCTCGCCGCCGTCGAACACGGTGACGACGGCGGTGTTGAGCCGCGCCGGCTTCATGTCGAAGCGTCGCTGGCAGGTGGGCATGCGTGACACGATCACCGCCAGTTCGTACTGGTCGCTCCAGAAGTACGGCTTCTCGCGGTTGATGATCAGGGCGTGTTCCTTGCCCTCGATCATGAAGGCCGCGTTGTCGATCTCGCAGCCGGCCAGCAGGCCCGCAAGCGGCAGCAGCAGAAGGCGCAGGTGTCGTGTCATGGATGGGTTCACTCGATTCGCCAGGCCACGCGCTCACCCGCGCGCAGCGGCACCAGTACATCACCATCGGCAAATTCCTGGCTGGCCTTGACCTCCCACGACTCACGGACCAGCGTGATCTGCGACGTATTGCGCGGCAGGCCGTACCAGTCCGGACCGTTGAAGCTGGCGAAGGCTTCCAGCCGGTCGAGCGCGCCGACAGCGTCGAAGGCTTCGGCGTACAGCTCGATGCCGGCGTGCGAGGTGTAGCAGCCGGCACAGCCGCAAGCCGCCTCTTTGGCGCCCTTGGCGTGTGGCGCCGAATCGGTGCCGAGGAAGAAGCGACGGTTGCCGGAGGTGACCGCGGCCACCAGCGCCTCGCGATGGACCTCGCGCTTCAGCACCGGCAGGCAGTAATGATGCGGTCGCACGCCACCGGCGAAGATGGCGTTGCGGTTCATCAGCAGGTGATGCGCAGTGACGGTGGCTGCGATGTTGTCGCCAGCCGCGGCGACGAATTCCGCCGCGTCCTTCGTCGTGATGTGCTCGAACACCACGCGCAGCGCCGGATGCCTCGCCAGCAGCGGGCGCAGCACACGCTCGATGAACACCGCCTCGCGGTCGAACACATCGACGTCGCCGTCGGTCACTTCGCCGTGGATCAGCAAGGGCAGGCCGCGCTCGGCCATGCGCGCCAGCGCGGCATCGCAGCGCGTCACGTCGGTCACGCCGGAATCAGAATTGGTGGTAGCGCCCGCCGGATAGAGCTTCACCGCCTTGACGAAGCCGCTGTCACAGGCGCGGTCGATCTCGTCGGGCGAGGTGTTGTCGGTCAGGTAGAGCGTCATCAGCGGCTCGAACGGCGGCAGGCCCGGCGTGGCCGCGTGCGCGGCCAGGATGCGCTCACGGTAGGCGCCGGCCAGCGCCACCGTGGTGACCGGCGGACGAAGGTTGGGCATCACGATGGCGCGCGCGAAACGGCGCGCGGTGTCCGGCAGCACCGCCGTCAAGGCTGCGCCGTCGCGCAGGTGCAGGTGCCAGTCGTCCGGGCGGGTGAGGGTCAGTCGATTCAAGGGCGTTCCAATCCAGTCAGCGATCCCTGCCGGCGCCACGCCGACGGGGTGTAGCGCACGATTATCCCGCATAGTCGCCCCCCGGCCCAACCGCGACCGGTGGCCGGCACGGATCGGCCACGTCCGCCGGTGGATCAGTCGGCTTCGTCGTCCTGCGGCGCATCGACGCCGTGTGCCATCGCATAGTCGTACAGCAGCTTGCGCGGCGCCCCGGTGATGGCCTGCGCCACCTTCACGGCGCGGCTGGGCGGCAGTTCGTCGAGCAGCAGGTCGAGCGTGTGACGCGCGGCGGCATCCAGCCCCTCTTCCGGCTGCGCGCCGGACAGCAGCAGCACGAATTCACCGCGCTGATGGTTGGCGTCGGCCGCCAGCCAGGCCGGCGCTTCGGACACCGGCAGGCGCACGATCTGTTCGAACAGCTTGGTCAGTTCGCGCGCGATCACCAGTTCACGCGCCGGCTGCATCACCGCCGCGATGTCGGCCACGCATTCGACGATGCGATGCGGCGCCTCGTAGAACACCAGCGCGCAGTCCTGGTCACGCAGCGATTCCAGCATCCTGCGGCGCGCCGCCGATTTGACCGGCAGGAAGCCGACGAAGCGGAACTGCGCATCGAGCAGTCCGCTGGCCGAGAGCGCCACCACGGCCGCACTCGGCCCGCTGATCGGCACCACGCGGAAACCGGCCTCCTGCACCGCGCGGACGACACGCGCGCCCGGATCGGACACCGCCGGCGTGCCGGCGTCCGACACCAGGGCCACGCGCTTGCCGTCGCCGAGCGCCGCGATCAGTCGCTCGGCGCCGCTGCGTTCGTTGTGCTCATGCACCGCAATCAACTGCGCGCGCAGGCCGAGGTGACGCGCCAGACGCGCCGTCTCGCGCGTGTCCTCGCAGGCGATCAGGTCGGCCGCACGCAAGGCGCCGATGGCGCGCGCCGACAGTTCGCCCAGATGACCGATGGGTGTGCCGACGACATACAATGCCGATGTCATTAATTCGGATGAGGTGTCGTCGTGAGTGGAAACAGGAAGATCGGGCGTGTCCATCGGGCGGTGGAGTGCAGGCGGCCCGCCATTCTGAGCGTCGCTGCCGGTCGCCACAAGCATCCATGAGCACACGGGCGCAGCACGGCGCCGCCGCGGAACAACTCGCGGCCCGCTTTCTCGAATCGAAAGGCCTGCGCGTGCTCGGCCGCAATCTGCGCTGGCGCGATGGCGAACTCGACCTGGTGTGCGAGCACGGCGACACGCTGGTGTTCGTCGAAGTGCGCATGCGGCGCGACGGCCGCTTCGGCGGCGCCGCGGCCAGCGTCGGCCCGGTCAAGCAGGCGCGGCTGATCCGCGCCGCACAGCACTGGCTGGCCGAACAGGGGCGCCGCGCACAGGCCCGCCCTGCCCGCTTCGACGTGGTCGCGCTGTCCGCGCTCGACGCCGGCAGCATCGACTGGATACGCGATGCGTTCGGTCTGTAGCGCCCTGCTTGCACTCGTCTGCGTCGGCGCACAGGCCGACGGCCTGCGCCTGCTGGCACAGCGCTCGCCGCTGGCCGGCGCGCAGTACCACCGTCTGGCCGAGGTATGGCCGCAGCTCACGGTGGGCGACGCGCTGACGCTCGAGCGGGAGCCGGGCAACCGGCACGACACCCGCGCCGTGCGCGTGCTGTGGCGCGGCATCATGATCGGCTACCTGCCGCGCGCCGCCAATTTCGAGGCCGCCGACGAAATGGACGCCGGCGCCCGGCTCAGCGCGCGCATCGGCGCGCTAACGCCCGACCCCGATCCGTGGAAGCGGCTGCGCGTCGACGTCTGGGTCGAACTGGGTCGATGAGGGCCTTCGCGCCCCGACTGAATTGCAAGCGCAGGTATCGGACTGCAAGAAGGCTTCACAAAGACGGCCTGCCGGGCCGATCTTGGTACACTCTGGCCACATCCAACGCTGCGAGCTCTCATGAATCTGGTTTCACGCATTTCCGAGCACTTCATCGACAGCGCGCAAACCAAGCTCTCGTCCACCGAAGTTCTCGCCGCGCCGATTGCCGACGCGGTCGAACTGATGGTGGAAAGCCTGATGGCCACCGGCAAGATACTCGCCTGCGGCAACGGCGGATCGGCGGCCGACGCCCAGCACTTCGCCGCCGAACTGGTCGGCCGCTACGAACGCGAGCGCCCCGAACTGGCCGCCATCGCGCTGACCGTCGATAGCTCCATCCTGACCGCCATCGCCAACGACTACAGCTTCGACCAGGTGTTTGCCAAGCAGGTGCGTGCCCTCGGGCAGCCGAACGACGTGCTGCTGGCGATTTCGACCTCGGGAAATTCGGCCAACGTGATCGAGGCAATACATGCGGCCCATGAGCGCGAAATGCGCGTGGTCGCACTGACCGGCCGCGGCGGGGGCCGCATCGCGGAACTGCTGACCGACCGCGACATCCACATCTGTGTACCGGCCGAACGCACGGCACGCATACAGGAAGTTCACCTGCTGACGCTGCACTGCCTGTGCGACGGCATCGACTGCATGCTTCTAGGAACCGAATGATGACAACAACCCGCAAGACCGTTTCCTTCACCCGCCCGCTGCTGCTGGCCGCCCTGATCGGCGTTTCGGTGCCTGTATTGCAGGGCTGCTTCCCGGTGGTCGCCGCCGGTGCCGGCACGGCCGTCATGTCGGCGCTCGACCGCCGCACCAGCGGTACCCAGGTCGAGGACGAAGGCATCGAACTGCGCGCCAGCAATCGCCTGCGCGAAAAGCTCGGCAGCCGCGCCAACGTGAGCGTCACCAGCTACAACCGCAACGTGCTGCTGACCGGCCAGGTCGCGGACGAAGCGACCCGCGCCGAAGCGGCCGCCATCGTCGGCGAGGTGCCGAACGTGCGCGGTGTCAGCAACGAAACCGAGATCGCCGGCGTGTCCTCGCTGACCCAGCGCTCGAACGACGCGCTGATCACCTCCAAGGTGAAGGCGCGCATCCTCGATTCGCAACGGGTCAAGGCCAACCACGTGAAGGTGGTGACCGAAATGAGCAAGGTCTATCTGATGGGCCTGCTGACCGAGACCGAAGCCAAGGCCGCGAAGGAAGTCGCCGCCTCGACCTCGGGCGTGCGCAAGGTGGTGGCGATCTTCGAAATCGTCAGCCCGGAAGAGGCGCGACGCCTCGATGCCGCGGGCGGCAACAACAGCCCGAAGCAGTAAGGTCCCGCTGCCCTATCCGGCGGCGAGACGTCGCCGGATCGCGCGCAGCACGCTGCCGATCAGCGGCAGCTTCTCGTACAGTTCCTGCGCCGCGTCCCAGTAGTCGCGGTGCTCGACAATCAGGCCCTGCGCGTCGAAGCGCAGCCGGGTCGCGCCCACAATGGTCTGAGCGCGGCCGCGCATGACGAAATGCATGGTCCATTCCAGCCACGCCGCGTCGCCGTCGCTCATCGCCGAATGAACTTCGAAGCGCGGCGCCTCGACCTGTTCGAACATGTGGCCGAAGATGCGCGCCACGGCGGCGCGACCACGCACGTCGTTGAACGGATCGCGGAAGTGCGCGTCGTCGGCGTAGAGCGCGGCGAGCGTGTCGACGGTGGCAGGTGTCAGCCTCTCGAAAGCCGAGATCAAGGTGCGCAGGCGGTCATCGACGGGCATTCGGTGATCTCCAGTTATCGAGGTCGGCGGATGAGGGTCTGCCGCGTCGCGGCCGAGGCCGCTCCCACAAAAGACCGAACCCGCCGCCGGAACCGGGGTTCCGTGGGAGCAAGCTTGCTCGCGATAACAGCCTGCATCGAAGCCGCCCACATACTGAAGCGTCGCCGCCTCACCCGTGCGAGCGCGACTCCCATATCTTCTGCAGCCGCTTGACCGAGACCGGCACCGGGGTGCGCAGTTCCTGCGCGAACAGGTTCACCCGCAGCTCTTCCAGCAGCCAGCGGAATTCATCGAGGAAGGGGTCGCTCACGCCTGCGCGCGCGCGGGCGATGCGCTCGCGCTCCCACAAGGTCGCCAGTGACTGCCAGTCGGCCATGGCTCGCGCGTCGCGCGCCGGGTCGGCGCGCAGCTTGTCGATGCGCAGCGCGATCGCCTTCAGGTAGCGCGGATAGTGGGTCAGCCGCTCGAAGGGCGTGCGCTCGATGAAGTGCTTGCCGACCAGCGCGTCGAGCTGGGCGCGCATGTCGGCGCCGGCATCCGGATGGGCCTTCAGCGCGATCAGCTTCTTGTTCAGCGCCGTATATTCGGTCAGCACGGCGCCCGCCAGCCGGCCGATTTCCTGTGCCACCAGTGATATGCGCGGGCGCGCTTCGTCGCGCCGGGTGGCGAAGGTGGCGGCATCCTGCGGCCACGGTTCCATCATGCAGCAGCGTTCCAGCGTGGCAGCGACCAGTTGCGCGCGCAGTTCGGTCTCGCTGCCGAGATTCATGAACTGCATCGCCATGTCGCGCAGGCCGGGCAGGCTTTTCTCGATGAACTTGACCTGGTCGCGCAGCTCCAGCGCGAACAGCCGGCGCAGGCCGCGGCAATGCACCTCGTGCGCCGCCTCCGGCGTGTCGAACACACGCACGCTGACCGCGTCGCCATCGTCCTGCAGCGCCGGAAAGCCGATCACCATGCGGCCGGCGACCTCGACTTCCATCAGTTCAGGCAGTTCGCCGAAGGCCCAGCTGGTGTAGCGGCCCTCGCCCGCCGACTGCGCGGGAACGGCCGCCTGGGGCGCGGGCTCGGCGCGGCCCTTCTTCGCTGTCGGCGGCGGCACCGGCGCTTTCGCGACAGCGTCGCGCGCGCCGAGCGCGGCCAGTGCGTCGGCCATGCTGCCGCGCGCGCTGGCTGCCTTGCTGTCGGCGGCGGGAAGCTGCGCAGGCGCAACGTCTTTGGGAGGCGGCGCGACCGGCGCCGCGGATGACGACGCAGTCGGCAGCGCAATGCGCGCCTGCTCGAAGCGGCGCGCCACCTCGTCCTTCAGCCGCGTGCGCAGCTCGGCCAGATTGCGCGACTGGCCGAGCACGCGACCGTGCTCGTCGATCACGCGGATGTTCATGATCAGGTGCGCCGGCAGGTTCTCGGCGCGAATCGCGTCCGGCGCCAGCTTGAGGCTCACATACACCTCGATCGCGCGCGCCAGCACCTTCACCAGCGGCTCCGACTGGTCGTGCTGCTGGGCCAGGAAGTCGGCCACGAAGCCGCTGATCGGCTGGATGCGGTGGCGCAGCTTGGGCGGAATCGTCTTCGCCAGCTGCACCACCTTCTCCTCGATCAGCCCGGGCACCAGCCAGTCCAGCCGCGCAGCAGGAATCTGGTTCAGCAGCGTCAGCGGCACGGTCAGCGTGACGCCGTCGTCGGCCGCATTCGGCTCGTGCCGGTATTCGAGCTTCAGGCGCTGGCCGAGCAGATCCATCTTCGCCGGGAAGCGCTCGCTGCTGACGCCGGCCGCCTCGTGCCGCATCAGCTGTTCGCGTGTCAGGTGCAGCAGCTTCGGGTTGTCGCGCTCGGCGTCGCGGCGCCAGCGCTCGAAGCCGCGCAGGTCGATCACGTCGGCCGGCACGATGGAATCGTAGAAGGCCTCGATCAGCGATTCGTCGACCAGCAGGTCCTGTCGCCGCTGCTTCTCCTCCAGCCGCTCGATCTGCGCGATCAGGTCGAGGTTGTGCTGCAGGAATTTCATCTGCTTCAGCGCGACGTCGCTGACGTCGCCATTGACCAGCGCCTCGCGGATCAGCAGTTCGCGCGCGAGCTTCGGGTCGGTCTTGCCGTACTGCACGGCACGCTTGGCGTACAGCGTGATGCCGTGGATGACGCCGCGCTCCCAGGCCACCGTTTCGCCGCGGCTTTTCGACCAGTGCGGCTCGTAGGTCGAGCGGCGGATCAGGTGGGCGCCGACCTCCTCCACCCACTCCGGCTCGATGCGCGCGATGCAGCGCGCGAACAGCCGCGTCGTCTCGACCAGTTCGGCGCACATGATCCACTTGCCGCCCTTCTTCGCCAGCGCCGAACCAGGGTGCGGCCAGAACTTGATGCCGCGCGCGCCCAGATAGGGCGGCTCGCCGGCACGCGCGTCCTCGATGCGCAGGCCGAGGTTGCCGAGCAGGCCGGTCAGCAGCGCACGGTGCAGCGCGTCGAAGGCAGCCGGCTGTCCGTTCTCGGGCCACTCGTGCTCGGCGCACAGCGTGTGCAGCTGGGTGTGCACGTCGCGCCACTCGCGCATGCGCAGCCAGTTCAGGAAGTTCGCCCGGCACCACTCGCGCTGCTTGGCCTGCGACTGGTGATGCCACACCTCGTCGAACGCCGCCCAGGCCTTCAGGTACCACAGGAATTCGCTGCGCTCGTCGGCGAACTTCGCGTGCGCCTGATCGGCCGTACCGGCCCGCTCCTCCGGCCGGTCGCGCGGGTCCTGCACCGACAGGCCGGCGGTGATGATGAGCACTTCCTTCAGTGCGCCATGATTGCGCGCGGCCAGGATCATGCGGGCAACACGCGGGTCCAGCGGCAGCTTGGCCAGTTCGCGGCCCAGCGGGGTGAGCGTGCGTTCCTCGTCCACCGCGCCCAGTTCCTGCAGCAGCTGGTAGCCGTCGGCGATCGCGCGCGGTGCCGGGCGGTCGATGAAGGGGAATTCCTCGACGTCGGTCAGGCCGAGCGACTTCATGCGCAGGATGACGCCGGCCAGCGACGAACGCAGGATTTCCGGGTCGGTGTGCGCGGTGCGCTGATTGAAGTCGTCTTCGCCGTAGAGCCGGAAGCAGACACCGCTGGACACCCGGCCGCAGCGGCCGGCGCGCTGTTTCGCCGCCGACTGCGCGATCGGCTCGACCTGCAGCTGTTCGACCTTGTTGCGGTAGCTGTAGCGCTTGACGCGCGCCAGACCGGTATCGACCACGTAGCGGATGCCGGGCACCGTCAGCGACGTTTCGGCGACGTTGGTGGACAGGATGACACGCCGGCCGTTCGAGCCCTGGAACACGCGCGACTGTTCCTGCGCCGACTGGCGCGCGAACAGCGTCAGGATGTCCGGCTTCACGCCGGGCAGCCGTGTGTGGTGCTTGCGCAGCGTTTCGGCGCACTCGCGGATTTCCCGCTCGCCGGGCATGAACACCAGCACGTCGCCCGGCCCGCACGAGAAGGCTTCGTCGACCGCGTCGGCTACCGCGTCGTAGAGATCGCGCTCCTTGTTGGCATCGAATGGCCGCCAGCGCATCTCGATCGGGTAGAGCCGACCGCTCACCTCGATCACCGGCGCCGGCTTGCCGTTCTGCGCGAAGTGATTGGCGAAGCGTTCGGCGTCCAGCGTGGCCGAGGTGACGATCACCTTCAGGTCAGGGCGGCGCGGCAGCAGCTGACGCAGGTAGCCAAGCAGGAAATCGATGTTCAGGCTGCGCTCGTGCGCCTCGTCGATGATGAGCGTGTCGTAGGCGGCCAGCCAGCGGTCGCGCTGCGTTTCGGCGAGCAGGATGCCGTCGGTCATCAGCTTGATGCGGCTGTCTTCCGACGTGCGGTCGGTGAAGCGGATGGCGAAACCGACCTCGCGGCCGAGCGGCACGTTCAGTTCCTTCGCCACCCGGTCGGCGGTGGCGCGCGCGGCGATGCGTCGCGGCTGCGTGTGGCCGATCAGCCCGCGTGCGCCGCGGCCCAGTTCCAGGCACAGCTTGGGCAGCTGCGTCGTCTTGCCGGAACCGGTCTCGCCGCAGACGATGACCACCTGATGTGCCGCCAGCGCCGCCGCGATCTCGTCGCGGCGCGCCGACACCGGCAGCTCTTCCGGATACTCGACCTTGGGCGCCGACGCGCGCCGCGCGGCCACCCGGGCCTGCGACGCCGCGACGCGCTCAGCAAGCTTCGCCGGCCACTTGTCGGGCGCACGCATCGCCGGCGGCAGCTCACGCACGGCGCGCGAAATCGACGCCGCGTCGCGGCTCATGCACTGTTCGAGCAGGGAATTCAGATCGGGGTGCTGCACTTTCATCGGATCAGGCTGCTGTCTGCGTCGCGCAGAAAGGGCGCCATTGTCCGCGAAAGACGGCGCCGGCGCGAACCGCTCAGGCGCGCAGCAGCTGCCAGCCCCACCAGCCCAGCGCGGTCATCGCCAGTGAACCGAGCACGTGAGCCGCCACCGCAACCAGCGCCCAGCCGGTGTGGCCGCGCTCGAACAGCGCGAACACCTCGCCGGAAAAGCTGGAGAAGGTGGTCAGGCCGCCGAGGAATCCCGTGGTCACCAGCAGGCGCAGATGGGCCGGCAACTCGGGCATGGCCTGCAGCACCGCGAGCGCCACACCCATCAGCAGGCCGCCGATCAGGTTGGCCGCCAGCGTACCGAGCGGAAAGCCGGCGAACAGCGGGTTCAACGCCAGCGACAGGCCCCAGCGCATCCATGCACCCAGCGCGGCGCCGGCACCGACGGCAATGAAGTTCTGCATGTCGCACTACCCGATGTGTTCGAGGCCTGAATTGTAGGGGCAGACCGGGCCTCGGCTCGCCTCCTGTGGGAGCAGCCTCTGCCGTCCGCAGGCTCCGATGCAGACCGTGTCGGGGTCGGAAGACCCCTCCCACAAAAGCCTGGCGCCGGCCAAGGATCGGGCGCACTTCCTGTGGGAGCGGCCTTGGCCGCGACACGGCCTCTGCTGTCCGCAGGCTTCGATGCAGGCCGTGTCGGGGTCGGAAGACCCCTCCCACAAAAGCCCGGCACCGGCCAAGGATCGGGCGCACTCCCTGTGGGAGCGAGCTTGCTCGCGATGCGGCTGTTGCCGGCCGCCGGCTTCGATCGATGCCGCATCGCGAGCAAGCTCGCTCCCACAAAACCGCGGGCGGCGGTTCTGGTCCGGACTCAGCCGGGCGTCAGCCCCGCTTCGGCCAGCTCCGCCGCGCGCAGCACGGCGCGCGCCTTGTTCAGCGTTTCCTGCCATTCGCCTTCAGGCGTCGAATCCATCACCACGCCACCGCCGGCCTGGGCGTGCAGCACGCCGTCCTTGATCACTGCGGTGCGCAGCGCGATCGCGACGTCCATGCCGCCGTTGAAGCCGAGGTAGCCGACGGCGCCGGAATAGATGCCGCGCTTGACCGGCTCCAGCTCGTCGATGATTTCCATCGCCCGCACCTTGGGCGCGCCGCTGACGGTGCCGGCCGGGAAGGTCGCGCGCAGCACGTCCATCGCGGTCAGGCCCGGCTTCAGCACGCCTTCGACATTGCTGACGATGTGCATCACGTGCGAGTACTTCTCGACCACCATGCGGTCGGTCACCTCCACCGTGCCGGTGGCGGCGACGCGGCCCAGATCGTTGCGGCCGAGGTCGACCAGCATGATGTGTTCGGCGCGTTCCTTCTCGTCCGACAGCAGATCCTCGGCCAGCGCGCGGTCCTCGTCGGCGTTGGCGCCGCGCTTGCGGGTGCCGGCGATCGGCCGCACGGTCACCTTGTCGCCCTCGAGGCGGGCGAGGATTTCCGGGCTGGCGCCGACGATGTGCGTGTCGCCGAGGTTGAAGAAGTACATGTAGGGCGACGGATTCAGCGCACGCAGCGCGCGGTACACCGCCATCGGCGTGGTCGCCAGCGGCTTGCTCATGCGCTGCGACGGCACCACCTGCATGATGTCGCCGTCGAAGATGTACTGCTTCGCCTTCTCGACCGCGGCGCAGTAGGCGTCATGACCGAAGCCCGACACCGCTTCGACCGATTCGCCGCGCGGCGTGTCCGGTTCGCGCAGCGGCGAACGCAGGCGCGCGGTCAGCGCATCGAGGCGCAGATGCGCATTGACCAGCGCGTCCGGCTGCGCCGGGTCGGCATAGACGATGAAGGTGAGCCGGCCGGACAGGTTGTCGAACACCGCCAGCTCGTCCGACAGCAGCAGATGGATGTCCGGCACGCCCAGCGGGTCGGCCTTGTCCCAGCCAGCGGCGAGCCGGTGCTCGACGTAACGCACCACGTCGTAGCCGAAATAGCCGACCAGACCGCCGTAAAAGCGCGGCAGGCCCGGCAGGTCGGGCACGCGGTAGCGACCGAGGAAAGCCTGGACGAAGGCCAGCGGGTCGCTGCTTTCGGTCCGTTCGATCACCGCGTCGTCGCGCAGCACCTCGATGTGGTCGCGACGCACGACGATGCGCGTCTGCGCCGGCAGGCCGAGTATCGAATAGCGGCCCCAGCGCTCGCCGCCCTGCACCGATTCCAGCAGGTAGGAATACGGTACGTCAGCCAGCTTGAGATAGGCGGACAGCGGGGTGTCGAGATCGGCCAGTGCCTGGCGCGAGACAGGAATGCGGTTGTAGCCGGCGCGTGCAAGCGCCTCGAATTGATCTTGATTCATGGACAGACCGGAGAGCGGGGTTTTGAACGACGCCGCGGTGTCACCGCGCGCGCCTGACCAGGAGCGGACTCAGGCGGCTCGCCACAGGTACCCGTGCAGGGGCGCGGGCGCGCAGCTGCGGGCGGGTGTCTCCTTGAAAGTCAGGCTGTCCATTCGGCTTCGGTGCGCAGTGGTTTCGTCGGCTCAGGCGGTCAAAAGCGTGACCCGGTCGAGCAGATCGGGGAGCGAAGATAGTAGCCCATCGCAATCTTTTGCGTCCAGCACGCGCCCCTCGCTGTAGCCCCAGGGCACGCCCAGCACCGGAATGCCGGCGCGGCGCGCGCAGTCGATGTCGTTGTACGAGTCGCCGACGTGCAGCGCGGCCGACGGCGCCACGCCCAGTTCGCGCACGGCGTGCAAGAGCGGCGCCGGGTCCGGCTTCTTCTGCGGCAGCGTGTCGCCGCCGACCACGCTGCCGAAGAAATGGCGCATGTCCATCTGTTCGAGCAGCGGCAGCGTGAAGTCGACCGCCTTGTTGGTGACGCAGGCGAGCCGGAAGCCGGCCGCCTGCAGCGCCGCCAGCGTTGCGTGCGCGCCGTCGTAAGGCACGGCACGCTCGCCGTTGCGCACGCGGTAGCAGCGCTTGAACACCTCGATCGCCCGCGTGAGAAGAGCCGCATCCTGCGCGCGCTCGCCGAGGCAGCGTTCGACCAGGTTCGGAATGCCACGGCCGACGAACACCCGTACCTCGTCCTCGCGGCGTGGCGGGACGCTCAGTTCGGCCGCCATGTCCTGTGCAGCGGCGGCGAGATCGGGCACGGTGTCGAGCAGCGTGCCGTCGAGGTCGAAGGTGATGGCGGCGACCGTGAAGCGCTGCGTCATGCTCAGACCGCTTCCAGCTGCTTGCGCAGCGCGGCGATCACGCTGTCGTAGCGGTGCGGGTCGCTGTCCTTGCCGGCACCGAACACGGCCGAGCCGGCGACGAAGGTGTCGGCGCCCGCGCGCGCGATCTCGGCGATGTTGTCGATCTTGACGCCACCGTCGATCTCCAGCCGGATGTGGCGGCCGGTACGCGACACATACTCGTCGAGCCGGGCGCGCACCGCGCGCAGCTTGTCCAGCGAGGACGGAATGAAGCTCTGGCCGCCGAAGCCCGGGTTCACCGACATCAGCAGCACGACGTCGAGGCGGTCCATCACGTGGTCGAGGTAGTGCAGCGGCGTCGCCGGGTTGAACACCAGACCGGCCTGGCAGCCGTGCTCGCGGATCAGCGACAGCGTGCGGTCGATGTGCTCCGACGCTTCCGGATGGAAGGTGATCACATTGGCGCCGGCCTTGGCGAAATCGGGAATGATGCGGTCCACCGGCTTCACCATCAGGTGCACGTCGATCACCGCCTCGGTGTGCGGGCGCAGCGCCTGGCACACCAGCGGACCGATGGTCAGGTTGGGCACGTAATGGTTGTCCATCACGTCGAAATGGATCCAGTCGGCGCCCGAGGCGATGACGTTGCGCACTTCCTGGCCGAGGGCGGCGAAGTCGGCGGACAGGATGCTGGGGGCGATCAGGTAATCCAGATTGGTGGTGCTCACGGTACGGCTCCGAAGGTCGAAGTCGCGATTGTATCGGGTCGGACCCGCGCCTTCCTGCCGCAGCGCTTGCCGCGTCATCAGACTTCGGTTAAATAAGGGCCATGGCCGAAGCGAAAAAATACGAAGTGACGGTGAGCGTGCAGGCACGCTATGTCGAAGAGCAGTCCGACCCCGAGGACAGCCGCTTCGTGTTCGCCTACACGGTCAGCATCACCAACACCGGCACCGTGCCGGCGCAGCTGATCAGCCGGCACTGGATCATCCGCGACGCCCACAACGCCGAACAGCAGGTGCGCGGGCTCGGTGTGATCGGCCAGCAGCCGCTGCTCAAGGCCGGCGAGAAATTCGAGTACACCAGCGGCTGCGCGCTGAACACCCCGGTCGGCACGATGCGCGGCAGCTACCAGATGGTGGCCGAGGACGGCACGCAGTTCGAAGCCGACATTCCCGAATTCACGCTGGCCATGCCGCGCGTGCTGCACTGAGCCACGGGGCGATGTCGCTCGCCTCGTCCTACACCCGCCTCGCTCCCCTCTACGACACGGTGGTCGCTGCCGCGTCGCTCGGTGCGCGCCGCGCCAGCCTGGCCCACCTGCCGCGCACCTCGTCCGACGTGCTGCTGGTCGGTGTCGGCACCGGGCTGGACCTGCCCCACCTGCCCGCTGATCACCGTTACACCGCGATCGACTTCAACGCCGCCATGCTCGCGCGCAGCCTGCCGCGGGCCTCCGGCCTGAACTACGCGGCGGTGCGCGGCGACGCGATGCGCCTGCCCTTCGCCGACGCACAGTTCGACTGCGTGGTGCTGCATCTGATCGTCGCCGTGGTGCCGGACGGCGCCGCCTGCCTGCGTGAAGCGGCGCGCGTGCTGCGCCCCGGCGGCGCGGCGCTGGTGCTGGACAAATTCCTGCGCCGCGGCCGCCCTGCCCCGCTGCGCCGACTGCTGTCGCCGCTGGCGGGTCGCATCGCCACCCGGCTCGACGTCGTGCTCGAAGACGCGCTCGACGGCCTGCCCTTCGGCATCGTCAGTGACGAACCGGCGGCCTTCGGCGGCTGGTTCAGGCAGGTGAGGCTGCTGCGCACCTGAACCGGCTCACGCCGCATCCCGCCCCAGGCGGCGCATCCGCGCATGCCAGCGCGCGCGACCGGCGTCGTTCATCGCATCGACACTGCCGATCAGCGTGCTGCGCACTGGCTGGATGCCGACGAAGTGCAGCATGTTGCGCTTGAAGCTCATGACGCCGTGCGCCAGATAGACGGTGCGGAACAGCCAGGCCGGCATGCCCATGGTGACGACCAGCCGCGCCGACCGTCCGGTGAGCAGCCGGGTGAAGGGATTGCGTCCGCGCCCTTCACCGATCGCGAATCCGGGGCGAAACAGCTGTTCGAAGAAAGCCTTGAGCACCGCCGGCAGCGTACCCAGCCAGATCGGGAAGAACACCGCCAGATGCTCGGCGTCGGCGATCAGCACCTGGGCCTGCGCAATGTCGCCTTCCGCCGGCGCCGACCACTCGGCTTTCGAGCGCAGCAGCGGAAAGGAGAGCTGGCTGACGTCGATCACGCTGACCGCATGCCCCGCTTCACGCGCCGCGGCGACATAACTGTCAGCCAGCGCGCGCAACAGCCCGGGGCGGGATTCCGGGTGACCCTGGATGACGACGATGCGGCTCATGGCCGAGCTCCTGCAATGCACAGGCCTTCATCATGACCAGCCGAGCGCGTTCGGCCCTTGAGCGGGATCAGGGTCGGGTTTCGACGGCAGGAGTGCGCTGCGGGCGTGGAACACAGCCAAGCGGCACACCGCGGCCGCGTCGCGGCCAAGGCCATCTCCCACAGGTGCCGCCCCCACAGGGAATGCGCCCGATCTGTTGCTGGCGCCGGGGTTCTGTGGGAGGGGTCTTCTGACCCCGACAGCGGCGGCGGGCTGGGCGCGGCGCCGGTTCAAGGTACGTCGGCAGCAATCGCTGCCTCCCACCGGGTCGCTCGCTCCGCCCCGGAGCGAAGACTGTGGGAGCGAGCTTGCTCGCGATTGGGGGTCTTGATCTCGAAGCCGGCGGCCCGCAACAGCCGCGTCGCGGCCAAGGCCGCTCCCACACGGGCCGCTCCCACAGGGAGTGCGCCCGATCTGTGGCTGGCGCCGGGGTCCTGTGGGAGGGGTCATCTGACCCCGACAGCAGCGGTGGGCAAGGCGCGGCGCCGGGTCGAGCTCTGTTGGATGCAGGTCAGCCCTTCAGCCGAGCACCCGTGCCACCAGCGGACGCCCGAACGGGCTGGTCAGCAGCAGGAAGAGCGCGACATTCCCAACCACGGTGATCCAGAAGCCGCGCCGGAACGAGGCCTTCACCGTCTTGTGACGCAGGAACTGCTGCGCCAGCAGCGCGCCCGGCCAGCCGCCGACCAGGGCCAGCAGGTGCAGGCGCGGTTCGGGCACGCGCATCGCGCCGATTGCCGCCTGCTGCTTGTCGATCGCGTACAGCGCGAAGGTCACCAGACTGACCGTCAGGTAGAGCAGGAACCAGCCGTACGGCGCCCGCCAAAGCACGCTGACCAGCACCATCAGCAGCAGGAAGGCCGGAATCAGGAACAGCGTCGCGCCGCCCCACTGCGCCGGCGACGCCTCGTCGCGCACCTCGACCCGCCGTGTCTTCAGCGGCACACCGGCCAGCGTCACGCGTTGCGCGCAGCGCCGGCCCTTGCGGTCGCGGCCAAGATCGAACACGACGCGTTCGCCCTCGCTTGGCCGATGTCCTTCGGCGTCGAACGCACTGATGTGCACGAACACGTCCTCGCCACCGCCGTCCGGCGTGATGAACCCGAAACCCTTGTCGTCCTTCCACGACCGGATGCGACCTTCGCTGCGCATGCTGCTTACCCCGGAAAAGAGGTTGCGGACGATATCACCGCTGCGCGCGCCCTGCCTGTTCGACGATGTGATCCGGCCACTCGAAGGCGTCGCAGCGCGGGCAGTCGAGCAGCGCGCCGAGGTGGGCCGCGCGCCCCTCTTCCGTCACCACCCAGGGGCGGTTGATGAAGGGCGGATGGTGGCGTACGTGCTGGCGGTGCCCACAGGCCAGCCGGGCAACCCAGTCGCCCTCCTCGTCGATCAGATAGCCGGTGATCGGCTGCTTCATTCAGCCGCCGCCGTGCGCTGCGGCCGCACCGCGGTCACCCACGGCTCGAAGCGCCGGCCCCACGCAACGTCCATTTCGAAGGCGGCGCGCCCGCTGTCGAGCGCGCTGCGGTCGATGCCGTCCATCGCGCCGCGCAACGCGTGCGGCACGCTGATGCGGGCGACCGCCAGTTCGCCGATGTGGCCACTGAAAGTGGTTTTCTTGTCGATCACCATCACCGACGGCGTCACCGTCGCCACGACGATGAGGTGGCGACGCGTATCCGGATAGCGTTGGCGCAGCGCCGCGGCGTCCAGCCCGGCGTCGACGGCGAACAGGCGCGACGCCTTCTGCTGCTCGTACTTCAGCGCCTCCTGTGCCGACTTCTGCGCATCGATATCCTGCTTTTCGGCGTCGCCGCGGGCCAGCGCACGGTCCAGCCGGCGCTGCGCCTGGGCAAGCGCAGCCTGCCAGTCAGCACCCGCCAGTTCGAGCACGACATACACCTCGCGCTTCTGGCGATAGGCGTCGCGCTCGTCCTTCAGGTCGAAGCCCAGTTCGCGCAGCTTGTCTGCACCCAGCCAGTCGGGGCCGCGGCCGTAGTGCATGTCGTAGGCGGCATCCGCATTGTCGTCGCGCATCGGCGCGCGCCAGAGCAGCGCCACTTCGACGCCGCCGCGCTCGCCGTCCAGCCCGAAGGCGTACGGCAGACTGAGCTCGCGCTGCGTGAGGGTGAGCGCACTGCCGGGCACGCCCGAGCGGTTCCACGCGACACCCGCCAGCACGAAGGCATTCACCGCAACGACGAGTGCGACGCCGCCGGTCAGCAGCCATTTCTGCGCCTGCTTCATTGCCCGCCCTCCGTCTGCGTCACCGCGCGCAGCCGCTTCAGCACCAGGATGACCAGCAGCGCCACCAGCCCGAGCACGAGGAAGAACAGGAACTTCGGCATCACCGCCCACCACCAGTCGAACAGCTTGGTGTACAGAAAGATGACGAAGAACACGACCGCGGTATTCATCACTTCCGGCCAGCCGCGGCGCGCACCGAGCCAAGTCAGCAGGCCGCCGGCAACGAAGCCGCCCAGCTGGTAGACGCCTTCGACCACATCGGCATCGAAGGGCAGATAACTCGCGCGACCCCAGTTCGACAGCACCAGCATGGGCAGGAAGAGCGCGAGCAGCGCGACCAGCCGCCAGGTCGCGTCGAAGCCCGGATGCCGCCGGTGATCGACGAAGAAGGGCACGCAGAACATGAGCAGCGCCGCCGGGAAGAAATGTTCCGGCCGCTCACCGACGCTGAGCCAGTACATGCCCGACCAGCTGCCAACGCGGGCGGCGATGAAGCCGGTGATGCAGACCAGCCCGGCAACCAGCAGCAGGCGCAGTTCGCAGGTATAGGCGAGCAGCAGCGCGAAAGCCGCCCACGGCAGCAGGGCCTTGTCCGACGGGGTGATGTTGAAGCTGGAACCGAGCAGGCTCAGGTTCAGCACGAAGCAGGCGAAGGCCACCAGCGCGGCCAGCTTGGTGAAGTAGCCCGAGGCGTCGCGCCGGTGCAGCCATGCGGTCAGCGCCAGCGTGCCGAGCGAGGCACCGGCCAGCACGATCACCTGCACCGTTTCGGGAAACAGCGGCCAGTACTGGCGGAACAGGAAGAACACGCTGGCCGCCAGCGCCAGCGCGCCGAGGAAGGACGCGATGCGCAGGCCCAGCGTCAGCTGGCGCGCGCGCTGCGTGGTGTCGACATCGGGCCGTGCAGCAAAGCGCGCGAGCAGTGCGTCGTGATGGGCGCGGATCGCCGCCGCATCGGCCGCCGCCAGCCCGTCCGCTGCCAGCCGCGCCTGTTCGCGACGGAAGGCGTGGATGTCATCGGCGCGCTGCTGGGCCTCGGTACGGGACAGGCTGTCGTCCATCGGATCGCTTCCGGATGTCATCGCCGCATGATGCCACGAGCGCAGCAGACTGCCGATCGGGCACAATCCGGCGATGGATCACGCCCCCGTACCGTTGCTGCGCGGCAGTCTGCGCGCACTGAAAATCATCCTGCTCACCTTCACCGGCATCGGCCGCGCGCGGATGATCAACCGCACCACCGAGGGGCTGGGCCCGCAGCATTTCCTGCTCGGCGGGCTGTTCGCCGCGATCGCGGTCAATGTCGTGCTGATCGGCCTCGTGTTGTGGGCCACCGGCTGAAGCGCCGGGCACAAAAGGCTCCGGCGGGCTATTCGCCCTCGTAACCGACCAGCACCACGTCGGCCCCGGCCTCGCGCAGCGGCACCAGCGCCTGATAGGCCGGCGAGTCATGCCAGGCGCGCGCGCGGGCCGCATCGGCGAAGCGCAGCACCACGGTATCGGTGCCCGGCCAGTCACCGGCCAGCACCACGTCCACCCCACCCCGCATCACCACTTCGCCGCCAAAGGGCAGCAGCGTGGCGCCGACGCGCGCGCGGTAATCCGTCCAGCGGGAGGCATCCAGTACGCGGATGTGGCCGATCACGTAGTAGCTCATGCGGCGGCCGCCACCAGTCGCCACAGCGTCGTCACTTCCTTCGCGCGCGCCGCGTGCAGCGGGTCGGTGGCGTCGGAAGCTTTGGGGTGACGCGGCCGCGCTTCGAGCCTGCCGACCACCTTCAGACCGGCCGCGGCGATCAGGCCGGCCAGTTCGTCCGGCGCGCGCAGACCGAGGTGTTCGGCGAAATCCGACAGGATGAGCCAGCCCTCGCCGCCCGGCGCCAGATGCGCCGCCAGCCCGGCGAGGAAACCGCGCAGCATGCGGCTGTCCGGGTCATAGACGGCGTACTCCAGCGGCGAACTGGGCCGCGCCGGCAGCCAGGGCGGATTGCACACGACCAGCGGCGCGCGACCGGCCGGGAACAGATCGGCTTCGATCACCTCGACCTGCGCACCGATGCCCAGCCGCGCGACGTTGTCGCGCGCACAGGCCAGCGCGCGTGCGTCCTGATCGGTCGCCACCACGCGCTCAACGCCGCGCTTCGCCAGCACCGCGGACAGCACACCGGTACCGGTGCCGATGTCGAAAGCGGTCGAATCGCTCTTCAGCGCCGCCGGCAGCGGCGCCTTCGCGACCAGATCGACATACTCGCCGCGCACCGGCGAGAACACGCCGTAATGCGGATGGATGTGCGCGCCCAGCGCCGGAATGTCGACGCCATTGCGCCGCCACTCGTAGGCGCTGATCACGCCCAGCAGCTCGCGCAGCGAACAGACATAGGGCTCTGTCGCCTCTCCGTGCGCCTGCGTGCAGGCCTCGACCACGTCCGGCGCGCGGCGCAGCGGAATGACGTGACCCGCCTCGAACGGAATCAGCAGCATGCCCAGCGTGCGCGCCCGCTGCGACTGCGCCAGCCGGTGCTGGTTGAACGCATCGCGCAGCGTGGCCGCCGGCTTGCGCGGCTTGCGATCCACCCGCCGCGCCATCGCCTGCAGCAACTGCCGCGCGTTCTGGAAGTCACCGTGCCACAGCAGCGCCGTGCCCTCGCTCGCCAGCCGGAAGGCCATGTCGGCAGTCAGCGTATCGTCGGCGACGACCACCTTCTTCGGGGGGGCTACGCCCGCTTCGGATTGCCAGCGGACGCTGTGTTGAACATCGCCTTCATTCCACTGCAGAACTGCTTCGCTCACTGACCATCCCGTCCGCGCTGAGGCCGCTGTCGCGGCAAGAGCGCAGCACGCTACACCAATCGTGCGCGAGCGGCGACTGCAGGATCAGCGACGCCGACGCGCCGCCGCGCCGAGCAGCCCCAAGCCGGCCAGCATCATGGCCCAGCTTTCGGGTTCGGGCACCGCGGCGGTGAGGGTCAGCGTGACCGGGCCGGTGGCGTTGGCGATGTCGAGCACGAAGTCGGTCTGGCTGCCGTCGAGGAACCAGTCGCCGAGCGCGGCTTCGACGTATTCCGGGCCGCTGAAGCTGATGCGCGCGGTGTCGAAGCTGCCGGTGACGGTGGCGACCGAGCCGAAGGTGCCGCCGGCGCTGCCCAGGGTGTTGAACAGGCCGCCGGAAATCGTCAGCGTCAGGCTTTCGAAGCCGAAACCGATGTAGTTGCGGACGATGGCATTGAAGTCGAGCATCGGCAGGTCGCTCTCGTCGCGCGTCAGCGTGAGTGTGACCGGCAGCGTGTTGATCAGGCCGAAGTCGATGGACAGCATGTCCGGCGTGCTGAAGCTCGTGTCCACGTTATTGCCGTTGGCGACGACGACGTCGAGCGTGTAGGCGTGGGCGGCCGGGGCGAGTGCGAAGGCGCACAGCGCGGCGGCGAGGGTGTGGCGGATGTTCATTTGATGGCTCCCGGATCGGTGCTTAAAGATTGCCCTTGGCCCACGGGCCGGTGATGGCCACGGTGATGCCCGGCGTCTGCATGTTCACGAACAGCACGCGGCCGGTCGGGTCGAAGCAGGCACCGCAGAATTCGTAGCCGCGATAGTCACCGGCGGCGGCGATCTTGCCTGCGCTCGCAATCTGGTCGGCGGACAGCGTCACGTTGTTCTTGCAGAAGATGTAGGCCTCGCCGGCCGGGTTCAGGCCGAGCAGGCGGTTGCCGCTGCCATAGGCGTCGCTGGTGCCGCCGCCGTCTTCGCACAGCAGCACGCCGCCGCGCGGGCTGACGGTGACGTTGTCCGGGTTGTTGCCGGCGGTCTGGTTGCCGCTGACGAAGATGGCGCGCAGGCGCATGGTGGCCAGCGTCAGTTCCCACACCGCACCTTCGCCCTGGCCGACGCGCGAGCGGCTGTCGGTGCCGGCGGCGGTATCGACGATGAACATCTTGCCGGCCGAATACCAGATGCCTTCGCCGCGACTCATGCGGGCGCCGCCCTGGCTGATGGCCTGATAAGTCGGGCCGGCCATGAAGGCGAGGCTGATGCCGCCGGGCTGGCCGGCGACGACCACCGGGTCGGCGTCGGGGTTGGCGATGTCCACCCACTCCAGTTCGTACTCGTCGCCGATGTCCGGGTTCAGCAGGCCCTGGTCGTTGGCCTGGGCCAGCGTGGCCGGCGCGGCCTTGCGCACGATGGTCTTGATGCGCGCCGCCTGCAGCTTGCCGCCGTTGTGCAGGCTGCCCAGTTCGCCCGAGGTGTCGGCCGGCACGTAGCGGAAGAAGGCCGATACGTTGCGGTTGTCTTCGGTTTCGTAGACGTAGCCGGTGGTCGGGTCGACCGCCACCGCTTCGTGCACGAAACGGCCCATGCCGATGATGGGGTCGGCGATCGAGTCGCCGGCGTCGGCGTCGACTTCGAACACATAGCCATGCTTCTTGCCGCCGATGCCGGAGAAGTCGTAGATGGTTTCTTCGCAGGTGAGCCAGGTGCCCCAGGGCGTCGGACCGCCAGCGCAGTTGCCCAGCGTGCCGCCGATCGAGCCGGTGGCGCCGGCCCAGCCCGCGTCGCGGAACAGCAGGTTGGTGGTGCCGCCGGCCGGGTAGCCGACGAAGGGCGCCGGTGCGGCCGCCGACGGGTCGGTCACGATGCCGCCGGCGCCGATGCGGATGGGCAGGCTGCCGTAGAAGACGGTGATGATGCCGTTCACCGGCTGGGTGGCGTAGCTGCGCGGCGCCTGGATGGCCTCGGCCGGCGTGGCGACCAGACCGCGCTCGTGGTTGCGCACCAGCACGAGTTCGGTGCTGCGGCCGGCGCGACGCGAAGTGACCACGGCCATGCCGTCGTGATTGCCGGGCGTCGGATTGCCGTCGCTCATGCTGTCACCGGTCCAGCCGAAGCTGCGGTAGCTGAAGCCCGGCGGCAGTTGCAGCAGCGGCAGGCCGGTGGTCGCGTCCTTGACCGGCGCCAGCGCGCCGTAGGGCGACAGGGCCGACACGGTCTGCTTGCCGGTGGCGGCCAGCGCGTTCTGCGCATACAACGCGCCCATCAGGCCGGTGAAGCGGGTGGCGGCCAGCGCGCCGGAGCCCTGGAGCAGGCGGCGACGGCTGGGCGAGGTACAGGACGAGGACATTCGGGACTCCGGGCGCGGTGACGAGATTCTCATCATCGGCGCGACGGGTGTCGACTGCGTGACGGCATCGGCGCCGCAACGTGGTCCGAACGGGCCATCGGTCCCGGCGGACGGCGGACGGTCGGGTCATCGACGATGCACTGCGCCGCGACGGCGCCAGAATGCGCACCGGATACCCCACGAAGACGACATTCATGAGTGCGAACCTCACCCCCGGACCGTTCGGCAAGTCCTTCACCGACCTGCTCGCCAGCCCCGCCCTCACCGTGCTGCGCATGGCGGCCCTGGCTGCGAGCCAGGATGACGGGCTCGACGAAGACACGCTGGACCTGATGTACGAACAGGTGGCTGCCGGCGTACTGACCGATCTCGCGCCCGAGGTCGCCTGGCGCGAACTGGCGCGCGGCCTGTCGGCGCGGGCGCCGTCGCGCATGCTGCGTGCGCTGCGCGAGTGCGATGCACTGGCCGTGCTGCTGCCCGAGGTCGACGCGCTGTTCGGCGTGCCGCAGATAGCGGACGACCCGGATCAGGTCGATATCGGCGAACACCTGCTGCGCACCGTCGATGAGGCAGCGCGCCGCGACGCGCCGTTCGCGGTGCGTTACGCGTCGCTGTTGTTCAACGTCGGCAAGTCGGATTCGCCGCGCGAACACCTGCCGGTGCATTACCGGCACATCGAGCGCGGGGTGCCGCGCATCGAGGCAATCAGCGCGCGTTTCGGCGTGCCGGACGACTGCCTTGATCTGGCCTTGCTGGCCAACGCCGAATGCGAGCGCGTGCATCGCGCAGCGGAAATGCGCGCCGGTTCGATCACGGTGATGCTGGAACGGGTGGATGCCTTCGGGCATCCCGAGCGCTTCGACCGCCTGATGACGCTGTGCACCTGCGACTTCCGCGCCTACCCGGGACGCGCCTCGCGCCCCTACCCCAAGGCAGCGATGCTGCGCACCGCGCTGTCCGCCTGCCGCAACGTCGATGAAGCGGCGATTACCGCGGCCCACGGTGTTCAGCGAAGCCAGGCAGCCGATGCACTGCTCGAAGCACGTGCGCAGGCGGTGGCTGCAGCGCTGCGGTCTAAGCGTTGGGGGGATGCGGACTGACGGGCGCGTGTTCTGCGTACGCGGCCGATTTCCGGGCTGCGCTCCGGAAATGACTTCGACCCTCACCCCCGGTCCTTCTCCCGCGGATGCGAGAGAAGGACGGCGCGCAGCGCCGGGTGGGGGCTCAGCGCGTCGATGCGCTCAGCTGCGGTAGTCCGCGTTGATCTTCACGTAGTCGTAGCTGAAGTCGCAGGTCCAGCAGGTGGCGCGGGCGTCGCCACGGCCCAGCGCGACGCGGATCGTGATCTCGGCCGGCGCCATCGCGGCCGCGCCCTGCTCTTCCTTGTAGTCCGGGTTGCGGCCGCCGTCCTTCGACACCAGGAAGTCACCGATCCACAGGCTCACTTTCGACGTGTCGAGATCGGCCAGCGACGGGTGCGTCTGCGCGGCATTGCCGACCGCGGCCAGGATGCGGCCGAGGTTGGGGTCGGACGCGAAGAAGGCGGTCTTGACCAGCGGCGAGTGGGCGATCGCGTAGCCGACCGCCTTGCACTCGGGCACGTCAGTGCCGCCTTCGATCTCGATGGTGATGAACTTGGTCGCGCCCTCGCCGTCGCGCACGATGGCCTGTGCCAGTTCGGCCGCCAGCGAAGTGACTGCGTCGGCCAGGGCGCGGCCGTCGGCGCTGTCGAGCGAAGTGATTTCGGCGTTGCCGGCGGTGCCGGAGGCGATGAGCATGAAGGAGTCGTTGGTCGAGGTGTCGCCATCGACGGTGACGCAGTTGAACGAGCGGTCGGCGGCGTGCTTCACCATGTCTTCCAGCGCGGCCTGCGACACCGCCGCGTCGGTGGCGATGAAGCCGAGCATGGTGGCCATGTTCGGCTTGATCATGCCGGCGCCCTTGCTGATGCCGGTGACGGTGATCTTGCGGCCGTCGAGCGTGAGCGTGCGCGATCCGGCCTTGGCGATGGTGTCGGTGGTCATGATGGCGTGCGCCGCCTCGTACCAGTTGGCCTCGTCGAGATCGTCCATGCAGGCCGGGATGCCGCGCTCGATGCGGTCCACCGGCAGCGGCTCCATGATCACGCCGGTCGAGAAGGGCAGCACCTGTTCCGGCGCCAGTTCGAGCGCGCGGGCGACCGCCACGCAGGTGGCGTGGGCGGCGACCAGACCCGGTTCGCCGGTGCCGGCATTGGCGATGCCGGTGTTGATGACCAGCGCGCGGATGTCGCTGCGCGACAGGTGGTCGCGGCACACCTGCACCGGTGCAGCACAGAAGCGGTTCACCGTGAACACACCGGCCACGCGCGCGCCCGGCAGCAGCGAAATCAGGCACAGGTCGCGCCGGTTGGCCTTGCGGATGCCGGCCTGGGCGATGCCCAGACGGACGCCGGCGACCGGCAGGATGGTTTCGGCGGGGGGCGTCTGGTAGTTCACGGGCATGGCAGGCTCGGTTCGCGGGAGGTAAAGCGCGGAGTTTACATGCAGGCCGCAGCCGTTGCCGGGCCGTGCACGGGGTCCGCGGCGTAACAGGAAGAAACGCATTCCGTCACACGGTCGTCATCTGCCGCGTGCGCGGGCGGCCGCGGCAAGGCCGCGCAGGCACCCCCACCTCGACACGCACGCCCCGGCCGGGCGCGGATTTGCAGGCGGCATGGGCCGAACGGCTCACCTGCCCTTCATGGCATTGAAAAGACCTCTCCCTATGGTCGGCGCGTTCCCGGCACTCCGCCGGCATGAAACCTGTGGGAGACACGACATGAACGCACGCACGCAACTCACCCTGGTGCTGGCCGTGGCGGCCGCCTTTGCCGCCACCTCGGCCAACGCCGCGCAGAACACGCTGTCCGGCTGGGCCGTGATGCCGGCCAACACCTTCGCCGACGGCCCGACCTCGGGTCAGTTTGCCGGCGCAGGTGCCGGCGGCAATCCGCTGCCGCTGGTCGACATGCAGCCGGTGCAGGGCTTCTCGGGCGTGCTGGCCGGCGCCAACGGCAGCTTCCGCGTCATCACCGACAACGGCTTCGGCGCGCAGGGCAATTCGGCCGACACGCTGCTGCGCAGCTACGCGGTGAATGTCGATTTCCGCACCGCGCTGGGCGGCAGCGGCACCGTGTCCGCCGCCAACTGGAATACCGGCGCCTCGCTGCCCGCCTTCAACGCCGCGAGCCGGATCACGCTGAGCGACCCGAAGAACCTGCTGAGCATCAAGGTCCAGGCCGACTACACGCACTACTACAACAACGCCGCCAACCCGCTGGTCGATCCGTCGATCAAGTCCGGCCGCCTGCTCACCGGCGCCGACCTCGACGTCGAATCGGTGCGCCAGGACAAGAACGGCAATCTGTGGTTCGGCGATGAATTCGGTCCCTACCTGGTGAAAACCGACGCTACCGGCGTGGTCCAGCGCCGCGAAATCGCGCTGCCCGGCGTGTTCGCGCCGCAGCACGAGGCGGTGCTGAACGGTTCGGTCACGAGCAACCTCGGCGGCTCGGGCGGCTTCGAGGGCATGGCCATCAACGCCAGCGGCGACAAGCTCTACACGCTGCTCGAAAAGACCGTGGCCGGCGATCCGGCGAAGAGCCTGCGCATCAACGAATTCAGCATCGACAGCGAAAGCTATACCGGCCTTGACTACCTGTACCAGCTCGAAGCCGAAGGCACCGCGATCGGCGACATGACGGCCATCGACGACCACCGCTTCCTGGTGATCGAGCGCAACGGCGGCACCGCCACCAGCGGCACGCCGTTCAAGAAGATCTTCATCGCCGACACCACCGGTGTCGCCGACGGCGGCTTCGTCACCAAGACCGAACTGGTCGACCTGATGAACATCGCCGACCCGGACGATCTGAACGGCGACGGCCTCACCACCTTCACCTTCCCCTACGTGACCATCGAGGACGTGCTCATCCTCGACGCCAACACGCTGCTGGTGATCAACGACAACAACTACCCGGGCACCGGCGGCCGCGACTTCGGTTCCGACCACACCGAGTTCCTGAAGATCAGCCTGGCCAACCCGGTGCCGGAGCCGGAAACCTACGCGCTGATGCTGGCCGGCCTGGGCCTGATCGGCCTGGCCGCAAAGCGCCGCCGCTGATCCTTCGCACCGGCCCCGCCGCGTCGGGGCCGGTTTGTCACGCCTGCAGGAATCCATCATGAAGAAACTGCTTCTGGCCACCGCCGTGGCCCTCTCGTTCGGCGCCGCACAGGCGGCCGACTTCTCGCTGCGCGTGATCGGTGCGACCTCGCTGCCCACCGGCACGCAGTTCCAGGGTGTCGAGTTCGGTGGCATCTCCGGCATCGATCGCGCCGCCGACGGCAGCTACTGGGCGATCGCCGACGACCGTGGCGGCGAGCGCGGCACGCCGCGCTTCTACAACCTGTCGCTGGACTACGACGCCGCCGGCTTCAACGGCGTCACCATCAACAGCCAGACCTACATGCAGCGCCCGGACGGCACGACCTTCCCGTCGAACGCCCGCACGGTGGACCCGGAAGGCATCCGCGTCGCACCGAACGGCAATCTGTACTGGTCGTCGGAAGGCAACTGGAACGCGAACGCCGCCAGCCGCTACCAGCCCTTCGTCCGTGAAATGACGACGTCAGGCGTGTTCGTGCGCGAATTCGCCACGCCGGCCATGTACAACTACGTCGACAACGCCACCACCGGCGGGCGCAACAACAAGCTGTTCGAAGCGCTCACGGTGACGCCGGACGGCACGATCTACACCGCCAACGAAGACGCGCTGGTGCAGGACGGCCCGATCACGTCCATCAGCAACGGCAGCGTGGTGCGCCTGACCGCGCTCGACCCGGTGAGCGGCGCGGCCGGTGCGCAATATGCCTACGAACTGCCGCCGATTCCGGCCGACGCGGTGCCGGGCGCGCCCTTCGGCCCGGACAACGGCCTGCCCGAACTGCTGGCGATTTCCGACACGCAGTTCATCGCGATCGAGCGCGCCTTCGCCTTTGGCGTCGGCAACACCATCCGGCTGACGCTGGCGGAAATCACCGCCGACACCACCGACGTGAGCAACTTCGCCAGCCTGGCCGGCGCCGACTACACGCCGATGCGCCGCACGCTGCTGCTGGAAATGCCGATCACCTACGAAGGCATCACGCTGGACAACATCGAAGGCGTGAGCTGGGGCAAGACGCTGGCCAACGGCAACCGCACGCTGGTGCTGGTCGCCGACAACAACTTCAGCGCGACACAGAGCACGCAGTTCATCGCACTTGAAATCGCGCCGGTACCTGAACCGGAACAGTACGCGCTGCTGCTGGCCGGCCTTGGTCTGCTGTCGCTGGCCCGTCGCCACGCGCGGCGCTGACCCCTCACCTCCTGGAGAACATCACCATGCGCATCAAATTCCTCGCACTGGCCATCGCCGGCGCACTGAGTCAGGCGGCATTCGCCTGCGTCCCGGGCAGCTACAGCGGCAATGTGGTCTTCGGCAGCACCGACAGCGGCGTGCCGGACCGTGTGCTGGACGCGAGCTGCACCACCGTCGACAGCCAGATCCGCGACGAGGACCCGTGGGGCAATCAGGCCGCCTTCATCGCCCACGTATCGTCGGTGACGCTGGCGCAGCAGAAGGCCGGCAAGATCATTGCGGTCGAACGCGCACGCCTGCTGATCGCCGCACGCAATTCGCAGATCGGCAGCACGCTGAAGGTGAAGCTGATCGCCTTCAACGACTTCCACGGCTACATCAAGCCCTTCGAAGGTTCGAGCAGCAACCCGGGTGTCACCCGCTTCTCGACCCGCATCAAGGAACTGAAGGCGCAGAACCCGCTGCACGCCGTGGTGTCGGCCGGCGACATGATCGGTGCCAGCCCGCTGACCTCGGCGCTGTTCAAGGACGAGCCGACGATCGAGGCGATGAACCGCATCGGCATCGACTTCAATGCCGTCGGCAACCACGAGTTCGACGAAGGCAAGGACGAACTGCTGCGCATGCAGCACGGCGGCAACCACCCGACCGACGCCTACTCCGGTCTGGGCATGAACGAGGATCTGAAGGGCGGCGAATTCGCTGGCGCGAAGTTCCGCTTCCTCGCCGCCAACGTACATGACACCGCCACCGGCAGCACCGTGTTCCCCGGCTACGGCGTCAAGGACTTCCTCGGCAACAAGGTGGCCTTCATCGGCATGACGCTGGAAGGCACGCCGAGCATCGTGTCGCCGTCCGGCGTGGCCGGCCTGCAGTTCAACGACGAGGCCGACACCGTCAATGCGCTGATCCCGAAACTGAAGGCGCAGGGCATCGAGTCCATCGTCGTGCTGATCCACGAAGGCGGCTTTGCGTCCGGCGGCATCAATGGCTGCACCGGCGCGTCCGGCCCCATCGTCGGCATCGTCAACCGGCTCGACCCCGAGGTCGATCTGGTGGTGTCCGGCCACACCCATGCCGCATACAACTGCCTGATCAACAACGCTGCCGGCCAGCCGGTGCGCGTGACGTCGGCCGGTCAGTACGCGCGCAACCTGAGCGACATCGACCTCACGATCGATACCCGCACGCGTGACGTGATCGCGGTGGCCGCGAACAACCTGGTCACCGGCACCACGACCGAGGAAGACGCGGCGCTGACCGATCTGGTGGCGCACTACGACGCGCTGTCCGCCGTGCCCAAGGCACGCGTCATCGGCACGATCACGGCGGCGATCAGCCGCTCGCAGAACGCGGCCGGCGAATCGGCACTGGGCGACGTGATCGCCGACGCCCAGCTCGACGCGACCGACGATGCCGGCACCGGCGAGGCCGTGGTGACCTTCATGAATCCGGGCGGCATCCGTGCCGACCTGCCGTTCAATGCACCGGACGGCAAGGTGACCTACGGCGACGCCTTCACCGTGCAGCCCTTCGGCAATTCGCTGGTCACCATGACGCTGACCGGCGCCCAGATCCGCACGCTGCTGGAAACGCAGTTCAACGGCTGCAACGGCCAGACCGCGACCCGCATCCTGCAGGTGTCGCGCGGCTTCCACTACGCCTACACCGCCGGCAACGCCTGCAACGCGCGCGTCACGTCGATGACCCTGGATGGCGTGGCGGTGGATCCGTCGGCCAGCTACCGGGTGACGGTGAACAGCTTCCTCGCCGACGGCGGCGACGGCTTCGCCGTTCTGAAGGAAGGCGCGCAGCGCCTCGGCGGTGCGGTCGATACCGACGCCTTCGAAGCCTATCTGCAGGCCAACCCGACCGGCGTCGCGCCGGGCCCGCAGAACCGCATCACCAAGAATGACTGACGCCCGCCCCTGATTCCGGAGAACAGAAAATGAACCTGATCAAGACCACGCTGGCGCTCGCGCTGGCCGCCACCGGCCTGTCCGCACAGGCTGCCCACTTCCAGATCGTCGGCCCCAGCCTCGTCGGTGGCTATACCTATGCCGAAGCCACCACCAGCGTGTTCGGCACGGTGTCGGCCGACGCCCTGGTCGATGACCTGTCATCAGATCAAGCGCTGCTCGGCTTCGGCATGTACAGCGACTCGGCGACCGACGGCAGCTCGACCATCCGCTACGACTGGGTACGCGAAGTCACGCTGGACGCGCAGACCGACGCCTCAGCCGTCGGCTTCACGCTCGGCGGCACCTCGGTGCTCGGATTCGACGGCGTACAGGGCCTGCAGGGACTGGTTGAATCGTCGCGCGTGACGCTGGACACGACGCTGAAGATCGCGTCGGACGGCGAAGCCGCCGGCAGCGCCCTCCGCATGCTGATCAGCGGCACCGCCGAATCGCTGTTCTCGGCCAGCCTGTCCGTGATCCAGCCCGACACGTCCTTCAGCCTGATCGCGTCCTGGGGCGGTCAGTCGGTGAGCTACACCGGCAATGGCTCGATGGAAGCGTTCGATCTGAGCCTCGACACCGTGGTCGGCGCCGAGGTCACGCTGTCGCTGAGCTACATCACCCGCCCGGGCTGGGTGGGCGCGGCCATCGACATCCCCGCCGGCACCGTCCAGGGCTTCGAAGAAAGCGGCTTGATGGCCGGCACGCTGATGCTGGCGCCGGTACCCGAACCGGAAACGTACGCACTGCTGCTGGCCGGTCTGGGCCTGATCGGCGCAGCCGCCCGCCGCCGTCGCGGCTGAGCCGCGCGCGCCGCGTCCGCGCTTCAGCCGCGGCGCGGTGCGGCCGCGGCGTCGAGCGCCAGACCGGCCAGTTGCGCCAGATGCAGCAGCGCGTCCTGGGTGCCGGCCGGAAACGGCGGCCGTGACGGTGCGCGATCGATGTAGAGCACGCCGACCACCTGGTTCTGCGCGTGCAGCGGCACCAGTATCTGGTGCCGCTCGCCCAGCGCAGCACGCAGGCGGGCCACCGAGGGCAGCCCGGGTGCGGGCACGTGGTCGGCATCGATATCGATCACGCGGCCGTGATCGACCAGTTCGGTCAGCGCGTCGCGCGGCGCACCGGCGAGCAGGAAAGTGAAATGGCGCATCAGCTGCTGCGCGCCGTGACCTTCGGTCGCGCGCGCAGCCAGTTGTGCGCGGTTGGGCGCGACCAGCGCGAGCACTGCGCGATCGGCACCCAGCGCGCGCCCTGCGCCTTCGAGCGCCAGATCGAGCACTGCGGTGCTGGCCGAACGGGCCGCCATCAGTGCGGTCATGCGGCGCGCGACATCCAGTTGCAGCAGCGGATCCGCCTCTGCGCCGTCGCCACCCTCCGCCGGCGCAGCATCGGATGTCGGTGTCGGCTGCGGAATGCGCGCTGCCGCGTCCTCGCAACCGTAGAAGCCGGCGATGCGTGCCGCCTCGCGCGCGTGCGCGGCGACCACCGGTGCGACGGTGGTGATGTCCTGCCGCAACACCCTGGCGTAATCGCGCATCGCCCCGCGTGCGCGTTCGCTGTCCCAGCCGCCCTCGGCCGCCACGGCAAGCCGGTAGCCGGCGACCACCAGCGCCTCGCGGCTGTCCAGCCGCACGCCGTCGGCACAGGCGTTCACAACCAGACCGGGCAGCGCCCATTCGCGCGCCAGCTGCTGTGTCAGCGTGCGCAGGCGAAAGCCCAGCACCTCCATCTCGACCTGTTCCGGCTGCGCCTTGCTCTGGCGCAGTGCCTTGTCCAGTTTCTGCCCGACCTCGCCGGAGAAGCACCAGAACGCCATCTCGCCGATGTGCGACAGCAGCGTCGCGATGAACACTTCCTCGGGCGACGCGTCGCCGCGCGCCGACGCGGCGTGCCGCGCATGTACCGCGGCGTGGAAACAGCGCGCCATCTCCGCCGCCACGCGCTCGCGCACGCCGCCAGCCAGAAAGGCGTCGATCAGCGCGACCGACACCGCGATATTGCGCACCGTGTCGAAGCCGAGCACGACGATGGCGCGCGAAATCGTGCTGACGCGCTGGCTTTCGCCACGGAAGAAAACGGAATTGGCCATCCGCAGCACGCGTGCGGTCATGCCGGCGTCGCGCAGGATGATGGTACCGAGCGCGGAAGTCGGACTCGCCTCGTCGCCCGCGACCTCGCCGATGGCGGCGAGCGTGGCGCTGAAGATGGGCATGTCCTGGCTGCGCAGGCGGTCCACCCAGGCTTCGAGCGGGTCGGATGCGGTGGCGGTGGGTGCGCTCATGGATGGGTGCGGGACACAAAAATTGACATCATGTCCCGCTAACGGCGCGCCACCGCGAATTCTTGAGGCAGCGTGCGAGCGGCCGGCGCACCTGAGCGGGCGCCACCGGCCGTACCGGGCTTACTTGACCAGCAGCACCGGGCGGTTGGAGTGGTGCAGCACGCCGCTGGCCACCGAGCCGAGGGCAAAGCTGGCGAGCGCGCCGTGACCACGACGGCCCATCACGATCATTTCGCAGTCGTGCTGTTCGGCGTAGCGGGCGATGGTTTCGGCCGGCGGGCCGACGTGCAGATGCAGCACCGGCTCGATCTTCGCGTTGCGCAGGGTTTCCAGCGCCGAGCGCACGGCGTCCTGCCCTTCTTCGCGGTAGTAGTCGTTCAGCGCTTCACGGCTGACGTGGTGCTGCAGCAGGCCACCCGGTACCGGAGCGTGCACGAACAGCAGGTGGATTTCGGGCTGAGTGGTCAGCATGGCGGCAAGACGCAGCACTTCGGCCGTGGCGCGCACGCCATGATCGGAACCGTCTACGGCAAGGAGGATACGCATGGTGTTCTCGACACTTGTTATAGGAAGGTGTCTAAGTATGGCAGATGAGGCCGTTCCACAGCCCGTCGCCGAGCGTGGATGCCCGCGCCAGACCGACGATGCCGAAGCCGAGCACCAGCAGCCCGGCCACCCGCCGCAGTGCCGGATGACGCGTCGCCGCACGCAGCCGCGTCAGCAGCATGCCGGCCAGCAGCAGGTTGGGCAGCGTGCCCAGACCGAAGGCCAGCATGATCAGTGCCCCGCTGCCGGGCGAACCGGACAGCAGCGCCAGTCCGAGCATGCTGTAGACGAGACCGCAGGGCAGGAAACCCCAGAACAGACCGACGCCGAGCGCCTGCGCCGGCGTGCGCGCCGGCAGGAAGCGCCGGGCCAGCGGCTGGATGCGCGCCCACAGCGGACGCCCCAGAGCCTCGACCGGCGCCAGCAGGCGCGTGTAGCCCGCCAGATAGAAACCGAGCGCGATCATCATCAGGTTGGCGAGCACGTAGAGCGTCATCTGCACCGGCGCGGCATTGCCGGCCAGCAGACTGACGCCGCCGACACCACCGGCCACCGCACCGGCCAGCGAATAGCTGGCGATGCGCCCGCCGCTGTAGGCCGCGTGCATCGCCAGCGCGGGCAGCTGGGCGCGCCAGCCGCGACGCACCGGCTGTGGCACGCCGGCCGAGATCGCCGACACGATGCCGCCGCACATGCCGGCGCAGTGCACGCCGCCGAGCAGGCCGACGACGAAAACAGCTGCCAATCCGAGGTTCATTGAAGGTCCGTTGGAAAACGGGCGCCGGTCGGTCAGACCGCCGGCTCACACCACCTTAGAGTAGCGCACCGTTTCGCTGTCGAGACGCAGATAGCGGTCGAACACCATGCAGACCGCGCGCACCAGCAGGCGCCCACGCGGCGTGATGGCGATCCAGTCCGGCTCGATGGTCAGCAGACCGGCCGCTTCGAGCTCCGCCAGCTCGTCCAGCTCCGCCGAAAAGTACTTCTTGAAATCGATGGCGTACGCGCTTTCTATCGCTTCGATCGACAACTCGAAGTGGCACATCAGCGCACCGATCACGGCGCTGCGTACGCTGTCGTCGGCGGTCATGTTCAGACCGCGCATGACCGGCAGTTCGCCGTCGTCGATGGCCTGGGTCCAGCTCTCTATCGTCCGGTGGTTCTGCGCGAAGCTCGCACCGACGCGGGAGATGGCGGACACGCCCAGACCAAGCAGGTCGCAGCCGGCGTGCGTCGAATAGCCCTGGAAGTTGCGCTGCAGGCGGCCGTGCCGCTGCGCCTGCGCCAGTTCGTCGTCCGGGCGGGCGAAATGGTCCATGCCCACATGCACATAGCCCGCCTCGTGCAGCCGGTCGATCGCCAGGCGCAGCAATTGCGGCCGCACTTCCGGGCCGGGCAGCATGGCTTCGTCGATCCGCCGCTGCGGCATGAACTGCTTGGGCAGGTGGGCGTAGTGGTAGATCGCCACGCGGTCCGGCGCCAGCCGGATCAGCGTCGCCAGCGTCGCGTCGAAGCTGTCCAAGGTCTGGCCCGGCAGGCCGTAGATCAGGTCCACGCCGGTCGATACGAAGCCGTTCTCGCGCGCCGCCTTCAGCACGATTTCGGTTTCTTCGACGCTCTGGATGCGGTTGACCGCGCGCTGCACGACCGGATCGAAATCCTGCACGCCGACGCTGATGCGGTTGAAACCGAGCGAACCGAGGTGTGCAATGCGGGCCGCAGTGACGCCGCGCGGATCGAGCTCGATCGAGCACTGGGCGCTGTCGGACACGCGGAAGTGCGTGCGCAGGCCCTCGATCAGCCGCGTCATCTGTGCGTCGTTCAGGAAGGTGGGCGTACCGCCGCCGAGATGCAACTGGGCGATCTCGCGGCTACCCTTGACCAGCGACGCCTTCATCGCCATTTCGCGCAGCAGCGTGTCGAGATAGGCGTCGGCACGCGCGTGATCCTTGGTGATGATCTTGTTGCAGGCGCAGTAGTAGCAAATCGTGTCGCAGAACGGGATATGGACGTAGATCGACAGCGGACCAGCGCTCGCCGTGCGCGCCGCAAGACGTGCGGCATGAGCCCGCGCATCGTGCGAGAAATTGAAGCGATCGGCGGTGGGGTATGAGGTGTAGCGCGGCCCCGGTACGTCGAAACGACGCATCAGCTGCGGGTCGAACACCAGTTCCTTTGCGACATTCATGATTTATTGGCACACTTTGCGGTATGTTCATCATGCAAGCGCGGCCATCACCGTGCATTGATCGCAATCAATGAACAGCGTATCGATACCGATCACCCCGCAGGGACTCCAGGTCGCCTGCTCTGCCTGCAACCTGCGCGAACTGTGCATGCCGGTCGGCCTGTCCGACGACGAGCTGGAACGCGTCGACACGCTGATCGGTGCCCGCCGCAAGGTGCCGCGCGGCATGCCGCTCTACCTGTCGGGCGAATCCTTCCAGTCGCTGTACGCCATCCGCACCGGTTTCTTCAAGACCGAAGTCATCTCGGAGGATGGTCGCGAACAGGTGACCGGCTTCCAGATGGCGGGCGAACTGATGGGGCTGGACGGCATCGGCTCCGGCCAGCACAACTGTGACGCGCGTGCGCTGGAGGACAGCGAGGTGTGCGTCATCCCGTTCAATCGTCTGTCAGAACTGTCGCGCGAGATCGACACGCTGCAGCACCACTTCCACAAGGTGATGAGCCGCGAAATCGTGCGCGACCAGGCGGTGATGATGCTGCTCGGCACCATGCGTGCCGAAGAGCGTCTGGCCGCCTTCCTGGTGAACCTGTCGCAACGCTTCGCTTCGCGTGGCTATTCGGCGACCGAGTTCAACCTGCGCATGACGCGCGAGGAAATCGGCTCCTATCTTGGTCTGAAGCTGGAAACGGTCAGCCGCGGCCTGTCGCGGCTGCAGGACGAAGGTCTGCTGTCGGTCAGCAACAAGAACATCCGCATCCACAAGCTGGATGACCTGAAGCGGGCGATGAGTCCGCGCTGCTGAGTAGGCCGGCGGCACGCCTAGGCAGTATCGCGACCAGAGGTCGCTCCCACACAAAGCGCGCTCGACCTGTCGCCGAGCCTAGTGATTCCTGTGGGAGCGAGCTTGCTCGCGACAGCGGCCTGAATCGAAGCACGCATCCCGCACAAGCCGCATCGCGACCAGAGGTCGCTCCACACAAAACACTCCGACCTGACGCAGCGCCTACGGCGTCCGGACGCTCCGCGCAAACGCGTCCATCACCGCATCCGCCGCATCGTCGCGCAGGCAGTCGATGCGCTGGTCGATCTGCATCGAGCGCAGCCAGGTGATCTGCCGCTTCGCCAGCTGGCGCGTCGCGTAGATGCCGGTGTCGCGCATGGTCGATGCATCGACTTCGCCTTCCAGGTAGTTCCACACCTGGCGGTAGCCGACGCAGCGCATCGATGGCATGCCGGCGTCCAGCCGGTACTTCGTGCGCAGGCTGCGCAGTTCGTCGACCAGGCCCTGTTCCAGCATCTGGTCGAAGCGCTGTTCGATGCGCCGGTGCAGCCAGGCGCGATCCGATGGTTCGAGCGACAGCACGGTCATCGGCGGCAGCGGCGCGTCGTCCTCACGCTTCGCATAGCTCTCGGCCAGCGGCCGGCCGGTCAGCATGACGATTTCGAGTGCGCGCTGGATGCGCTGCGCGTCGGTCGGCTTGAGACGAGCGGCGGCATCGGGATCGAGCCGGGCAAGTTCGGCGTGCAGTGCCGGCCAGCCCTGCTCCGCCGCGCGCGCATCGATGTCGGCGCGCAAGCTCGCGTCGGCTTCCGGCAGATCGGACAGCCCCTCGCGCAAGGCCTTGATGTAGAGCATGGTGCCGCCGGCCAGCAGCGGAATGCGGCCGCGCGCGCGAATGTCGGCGATCAGGCGGCGGGCGTCAGCGGCGAAGCGCGCCGCCGAGTAGGCCTCTTCCGGCGACACGATGTCGATCAGGTGGTGCGGGCACAGCGCCTGTTCCTCGGCGGAGGGCTTGGCGGTGCCGATATCCATGTCGCGGAACACCAGCGCCGAATCGACGCTGATCAGTTCGATCGGCAGCACGCGCGCGATGCGGGCGACTGCCGCCGTCTTGCCGCTGGCGGTCGGGCCGAGCAGCACCAGTACCGGCGCACTCATCGGCCGCGCATGAACAGGCGGTCCAGTTCCGCCATGCTGAGCTGGACCCAGGTCGGCCGCCCGTGGTTGCACTGGTCGGCGCGTTCGCAGGCTTCCATGTCGCGCAGCAGCGCGTTCATTTCCGGCAGCGAAAGCAGCCGGTTGGCACGTACCGCGCCGTGGCAGGCCATGGTGGCGAGCAGTTCGTTGCGCCGGCGCTCCACCACCTGGCTGGCCGGCGCCTCGCGCAGTTCCTCCAGCAGTGCACGCAGCAGCGCACCGGTGTCGGCACGCGCCAGCAGCGCCGGCACCGCGCGCACCATCAGTTCGTTCGGGCCGGCCTGACCGATGTCGAAACCCAGCCGCTCCAGCACGTCGGCGTACTCGAAGGCGGTCGCCACCTCGCGCGTGCTCATCGACAGCACGGCCGGAATCAGCAGCCGCTGCACCGCCGGCGCACCCTCGAGCACCTTCTTCAGCTGCTCGTACAGGATGCGTTCGTGCGCGGCGTGCATGTCCACCAGCACCAGGCCGGCGCTGTTCTGCGCCAGCACGTATACGCCCTGCAACTGGGCGAGCGCAAAGCCGAGCGGCGGCGCGTCGTTCTGCTGCGCCGGCAGATCGGGGCGCAGCACCGGGGCCGCCGACGCGGCGACCGGCGCGTCCTGGCGGACGAAGTCGAAGTAGCGCGCCAGCGGCTGTTCGACATTCATGCCCTGCTGCAGGGAGGGCCATTGCGGGCGCTCCGGCAACGGCTCGAACGGCGACGACGGCGCGACGGCTGCGGCCACCTGTGTCGACGGCGCCAGCGCGCGTTCGACCGCGTGGAAGACGAACTGATGAACGCCACGCGAATCGCGGAAGCGCACTTCGGTCTTGGCCGGGTGCACGTTCACGTCGACTGCGCGCGGATCGAGTTCGATGAACACGACGTAGGCCGGGTGCCGTGCGCCATGCAGCACGTCGGCGTAGGCCTCGCGCAGCGCGTGCGCGAGCAGGCGGTCGCGCACGAAGCGGCCATTGACGAAGCAATACTGTGCGTCGCGCCCGGAGCGCGAGAAAGCCGGCTGGGCCGCGTAGCCGCTGACGCGGATCTGGCCGGCGTCGGCCTCGACCGGGCGCGCGTGCTGCATGAATTCATCGCCGAGCAGCGCACGTACGCGGGTCGCCATGTCGCCCGCCGGCAGGCGCTGCATCAGTCGGCCGTTGTGCATCAGCTGGAAGGCGACCTGCGGCACAGACAGCGCGATGCGGCCGAACACGTCGTCGCAATGGCCGTACTCGGTCTGTTCGGTGCGCAGGAATTTCCGCCGCGCCGGCGTGTTGTAGTAGAGGTCGGCAACATCGACCACGGTGCCGGCGTCGAGCGCGGCCGGCTCCGGCGCACCGCCGTTGTCGATGCGCCAGGCGTGCGCGCTGCCCGCCTCGCGGCTGGTGATGGTCACGCGCGCAACGCTGGCGATCGACGCCAGCGCTTCGCCGCGAAAGCCCATCGTGGCCACTGCTTCAAGGTCATCGAGCGAGGCGATCTTCGACGTCGCGTGGCGCGCCAGCGCCAGCGGCAGGTCTTCCGGCGGCATGCCGCAGCCGTCGTCAGCGACCCGAAGCCGCTTGACGCCGCCGGCTTCGAGCTGCACGCGGATATCGCGACTGCCGGCGTCCAGGCTGTTTTCCAGCAGTTCCTTCAGCACCGACGCCGGCCGTTCGACCACCTCGCCGGCGGCAATCTGGCTGATCAGCAGGTCGGGCAACAGGTGAATCGAGGGCATGGCGGTGCGCAGAAGGTGTTCGGTGCGCGATTTTACGGGCCGCAACATGCATCCGCTATCATCGCCGCTCGATTTCGGCCGGCCTTGCCATGGAACTGCTCACCACCTTCGTCGACCTGATGCTGCATCTGGACACCCACCTCGCGGCACTGGTGGTCCAGTACGGCGCCTGGGTCTACGCCATCCTGTTCGCCATCGTGTTCTGCGAAACCGGCCTGGTGGTGACGCCCTTCCTGCCCGGCGACTCGCTGCTTTTTGTGGCCGGCGCACTGGCCGCGGCTGGCGGCATGCAGATCGGCCTGCTCATCGTGCTGCTGGTGATTGCGGCGGTACTGGGCGATGCGGTGAACTACGCGGTCGGTGCCTGGTTCGGACCCAAGGTGTTCCGCTGGGAAAGTTCGCGCTTCTTCAACCGTTCGGCCTTCGACCGCACGCACGCTTTCTACGAGCGGCACGGTGGAAAGACGGTCATAATTGCGCGCTTCATGCCACTGATCCGCACCTTCGCGCCCTTCGTGGCCGGCGTGGCGCGGATGCGCTATGCGCGCTTCGCGATGTTCAACGTGAGCGGCGCGCTGCTGTGGGTGGTGTCGCTGACGCTGGCCGGTTACTGGTTCGGCAACCTGCCCTGGGTGAAGCAGAACCTGACCTTGGTCATCCTCGCCATCATCGCGATATCACTTGCGCCAGTGGCAGTGGCCTGGGTGAAGTCGAAAATGTCCGGCGCGTCGAATCCGGCAGCCTGATGCGCGGCCAGCAGGCCTCGAGCGCGATGCAGTAGCGCTCGGCACCGGCCACGATGACGACGACACCTGCACGCTGCACGTCGGCCAGCAGGTGTTCGGCCCGCACGCTGGCCATGCGCTGGTCGCTACGGCCGAAAACCGTGTCGGCGCCGTCGCCGAGGTGCAGATAGAGCAGCGCCGAATGTTCGCGCGCCTGCTGCAGCGACGGGCGCCACTGTTCCGACGTGATCGGCTCGTCGTTGGCCGCCTCCAGTTCGACCCGCAGCAGAGGCTGGTCACGCAGCCTCGCCAGCGCCATCGCCAGTGCGTCGCACTGCACGTCCTGCCCGCCGCAGATCAGGACACCGCCGTGCTCGGCGCGCGCCAGCGTGCGCAGCAGCCGGCCGAAACGGCGGCTGCCTGCCTTCACACCGGGTGCGCGCACCCTTTCCAGCGGTTCCATCTTCATGGCGGTTTCGGCTCTTTCGGGGCCCTGCGCGGGCGGCTTTCCGCAACTGCGGCGATCCGCCACGAATGGCCCGGGTTGTCGTACGCTGTCGGTCATGAACGCTATGACAGCCTGCAAGCCGATTGTGCGCGCCCTGTGTTGCGCCGCGATAGCCAACTTGGTCACGGGCTGTTCGGGCGCGGGTCAGAAACCCGCGCCAGTGGCCGATTCCATGCATCCTAAACAGATTGTTAAAAGTGACATCGACCGGGTGCTGGAAGCGCATCACAGGGAAATATTCGCCAGCCTGGAGCGTCTGGCCGACAAGTTGTACAAGCGCAATCCGCGCGAGTGGCGACGCGCCGGACTGGACAGCCGCGAAGCGGCGATGGCCCGGCTGTTCGCCTCGCAGCACGACTGGCGACTGCCGGAGTTCGACAACCGTCGCGGCATCGACGTGATGCGACTGGCCTTCGCGCCGGATTTCGCTGGCGACCGGGTGGCCGCGCTCATCATCGGCATGGGTGGCATGATCCAGACCGCCTGGGCCGACCGCAGCGAACTGTTCATCATGGACGAGCTCGATCCGCAGGCGCTGTCGAACTGCGCGCGCAATATCGAAATCACCGCCTGGAAGCTGGCGCAGTCGCGCGACGAACTTGGCGCCCCACTCCTCCTGTCGAACGAGATCGGCGTCGACGGCATGCGCAATCTCAGTTTCGAGCGGGAGATGGGCAAGATGATCGGCTGGCTGGACATGAGCGCGCAGATCGTCGCCGACAAGAATCGCCGTGTCGTCACCCGCATCCTGCAGTCGCTGGCGACCGCCGTCTTCCTTCCGGTCAGGTAGTGCAGACAGCGGCTGGGCGATAATCCGGCCTTCACACCCGACCTTCGCCCCCGTCACCGAAACCGAATGAAATCCGTCGTCATCCTGATCTCCGGGCGCGGCAGCAATATGCGCTCCATCGTCGAAGCGGGCCTGGCCGCCAACGTGCGTGCGGTCATCAGCAATCGCCCGGACGCTGGTGGCCTTGCCTACGCACGTGAGCACGGCATCGCCACCGCGGTGGTCGACCATACGCAACACCCGGATCGCACCGCCTTCGACCGCGCACTGGCGCAGGAAATCGACCGCCACGCGCCCGACCTCGTGGTGCTGGCCGGCTTCATGCGCATCCTGACGCCCGGCTTCGTCGAGCACTACGCCGGCCGCATGATCAATATCCACCCCTCGCTGCTGCCGGCCTTCACCGGCCTGCATACGCACCGCCGCGCGATCGAAGCGGGTTGCCGCATCGCCGGCGTGACCGTGCATTTCGTGACCGGCGAACTGGACGGTGGCCCGATCATCGCCCAGACCGCCGTGCCGGTGCTCGCGGGCGACGACGAGGCGACGCTGGCCGCACGCGTGCTGGCGCAGGAACATCTGCTCTATCCACGGGTGGTGCGCTGGTTCCTCGAGGACAGGCTGACACTGCAGCACGGTCGCGCCGTGCTGCGCGACGAAGCGACGCCGGCCGCCGGCGCGCTGACAGCTCCGGGTGCGGATGACTGAGCCGCTGACCCGCTCGCGCCTGGCCCTCGCGCTGCTCGTTTCGCTGCTGCTGCACCTGTTGCTGGCAAGCGGGCTGAGCAGCTTCGATCACCGCGCCGGACCGGACGAATCGCTGCTCATCCGCGCCGCCCTGGTGCCGGCACCGCTGCCCCCACCACCACCTGTGCCGGCGCCCTCACCCGAGCCCGCGCCGCCGCCTCCGCCGAAGCCCGCGCCCAAGCCGCCCCGAGAGCCACGCGCGCCGGTGCCGGCGCCGCCCGAGACGCCGTCCGTCGGGCAGGCCGACGTCCCACCGCAGGTCGGCAACACCGAAGACGCGGAGTCCGACGGACCGCGAACGCCGGATGAACCCGAGCGCGATGAGAACGACGAGCCCGGGCGCGATACGGCCGTGGACGACACGCAGGAGGTGTCACCGCAACAGGCTCTGGTCGGCGAAGCCCGGCTGGAATTCGAGGTCTATCGCGGCGACAGCCTGCGCATCGGCGAAACCCGCTATCACTGGGTACATGACGGCACGCGCTACCGGATGGACACAGTGACCGAAACCACCGGACTGGCCGGCCTGCTCAAACCGCTGCGCATCGAACAGTACAGCGAGGGCGACGTCGGCAGCGACGGTCTGCAGCCGCGGCGCTTCGTACAGGATTCGAAACAGGCCAAACCGCCGGACGAACAGGTCGATTTCGACTGGACGGCCAGTCAGGTTATGCTGCGCAGCGGTTCGAAGACGACGACGCACGCGCTGACGCCGGGTTCGCAGGATATGGCGAGCCTGTGGCTGGAAATCATCTGGCGCGCGCAGCGGGGCGGCGAGTTCGACTTCAACGTCGCGACCGGCCGCCGCTATACGCCGCGCTGGTTCGTGCCGGACGACGCGCCGACCGGACTCGATACCGCGCTGGGGCGCCTGCTGGTCAAGCGCCTGCAGGTCAGGGCCCAGCCCGGCGACAACCAGATCGAGGTGTGGCTGGCGCCCGACCTGCGCTGGCTGCCGGTGCGCATCCGTTTCACCGACCGTAAGGGCGACGTGTACGACCAGCGCGTGCGCCGCATCGAGTACGAAAACCGCAGCATCGTCGCCGCGCCGGCCACCGCCGCACCGGGCACGACGCCACCGGCGTCCGACCAACGCCAGACCGATTCAGACATTCCCATATTCCTGCGATGAAACCGAACGAGAAACTGATAGATGCCACTGCCGACGTACTGACCCGGCTGCTGCGCTTCGAACACCCGGCCGACGGCGTGCTGTCGGCCTACTTCCGCGAGCAGCGCGCGCTGCAGTCGCGCGACCGTGCCTTCATCGCCGAACACGCCTATCTGGTGCTGCGCCGCCTGCGCTGGCTGCGCGCCATCGCCGGCGAACACGCCGGCGCGCGCAAGCTGCTGATCGCCGCCATGGCGCGCATCGAAGGCCTGGGCCTGAAGCAGCTCGCGCCGCTGGTGTCGCGCAATGAGGCGCAGTGGCTGGAAACGCTGGCACCGAGCAAGGCCGAAGAGCTGTCGCTGGGCGAGCGCACCGACCTGCCGGACTGGGTGATCGAGCGGCTGTCGGCGCAGATGGACGAAGCGGCGCTGCTGTCGCTGGCGCGCGCGCTGAACCAGCAGGCGCCGCTGGATCTGCGCATCAACCTGATGAAGACCGACCGCGAGGCGGTCATGGCGACGCTGGCCAACAACGGCATCGTCGCCGAGCCCGGCCGCTGGTCGCCGTGGGCGCTGCGCCTGAACGAGCGCCCGTCGCTGTCGAAGAACCCGCTGTACGAGAAGGGCATCATCGAGGTGCAGGACGAGGGCAGCCAGCTGCTGGCCCTGCTGCTGGCACCCAAGCGCGGCGAGATGGTGGTCGATTTCTGCGCCGGCGCCGGCGGCAAGACGCTGGCCATCGGCGCCATGATGCGGTCGACCGGCCGCCTGTACGCCTTCGACGTGTCGGAGAAACGGCTGCTCAAGATGCGTCCGCGCGTGGCGCGCTCCGGACTGTCCAACGTACACCCGGTACTCATAGACAGCGAATCCGACATCAAGGTGAAGCGGCTGGCCGGCAAGATCGATCGCGTGCTGGTCGACGCCCCCTGTTCCGGCCTCGGCACGCTGCGCCGCAACCCGGATCTGAAGTGGCGCCAGACGCCGCAGGCGGTCACCGAACTGATCGCCAAGCAGCGTGCCATCCTCGCCGGTGCGTCGCGCCTGGTGAAGCCGGGTGGCCGACTGGTCTACGCGACCTGCAGCCTGCTCGACGAGGAGAACCGCGGCGTGGTCGATGACTTCCTGTCGTCCCACCCCGATTTCGTCCGCGTGCCGGTGAACGAGCTGCTCGCCGCCGCCCGCATCGAACTCGACACCGGAATCGATCTCGAACTGCGTCCCGACGCGCACGGCACCGATGGCTTCTACGCGGCGGTGCTGGAGCGCCGCGGCGCCGAAGACAAGAAGGAGGACAAGAGTGAGGAGTGATCTGCGCGGCGCGCTGTTCGCCGCAACGATGCTGGCGGCGATGCCGCTCAGCGCCGGTCGCACGCTGCCGGCCGAAGGCAAGGTCGAGGTTGCGTTCGCCCCTTGGGACGACGTCGAACGGCTGGTGATGGACCAGATAGACGGCGCCCGCCAGGCGGTCTATGTGCAGGCCTACACGCTGACCAGCCGCAACATCGTCAAGACCTTGATCGCCGCCGCCGAGCGCGGGGTCAAGGTCGAGGTGGTGGCCGACCGCGACAAGGTACTGAAGGACGAGCGCAGCGCGCTGCCACGTGCCGCCGGCAACGGCGTGAAGGTATGGCTGGACGGCGACCACGCGGCCGCCCACAGCAAGGTGATGATAATCGACCCGGACGGCAAGGAACCGGTGGTGGTCACCGGCTCGTACAACTTCAGCTACTCGGCGAAGAGCGAGAACGCCGAGAACGTGATGGTGCTGAGCGGCCATCGCGCGCTGGCACAGACCTATCTGGAGAACTGGAAACGCCACCGCGCGAAATCGATGAGCTTCGCCGACGCGGTGGTGCAGACCCAGGCGAAGGACGCGGCAGCTCAATGACGGAAATTTCGTTCGACGCGCTGATGCACATGCTGTCGCTGAACAGCACGCGCATCGAGCTTGCCGTGGTGGCGGTCTGTCTGGCGCTGGCCGGCCTGATCACTCGCCTGCTCATCCGGCGCCAGCGCCGGCAGGCGGGCGTTGAAACGCTCGGCGCCACCGCACGCCTCGGGCTTGAAGGTCTGCAGCGCCTGCTGTTCCCGCTCGTGGGCATCGCCCTGCTGTCGATTGCCCGCCTCGTGGTCGAACTGCTGCAGCAACCGCCGGTGCTGATGCGCCTGGTCATCGCCATGCTGGTGGCGATGGGCGTCATCCGGCTGGTCGTCTACGGGCTGCGCCAGGTGTTTTCTCCGGCCGGCTGGCTCAGCACCTTCGAGCTGCTGATCGGCCTCACCATCTGGTCGGCCTGGGTGCTGCACGCGCTCGACATCCTGCCGGAAGTGATCGAATGGCTGGACAGCCAGCAGGTCGCGCTCGGCAAGCAGAAGCTGTCGCTGTGGGCACTGATGCAGGGTGGCGCCTGGGTGCTGGTGACGCTGATCGCCGCCGTCTGGCTGTCCGGTTCGGTCGAACGCAAGCTGATGCGCGCGCCGCTGGACAGCAATCTGCGCATCGTGCTGGCGCGCCTGTCGAAGGTGGCGCTGATGTTCCTGGCGCTGATGATCACGCTGCCGCTGGTCGGTATCGACCTGACCGCGCTGTCGGTGTTCGGCGGCGCGCTCGGCGTCGGCCTCGGTTTCGGCCTGCAGAAGATCATGGCCAATTACGTGTCGGGCTTCATCATCCTGCTCGACCGCTCGATCCGCATCGGCGACCTCATTTCGGTCGGCACTGATCGTGGACAGGTGCAGCAGATCACCACCCGCTATACGGTGCTGCGCAGCCCGTCGGGCGTTCAGTCCATCGTGCCGAACGAAACACTGGTCAGTTCGGTCGTACAGAATGAAGGCTTGTCGGATCGTGAGGTACGCGTGGCGATATCGGTCCAGGTCGGCTACGCGGACGACGTCGAGCGGGCGCTGGTCATCCTGGAAGAATGCGCCCGCGCGCACGAGCGCGTACTGTCCGAACCGGTGCCGCGCGCTTTCCTGCATTCCTTCGGTGATTCCGGCATCAATCTGGAACTGGGCGTATGGATCACCGACCCGGAGAACGGCACTTTGGCGATCCGTTCGGCGGTCCAGCTCGAAATCCTGCGCCGTTTCCGCGCCGAAGGGATTGAAATCCCCTTCCCCCAGCGCGAAATAAGAATACTGGGGGATGCCGGCAATGTTGCATTGTGTGACGCGAAGGCTTGACGCTGCGCAAATTGACCGCTAGCCACTCTCGCGTAGAATCCGCATCTTCAAATCGTGTATCAAGGGAAATCCTGAATGTTGAATGGTCTTATCGACCTGCCCTGGTGGGGCTATATCGTCGTTGCGCTGGTGTTCACTCACATCACCATCGCGTCGGTGACGATTTTTCTGCACCGCCACCAGGCACACCGTGCGCTTGAGCTGCACGCCATTCCGAGCCACTTCTTCCGCTTCTGGCTGTGGCTGACGACCGGCATGGTCACGAAGGAATGGGCAGCCATCCACCGCAAGCACCACGCCAAGTGCGAGACGCCCGAAGATCCGCACAGCCCGCAGGTCCTCGGCATCAAGAAGGTGCTGTTCGAAGGTGCCGAGCTGTACCGCGCCGAAGCGAAGAACAAGGAAACCATGAGCCGCTACGGTCATGGCACGCCGGATGACTGGCTGGAGCGCAATCTGTACACCGGCCGTTCGGCGCTGGGCATCAAGCTGATGCTCGTCATCAACGTGCTGCTGTTCGGCCCGCTCGGCTTGACGATCTGGGCCGTGCAGATGGCCTGGATCCCGATCTGGGCGGCCGGCGTCGTCAATGGCCTGGGCCACTACATCGGCTACCGCAACTACGACTGCAACGACGCGGCGACCAATCTGGTGCCCTGGGGCATCATCATCGGCGGCGAGGAACTGCATAACAACCACCACTCGTTCGCGACCTCGGCCAAGCTGTCGTCGAAGTGGTACGAGTTCGACATCGGCTGGATGTACATCCGCATCCTCGAAATCCTCGGTCTGGCCAAGGCCAAGAAGACCATTCCGCAGCCGCGCTTCGAGGCGCGCAACGTGGTCGATACGCAGACGCTGGAAGCCATCATCACGCATCGCTACGACGTGATGACCCGCTACATGAAGTCGCTGCGCTCGATCTACGCCGAGGAAGTCGAAAAGCTGCGCGCGTCGAACGCCGCGCTGGCCGACGGCGAACGCTACCAGCGCTTCAAGCGCTGGCTGAACCGCAGCGAAAACGCGCAGCCGACCAGCGACGACGCCGAAATGGCTTCGATGCTGTCGCACAGCAGCCGTCTGGAAACAGTGCACACGATGCGCCAGGAACTGACCGCGCTGTGGGCCCGCTCCACCGCATCGAGCGAGCAGCTGCTGAAGCAGTTGCAGGACTGGTGCGCGCGTGCCGAAGCCAGCGGCATCAAGCAACTGCAGGACTTCTCGATGCGTCTCAAGTCTTACGCGATCTGATACGCATTCGCTGCACCCATGAAGCCGGAAGTGCGTCGCACTTCCGGCTTTTTACTTGGATCAAACCAAATGGGCGGCTTACCCTCAAAATAGTGTTCGGTTAGCCGATAGAATTTGCAGGAGCCATGCAGTGGAGCACGGCCGGACACCGTGGCGGTGCCGGCCAATAACAACGAGAAGGAGTCAAGGATGTTTCGCCACGTACTCGTACCGATCGATGGTTCGGATCTTTCCAAGGCCGCAGTCAAGCACGCCGTCTGCTTCGCCAAGGACGTGAAGGGTCGCGTCACTTTCCTGTACGTGATGAAGGACTATCACGTATCGGCGCTGCACAGCGAGCAGGACGAGGAGAACATCGACCCGATTGCACCGAACGACTTCACCGACGCGATGCGCACCCACGCCGACCGCATCCTGCAGTCGGCACGCGCCGAAGCGGAAGCCGACGGTGTCCAGGTCGACAGCATTGCGGTAACCCATGACGAGCCGCACAAGGCCATCATTGAGGTGGCGCTGAAGCGCAACGCCGACGTGATCTTCATGGCGTCGCACAGCCGCCGCGGTCTGGCCAATCTGCTGCTGGGCAGCGTGACGCAGAAGGTGCTGTCGAATTCGAAGATTCCGGTGCTGGTCTATCGCTGAGCGACGCGACTGCGACCGGCGGAAAAGGACGGGGATGCCGGCGACGGCATCCCCGTTTTCATTTGCGGCCGACGCAGCGGTCGGCGCAGGCGGGCATCTTCTCGGCCATCCACGATGAAATAAGGCTCGACGCGCCGGCCACGCACCAGAAGCCGAAGAAGCCGATGGTGTAGGTCGCCAGCGGCGAAAAGTGCACCGGCTCTCCGAGCAGATACAGCTCCCGCGGGTTGATCAGGCTGAAGAAGACAGTCTCCGCGACCGCGGCGACCAGAAAGGATGGCCAGGACACCAGTGCGAACAGGCGCCCGAAACGTCCAGGCACGCGCCGCGTCTCGACCTCCTCGATATCGATTTCCCTAGCCACCGCTCGCCTCCACCGACAGGGACTGCTGCACGCGCCAGCTGCGCGCCTCGTCCTCGATCACCAGCTTCCAGTGGGTCGGCTGCAGGGCACGCACGACACCGCCGAAATGCCCGTCCCGCCCATCGAACAGCAGCTCGCGGTCGAGTTCGCTACGCGTCGGGTGGGCCAGCAGCACGCGCAGACGCGCCGGCATCGCCGTCGCATCCGTCATGCGCAGAACCAGCTCGAGGCGGGTGTCATCGACGCCGGCCGGCGTCGCCGACACGGTCAGTTCGACCCCGAGTTCGGTCGCCTTGCGCTCGCGTTCTATCGTGCGATTGATCGTCAGGCCCTGCTTGTAGTAATCGTCGGCGACCAGCGCGGTATTGCCGGTCGCCGCCAGCCAGGTGGTGATCACGCCGGCAATGATGACGGTGACCGGCCCGGCCGCAAGTATCCACGGCCAACGGTGGCGGTACCACGGCAACTGCATCGATGCGTCGTTGTTCATGCGGCTTACCTCGGCTGCAGGAAGGACGTCTTCTCATGCACGCGGACATCCGGTGCATCGACGGCCTGCAGGTTGAAATAGATTTCATGGGAACCCGGCTGCAGCGCTTCGGCGTCGACCTGTACCCGCGCGGCGATGTCGCGCGAGCCGGCCGCTTCGACCTCGATCTCGCGCAGATCGGCGATGGCGGCACCCGGCAGGCCTTCGACCTCGAGCACGTAGCGCCGTGCGACTTCCGAGGTGTTCATGATGCGCAGTCGATAGACGTTCTCGATCTTGCCGCCCTCGACCTCGCGCGCCAGTGTGGCGCGGTCGCGCAGCACGTTCATCTTGACCGGCGTACGGGTGAATAGTGCCCAGGCGAAACCCGACACGATGAAAGCCAGAAGACTGGTGTAGAGAATGACGCGCGGACGCAGGATGTGCGCCATCACCTCGCGCCAGCCCTCGTGTGCCGGCTTCTTCGCCAGCAGGGTACGTTCGGTGGTGTAGGCGATCAGTCCGCGCGGGCGACCGACCTTGTCCATCACCTGATCACAGGCATCGATACAGAGCGCACAGCCGATGCACTCGTACTGCAGGCCGTTACGGATGTCGATGCCGGTCGGACAGACCTGCACGCACCAGTCACAATCGACGCAGTCGCCGACCGCCTGCCCCTCGCGCGCCTTCTTCTTGTTGCCGCGCGGCTCGCCGCGATTGGCGTCGTAGCTGACGATCAGGGTGTCGGGATCGAACATGACGCCCTGGAAGCGGGCATACGGGCACATGTACTTGCATACCTGCTCGCGCATGTGACCGGCGAACACATAGGTGAAGGCGGCGTAGAAGAACATCCAGAACGCCTCCCACGGACCGAGCGACCAGGAGGCGATCTCCGAGGCCAGTTCGCGGATGGGCGTGAAGTACCCGACGAAGGTGAAGCCGGTCCACAAGGCCAGCGCACCCCAGGCACCGAACTTCGCGGCACGCAGACCGAGCTTGCGCGCGCTCATCGGCGCTGCGTCAAGCTTCATGCGGGCCGAGCGGTCGCCCTCGATGTGCCGCTCTATCCACATGAAGATTTCTGTATAGACCGACTGCGGACAGGCGTAGCCACACCACACCCGCCCGGCCACTGCGGTGACCAGGAACAGTCCGAGCGCGCTGATGATCAGCAGCAGCGCGAGGAAAAGCACGTCCTGCGGCCACAGGACGAGCCCGAAGATGTAGAACTTGCGCTCCACCAGATGGAAGAGCACGGCCTGTCTGTCGTTCCAGGGCAGCCAGGCCAGGCCGTAGAACACGATCTGCGTGATCCACACCATGGCCCAGCGCACAGTGTTGAAGCGCCCCTTGATGCTGCGCGGCTGGATCTTCTTGCGCGCCGCGTACAGATCTCCCTCATCCGACGACACGTCGGTGATCGGAATCACCCGTGCCGCCCGCTTTGCTTCGTTACCGGACGTACTGTCGCCGGGTGAGGGATTGGACGCCATTTACTTCGCTCCACCCGCGTTGTTCGACAGGCCCCAGACGTAGGCGGCAACGAGGTGGATCTTCTTATCGCCAAGCAGATCGCCGTGTGCCGGCATGTGACCGTTGCGACCCTTGGCCACCGACTGCAGCACGATCGCTTCGGTACTGCCGTACAGCCAGATGCCGTCGGTCAGGTTGGGCGCGCCCACCATCTGGTTGCCCTTGCCGTCGGCGCCGTGGCAGGCCGCGCAGTTCGCACCGAACACCGCCTTGCCGCGCTGCACGCGCACGCCATCCGCCGCCATGCCCGACAGCGAGCGCACGTAATGCACCACGTCGCGCTGCTGCTCGCCATCGAGGATGGCGCCGAAGGCCGGCATCGCGCCGTTGCGGCCATTGACCAGCGTGGCCTTGATCGCCTCGGGCTCGCCGCCATACAGCCAGTCGGCGTCGGTCAGGTTGGGGAAGCCGCGCGAACCGCGTGCGTCGGTGCCGTGGCACTGGGCGCAGTTGTTCAGATAGAGGCGTTCGCCCATGGCGCGTGCTTCGGGATCGGCCGCCACTTCCTTCACGTCGAGACCGGCGTAGCGCTCGAACAGCGGCGCCACCTTGGCTTCGGCTTCCTTCACTTCCTTGTCGTAGGCGCCGGTGGACGACCACGCAAGCTTGCCGCCGAAGTTGCCCAGGCCCGGGTAAGCGGCCAGATAGACGATGGCGAACACGATGGTGATCCAGAACAGCCACACCCACCAGCGCGGCAGCGGGTTGTTCCACTCGGCCAGCGTTTCGTCCCACTGATGACCGTGCAGTTCGACCTGCCCCTTCGGACGGGCGCCGCGGTTGGACAGGATGATGAAGGCACAGAACGCGATACTGGCGACGACGAGCACCACCACGTACATGTTCCAGAAGTCGTTGATGAAGTCGCTCACTTTTGTTCTCCGGTTTCGGTGTGCGCGCGATCGTCGTCGGCGAAGGGCAGCATCGCTGCCTCGTTGTGGGCGCGCTGCGCGCCCGGACGCCAGGCCATGATCACGATGGCGACGAAGCAGGCGAAGCCCGCGACGGTGACTGCCGAGCGCAGTGCGTTGATGTCGAGTTCCATGACGGGCTCCCTCAGTTCACACGCTTGATCGCGGTGCCCAGGCCTTGCAGATAGGCGATCAGGGCATCCATCTCGGTCTTGCCCTTCAGCTCCGCCGCCGCACCCTTCATCTGCTCCTCGGTGTAGGGCGTGCCGACCACGGCAAGCGCTCGCATGCGCTGTTCGATGGTGCTTGCATCGACCGGCCGGTCGAGCCAGGGGAAGCCCGGCATGTTCGACTCCGGCACGACGTCGCGCGGATTGATCAGGTGAACGCGGTGCCACTCGTCGGAGTAGCGGCCACCGACGCGAGCCAGATCCGGACCGGTGCGCTTGGAGCCCCACTGGAACGGACGGTCATAGACGAACTCACCGGCGACCGAGTAGTGGCCGTAGCGCTCGGTTTCGGCGCGGAACGGACGAATCATCTGCGAGTGGCAGTTGTAGCAGCCTTCGCGCACATAGATATCGCGACCGGCCAGTCGCAGCGGGCTGTACGGCTCGACGCCCTTGACCGGTTCGGTGGTCGAGTGCTGGAAGAACAGCGGAACGATTTCGACCAGACCGCCGATGGCGATGGTGATCACCGTCAGGATCGCCAGCAGGCCGACGTTGCGTTCGATTGCTTCGTGTTTGGATGCAGCCATGATGTCTTTCTCCAGTGATCAGGCGTGCGCGGCAGCAGGCGCCACCACCGGTGCGTTGTACGGCTTCTGGCCGGCGATGGTCTTCCACACGTTCCAGGCCATGACGAACATGCCGGACAGGAAGAGCGCGCCACCGAGGAAGCGGATGAACCAGAACGGATAGCTGGCCTTGACGCTCTCGACGAAGGTGTAGGTGAGCGTGCCGTCGTCGTTGATCGCGCGCCACATCAGGCCCTGCATCACACCGGCGATCCACATCGAGGCGATGTAGAGCACGACGCCGAGGGTGGACATCCAGAAGTGGATGCTGATGGCCGGCACCGAATACATCTTTTCCTGGCCGAACAGGCGCGGGATCAGGTAGTAGATCGAACCGATCGAGATCATCGCCACCCAGCCCAGCGCGCCCGAATGCACGTGGCCCACGGTCCAGTCGGTGTAGTGCGACAGCGCATTGACCGTCTTGATCGACATCATCGGACCTTCGAAGGTCGACATGCCGTAGAAGGACAGCGAGGTGATCAGGAACTTCAGGATCGGATCGGTGCGCAGCTTATGCCAAGCGCCCGACAGGGTCATGATGCCGTTGATCATGCCGCCCCAGCTCGGTGCCAGCAGGATGAGCGAGAACACCATGCCCAGCGACTGCGTCCAGTCCGGCAGCGCGGTGTAGTGCAGATGGTGCGGACCCGCCCACATGTAGGTGAAGATCAGCGCCCAGAAGTGCACCACCGACAGGCGGTAGGAATACACCGGACGTTCGGCCTGCTTCGGCACGAAGTAATACATCATTCCGAGGAAGCCGGCGGTCAGGAAGAAGCCGACCGCGTTGTGGCCGTACCACCACTGCACCATGGCGTCCTGCACGCCGGCGTAGGCCGAGTAGGACTTCCAGAAGCCGGCCGGGATGGCGGCGCTATTGACCAGGTGCAGTACCGCGACGGTCAGGATGAAGGCGCCGTAGAACCAGTTCGCGACATAGATGTGCGAGGTGCGGCGCTTGGCGATGGTGCCGAAGAACACGACGGCGTAGGCCACCCAGACGAGGGTGATCAGCACGTCGATCGGCCACTCGAGCTCGGCGTACTCCTTGCCCGATGTGTAGCCGAGCGGCAGCGTGATGGCGGCGGCAACGATGACGATCTGCCAGCCCCAGAACACGAATTCCGCCAGCCACGGCGCGAACAGCCGTGTGTGGCAGGTGCGCTGGACGACGAAGAACGAAGTCGCCATCAGCGCACAGCCGCCGAAGGCGAAGATGACTGCGTTGGTATGTAGCGGCCGCAGTCGGCCGAAGTGGAACCACTCGCCGACGTTCAGTTGCGGCCAGACCAGCTGGGCGGCAATGACTACGCCGACCAGCATGCCCACGATGCCCCACACCACCGTCATCAGTGCGAACTGCCGCACCACCCGGTAGTCGTAGGTGCCGTGAACGGACCCCATTGCTTCTGTTTTCATTTTTGCCTGCTCCCACATTGAAATTGCACCGCCACGCCCGCATGGGCGCACGCACGCATGATCCGGCCCGAAGGTTATGTGCTCGCCTGCTACCGGGTCTTGACCCACGTCAAGCGGCCTATCGTTTCACCGTCTTTCACCGTTACCGCGCGCGCACCGATGCCGGCCGCATTTTCCCGCGCAAAATGATATTGCACCCTGATCGAATTACGAGCGGAAATTCGATCAAATCAATTTACGGAATGAATTTCCGCGCTTATCATTCGATTTCCTCAACCCATGGAGACAACGCAATGTCCGGTCAGAGCTACGACGAATTGATGGCAAAAATCGCGGAACTGCAGCAACAGGCAGAAGCAGTGCGCCGGGCGGAGCTCGAAGAAGTCATTTCGGACGTGCGTGCCAAAATCAAGAAATACAATCTGTCGGCCTCCGATGTCGGCCTTGCCGGCGGTGCAGCACGTCGCTCGGGCCGCCCCGCTGCTGCAGCCAAGGTGAAGATCGCGCCCGGCAAATATCGCAATCCGGCCACTGGCGAAATCAAGGAAATTGGTGCTGCCGGCCGCAAGCCGGGTTGGCTTGCAGCGATGAGCGCCGACGAACTTGCTGCCGCCCGCGTGTCCTGATCTCGATTCGGTCGCGCACAAAAAAGGCACCGCAAGGTGCCTTTTTCATTCATTGCTTCCGCGCCGCCGCGGCCTCTTCCTTGAGCGCCCTGCGCAATATCTTTCCGACATTCGTCTTCGGCAGTTCGCTGCGGAATTCAACGTGACGCGGAATCTTATATGCGGTGAGCTGGGTCCGGCAGTGGGCGATCACCGCATCGGCGGTCAGCGTCGCGTCCCTGCTGACGACGAACACCTTCACCACCTCGCCCGAATGCTCGTCCGGCAGCCCGATCGCACAGCACTCGAGCACGCCGGCGCAGGCGGCGACGACGTCCTCGACCTCGTTCGGATAGACGTTGAAGCCGGACACCAGAATCATGTCCTTCTTGCGGTCGACGATGCGTACGAAACCGGTCTCGTCGACCGTGGCGACATCGCCGGTGCGCAGGAATCCATCGGCCGTCATCACCTGGGCGGTTTCCGCCGGACGACGGTAGTAACCCTTCATCACCTGCGGTCCGCGCACGCACAATTCCCCGGTTTCACCCGGCGGCACCTCCCGCCCCTCGTCGTCACGTATCGATATTTCAGTAGACGGGACAGGCAGCCCGATCGAGCCGTTGAATTCCTTCTGATCCGGCGGATTGATGCACACCGCCGGCGAGGTTTCGGTCAGGCCGTAGGCTTCGATCAAGGGCTGACCGGTGATTTTCTTCCAGCGTTCGGCGACCGCGCGCTGCACCGCCATGCCGCCGCCCAGCGAAACGCGTAATCCGGAAAAATCGAGCTGCGCAAAATCCGGATTGTTCAGCAGCGCATTGAACAGCGTATTGACACCGGTAATTACGGTGAAGCGGTATTTCTGAAGTTCCTTGACGAAACCCGGAATGTCACGCGGATTGGTGATCAGTATGTTGGTCGCGCCGAGCTTCAGAAATACCAGGCAATTCGCGGTCAGCGCAAAGATGTGATATAGCGGCAATGCCGTGATGACGATCTGCGGCCCGCTCACGAAGGGCCGTATCCAGGCATCGGCCTGCATCATGTTGGACACGATGTTGCGATGGGTGAGCATCGCGCCCTTGGCCACACCGGTCGTACCGCCCGTGTATTGCAGGAAGGCGATGTCTTCGTGCACGACATTGACCGGATTCAGCGTGTGCCCCAACCCCAGCTTGATCGCCTCGTTGAAGCGGACCGCCGACGGCAGTTCGAAGGACGGCACCATCTTCTTCACGTGGCGCACGACGAGATTGACGATCCAGCCCTTGGGCGCTGGCAGCAGGTCGCCCAGCGCGGTGACGACGACGTGGCGTACCGACGTGCGCTCGATCACGCGCTGCAGCGTCGAAGCGAAGTTCTCCAGCACGACGATGACTTCCGCACCGCTGTCGTTGAGCTGGTGTTCGAGCTCGCGCGGCGTGTACAGCGGATTGCAGTTCACCACCGTGTAGCCGGCACGCAGCGCGCCGAACATGGCCACCGGGTACTGCAGCACATTGGGCATCATGATCGCGACGCGCGACCCCGGCGCGAGGCCGAGCACCGACTGCAGGTAGGCCGCGAAGGCGGCACTGAGGCGGTCAAGTTCTGCGTAGCTGATGGCCTTGCCCATGCAGACATAGGCATCGCGCTCCGCGAACTCCCGGCAGCTGCGCTCGAACACCTCGCCGACCGACATGAACTCCGACGGATCGATCTCGGCCGGAACACCCTTGGGGTAGCTTTTGAGCCACACCTTCTCCATTACCGCCTCCTCGCGTCATCGTGCCGCTGCCGTGCGAACGCGGCAGCGTGCTGCATGATCGTGCGGCCGGGCATCAACCCGACATGTCTTCCATCGGCCAGTCGCGAATATAGCTCTTCAGCATGCGGTTCTCGAAACTCTGCTCCTCCAGCATCGCGCGTGCGACATCGTGGAAGGACAGCACGCCCATCAGCGTATCGCCTTCCATGATGGGCAGATAGCGGCAGCGGTTCTCGAGCATCAGTCGGCGCAGTTCGTCGACTTCCATGTCCGGGTGGGCGGTCGCCGGATCGCGATGCATGACGGCGGATACGGTCAGCGACTGCCAGTCGCCGCCGGACGCCCGCACCGAGCGCAGGACTTCGCGGAAGGTGAGCATGCCGACCATGCGGCCATGCTCCATCACCACCAGCGACCCGACGTCGAGGTCGGTCATCGTGACGACTGCGTTACCCAGCGTCTGTTGCGGTGCCACCGTGTAGAGCACGGTGCCCTTGATGCGCAGGATTTCATGTACTTGCATGGTTGCCACTCTCCTCCTCGCCGCGCGGGCACGGGGTGCGCGCTGCGGATGACCATGCGTCGATGGTAGTCAAAAGCGTCGGCGCCGCAAAGCGCCGGCGTTCAGAATAGGCGATCCAGACGCCCGTCGGGCCGCAGCAGTGCGGCGCACGGCGTCTTGCCGGGGCGGATCAGGCGTACCGACTCGGCGTAACGACTCAGCTGTTCGGCATATTCTTCGGCGAATCCCGCACCCTCCCCGCTTTTGTAATCCAGTATCCAGATCTCGTCGTCGAACTCGACCAGGCGATCGATGCGGCCGAGGCTGCCGTCAGGCAGCACGAATTCCACTTCGCTGGCCGCCCAGCGATGCAGCGCCGGATCGAAGAAACGGCGCAGCGCAGCGCTGCCGGTGATGGCGCGCGCAAGCCGTTCAAGTTCGCTCCAGCGCGCTGCATCGAGCGCCGGCGGACGCGGCGGCGGCGGCTCGCCGCAGGCCAGCGCCTCCAGCCAGGCGTGCAGGCCGGTGCCCCAGATCTGCGCGTCGTTCATCGGCACGACCACGCGACGCTCGCCCACCGGTGTGAATGGAAGCGCTTCGGCAGCCGTCGGCGCCGCGGCAAACATATCGATGTCGGGGCACGCATCGGCCCTGCCTGCACTCAGGCGCAGCGCACCGTCGTCGGCGGTCTGTACCGACGGGCAGCCACGCAGGGCCATCTGCAATCGCGCCAGCCAGCTGTCGTCGGCCACGCCCCGCGCCGGGCTGACGCCGCTGGCAAACAGGAACTGCCGCGCCCGGGTAACCGCGACGTACAGCAGATTGGCGTCCTCGCGCGCCGCAGCGCGCGCCTCGGCATCGATGAACCGGGCGCGCGCCTGCCCCTGGTTCTCCTTGCGCTGCAGCAGCGACAGGTGTTCGGGCGCCGGCGCACCCGGCGGCCACGCCAGCAGCACGCGTGCACCGCTGTCGGCGCGCGGCTTCGCGATGGCGTCGGCCAGCCAGACGATGGGCGCCTCCAGCCCTTTTGCCGCGTGCACCGTGAGCACGCGCACGCGACCGCGTGCCGGGTCCTCCCCGAGGATGAGCCCCTCGTCCGGCGCCTCGTCGTCCTCGTTGCGCAATCGTACGAGCTCGTCGAGAAAGCGCGGCATGCTGGGGAAACGACCGCTATCGACCTTGAGCGCCAGTTCCATGAAGGCTTCCAGATTCGCCCGCACGCCCGGCCAGGCCATCGGATCGACCACGGCGGCATAGCGTTGCATCAGCTCGCCGTGATGGAACACGCGGTCGAGCAGATCATGCACCGGCAGTTGCACGGCCGCAGCCAGCCAGTCGCTCAGCAGCGACGCCGCACGCGCCATTCCGGGGTCGTCGCCACCCCGCGCAGCGCGCAGCGCCGGCCACAGTGCGGGGCCGGCGCTGGTCAGGCGCAGCAGGTGCGCGTCGGACAGCGCGAACAGCGGACTGCGCAGCACGTGCGCCAGCGCCAGCGCATCGGCCGGCGCGGCGAGGAAGCGCAGCAGTGCCTGCAGATCGGCCGCCTCCAGCGTGTCGAGCAGTCGGCCGCGGCTGGCCCCGAAGTACGGAATGCCGTGTGCGCGCAACGCCGCCTCATACACTGCGAGACCGGTGCGTCGGCGCAGCAGGATCATCACGTCGCCGTAGCGCGCCGGCCGCACCGCGCCACTGTGCGCATCGCGCACGGCAACCCGCCCGACCATTGCCTGCAGTCGCGCACACATCGCGTCGGCCTCGCGACGGCGCCGGCTGTCCTCGGCCGTCACGCGCGGCGTGGTGAGCGGATTGCGCAGACCCGAATCGGAAGACGTCGCTTCGTCCGGCGCATCGACGTCGTGGCCGAAGGCCGGCAGCACCTCGACCGCGCCGGGCAGGCCGAGCTGCGTCGTGCCGTGTGGCGCGAAACCTTCGAACACGTCGAGCGCGCCGAACAGCGCATTGACCACCTCGACCACCGCCGGGCTGCTGCGCCGCGTTTCGTTGCGCCGGATGTCGATGGCACCGAAGCGCTCGGCGAAAGCCGTGCGCGCATGCGCGAAGATGCGCGGATCGGCGCGGCGGAAGCGATAGATCGACTGCTTCGGATCGCCCACCACGAACACGCGCGGCTGCACCTGATCCGGCGCGTAGGCGTCGAGCCAGTGCATCAGCACCTGCCACTGCAGCGGATTGGTGTCCTGGAATTCGTCGAGCAGCAGGTGGGTGTAGCGCGCGTCGAGCCGCGCCTGCACGAAGGGGCCGGTCTGCGCGTCGCCGAGCAGGCGCACCGCGTGCCATTCGAGGTCGCCGAAATCGAGCACGCCAGCGCCGCGTTTGACCTGGTCATAGGCGTCGAGCATGGCCGAAGCAACGGTCAGCGCGTGTCGGTTCAGTTCCCAGGCGGCGCGGTCGCTCAGCGCGTGCAGGCAGGCCAACAGGCGCTCGGCGCAGGACTCGAACAACTGCTGCGTGCGCTCGGCTGCGCCGATCTTTTCCATCGACTTGCCCGGCTTGAACGCGATCGGCAGTCCGGCGCGGGTCAGCAGTTCGGCGCACAGCCCGTCGAAGAAAGCCTGGGCGTCGTGCTGGCTGGCGGCCGTCTCCAGCGCCACCGCCTTGCGCTGCTGCGCCTCCGTGCCCTGCCCCAGCAGCTTTGCGAGTTCCAGCACTGCGGCGCGCAGCGCGGCGTCCTGCGCCAGTGCATCGACCGGTGCTTCACGATCGGCGCCGAAAAAGGATTCGAGATGCGCGAACACGCCATCGAGTCCGTCATGCGCAGCCAGCCAGGCCTGCCACTCGGCGCGCCGTTCGATCAGCGATTCGGCGAGGCTGCGCGCGCCGGCGAGACCGGCCTGTGCGAGCAGCCAGCGCACCGCCTGCGCCAGTTCGCCATCCGGCGCACTGCCGGCACGCCGCATCAGCACACCCCAGGCCTGGTCGCGCAGGCGTGCGGTGCGCTCTGCCAGCTGCAGACCGCCGAGACCGGCCGACAGCGGCGCGGCGCCGAGCAGCGATGAAAACCAGCCGTGGAAGGTGTTGATCGTCAGCCCCGGGCGGGCGCCGGCGACGTGTTCGAACAAGCCGCGCGCACGCTCGATCAGCGCCGCGTCGTTGCGCGCATCGACCCCGCGCTGATCGAGGAAGGCGATCACGCCGGCGTCGTCCGCCACCGCCAGCTCACCCAGCCAGTGCTGCAGCCGCTCGTCGATCTCGCGCGCCGCCTTGCGCGTGTAGGTGATGGCCAGTATCTCGCCCGGCGCCACGCCGGCCAGCAGCAGGCGGATCAGCCGCGACACCAGGGTCCACGTCTTGCCGCTGCCGGCACAGGCCTCGACGACGACGCTGGCGGATGGATCGAGCGCGCGCAGGCCGTCGTTCATGACCGCCAGTCCTTGCGGCACAGGCCACGCATTTCGCAGTAGGCGCAGGCGCGGTCGTCGCCATGCGCAGGCAGCGCAGCACCGGCACGCAGCGCCGGGAACAGCGTTCCGATCAGTCCCTGCAGCGCTTCGGCCGCAGCGTGCGGCTCGGCCTGCGGATGCGGCACCGGCGCCGGCTCGTCGAGTGCCAGATAGGCGGCTTCGCTCACCGTGTCGCCTTCCAGCAGCGTGTAGAAGGCGAGCTGCAGGTCTTCACCGCCCTGCACGCTTTTCTTCACGGCTTCGCTGCTACGCAGCTTGTAGTCGAGCAACGACACGCCCGCCGCACCACGGTCGATGCGGTCGATGCGCCCTTCGAGTGACAGCGCACCGCCGTCCGGCAGGTCGAGTGGTCGCGCGCGCGACTGCTCGCCGCTGTCGAACACCCAGCCCTCGGCCTCGCGCGCGCAGGCCCAGGCAACGTAGGCGTCGGCGCGGTCGTGCAGGCGATCGGCCCACACGTGCTCCTGGAAGTTGCGGCGGATCGCGCCATCGAAGGCGGCGGCGATGCGCGCGCGCATGTCGCCTGCCAGCGCCTGCGGCGTCTCGCTGTCCAGGCGTGGATGCGCGACATGGAAATCGTGCAGCAGCGCATGCACCAGTTCGCCCACGCTGCCCTTGCCCATCGTTTCCTCGACCTCGTCGCCCTCGCCCAGACCGAGCACGCGGCGCGCGTAGTAGCGGTAGGGGCAGGCCATCAGATCGGCCATCGCGCTGGCGGTGAGCCGCTGCGGCACCCGTCCGGCGTCGAGCACCGGTGCGCTGGTCTGGCGCGGCAGTGCGGCCGGCTCGGGATCGGGCTGTGCCGGCGCAGCGCTGACCGCACTCGGCAGCCCGGCACGCACGAACATCAGGTCGAGCAGTTGCAGGTCGGCGCCGGGCAGATTGGCTTCGCCGTTGCGCTGCGCCTGCCAGCTGAACACGATTTCGTCACTGTTCAGGATCAGCCCGGCGAGGTCCTCGCGCAGCTGGTGTGCCGCCTGCTGCGTATCGGCCAGCCCCAGTTCGCGTCGCAGCCCCTCGTGACCGAGCACGCCGCGCAATTGCGGCGGCGCCAGATGTTCGCCATCGGCGCCGATCACGTACACGGCGTCGAACACGCGCAGCCGGGTCGCCGCAAGATGGGTCAGCACGACCGGACTGTCGATCGCGGTGTCGCGGAACAGCGCCCGTTCGAACTCGCCGTTGAGCCACTGACGCCAGTCGGCAAAGGTCAGCGCCAGGGATACGCCACTGCTGTCGGCGCGCAGCTGTTCGAGCAGCGCGATCACCTGTGCGCCGGCCGCGTCCTGCAGCAACGCCGTGCGCGCCTGCAGCGCGTCGAGCGCGGCCAGCAGCCGTTCGATCCAGAAGGCGGCGGGCGCCGCCTGTGTCGGCATCAGGTTCGCCGCCTGCGCGAACGGGACCATCAGCGCCGCACCCGCCCGTCCGGCCAGCTCGCGCGCCGCGTCGGCGAGCAAGGCCTGCAGCCCGTCGACATGATTGCGCCGCACCACCCAGTGATCGACCTCGGCGATCGCCCGCGCGTGCGTGTCGGCATCCATGCCGCCCGCGACATAGGGCGACCGGACCAGATCGAGCAGGTCGCGGTGATAGCCGTCGGACGCCAGGCACTGCAGAAAGGCATCGACCGTCGCAGCGGCGCGCGTGGTGGACAGCTTCCAGCCGGTTTCATCGGCCAGCAGCACCTGCCTGCGTTCGAGCAGGGCGCGGGTACGACGGGCGGCTTCGCGGTCGCTCGCGACCAGGGCGATGCGGCGGCGCCCCTCCGCCAGCCAGCGGGCGATGCAGGCTGCAGCATGCTGCGCCTCCTGCTCCAGCGATTGCGCACTGACCAGCCGCACACGGTCGCGCAGACGCTGCGCCGCGTCCGCCGGCACGCGGCGCGACCACAGCGTGCGCGCGTCGTCGGCGGCAACCGGCCAGGCGGCATCGAGCGCGCGCGACAGCGCGTCTTCATCCGCCGCGCGCCGCACGCCGATGTGCAGCACCGGAACGCGTCGCGCGAACGCAGCCAGCCAGTCCGGAGCGGGATCGAGCGTGTCGGCCAGCAGCACCACGGGCCGCTGCGCAGACGCGGCTGCGCGATACAGCGCCTGCGTCGTTGCCCGGGCGTGACCGGGCGTGCCGGTGCTGTCGGCCAGCCACACCGCGTGAACAAGCCGCGCCTCCAGCGACAGCGACGCGCTATCGTGCAGCGCGTGCGCCCGGGCGAATGCGCCCTCCAGCGCGGCCTCGTCCGGCACCGGCACATCGGCCAGCGTGTCGGCGAGATCCATCAGTTCGCGCGCGACCGCCCACAGGTCGGCGTCCCCCAGCCAGCCGACCCGGCGCAACTGGGCGACCAGCCCGAGCAGACGCCGCGAATCGGGATCGGTCGCCGCATCGCCCCGCCAGCGCGCGGCCAGCAGCTGCGGCGTAAGCACGCGCGGCATGAACAGCGCACGGCCGGCCGCCGCCGACAGCGCGCTGCGCAGCGCCGGTGCCAGCGTGATGGACGGCAGGAGGACGTCGCAGTCGGCGAGCGCGTCGCCGTGGCGAACGAGGAGGATGCGTGCCACCCGGCCGAACAGGTCTGGACCGGGGGGCAGCGTGACGGAGTCGAAACCCGCTCCGCTCATGCGTCAGCGCGGGCGAACAAAGGAAACGGGGAGCGCGCTCAGCGCTCGAGCATGCCGAGCTTGTCCTTCACCTTGGCCCAGTCGTCGGCGTCGGGCAGCGCGTCCTTGCGCTCGATGATGGCCGGCCATTCCTTGGCCAGTTCGGCATTCAGTTCGATGAACTGCACCTGGTCCGCCGGCACGTCGTCCTCGGCAAAAATGGCTTCGGCCGGACATTCGGCGACGCACAGCGTGCAGTCGATGCACTCGTCCGGATCGATCACCAGGAAATTCGGGCCTTCGCGGAAGCAATCGACCGGGCACACGTCGACGCAGTCGGTGTATTTGCACTTGATACAGGATTCGGTGACGACGTAGGTCATGATTTCTCCGTTGGGCGGGGGCTCTGCACTCGCAGGCAGGCCATGCATGGGCTGAAAAAGGCTGAATTCACGAGGGGCTTCGGCGCGCGGGGGCAGCCTGCAGACTGCGAAACACAGGCGCGCCGCACCTCTTCCGGACGCGGGAGTTTAGCACCGGGGCGGGGCGGCACCTCGCCCACGCTGTCGTGCCGCTGCGACATGTCGCCATGACTTTTTGTATTTCCTTGCCATCTGCCTCTGCACGCCCGACTGTTTTTTGTATTAGCATCTTGCAAACAGTGCAGAAACCCTGAACTCCGACGCAGGGGACGCCGATACCGTGATCACCCCGGCGGCCGGGTTTCAGCAAGCCCCGAACCGGGCCGCTCCGTGAGTGGCCGGAAAACCCAGTCCAGCGACCCGACACTCACCTTTCGGCACGCAACATCCATCCAGTCCTGCAGGCGTCCCGAACCGTGGCGTCCGGCACGAGGCATCCGGTTCTTCCCGATACACCCCCGAAGACCTTCCGATTCACCGAATCCACTTTCCCAGTCAAGCACCGCGAGGAAACAATGAGCGAACACATCCACCACGTTACCGACGCCAGTTTCGAAGCCGAGGTCATCAAGGCCGACCTGCCGGTTCTGGTCGATTACTGGGCCGAGTGGTGCGGTCCGTGCAAGATGATCGCTCCCATCCTCGACGAAGTCGCGCGTGACTACGCCGGCAAGCTGCGCGTGGCCAAGGTCAATATCGACGAGAACCAGGAAACGCCTGCGCGCTTCGGCATCCGCGGCATTCCGACGCTGATGCTGTTCAAGGACGGCAATGTCGAGGCGACCAAGGTCGGCGCCCTGTCGAAGTCCCAACTGACCGCCTTCCTGGACAGCCACCTGTAACACCTACCCCGCGGCGGGCGCGAATCCGCGCCCAGCCCGCCGGAGCGGAAGACCGCTCCATCTCCCCACCCCGCCTGTCGCAGATCTTCACCATGCACCTTTCCGAACTGAAAGCACTCCACGTCAGCCAGCTGCTCGAAATGGCCCAGTCCTTCGAGATCGAAGGCGCCAACCGGCTGCGCAAGCAGGAACTCGTGTTCGCCATCCTGCGTAACCGGGCGAAGAAGGGCGAGAGCATTTTCGGAGACGGTGCGCTGGAAGTGCTGCCCGACGGCTTCGGTTTCCTGCGTTCGCCGGAAGCGAGCTACCTGGCGGGAACCGACGACATCTACGTGTCGCCGAGCCAGATCCGCCGCTTCAACCTGCATACCGGCGACACCATCGAGGGTGAAATCCGCACGCCCAAGGACGGCGAGCGCTACTTCGCGCTGGTCAAGGTCGATCGCATCAACAGCGAGCCGCCGGAGGCGACCAAGCACAAGATCCTGTTCGAGAACCTGACACCGCTGCATCCGACCGAGCCGCTGAAGCTCGAACGCGACATGCGTGGCGAAGAGAACACGACCTCGCGTGTGATCGACATGATCGCGCCGATCGGCAAGGGCCAGCGCGCGCTGCTGGTGGCCCCGCCGAAGACCGGCAAGACGGTGATGATGCAGCACATCGCGCACGCGATCACCGTGAATCACCCGGAAGCGCTGCTCATCGTGCTGCTGATCGACGAGCGCCCGGAAGAAGTGACCGAAATGCAGCGTTCGGTGAAGGGCGAAGTGGTTGCATCGACCTTTGACGAACCGGCCACCCGCCACGTGCAGGTCGCCGAGATGGTGATCGAGAAGGCCAAGCGTTTGGTCGAACACAAGAAGGACGTGATCATCCTGCTCGACTCGATCACCCGCCTCGCCCGCGCCTACAACACGGTGCAGCCGGCCTCCGGCAAGGTGCTGACCGGTGGCGTGGACGCCAACGCGCTGCAGAAGCCGAAGCGCTTCTTCGGCGCTGCGCGCAACGTCGAGGAAGGCGGCAGCCTGACCATCATCGCCACTGCGCTGATCGAAACCGGCAGCCGCATGGACGACGTGATCTACGAGGAATTCAAGGGCACCGGCAATATGGAAATCCATCTTGACCGGCGCATGGCGGAGAAGCGCGTCTATCCGGCGATCAACGTGAACCGCTCGGGCACGCGCCGCGAAGAGCTGCTGCTGAAGCCGGAAATCCTGCAGAAGATCTGGATCCTGCGCAAACTGCTGTACAACATGGACGATCTGGAAGCGATCGAATTCCTGCTCGACAAGATCAAGGCCACCAAGAGCAACGGGGAGTTCTTCGACGCGATGCGACGTGGGTGAAGCAGGGGTTTCGGCGAGCACTGCTCGCCGCCTGCGTAACCGGTCGGCTGTGCAAAGCCGACCGTGGATGAAGCAGGGGTTTCGCGAAGCATTGCTTCGCGCCTGCTGAACGGGCTGGCTGTGCAAAGCCAGCCTCCGTTGCATGTGGGTTTCACAGCGCACTGCACTGCTCTTACGTGACCACGCTCACTTGACCGACCAACGCCGCACACTGCGGCGTTTTTCTTTTGTGCCGTCCGCTCAGGCGCGCAGCGCCTCGACCACCGACAGCACCTCGCCCGGCGAATTGAGCGCGTAGCCGGGCAATGTCGACACCGCCTGCGCAAAGTCAGGCGACTTCAGCGCATCCAGCATGCGCTGCAGCGACGGCAGCTCCAGCGTCTCCAGCCGGCAGGCGAGGAAGTAGTGCTCCTCGGCGACCGGCACGAAATCCAGCTTGAACTGGCTGGCGGCGGCCTCGACGCCGAAGCCGGTGTCGGCCATGCCGCTGGCAATGTGTGCCGCCACCGCTGCGTGCGTGAACTCCACCGTCTCGTATCCGCTGATGTCGTCCGCATCGATGGTCTGCTCGGCCAGCAGCAGGTCAAGCAGCACGCGCGTGCCGGCGCTGGCCTGACGATTGATGAAGCGCACGTCGGGACGCACCAGATCCTGCAGCGAGCGGATGTTCAGCGGATTGCCTGCGGCCACGAACAGGCCCTGCGTGCGCGTGACCAGTCGGATCACGCGGTGCGCGCGCGGCTTCAGGTAGCGGCTCAGCCGCGCCGCCAGTTCCGGCGTAACCCGTCCGCTGGGCAGATGGAAGCCGCAGATGTCGCAGCTACCGCGTGACATCGAACCCAGCGCGTCGATCGACCCGAGGTACTGCAGTTCCAGCCGCACGCCGGCCACCCGCTCCATCAGCTCTGGCATCAGGGCGATCGCGTAGCCGTGGCTCGCATGCAGCCGCAGCACCGGGTGGGTGTCCATCAGCGCGGCATTGATCTCGCGGTCGATCTCCACCGACAGGTTCTCCAGTTGCGGCGTCAGCCGCGCCTGGATGCGCTGCGACGCCCAGGTCAGCTTCTCGCCCAGCGGCGTCAGCGCGGCCCCCTTGCCCTGCGACAGCTCGACCAGCGGCGTGCCGAAGAAGGCCGACCAGGTGCGGATCAGGTTCCAGCAGTGGCGGTAGGAGAAATCGACTTCGCGCGCCGCCTCGGTCAGCTTTCCGCTGCGTTGCACGGCAGCCAGCACGCGGAAAAGCAGCGGGTCGATCTCGCGGCCCTCGGCGTTGCGGAAGCGCCATGCAGGCTCGATCTGGATGCGCATGTTAGGCATTTGTTTTCATATCGTTAAAAGCAAGACCGGCTGCTAACCTGCGTTGCGAAGCCATTATTGGACATTGATGATGGCTGATTAGCAATTATGAACACGAGTTCCAATTAGGAATTCAGCAGGAGACAGAGAGCCATGTCATCGCACCACCCCGCCCCCGGCGTCGACCCGCGACAGCTGCAGTCGCTGGTCGACCGGCACGCCGATCTGCCCGGCGCGCTGCTGCCGATGCTGCACGCCATCCAGGACGAATTCGGCCACGTGCCGGAACAGGCGGTCCCGGTCATCGCCAGGGGGCTGAATCTGTCGCGCGCCGAAGTGCATGGCGTGATCACCTTCTATCACCACTTTCGCAGCCACGCGCCCGGCCGCCACGTAGTGCAGGTCTGCCGGGCGGAAGCCTGTCAGGCCGTCGGTGCCGTTGCGCTCGAAGCGCACGCGAAGAAATGCCTCGGCATCGACTTCCACGAAACGACCGCCGACGGCGCGGTGACGCTGGAGGCGGTGTACTGCCTCGGCAACTGCGCGGTCGGCCCCTCGTTGCGCGTAAACGACGACATCGTCGGCCGCGTCACGCCGGAACGCTTCGACGCGATCGTTGCGGAGCTGCGCGCGGAGGTGAGCGCATGAGCACCCGCATCTACGTCCCCATCGATTCCACCGCGCTGTCGCTGGGCGCAGACAAGGTGGCGAAGGCCATTGCTGCCGAGGCGGCAAAGCGCGGCATCGCGATCGAGCTGGTACGCAATGGCTCGCGCGGTGCCTTCTTCCTCGAACCGATGGTCGAGGTGCAGACCCCCGCCGGCCGCATGGCCTACGGCCCGGTGCAGCCGAAGGATGTCGCCGCGCTGTTCGACGCCGGCCTCGTCACCGGTGGCTCGCACGCGCTGTCTCTCGGCCTGACCGAGGAGATCGGCTATCTGAAGAACCAGGAACGCCTGACCAGCGCGCGCATCGGCCTCACCGACCCGTTGAGCCTGGACGACTACATCGACCACGGCGGCTTCGTCGGCCTCGACAACGCGCTGGCGATGAGCGGCGCCGACGTGGTGAAGGAAGTGACGGAATCCGGTCTGCGCGGCCGCGGCGGCGCAGCCTTTCCGACCGGCATCAAGTGGAACACCGTGCTCGGCGCGGTCGCCGACCGCAAATACGTGGTGTGCAACGCCGACGAGGGCGACTCCGGCACCTTCTCCGATCGCATGATCATGGAGGGCGACCCCTACTGCCTGATCGAAGGCATGACCATCGCCGGCATCGCGGTCGGCGCGACCCAGGGCTACATCTACCTGCGCTCGGAATATCCGCACGCCTTCGCCACGCTGAACGAAGCCATCCACCGGGCACGCGCCGCCGGGTGGCTGGGCGACAACGTACGCAACTCCGGCAAGGCCTTCGAACTCGAGGTTCGGCTCGGTGCCGGCGCCTACATCTGCGGTGAAGAAACCTCGCTGCTGGAAAGCCTCGAAGGCAAGCGCGGCATCGTACGCTTCAAGCCGCCACTGCCGGCGCTCGAAGGCCTGTTCGGCAAGCCGACGGTCATCAACAACGTCATTTCGCTCGCCTCGGTACCCACCATCCTGGCCCAGGGCGGCGCCTTCTACCGCGACTTCGGCATGGGCCGCTCACGCGGCACCCTGCCCTTCCAGCTCGCCGGCAACATCAGACGCGGCGGTCTGGTCGAGAAGGCTTTCGGCGTGACCATGAACGAGCTCATCCACGACTTCGGCGGCGGCACCCTGTCCGGCCGTCCGGTGCGCGCGGTGCAGGTCGGCGGACCGCTCGGCGCCTACGTACCAGCGTCGCAGTTCGACCTGCCGCTCGACTACGAGGAATACGCCAGGCACGGCGCGATGATCGGCCACGGCGGCATCGTGGTGTTCGACGACACGGTCGACATGGCGCACATGGCCCGCTACGCGATGGAGTTCTGCGCCATCGAATCCTGCGGCAAGTGCACGCCCTGCCGCATCGGCTCGACACGCGGCGTCGAGGTGATCGACCGCATCGTCGCCAACGAGCAGCGCGGCAGGAACATCGCGCTGCTGCAGTCGCTGTGCGACACCATGCTGAATGGATCGTTGTGCGCGCTCGGCGGCATGGCGCCCTACCCGGTGCTGTCGGCACTGAACCATTTCCCCGAGGACTTCGGCGTAGACAAGACCGAAGCGGCCTGAGCACAGAACGAGGAGAACAGCCATGTCACTACCCAGAGAAACCGATTACGGCACCCCCGCCCGCGAATCCGAAAAGGACATCACGCTGTCGATCGACGGCATCGAAGTGACGGTGCCGGCCGGCACCTCGGTCATGCGCGCCGCGCAGGAGTGCGGCAACAGCATTCCGAAGCTGTGTGCGACCGACAGTCTGGAGCCCTTCGGTTCCTGTCGCCTGTGCCTGGTCGAAATCGAAGGCCGCCGCGGCTACCCGGCCTCCTGCGCGACGATCGCCGAAGCCGGCATGCAGGTACGTACGCAGACGCCCAAGCTGGCGGACATCCGCCGCGGCGTGATGGAGCTCTACATTTCCGACCACCCGCTCGATTGCCTCACCTGCTCGGCCAACGGCAACTGCGAACTGCAGGACATGACCGGCGTTGTCGGCCTGCGCGAAGTGCGCTACGGCATGAAGGGCAAGAACCACTTCGACCTGCTGTCGGCGCTGACGAAGGAAAAGGATGAATCCAATCCCTACTTCAGCTACGACCCGTCGAAGTGCATCGTCTGCAACCGCTGCGTGCGCGCCTGCGAAGAAACACAGGGCACGTTCGCGCTCACCATTTCCGGCCGCGGCTTCGATTCGCGCGTCAGCCCGGGCGAAAGCCAGCCCTTCATGGAATCGGAATGCGTGTCCTGCGGCGCCTGCGTGCAGGCCTGCCCGACCGCAACGCTGATGGAAAAGGGCGTGATCGAGCACGGTCAGGCCGAAAAGAAGGTCACCACCACCTGCGCCTACTGCGGCGTCGGCTGCTCCTTCGATGCCGAGGTAAAGGGCACGACCGTGGTACGCATGGTGCCGAGCAAGGACGGCGGTGCCAACCATGGCCACTCCTGCGTCAAGGGCCGCTTCGCCTTCGGCTACGCCACCCATGCCGACCGCATCACCACGCCGATGATACGCAAGAGCATCGAGGACGCCTGGCAGCCTGTCAGCTGGGACGAGGCGATCCGTTACGCCGCCTCCGAGTTCAAGCGCATCCAGGCGAAGCATGGCCGTGAATCGGTCGGCGGCATCACGTCCAGCCGCTGCACCAACGAGGAAACCTACCTCGTACAGAAGCTGGTGCGCGCCGCCTTCGGCAACAACAACGTCGACACCTGCGCCCGCGTCTGCCATTCGCCCACCGGCTACGGCCTGAAGCAGACGCTGGGCGAGTCCGCCGGCACCCAGACCTTCGACTCGGTCATGAAGGCCGACGTCATCATGGTAATGGGCGCCAACCCGACCGACGGCCACCCGGTGTTCGGCTCGCAGATGAAGCGCCGCCTGCGCGAAGGCGCGAAACTCATCGTGGTCGACCCGCGCAGCATCGACCTCGTGCGCTCGCCGCACATCCGCGCCGAACAGCACCTGAAGCTGAAGCCCGGCACCAACGTCGCGCTGATCACCTCGATGGCGCACGTGGTGGTGGCCGAAGGCCTGGTCAAGGAGGACTTCGTCCGCGAGCGCTGCGAGTGGGCATCGTTCGAACAGTGGCGCGATTTCGTCGCCCGGCCGGAGAACTCGCCGGAAGCGATGGAACAGCACACCGGCGTTCCGGCCGCCGACGTGCGCGCCGCCGCGCGCCTGTTCGCCACCGGCGGCAACGCCGCGATCTACTACGGCCTCGGCGTGACCGAGCACAGCCAGGGTTCGACCACCGTCATCGGCATCGCCAACCTGGCGATGGCGACTGGCAACATCGGCCGTGAAGGCGTGGGCGTGAATCCGCTGCGCGGCCAGAACAACGTGCAGGGTTCGTGCGACATGGGGAGCTTCCCGCACGAACTGCCGGGCTACCGCCACGTGTCGGACGCGGCCACGCGCGCGCTGTTCAGGGACGCCTGGGGCGTGGAGCCACAACCGGAGCCGGGCCTGCGCATCCCGAACATGTTCGAGGCGGCGATGGACGGCACCTTCCTCGGCCTGTACTGCGAAGGCGAGGACATCGTGCAGTCCGACCCGAACACGCAGCACGTCGAAGCCGCGCTGCGCGCGATGGAATGCGTGGTCGTGCAGGACCTGTTCCTGAACGAAACCGCGAAGTTCGCCCACGTCTTCCTGCCTGGCTCCAGCTTCCTCGAAAAGAACGGCACCTTCACCAACGCCGAGCGCCGCATCTCGCGCGTACGCAAGGTGATGCCGCCGCTGGCCGGCAAGGAGGACTGGGAGGTCACCTGCATGCTGTCGAATGCACTCGGCTACCCGATGGACTACGGCCACCCGTCCGAAATCATGGACGAGATCGCGCGGCTCACGCCCACCTTCCACGGTGTCAGCTACGAACGGCTTGAGGAGCTGGGCAGCATCCAGTGGCCGTGTAACGAACAGGCGCCGGAAGGCACACCCATCATGCACATCGACCAGTTCGTGCGCGGCAAGGGACGTTTCATGCTGACGAAGTACGTGCCCACCGAGGAGCGCACGTCGAAGCGCTTCCCGCTGATCCTGACCACCGGCCGCATCCTGTCGCAGTACAACGTGGGTGCGCAGACTCGCCGCACACCGAATTCGATGTGGCACGACGAGGACCGCCTGGAAATCCATCCGGCCGATGCCGAAACGCGCGGCATCAACGAAGGCGACTGGGTGGGCATCACCTCGCGCGCCGGCGAGACGGTGCTGCGTGCGCGCGTGTCCGAGCGCATGCAGCCGGGCGTCGTCTACACCACCTTCCACTTCCCGGAATCGGGTGCCAACGTCATCACCACCGACAACTCGGACTGGGCGACCAACTGCCCCGAATACAAGGTCACCGCGGTCGAGGTGACCCGCGTGACCCAGCCGTCGGAATGGCAGCAGCGCTATCGCGACTTCTCGCAGCAGCAGATCGGGCTGCTGCCGAAGAAGCGCGAGAAGGTCTGAGTCGTGGGCGCCGTGCAGGCTCTCGCCATGGGCGGTCCGCTGCTCGCCTGCGATGAAGCGGGTGAAATGAGCGGCGACGCCGTGCTGCATCCGGCGCAGCGGCTGCGCAGCGCCGTGCGTGTCAGCGGGCGCATGCGCACCGCCAGCGTCGAATGCGTGGCCGAAGAGGTGCCGGTGGCCATGGTGTACAACGGCATTTCGCACGCAGTCATGCTGGCCACGCCGGCCGATCTCGAAGACTTCGGCACTGGCTTCAGTCTGGCTGAAGGCATCGTCGCGCGCGCATCGGAGATCCACGACATCGACACGGCGCACCACGTCGATGGCATCGAGGTGCGCATGCAGGTGTCGAACCGCGCCTTCGACGCGCTGAAGGCGCGCCGCCGCTCGCTGGCCGGACGCACCGGCTGCGGGCTGTGCGGCGTGGACAGCCTCGGTCAGGTGTCGCGCGAAGTGAAACCGGTAGCCGCGCGACCGTCGGTCGATGAAGCCGCCATCCACCGCGCCTTCGTCGCCCTGGGCGAAGGGCAGGCGCTGCACGCGCTGACCGGCTCGGTGCACGCCGCCGCCTGGGCACACGCCGACGGCACGCTGTTCGCCGTACGCGAAGACGTCGGCCGCCACAACGCGCTGGACAAACTGATCGGCGCCGTCGCTTTGGCCGGGCTCGACACCACGCAGGGTTTCGCGGTCGTCACCAGCCGCGCCAGTTATGAAATGGTGCTCAAGCTCGCCAGCGTCGGCGGCGGCCTGCTGGCGGCCATTTCGGCACCGACCGGGCTGGCCATCGATTTGGCCGGGCGCACGGGCGTCACGCTGTGCGGCTTCGTCCGCGACGGCCGCATGGCGATCTACACCGAATCCCGAACCTGTACAGCAACGCAAACGGAATAGCAGATGGACATCCACAACCTCGTCAAGATGGCCAACCAGATCGGCCAGTTCTTCCACAGCTACCCCGACCACGACGAAGCGGTGCGCGAAGTCGCCGCCCACGTCCGGCGTTTCTGGGAACCGCGCATGCGCCGTGCGATCATCGATCACATGAACCGCGGCGGCGACACCGGTCTGCTGCCGCTGGTCAGCGAAGCACTGCAGCACATGCAGGCGCAGGAAATCTCCACCACCTGAAAGGACACCTCACCGATGAGTTCACTGACGACGCTGCGCGACCTGATGGGTCTCGGCCACGAACCGGGCCTGCTTGCCGACGCCGCCCTGGTGATGATCGATTGCCAGAACACCTACCGTGAAGGCGTCATGCAGCTCTCCGGCATCGAGGCCGCACTGCTCGAAGCACGCCGCGTGCTCGACCGTGCGCGCGAACTCGGCCGCCCGGTCATCCACATCCAGCACGACGCCGGTCCGGGCACGCCCTACGACGTCAATGCCGCGATCGGTCGCATCGCCGACATCGTCGCGCCGCAGGCCGGCGAAACGGTGATCACCAAGCACTACCCGAACAGCTTCGTGCAGACCCCGCTCGACGAGGAACTGAAGAAGCTGGGCGTGAAGCAGCTCGTGCTGGCCGGATTCATGACGCATATGTGCGTGAACTCGACCGCGCGCGGCGCCTTCAACCTCGGCTACTCGCCCACGGTGGTCGCCGCCGCCACTGCCACGCGCGACCTGCCGCTACCCGACGGCAGCTCGGTCCCCGCCGCTACGGTGCAGGCCACCAGCATCGCCATGATGCGCGACCTGTTCGCCGCGATCGCGCCGAACGCCGACGCGCTGGTGCGCTGAACATCGACGGGGCACGAAGAAGAGCCGGCTGCCGCCGGCTTTTTTTTTCGTCCAGCGGCGCAGCACACGCCGGAATTCATCGTACGATGATCCTGTATTCAACTTGATACAGGAAGAAGCATGAAACTCACCCGTCTGCTGCCCACCCGCCTCTTGTCCGCGCTCGTGCTGAGCCTCGTCGCGGGCGCCGCCCATGCCGACACCCTCGTCGTGTTCGCTGCCGCCAGCCTGACCAATGCGCTGCAGGACATCGGCAAGACCTTCCAGACGCACTCCGGCCATACCGTGAAGTTCTCCTTCGCAGCGTCCTCAGCGCTGGCGCGGCAGATCGAAGCGGGCGCCCAGGCGCAGGTGTTCCTGTCGGCCGACGAACAGTGGATGGACTATCTCGCCGAACGCAAGCTGCTCGCCGCCGGCACGCGCACCGATCTGCTCGGCAACAGCCTGGTGCTGGTGACGCCGGCCGACAGCAAGGCGTCGGTCACGCTGAAGCCCGGCTTCGATCTTGCCGCGCTGCTCGGCGATGGTCGTCTGGCCACCGGCGACCCCGCCCACGTGCCGGTCGGCAAGTACGCGAAGGACGCGCTGACCAGGCTCGGCGCATGGCAGGTCGCGGAGCCGAGACTGGTGCGCGCGGATTCGGTGCGCGCGGCGCTGGTGCTGGTAGAACGCGGCGAGGTGCCCGCAGGCATCGTCTACGCGACGGACGCCGCGGTGTCCCCCAAGGTGCGCGTCGCCGGCGTGTTTCCCGCTGACACGCACGCGCCGATCACCTATCCTGCTGCCATCGTCGCCGGACAGGACACGCCGGCCGCGCGCGCCTTCATGCAGTGGCTGCGCGGCAACGAATCGACGGCGGTATTCACGCGGTACGGCTTCAGCATCAAATAGGCATAGATGAGCGACATCGAACTGGACGCCCTGCTGCTCAGCCTCCGTGTCGGGCTGGCCAGCACCACGCTTTGCCTGCCCTTCGCGCTGGGCGTTGCCTGGCTGCTGTCACGCACCCGCCTGCCCGGTCGCGCCCTGCTCGACGGCATCGTGCATGCCCCACTGGTGCTGCCGCCGGTGGTGATCGGCTACCTGCTGCTGATCTCGCTGGGCACGCGCGCGCCGCTCGGCGCCTGGCTCAAGAGCACCTTCGGCATCCAGCTCATCTTCACCACCGAAGGCGTGGTGGTGGCCGCGGCGGTGATGGCCTTTCCGCTGATGGTGAGGGCGATCCGCCTGTCGCTGGATGGCGTCGACCGCGGCCTCGAACTGGCCGCGCGCACGTTGGGCGCCAGCCGCATCGACGTGCTGTGCACGATCACGCTGCCGATGATGCTGCCGGGCATCCTGTCCGGCGCGATGATGGCCTTTGCCGCCAGCCTCGGCGAGTTCGGCGCCACCATCACCTTTGCCTCCAATATCGAAGGCGAAACGCGCACGCTGCCGCTGGCCATCTACACCGCGACGCAGACACCGGACGGCGATGCCATCGCGCTGCGTCTGGTCGGCCTGTCGATGGCGCTTGCCGTCGCCGCGATCATCCTCTCTGAATGGCTGAACCGGCGCACGCAGCGCTGGCTGGGACGACCATGATCGAGCTGCGTTTCGGCACTTGCCTGGGCGCGCTCGACCTCGACGTCGACGTCACGCTGCCGTCGCGCGGCGTCAGCGCCATCTTCGGGCGCAGCGGCGCCGGCAAGAGCAGCCTGATCAATGCCGTGGCAGGCATCGTCCGGCCGTCGCGCGGACGCATCGCGGTCGGTGACCGCGTCTTCTTCGATGCCGACGCCGGCATCGACCTGGCGATCGAAGCGCGCGGCGTCGGCTACGTGTTCCAGGATGCACGGCTGTTTCCGCATCTGTCGGTGAGCGGCAACCTGCGCTACGGGCTGAAGCGCGCACGCGGCCCGCGCCCGGTGGACTGGGAAAGCGTGATCGACGTACTCGGTCTCGCCCACCTGCTCGACCGTCGACCGCATCACCTGTCAGGGGGTGAGCGTCAGCGCGTCGCGCTCGGCCGCGCGCTGCTGCGCCAGCCCGATCTGCTGCTGATGGACGAACCGCTTGCTTCGCTGGACGCGCCACGCAAGGCAGAGGTACTGCCGTATATCGAACGGCTGGCGCAGGAGTTCGCGCTGCCCGTGCTGTACGTGAGCCATTCGATCGAGGAGGTGACGCGGCTGGCCGACCATCTGGTCATCGTCAGCGAAGGCCGCACCGTCGCCAGCGGCGAACTGGCCGACATCATGTCGCGCCCCGAGCACTCACCGCTGATCGGTCGCTACGAAGCGGGCTCGGTGCTCGACTGCACGGTGCTGCAGCACAACGACGACTACGCATTGACCACGCTGCGCTTCACCGACGGCCAGTTGCGCGTGCCGCGCATCGATCTTGAGCCGGGCTGCGCGGTGCGTGTGCGCATCCGTGCGCGCGACGTCGCGCTCGCGCTGTCGCGACCGATGGACGTGTCCATCGTGAACAAGCTGCCGGGCCGTGTCATCGGCATCACGCCGCGTGACGGGCCGTACGCCGATGTCGCGGTCGATCTTGGCAGCAGTTCGCTGCGTGCGCTGGTCACGCGCGAATCCTGCGACCGGCTCGGACTGCAGCCGGGCACCGCGGTGTGGGTGATGGTGAAATCGGTGGCGCTGGACAGCCGCAGCGTTGGCTTCAACCGACGTCCGCGTCCTGACGCTGCGCAGGCACCGCCGGCTGCGGATTGAGCGCTTCGTCCAGTTCGCGCAGCTGCAGCGCGACGGCATCGGACGTGCGCCGTTCGGCGGCGCGGAACACCGCGATCAGCCGCTCGCCGAACGGCGTCAGTTCGGCACCACCGGCGCCCTGCGAGCGCCCTGGGTAGGTCTTCACCACCGGCTCGGCGAACATGCGGTTCATGTCGTCGATCAGAAGCCATGCACGCCGATAGGCCATGCCCATCGCACGCGCCGCACCGGAGATCGACCGCTCGCGCGCCAGATGCTCGAGCAGTTCGATCTTGCCCGGCCCCAGCCGCTCGCCATTGTGGAAATGCAGGCGCAGCGAAGCAGTGGAGCGCGGCAGCGGATCGTCTGGACGGTTCATGCGCCAAGTTTAGCGCGCACGCGGCAGTTCACCGTTCAGTAAAGCGGGCGCCTTCCGATCACGAGGCCAGCACCTCGAAATGATCGGCCGACAACAAGGGTTTGCCCGTGAATTGAGCAATCTGGACCGCGTCGCCTGCACCGTTACCATCCGCGTCGTAGTACAAGGCGCCCGCTGCAGTGTCGTAGATGAGCCGTACATCACCATCGGCCGCTGCACTGCCGCTGCCCACTTGCAGAAGTTCCGACGGCAGAGCAACCGGCATGTCGTCGAAACCGGCGCCGAGGGCGTCAAATATCGTGGCGTCGAACACGATGCGGTCGTCGATGAGGCTGAAATCAGCAATCGTCTGCAGCGTGCCGTCAGCAGGAGCTGCGTCGAAGTAGAACACGTCCTCGCCGGCGCCACCGGTGAGCGTATTCAATCCATCTCCGCCGGACAGCCAGTCGTTGCCGGCACCACCCAGCAACGCGTCGTTTCCTGCACCACCCAGCAGCACGTCATCTCCAACTCCGCCGTCCAGGACGTTGTTGCCGCTGTTGCCCGTGATCACGTTGGCCAGCGTGTTGCCCGTGCCGTTCAGGTGTGCCGTGCCCGTCAGCACAAGATTCTCGACGTTCGCACCCAGCGCGTAGCTGAGCGCGCTGCGGACCGTGTCCGTCCCCGCGTTCAGCCCTTCGCTCACCACGTCGCGCGCGTTGTCGACGACGTAGGTGTCGTCCCCCGCTCCGCCCGACATGCTGTCGATGCCTTCTCCTCCGTCCAGCAGGTCGGCGCCTTCACCTCCCACCAGCACGTCGTTGCCGCCCAGACCGTACAGTTCGTTGTCCAGCTCGTTGCCCGTCAGCGCATTGCCCAGCTCGTTGCCCGTGCCCTCCAGCGCACTGCCTTCCAGCGTCAGGTTCTCAACGTTCGCCGTCAGCGTGTAGTCCACCGACGCACGCACCAGATCAACGCCCGAGCCCTTCACCGCCGTCTCGGTCACCACGTCGCCCGCGTCGTCCACAACGTAGGTGTCGTTGCCCAGACCACCCGTCATCGCGTCCGCGCCCGCGCCTCCGTCTATCACGTTCGCCGAGCCATTCCCCGTCAGCGCGTTCGCCTCGGCGTTGCCCACCAGATTGAACAGCCCCGCCCCCAGCACCTCAAGGTTCTCGACGTTGGCGTACGTCGTCTGCAGCGACAGCGTCACCGCTGCCTTGGCCTTGTGCCCGTACAGCACGCGCACCGTGTCCGTGCCTTCGCCCGGGTTCTCCGTCACCACGTCACCAGCCTGGTCGACGATGTACAGGTCGTCCCCCTCGCCTCCGATCAGCGTGTCCGCACCCGCTCCGCCATTCAGTTCGTCATTGCCTTCCAGACCGCGCAGCACGTTCGCCTGCGCGTTGCCCGTCAGCACGTTGTCCGCACCGCTGCCGCTCAGGTTGATCAGCCCGGCACCCGCCAGCGTCGCGTTCTCGACGAAGGCGTAGTCCGCGCCCAGATCCAGTTCCACCGCCACCCCGCTGGCGTTGGCCAGCGTGAAGCGCACGCTGTCCGTGCCCTCGCCGTCCGCTTCCGTGATCGTGTCGCCGATGTTGTCGACCACGTACTGGTCGTCGCCCTCTCCACCAATCAGCGTGTCCGCTCCAACTCCGCCGTCCAGGACGTTGTTGCCGCTGTTGCCCGTGATCACGTTGGCCAGCGTGTTGCCCGTGCCGTTCAGGTGTGCCGTGCCCGTCAGCACAAGATTCTCGACGTTCGCACCCAGCGCGTAGCTGAGCGCGCTGCGGACCGTGTCCGTCCCCGCGTTCAGCCCTTCGCTCACCACGTCGCGCGCGTTGTCGACGACGTAGGTGTCGTCCCCCGCTCCGCCCGACATGCTGTCGATGCCTTCTCCTCCGTCCAGCAGATCGGCGCCTTCACCTCCCACCAGCACGTCGTTGCCGCCTAGACCGTACAGTTCGTTGTCCAGCTCGTTGCCCGTCAGCGCATTGCCCAGCTCGTTGCCCGTGCCCTCCAGCGCACTGCCTTCCAGCGTCAGGTTCTCAACGTTCGCCGTCAGCGTGTAGTCCACCGACGCGCGCACCAGATCAACGCCCGAGCCCTTCACCGCCGTCTCGATCACCACGTCGCCCGCGTCATCCACAACGTAGGTGTCGTTGCCCAGACCACCCGTCATCGCGTCCGCGCCCGCGCCTCCGTCTATCACGTTCGCCGAACCATTCCCCGTCAGCGCGTTCGCCTCGGCATTACCCACCAGATTGAACAGCCCCGCCCCCAGCACCTCAAGGTTCTCGACGTTGGCGTACGTCGTCTGCAGCGACAGCGTCACCGCTGCCTTGGCCTTGTGCCCGTACAGCACGCGCACCGTGTCCGTGCCTTCGCCCGGGTTCTCCGTCACCACGTCACCAGCCTGGTCGACGATGTACAGGTCGTCCCCCTCGCCTCCGATCAGCGTGTCCGCACCCGCTCCGCCATTCAGTTCGTCATTGCCTTCCAGACCGCGCAGCACGTTCGCCTGCGCGTTGCCCGTCAGCACGTTGTCCGCACCGCTGCCGCTCAGGTTGATCAGCCCGGCACCCGCCAGCGTCGCGTTCTCGACGAAGGCGTAGTCCGCGCCCAGATCCAGTTCCACCGCCACCCCGCTGGCGTTGGCCAGCGTGAAGCGCACGCTGTCCGTGCCCTCGCCGTCCGCTTCCGTGATCGTGTCGCCGATGTTGTCGACCACGTACTGGTCGTCGCCCTCTCCACCAATCAGCGTGTCCGCTCCAACTCCGCCGTCCAGGACGTTGTTGCCGCTGTTGCCCGTGATCACGTTGGCCAGCGTGTTGCCCGTGCCGTTCAGGTGTGCCGTGCCCGTCAGCACAAGATTCTCGACGTTCGCACCCAGCGCGTAGCTGAGCGCGCTGCGGACCGTGTCCGTCCCCGCGTTCAGCCCTTCGCTCACCACGTCGCGCGCGTTGTCGACGACGTAGGTGTCGTCCCCCGCTCCGCCCGACATGCTGTCGATGCCTTCTCCTCCGTCCAGCAGATCGGCGCCTTCACCTCCCACCAGCACGTCGTTGCCGCCTAGACCGTACAGTTCGTTGTCCAGCTCGTTGCCCGTCAGCGCATTGCCCAGCTCGTTGCCCGTGCCCTCCAGCGCACTGCCTTCCAGCGTCAGGTTCTCAACGTTCGCCGTCAGCGTGTAGTCCACCGACGCGCGCACCAGATCAACGCCCGAGCCCTTCACCGCCGTCTCGATCACCACGTCGCCCGCGTCATCCACAACGTAGGTGTCGTTGCCCAGACCACCCGTCATCGCGTCCGCGCCCGCGCCTCCGTCTATCACGTTCGCCGAACCATTCCCCGTCAGCGCGTTCGCCTCGGCATTACCCACCAGATTGAACAGCCCCGCCCCCAGCACCTCAAGGTTCTCGACGTTGGCGTACGTCGTCTGCAGCGACAGCGTCACCGCTGCCTTGGCCTTGTGCCCGTACAGCACGCGCACCGTGTCCGTGCCTTCGCCCGGGTTCTCCGTCACCACGTCACCAGCCTGGTCGACGATGTACAGGTCGTCCCCCTCGCCTCCGATCAGCGTGTCCGCACCCGCTCCGCCATTCAGTTCGTCATTGCCTTCCAGACCGCGCAGCACGTTCGCCTGCGCGTTGCCCGTCAGCACGTTGTCCGCACCGCTGCCGCTCAGGTTGATCAGCCCGGCACCCGCCAGCGTCGCGTTCTCGACGAAGGCGTAGTCCGCGCCCAGATCCAGTTCCACCGCCACCCCGCTGGCGTTGGCCAGCGTGAAGCGCACGCTGTCCGTGCCCTCGCCGTCCGCTTCCGTGATCGTGTCGCCGATGTTGTCGACCACGTACTGGTCGTCGCCCTCTCCACCAATCAGCGTGTCCGCTCCAACTCCGCCGTCCAGGACGTTGTTGCCGCTGTTGCCCGTGATCACGTTGGCCAGCGTGTTGCCCGTGCCGTTCAGGTGTGCCGTGCCCGTCAGCACAAGATTCTCGACGTTCGCACCCAGCGCGTAGCTGAGCGCGCTGCGGACCGTGTCCGTCCCCGCGTTCAGCCCTTCGCTCACCACGTCGCGCGCGTTGTCGACGACGTAGGTGTCGTCCCCCGCTCCGCCCGACATGCTGTCGATGCCTTCTCCTCCGTCCAGCAGATCGGCGCCTTCACCTCCCACCAGCACGTCGTTGCCGCCTAGACCGTACAGTTCGTTGTCCAGCTCGTTGCCCGTCAGCGCATTGCCCAGCTCGTTGCCCGTGCCCTCCAGCGCACTGCCTTCCAGCGTCAGGTTCTCAACGTTCGCCGTCAGCGTGTAGTCCACCGACGCGCGCACCAGATCAACGCCCGAGCCCTTCACCGCCGTCTCGATCACCACGTCGCCCGCGTCATCCACAACGTAGGTGTCGTTGCCCAGACCACCCGTCATCGCGTCCGCGCCCGCGCCTCCGTCTATCACGTTCGCCGAACCATTCCCCGTCAGCGCGTTCGCCTCGGCATTACCCACCAGATTGAACAGCCCCGCCCCCAGCACCTCAAGGTTCTCGACGTTGGCGTACGTCGTCTGCAGCGACAGCGTCACCGCTGCCTTGGCCTTGTGCCCGTACAGCACGCGCACCGTGTCCGTGCCTTCGCCCGGGTTCTCCGTCACCACGTCACCAGCCTGGTCGACGATGTACAGGTCGTCCCCCTCGCCTCCGATCAGCGTGTCCGCACCCGCTCCGCCATTCAGTTCGTCATTGCCTTCCAGACCGCGCAGCACGTTCGCCTGCGCGTTGCCCGTCAGCACGTTGTCCGCACCGCTGCCGCTCAGGTTGATCAGCCCGGCACCCGCCAGCGTCGCGTTCTCGACGAAGGCGTAGTCCGCGCCCAGATCCAGTTCCACCGCCACCCCGCTGGCGTTGGCCAGCGTGAAGCGCACGCTGTCCGTGCCCTCGCCGTCCGCTTCCGTGATCGTGTCGCCGATGTTGTCGACCACGTACTGGTCGTCGCCCTCTCCACCAATCAGCGTGTCCGCTCCAACTCCGCCGTCCAGGACGTTGTTGCCGCTGTTGCCCGTGATCACGTTGGCCAGCGTGTTGCCCGTGCCGTTCAGGTGTGCCGTGCCCGTCAGCACAAGATTCTCGACGTTCGCACCCAGCGCGTAGCTGAGCGCGCTGCGGACCGTGTCCGTCCCCGCGTTCAGCCCTTCGCTCACCACGTCGCGCGCGTTGTCGACGACGTAGGTGTCGTCCCCCGCTCCGCCCGACATGCTGTCGATGCCTTCTCCTCCATCCAGCAGATCGGCGCCTTCACCTCCCACCAGCACGTCGTTGCCGCCTAGACCGTACAGTTCGTTGTCCAGCTCGTTGCCCGTCAGCGCATTGCCCAGCTCGTTGCCCGTGCCCTCCAGCGCACTGCCTTCCAGCGTCAGGTTCTCAACGTTCGCCGTCAGCGTGTAGTCCACCGACGCGCGCACCAGATCAACGCCCGAGCCCTTCACCGCCGTCTCGATCACCACGTCGCCCGCGTCATCCACAACGTAGGTGTCGTTGCCCAGACCACCCGTCATCGCGTCCGCGCCCGCGCCTCCGTCGATCACGTTCGCCGAGCCATTCCCCGTCAGCGCGTTCGCCTCGGCATTACCCACCAGATTGAACAGCCCCGCCCCCAGCACCTCAAGGTTCTCGACGTTGTCATGAAGAGTGACCGTCACGGCGTTACGTCCCGGATTCGCGTAACCAATCCGGACCGTATCGTTGCCCTCGTCCGCAAGCTCGGTGATGATTTCGTCTGCGCGGTCGATCACGTAGATGTCGTCACCTTCACCGCCGATCAGCGTATCGAGACCGCCACCACCGATCAGTGTGTCATTGCCGCCAAGGCCGGTCAGTACGTTGGCCTGTGCATTACCCGTGAGCGTGTTGTCGAGTTCATTACCGGTGCCGTCGGTAGCCGTGCCGATCAGGGTGAGGTTCTCGACGTTGTCGTCCAGCGTGTGGCTGACCGAGGCCAGTACCAGGTCAGTACCCTCGTCGGCGGCCTCGACGACGACATCGCCGGCGTTGTCGACGTAATAGACGTCGTCGCCTTCGCCGCCGTCCATGACGTCAGCGCCCGCCCCGCCGTTGATGAGGTCATTGCCGGCATAACCGTAGAGCGTGTCGTTGCCCGTGCCACCGCTGATGCTGTCAGCACCGTTCAGCATGTCGGTGAAGAACGTGGCCGTATCGACGGGAAGAAAGCCAAACGGACGTCCCGAATCGATATCCATCTCGACGTAGCGAGACAGTCCCGTCATCGACATCAGGGTCTGCGCTGTACCAGAACCGGCGCCGTCCGCATCGCGGCCATAGGAGAACGAGGTCACCGTGCCGCGGATCACTCCATAGTCATCCTCCACAAAGCTGCCGCCGTAGCTGACGGTCGTCGTGGCGACGCCGGAAACATCGCGCAGCGTGTAGGTCAGCGAGCTGTACCGTGCGGCGCCGGTCGTCATCGAAATACTTCCGACATACGCGATCGACTGCTCCGAGTTCCCGATCACCGCACTTGTCACGGACCCGCTGACATCGCCGTACACGTTTCCGCGCACGTTACCGCTCATCCTGATGTAGAACCCGTCGTACTCCGAATATGTGATGCGATTGATAGAGAACGAATTCCCGGTCATTCCGCTGCCATTGATGGTCATCTGCGCGTAGGTCGGGTAATACGTGCTTATGACGATCCTGGACGACGACACCGAATCCACATACCCGTAGCTGATCGCCATGAATATCGTATCGATCATGCCCTCGAGGTCGCTCGAGAACGCATCGAGCTTAGTCGCCGCCCGCCCCACGAATCCACCTAGCGTGTCAGTGAGGAAGGAGAGGCTGTTGTCCTGAGCGGTGATATTGGCCACGAGATGGTCCTGTGCAGTCGGATATTCAGATTGGGAGCTCTGGAGTATAACCACGCAACATTTCCGTACCCTGAAGACACAGTTTTTTTCACACTCCGCCCCTGCCTGATTCCGCTCGAACAGCCACACGGAAATCCCATGCCGTGCAAAGACAGAGAATCAACGGTACCGAGCGGATATCCGTCAGCGACAACGCAGAATCGCCGCTGTCATTGGGTAGGGGCCGACCGGACCCAAAAAAAAGGGCGCCGGCCTTGCGGCGCGGCGCCCCAACCTTGTCGATGCGTGACGACAAGGAGGGAGGTCGGTGGTGCTCAGTTCATCGGCGGGCACCTGCCAGCGCGGCGGTCGGAGCCGGGGCGCGGCCGGAGCGTCCGAACACGCCGCTCACCACCTGCCAGGCCACTGCCAGTGCGCCGACGATGAACACCACGTCGCCGAAGGTGCGCACCCAGCGCAGCGTTTCCAGCAGCGGCTGCTGCATGAATTCCTCGCTGCGTGCGTACCACAGCCCCTGACTGACGCTGGCGTGGAACTGGATCAGGCCGATCGGCAGCAGGCTTGTGGCGATCATCAGCACCAGACCCACGTTGAGCCCCCAGAAGCCGGTCTTCATCAGACGCTCGCCAAACTCCAGCTGCGGCCGGACGTAACGCAGCACCAGCAGCGTGAAGCCCAGCGCAAGGAAGCCATACACCCCGAACAGTGCGGCGTGCGCATGCACCGGCGTCGTGTTCAGACCCTGCACGTAGTAGAGCGAGATCGGCGGGTTGATCATGAAGCCGAATACGCCGGCACCGAGCATGTTCCAGAACGCTACCGCGACGAAGCACATGAGCGGCCACTTCAGCCTGGCCATCCACGGCGCGCGGTCCTTCAGGCGCCAGTTCTCCCACGCCTCGTGACCGAGCACGACCAGCGGCACCACTTCGAGCGCGCTGAACGAGGCGCCGACCGCCATCACCGGCGTGGTCGTGCCGGCGAAGTACAGATGGTGGAAGGTGCCGGGCACGCCGCCCAGCATGAACAGTGAGGCCGAGGCCAGGCTGGCCGCCGTCGCCATGCGGCCGGAAACGAGGCCGAGCGTCGAGAAGATGAAGGCCAGTGCGGTGGTCGCGAACACTTCGAAGAAGCCTTCGACCCACAGGTGCACGACCCACCAGCGCCAGTACTCCATCACCGACAGGTGAGTGCGCTCGCCGTAGGCGAAGCCCGCACCGTAGAACAGGCCGATCGCCACCACCGACGCGGTCAGCAGCGCCAGCAGATTCTTGTCGCCGCCAGGCGTGCGCAGTGCCGGCACCATGCCGCGCAGCATCAGCACCAGCCACAGCGCGACGCCGACGAATTTGCCGATCTGCCATACGCGGCCGAGGTCGACGTACTCGTAGCCCTGGTGGCCGAGCCAGAAGTTCAGCTCCGGCGGCATGACCTGCGCGATCGCCAGGTAGTTGCCGACGAAGGAGCCGACGACCACCACGACCAGCGCCCAGAACAGCACGTCCACGCCCAGCTTCTGGTACTTCGGATCGCGCCCGCCGTGGATCAGCGGCGCCAGGAACAACCCGGCGGCGAGGAAGCCGGTGGCGATCCAGAACAGCGCGCTCTGGATGTGCCAGGTGCGCACCAGCGAATACGGGAACCACTGCGACACGTCCATTCCGTAGAAGGTCTGACCCTCGACGGTGTAGTGCGCGGTGAAGCCGCCCAGCATCACCTGGAACACGAACAGCGCCACGACCAGGAAGAGGTATTTGCCGAGCGCGCGCTGAGACGGCGTCAGCGCGACGCGCGACAGCGGGTCCTGCGCCGGCGCGGCCGGGTCGCTCTCGTCCTGCTTGCGCAGGAAGGACCAGCCCCAGATCAGGAAGCCGACGCCGGCCATCATCACCACCACGCTGACGATGGACCACACCACGTTCTCCGCGGTCGGCGCATTGCCGATCAGCGGTTCGTGCGGCCAGTTGTTGGTGTAGGTGGCACTGGTGCCGGGCCGCTCGGTCGCCGCCACCCAGGCGGTCCAGAAGAAGAAGCCGGCAAGCTGCGCGCGCCGCTGCGGATCGGGCAGCGTGTTTTCCTTCATCGCGTAGCTTTCGCGCGAGCCCTGTAGCGCCGGTGCATCGCCGAACAGCTCGGCGTAGTAGTCGGCGGTGCGCTCGATCGCCTTCGCACGCAGCGTCGATACGGTGGCGATGCCGCTTGCGGCGTCGTAGGTGTTGCGCCGGTACTCGCGCTTCAGACGCGCGGCGAGCAGTGCCTGCGTGTCGGCGTCGAGTTCGGCATACGTTTTGCCGTGCGCGTCCTGCGCGGCCAGATCCAGCCAGGTCAGCAGTTCGCGGTGCAGCCAGTCCGCGGTCCAGTCCGGCGCCTGGTAGGCGCCATGGCCCCAGATCGAGCCGAGCTGCATGCCGCCGACCGACTGCCAGGCGGTCTGCCCGTCGAGAATGCCATCGTGCGTGTACAGCACGCGGCCGTCGTCGCTGACGATCTGCTGCGGTATCGGCGGCGCGCTGCGATACACCTCGACGCCGTAGTACCCGAGCAGCGAGAAGGTGACGATGAGCACGCCGATCAGCATGAACCACAGCTTGCGATAGTTACCCATGAGCGGTCTCCGCCTCGGCCGGTGCCGGATTCAGCCCTTCGAACAGGATGTTGTTCTCCAGGTGGATGTGTTCCATCAGGTCTTCGCGCAGCGCGGCCAGGCCGACGTAGAGCGCGCGCCAGGTATTGCAGGCGCCACGCGGCAGCGTGATGTCATCGGTCAGCGCTTCCAGCCGCTGTAGCGCTTCACCGTGCTGGTCGTGCTCGTTGCGCATCACCGTGACCGGCCCCTGCAGCGCCGCCGCGTGTCCGCGGGCGAGCATCGGGAACAGCACCTGTTCTTCCTTCTGCATATGGCTTTCCAGTTCCTGCTGCATCGTTGCCAGATGATCGGCGAGGCCGTTCGGGCAGTCCGGGCGATCGCCGTGCACCTGTTCGACCCGGCGCGCGAGGCGGGTCAGCTCCGGCAACTGTTCGCGATGGCGGTCATGGAAGCGGACCAGGATGTGCTCGATCAGCGTGGCCGCCGGCACCGTGCGCCAGTCGCGTTCCTCGCGCGTGGCCAACGACGAAAGGGTGCGTAGGCGATCGACGATGGGTTGCACTTCGATGCCGCGCTCGGCTGCCGCTTCCTGCAAGCTGTGCTTGCCGCCGCAGCAAAAATCGAGCTTGTGTTCGTGAAACACCTGGGTGGCACCGGGAATGCTGCGCGCCAGCGCGCCGAGGGATTGGTCGATCAGGTTCATGGCGAGAGCCTCGTATGGAAGAAGACACCCTCACTTCGCAAGGTCCGGGCCATGTGAATCGATCAAATGAAATCAACAAGCTGCGAAAATTAAGGTATTTTCGACCCTCACCAAGTGAGGTATTAAAAACCCTTAAAGGGTCATTAGAACCATGATGGAATCCCTGCTGCTCGCCGACCTCGTGTCGGAACTGCCGCCCGCGGTGCGCCTGCAGCGTCTGGTATCCAGCCTGCGCGCCCACTTCGGCTGTGGCGCGGTGGCGCTGTTGAAACTGGAGGAAGACAGCCTGCGTCCGCTGGCGGTCGACGGACTGGCGCGCGAAACATTGGGCCGGCGCTTCGTCGTCGGTCAGCACCCGCGACTGGCCACCATCCTGTCGCGCCGCGACATCACCAGCTTCGATCACGACAGCACGCTGCCCGACCCCTATGACGGTCTGCTCGACACCCGCATCGGCGAGCCACTGCCGGTGCATGACTGCATGGGCACCAGCCTGCACGTCGAGGGACAGACCTGGGGCGCGCTGACGCTCGACGCACTGCAGACCGGCACCTTCACCGAGGCGGCGCGCGACGACCTGCGTCGCTTCACCTTGCTGGTCGAAGCGGCGGTACGCGTGACCCGGCTGGAACAGGACCTGCACGCGCTGCGCCTGTCGCGTGGCGGCGAACCGGCAGACGCGCGCGCCACGGCGGACGAGGCTGAAATCATCGGCCACAGCGACGTGATCCAGCGTCTGCTGCACGAACTGAAGGTGGTGGCCGAATCCGAGCTGCCGGTGCTGCTGCTCGGCGAAACCGGCGTCGGCAAGGAGTTGTTCGCCCGTCACCTGCACCGCCATTCGCGCCGCGCCACGCAGCCGCTGGTCCATGTTAACTGCGCGGCGCTGCCGGAATCGCTGGCCGAAAGCGAACTGTTCGGTCACGTGAAAGGCGCCTTCTCCGGCGCCACCACGGACCGCCCGGGACGCTTCGAGGCGGCCGACGGCGGCACGCTGTTCCTCGACGAGGTCGGCGAACTGCCGCTGACCGTTCAGGCCAAGCTGCTGCGCGCGCTGCAGAACGGCGAAATCCAGCGCCTGGGCGCCGATCAGCCGCGACGCGTCGACGTGCGCGTGATCGCGGCGACCAACCGCACGCTGCGCGAAAGCGTGCGTGACGGCGCCTTCCGCGCCGACCTCTATCACCGGCTTTCCGTGTACCCGGTACCGATACCGCCGCTGCGCGAGCGTGGCAGCGACGTGCTGCTGCTGGCCGGCCGCTTCCTCGAACTGAACCGCGCCCGTCTCGGCCTGCGCAGCCTGCGTCTGTCGCCCGAGGCGGAAGACGCGCTCTGTCGCTATCCGTGGCCGGGCAATGTGCGCGAACTGGAACACGTGATCAGCCGCGCGGCGCTGAAGGTGGTGAGCCGTGGCGCTGCGCGCACCGACATCGTGTCGCTTCCGGCCGAACTGCTCGACCTGGACGGCCCGGCGCTGCCTGGCGTCATGCCCCCCCGGCCCACTGACGAAGCGATACCTGTCACCCTGATGCCGCTGCGCGATGCCGTCGACGCGACGCAACGCCGGCTGGTGCGGGCGGCGCTCGACGCTTGCGGCGGTAACTGGGCCGATGCCGCCCGGCGGCTGGACGTCGACCCGAGCAATCTGCACAAGCTCGCTCGCCGGCTCGGCCTCAAATAGCGATGACGGACTTTCCACTAATGCACAGTGCCGGTGCGCGCACACGCCGGCCGCCCCAAGCACGGAAGGACGCTGAAACAAAACAGACTGAAAATCATGCACTTGGCTTGCGCACACTAATTGCTTGAAGCCACCAACCCTTTCCAGCATGTAACCGGAGTCCTCCGTGTCCATCCACGTCGCGCTGAACCACGTCACCCACTACCGCTACGACCGTCCGGTCATGCTCAGCCCGCAGGTGGTCAGACTGCGTCCGGCGCCGCACGCGCGCACACCCATCCTGTCCTACTCGCTGAAGGCGACGCCGGGCGAGCACTTCATCAACTGGCAGCAGGACCCGCAGTCGAACTATCTCGCCCGCATCGTGTTCCCGGAGCGCACGCGCGAACTGCGCATCGAGATCGACCTGGTGGCCGAAATGTCGGTCATCAACCCCTTCGATTTCTTCCTCGAACCGGAAGCGGAAAAGATTCCATTCGGCTACAGCGAAGAGCAGACGCACGAGCTCACCCCCTATCTGGTGAAACTGCCGCTCGGCCGCGACAACGCGCCCAAGTTCTCGCGCTGGGTCGATAACGCGTGGGCGCTGTGCAACGGCGGGCGTGCCAGCGTGGACTTCCTGGTCGCGCTGAACCAGCAGATGCAGAACGACATCCGCTACCTGATCCGCATGGAGCCTGGCGTGCAGACGCCGGAGGAAACGCTGCAGAAGGCCAGCGGCTCCTGCCGCGACTCGGCCTGGGCGCTGGTGCAGGTGCTGCGCCACATCGGCCTGGCTGCGCGCTTCGTGTCCGGCTACCTGATACAGCTGACGCCGGACGTGAAATCGCTGGACGGCCCGAGCGGCCCCGAGAAGGATTTCACCGATCTGCACGCGTGGTGCGAGGTGTATCTGCCGGGCGCCGGCTGGATCGGGCTGGACCCGACTTCCGGCCTGTTCGCCGGCGAGGGCCACATTCCGCTCGCCTGTTCGCCCGAACCGTCGTCGGCCGCGCCGGTCAGCGGCTTCAGCGAGAAGTGCGAGTCGGAGTTCGAACACCACATGAAGGTCGAGCGCGTGTGGGAAGCACCGCGCGTGACCCGGCCCTACAGCGACGCGCAGTGGTCGCGCATCGAAACGCTGGGCCATCGGATCGACGCAGATCTCAAGCTGCACGACGTGCGACTGACCATGGGCGGCGAACCCACCTTCGTGTCGGTGGATGACCGCGACGGCGCCGAATGGAACACCACCGCCGACTCGCCGCCGGAAAAGCCGACAAAACGCCTGCTTGGCGCCGAACTGCTGGCCAAGCTGAAGGCGCGCTACGCGCCGGGCGGTCTGTTGCACTACGGTCAGGGCAAGTGGTATCCGGGCGAACAGCTGCCGCGCTGGTCGCTCAGCTGCTTCTGGCGCCGCGACGGCGAACAGATCTGGACGGATTCCGGCCTGTTCGCCGACGAATCCGTCGATTACGCACTGACCGAAGGCGACGCGGCGCGCTTCCTCAACGTACTGGCGGCCCGCCTCGGCATCGACGGCAAGCACGCCTTCCCGGCCTACGAGGATGTCTGGTACTACCTGTGGCGCGAGCGCAAGCTGCCAGTGAACGTCGATCCCTTCGACGCCCGGCTGGACGATCCGCTCGAACGCGAGCGCATGCGCCGTGTGTTCGACCAGGGCCTGGACAGCGTGGTCGGCCACGTGCTGCCGCTGGCACGTACGCCGGCCGGCGACGCCTGGCAGAGCGGTCCGTGGTTCCTGCGCACCGAGCGCTGCTATCTGGTTCCGGGCGATTCGCCGCTCGGCTATCGGCTGCCGCTGGACTCCCAACCGTGGGTCGCCGCCACCGACTACCCCTGGGTGCATGCCGCCGACCCGATGGCACCGCAGACCGCACTGCCGCAATGGCGCGACATCGCCTGGCGCATGCAGACGCCGCTCGCCGGCCTGACCGGCGACCGCGCGCAACGTCTGGGCTATGCCCTGCCGGACAGCGGCAGCCCGGTGGCGCCCTCCACCGACCGCCGCCCCGACGCCTTCGAGTCCGCCGCCTGGATCACCCGCACCGCACTGTGTGCGCAGGTGCGCCACGGCGTCATGTACCTGTTCATGCCGCCGCTGACGGCGCTGGAGGACTACCTCGAGCTGGTGACCGCGATCGAGGCGACCGCTGCCGACTGCGGCCACCCGGTCGTGCTTGAAGGTTACGAGCCGCCGCGCGACGCCCGCCTCGAAGTGCTGCGCATCACACCCGACCCCGGCGTGCTGGAGGTGAACATCCAGCCTTATCGTTCGTGGGACGACATGGTGGCCGGCACCACCTTCCTGTACGAGGCGGCGCACGAAACCCGGCTCGGCACTGAGAAGTTCATGATCGACGGTCGCCACAGCGGCACCGGCGGCGGCAACCACTTCGTGCTCGGCGGCGCGACCGTGTCCGACTCGCCCTTCCTGCGCCGGCCCGACCTGCTGCGCAGCCTGATCAGCTACTGGCACAACCATCCGTCGCTGTCCTACCTGTTCTCCGGCCTGTTCATCGGCCCGACCAGCCAGGCGCCGCGCATCGACGAGGCACGCAACGACGCCGTATACGAGATCGAGATCGCCTTCGCCGAAATCGAGCGCCGCACGCGCGACATGGGCTATACGCCGCCGTGGCTGATCGACCGCATCCTGCGCAATCTGCTGGTCGATTCGACCGGCAACACGCACCGCACCGAGTTCTGCATCGACAAGCTGTTCTCGCCCGACGGCCCGACCGGCCGCCTCGGCCTGCTCGAAATGCGCGCCTTCGAAATGCCGCCGCACGCGCGCATGAGCCTGACCCAGCAGCTGCTGCTGCGCGCGCTGATCGCCCGCTTCTGGCAGCAGCCCTACCAGCCGGCGCGCCTGAAGCGCTGGGGCACCGAACTGCACGACCGCTACATGCTGCCGCACTTCGTCTGGGACGATCTGCGCGACGTCGTCGACGAGCTGCGCAGCTTCGGCTACACGATGGAGCTTGACTGGTTCGCGCCGCACTTCGAGTTCCGTTTCCCGAAGATGGGTGCCTTCGCCGCGCGCAATGTGCAGGTCGAACTGCGCAGTGCGCTCGAACCGTGGCACGTGATGGGCGAGGAAGGCGCACCCGGCGGCACCGTGCGCTATGTCGACTCCTCGGTCGAGCGGCTGCAGGTGAAGGTGCAGGGGCTGGTGGACGACCGCCACGTGCTGGCGGTAAATGGCCGGCGCATTCCGCTTCAGCCCACCGGGCGCGTCGGCGAATTCGTCGCCGGCGTGCGCTACCGCGCATGGCAGCCGGCGACCTGCCTGCACCCGACCATTCCGCCGCACAGCCCACTGGTGTTCGACCTTGTGGACGACTGGATGAAGCGTTCGATGGGCGGCTGCCAGTACCACGTCGCCCACCCGGGCGGCCGCAATTTCGAAACCTTCCCGGTTAATTCCTACGAAGCGGAAGGCCGCCGGCTGGCGCGCTTTTTCGCCATGGGCCACACGCCGGGCCAGGTGTCCGCCCCGCCCGAGGAACGCAACCCGAACTTCCCGTTCACGCTGGATCTCAGGCGATGAAGGGAAGCGTCCGCATTACGGCCCCATAACTTTTCACAGAACCGCCCACCGGCAAGGCCCGCTCAGGACCGGCGCCTGCAACAACTCAGGCGCAGTCGTCGGTTCCGTGGGAGAGAGCTTGCTCGCGATTGCGGCGTGGATCGCCGCGCCCTGCCCTGAAGCACGGACGTTCCCGCGAGCATCCCGGCCGGCCCACCTCATGGACTGACTTGCGGCCTGCGCCGCGCGCCGGCCTGCGGCACAATGCGGCTTTCGCATCACGCCCTGCCCGTCTTGATCCACTGGACCCGTCAGATGCTGTGGCGGCTGCTCGCCGCGGTGTCGGTACTGTTGGGCGTCATTGGCGCCTTCCTGCCCGTACTGCCGACCGTGCCCTTCTTGCTGCTCGCCGCCTGGGCCGCCGGCCGTGGCTGGCCGGCGCTGGAGGCGAAGCTGCTCGCCCATCCGACGTACGGACCACACATCATCCACTGGCGCACGCACGGCGCAGTGCCGCGTCGCGCCAAGTGGCTGGCCAGCGTGATGATGCTGTTCAGCGCCACCACGCTGTGGTTCAGCCCGGTGCCGCCCTGGGTGCGCGGCAGCGTGTGGCTCATCCTCATCGTCGTCGCCAGCTGGCTGTGGACGCGGCCCGAACCGGCCGGCGACGATTAGCCTGAAACGGCGTCAGGCGAGCGCCGGGTAGTCGGTGTAGCCCTCGGCGCCGCCGCCGTACATCAGCTCGGCGCGCAGCGGATTCAGCGGCGCGTTGTCGCGCAGCCGGCGCACCAGATCCGGATTCGAGATGAAAGGCTTGCCGAAGGCGATCGCGTCGGCCGCGCCCGCGGCCACCTTCGCCTCCGCACTGGCGCGATCGAAGCCGTTGTTCACGATCCAGCCACCGCCGAAAGCCTTCTTCAGCGCGTCGTAGTCGAAAGGCTGCGCCAGATCCGCCGGTTCGCGCGGACCGCCGGTCTCGCCCTCGATCATGTGTACGAAAGCCAGGCCCAGCGGCGCTAGCACTTCGACCAGGCGGCCGTACAGCGCCTGCGGATGGCTGTCGCGCGCCGTGTCGCTGAAGGTGGTGATTGGCGACAGACGGATGCCGGTGCGCGCCGCACCGATTTCCGCCGCCACCGCCTGCATCACCTCGACGACCAGGCGGATGCGGTTGTCGATGGAACCGCCATAGGGACCGCTGCGGTCATTCACGCTGTCGCGCATGAACTGGTCCAGCAGGTAGTTGTTGGCGGCGTGCACCTCGACGCCGTCGAAACCGGCGTCGATCGCATTGCGCGCGGCGCGACGGTAGTCGTCGACGATGCCCGGCAGTTCGTCGTCACGCAGCGCCCGGGGTTCGGACACCGGCACGAAACCCTCCTTCGTGTAGGTCTGCGCATTGGGCCGACGCGCGGTCGAGGACACCGGCGCCGCACCGCTCGGCAACAGCGAGGTATGCGAAATGCGTCCGACGTGCCACAGCTGCAGCACGATGCGACCGCCCGCGGCATGCACCGCATCCGTCACCTTGCGCCAGCCGGCGACCTGCTCGGCCGAGTGGATGCCCGGGGTGTCGAGATAGCCCTGCGCCATCGGCGAAATCTGTGTCGCCTCGGCGATGATGAGGCCGGCACTCGCGCGCTGGCGGTAGTACTCGACGGTGAGCGGCCCCGGCACATTGCCGGCCTGGGCGCGGTTGCGCGTCAGCGGCGCCATGACGATGCGATTGGCGAGGGCGATGTCACCCAGTCGGGTCGGTTCGAACAGCGTGGTCATTCGGTTCTCCATTTATGGATGGGGTTGGGGTCGCGACCTGGGCAGCGCCCCGGAAGAAAACAGGTTCAGAAACCCTGCAGCACGATCTTTCCGCGTGCGCGGCCGCTTTCCAGCAAGGCGTGCGCGCGGCGCAGATTGGCGGCATTGATGACACCGAAATGCTCGCCCAGCGTGCTGCGCAGGCGGCCGGCGTCGACCATGTCGGCCACCTCGTCGAGCAGGCGACCCTGCTCGGCCATGTCGTCGGTCTGGTAGAGCGACCGCGTGAACATCAGTTCCCAGTGCAGCGACAGGCTCTTGCGCTTCAGTGCGAGCACGTCGAGCGGATGCGCCGGATCGTCGATCAGGCCCAAACGGCCCTGCGGCGCCAGCGCCTCGACGATCTGCGGGTAGTGGTGATCGGTGTGGGTCAGGCTGGCCGCGTGCGTGACCGATTCGATACCGGCGTCGCGCAGCGCTTCGGCGAGCGGACGGCGGTGATCGATCACGTGGTGCGCACCGAGCTGCGTCACCCAGTCGGCGGTCTCGCTGCGCGACGCCGTGGCGATCACCGTCGTGCGGGTCAGCACCCGGGCAAGCTGGATCATGATCGAGCCGACACCACCGGCAGCGCCGACGATGAGCAACCGGCCTTCAGCGTCACGCAGTTGCAGCCGGTCGAACAGCAGTTCCCACGCGGTGATCGCGGTCAGCGGCAATGCGGCCGCCTCGGCAAAACCGAGGGAGGATGGCATGCGACCGACCAGGCGTTCATCCACCGCCTGGAACTCGGCGTTGCTGCCCTGTCGGGTCAGGTCACCGGCGTACCAGACGCGGTCCCCCGGGCGAAAGCGCGTGACCTGCTCGCCCACCGCCTCGACCACGCCGGCCGCGTCCCAGCCGGGCACGCGCCAGGCACCGTCGGCCGGCGGCGCGTGGAAGCGACGCACCTTGGTATCGACCGGATTGACCGCGACCGCCTCGATGCGCACGAGCAGATCGCGGCCGCGGGCCTCGGGCCGGGCGAGCTCGACATCCACCAGGCAGTCCGCGCGCTCGACCGGCAGATTTTCTCTGAATGCAACGGCTTTCATGCTGCAACTCCTGTCCAGTTCATCGGAGCATGCTACAGACTGGCAGATGAATTGATAATCCAGCCCTCACTCAATACATATTCAAATATTTATTGAAAATTGAGTTGCCATGAATCCGCGTGATCTGACGCTTTCCCAGCTCGAACTTTTCGTGCGCATCGCCGACGCCGGCTCGCTCAGCGCCGCTGCACGGCAGTTGCAGCTGACACCGGCCGCCGCCAGCGCCGCACTGAAGCGACTCGAATCGGCCTTCGGCGCGCGGCTGGTCGAGCGCTCGACGCGTTCGATGCGGCTGACCGCCGAGGGCGAACTGCTGCGCGACCACGCCCGGCGCGCACTGGGCGACATCGACGACGCGCGCGCCCTGCTGGGCGCCGGCCGCGAAACGCTGTCCGGCGACATCCACCTCGCCGCGCCGTCGGACCTCGGCCGCGGCGCGCTGTCAGCGATGCTGGACCGCTTCATCGAACAGCACCCGGGCGTGCGGCTGACGCTCTATGTGTCGGACACGCTGCAGGACCTGGTACGCGAGCGGGTCGATCTGGCGGTGCGCTACGGCGAACTGCCGGATTCGTCGCTGATCGCGCGCCGATTGCACGTGACCCGGCGCGTGGTGGTGGCTTCACCGGATTACATCGCTCGACACGGCGCGCCACAGCAGCCATCGGAGCTGACGCGGCACAACTGCATCGCGCTCTATCGCAGCGGACGCCCGCATCTGGCCTGGCGCTTCGAGCGTGGTGGCGTCGACACGACCGTGCGCGTGCAGGGCAACCGGCTCGCCTACGACGGCGCACTGGTGCGCCAGTGGGTGCTGCAGGGTCTGGGCATCGCCACCAAGGCACGGCTGGACGTGGTGGACGACCTGCACGCCGGGCGCCTGGTCGAACTGCTGACCGACTGGCGCGGCGAGGATTTCCCGCTGCACGCAATGCTGCCGGCCGGCCGGCACATGCCGCTACGGGTCAGGCGCCTGCTCGACCATCTCGGCGAACAGTTCGCTCAGATCGAGCCGGACGCGCTGAGCGGCGGCTGAGCGATGCGTATCGGCCCGCGCCAGTCGGCATCCGGATCTCGCACGTTGCCGCCCTGGGTGACGACGACGCGACCTTCACGCGCCAGCCGACGGGCGACGTCGCGGATCTTGGGCATCAGCGGACGCCAGTCGTCGGGCGACAGCACGCGCGCGACTTCGGACGGACAGATCGAGCGCCCGGGCGCACGCCCGGCGACCCGTGCGAGCAGCACTTCCGCGACCCGGTCGTCGCTCAGCGCGTCATCGGCCGCGCCGGATCGCTGCACCACTCGCTCCACGAACCGGGATAGAGCTGCGCCCCGGACAGGCCGGCCACTTCGAGCGCCAGCAGGTTGTGGCAGGCGGTGACGCCGCTGCCGCACTGCATGATCAACGAGGCCGGATCGCGGCCGCCGATCAGTTCACGCCACTCTGCGCGCAGCACGTCTGCCGGCTTGAAGCGGCCGTCGTCGCCGATATTGAGCTTGAAGAAGCGGTTCACCGCACCGGGAATATGGCCGCCGACCGGGTCCAGCGTCTCGTTTTCGCCGCGGAAGCGGTCGGGCGCGCGGGCATCGACCAGCAGGCGTCCGCCGCTGCGCAGACTGGCGAGCACGGCGTCGGCGTCCAGCGTCGGTTCGACCGCGCCAAGCGGATAGTCGGTGGGTGGCAGATCGCGCACCGTCGTGTCGAGCGCGCCGCCGAACGCCTTCCACGCGCTCAGGCCACCATCGAGCACCGCGGCGTCGCGGTGACCGACCCAGCGCAGCATCCACCACAGGCGGGCCGCGAACATGCCGCCGGCGTCGTCATAGGCCACCACGCGGTGCGCCGGCGAAATGCCGCGCGCCCCGAGCAGCCTAGCGAAATCCTGTGGCGACGGCAGCGGATGGCGACCGTTGCGGCCATTCTTCGGCGCCGACAGGTCGCGATCCAGATGCATGAACAGCGCGCCGGGGATGTGCGCTTCGCGCCACGCCGCCTCGCCGGATTCCGGCTGCGCAAGATCGTGACGGCAATCGACGATGACCAGGCGGGCATCGCCCGCCGAGGCGGTCAGTTCGGCCGCGGAAATGAGCACACTCATCGTTCAGACGGTCTCCGCAAGCCAGTCGCGCGCAGCCGCTTCGTCGTCGAACACGGTCACGTCGGCGTCGACGAACACCTGCGACAGCCAGGCCGTCCACGCCACCCACGGCGTGCCGGCGATCACTGCGACCCGTCCGAAATCGTGGCTGTGCGCGCGTGCGAACCGCAGTTCCTCGAGCGCCATGTCGAGCGTGAAGTCGGTCATCTGCCGCAGGTCTATCAGCAGGTTCACGACGCCTTCGAACTTGATCCGGTAATTGACCAGATCCTCGAACTCCCGATAGTCAGCCAGCGTGAATTCGCCGAAGGCCGTCACCGTCACCAGGTTGCCGCTGTATTCGCTCGTGATCATTTTTCTTCCCTCCAGGGGTCTGCCGACACAGAGGCGGGGCGCGCCCCGCACTTCGACTATAGCTTCGCCGGCGGCGGATTGAGCATCGCCAGCACGCCGCTTGCGACAATCAGCACCATGCCCAGCCAGACCGCGGCGGACGGCACATCGTTCCACAGCAGCACGCCGTAAAGCGTGGAGAAAGCCACCGTGGTGTAGGCCAGACTGGCCGACACCAGCGTGCGCCCGCCCTTGTACGCCGTGGTCATGCAGAGCTGGGCTGCGGCGCCGAACACGCCGACGCCCAGCAGCAGCGCACAGGTGCGCTGATCCGGCAGGTGAAAGCCGCCGTCGATCAGCGCCCACACGGCGCCGAACACCGAGGAGCAGAGCGAGAAGTACAGGACGGTGCGCCATTCCGGCTCACCCAGCTGACCGAGGTCGCGTACGCTCAGATAAGCCATCGTCGCGATCATCCCCGAAGCGAGGCCGCACAGGCCGCCGACCCACTGCTCGCTGTCCAGCGTCGGCTGCAGGACCAGAACGACGCCGGCAAAGCCGGTCACCAGCGCCAGCGCGACCGGCTTCGACAACTCTCCACTGACGGTGAAGCCCAGCCAGGCCGCCATGAACAGCGGCGAGGTGTAGTTCAGGGTCACGGCCGTGGGCAAGGGCAGCAGCGCGATCGCCTGGAAATAGAGAATGAGCGAAATGGCCCCCGACACGCCGCGTTTCAGATGCATTGCCGCGTGCGGCGTTGCGAACGACGCGCCGCGCAGGCGCATGACGGCAGCGATCAGCGCCAAGGAAATGAAGGCACGGTAGAAAGCGATCTCGGAGGCGGGCAGCGCCTCGCTGGCCAGCTTCACGCAAACGCCCATGGACGCGAACAGCAGGCTGGCCGCCACCATCCACAAGGACTTCACGACGCCTGCTCCGGCAAGAAAACGGGGCACCGAAGTGCCCCGTCACGCCCGCTGTACCGTGCTGCGCTCAAAGATAGTCCACCATTTCGCGCCGGTACCACTCGTGGAAGTGCTGCATGCCGTCTTCCATCGGCGACTGGTAGGGGCCGACCTCGGAACGGCCCTGCTTCATCAGCGCGCGCCGGCCAGCGTCCATGCGCTCGCCGATCTCGTCGTCCTCGCGCGCCGTTTCCATATAGGCCGCGCGCTCGGCTTCGATGAATTCGCGCTCGAACAGCACGATCTCTTCCGGGTAGTAGAACTCGACCACATTCATCGTGCGATCGACCGACTGCGGATACAGGGTGCTCACGACGAGCACGTGCGGATACCACTCGACCATGATGTTCGGGTAGTAGGTCAGCCAGATCGCACCGTGCGGCGGCACTTCGCCCCGGTAGAAGTCGAGCACCGCGCGGTGCCAGCGCTCGTAGGCCGGCGTGCCAGGACGCGCCAGACGGTTGTTCACGCCGACGCGCTGCACCGAATAGTCGCGCGCGAACTGCCAGCTCAGGTCCTCGCAGGTGACGAACTTGCCCAGCCCCGGGTGGAAGGGCTCGACGTGGTAGTCCTCGAGATAGACCTCTATGAAGGTTTTCCAGTTGTAGTTGCACTGGTGCATCTCGACGTGGTCGAGCATGTAGCCCGAGAAGTCGAGCGCGGGAGCGACCTCCATGCCGGCCAGATCGGCGGCGATGTCGCGCTTTCCGGAGAACAGCAGTCCCTTCCAGTTCTGCAGCGGCTCGCGCTTCAGGTTCAGGCAGGGCGTGTTCGGGAAGTGTGGCGCGCCCAGCAGTTCGCCACGCGTGTCGTAAGTCCAGCGGTGCACCGGGCAGACGATGTTTGGCGTGTTGCCGCGCCCCTTCATCATCAGGGCCTGACGATGGCGGCACACATTGGACAGCAGTTCGATGCCGGCCTCGTTGCGCACCAGCATCAGCGCATCGTCGGCCCAGCCGAGGGTGTGATAGTCGCCGACGTTCGGCACCATCAACTCATGGCCCACATAGCCCGGTCCGTTGTCGAAAAGCACGCGCTTCTCGAGTTCGAACAACGGCTGATCGAAGTACCAGGAAACCGGAAACTGCGATTGCGCCGGTTCAAGACGGGTAATGGACTGTATATCGGACATTCCCCAACCCCCGAAGTCAAAGTTGGAAAACCGCGTGCCTGCCATCGCGGACCCCGCGGCGCAGGGATTCATGCGACCACGGACGATGCACGCAAACGCGTGACAAAGCCGGGCAGTATAACCACTTGCGCGTTTGACCGGCTGATGTGGATCAGCTATTTTTCAGAGTTTGCCCGACGCCCCAATCAGCATGACCAGAAAAGCAGAAGCGGCTTCCGCACCCGCCAGCTTCGAGCAGGCGATCGAAGAACTCGAAGCCATCGTGCGTGCGATGGAGGACGGCAAGCTGCCGCTGGACGGTGCGCTCGAACGCTACCAGCGCGGCGTCGAACTGGTGCGCCATTGTCAGACCGCGCTCAGCGCGGCCGAACAGAAGGTGCAGATGCTGGAGGACGGTCTGCTGCGCGACCTGCCGGTTGGCGATGGCGATCATGACTGACGCCGTACCCTCTTTCGCCGACTGGGTCGCTGCCGTCCAGACGCGCACTGAAACCGCACTCGACCGCTTCCTGCCCGCCGCGGCGGTAGCGCCGTCACGACTGCACGATGCAATGCGCTACGCAGTCCTTGGCGGCGGCAAGCGCGTGCGTCCGCTGCTCTGTCACGCCGCCGGTGCGCTGTCGGGCGCCTCGAGCGCGGCACTCGATGCCGCCGCCTGTGCGGTCGAACTGATACACGCCTATTCGCTGGTACACGACGACATGCCCTGCATGGACGACGACGTGCTGCGCCGCGGCAAGCCTACCGTGCACGTGCAGTACGACGACGCCACCGCGCTGCTGGTGGGCGACAGCCTGCAGTCACTCGCTTTCTTGCTGTTGTCCGAACATTGCGACGTCGCCGCCGACACCCGCGTCAGGATGGTCAGCCAGCTCGCCATCGCGTCGGGGTCGCGCGGCATGGCCGGCGGGCAGGCGATCGACCTGGCTTCGGTCGGTATCGCGCTTGGCGTGGCCGAACTCGAGTTCATGCACATCCACAAGACCGGCGCCCTGATCCGCTGCGCGGTCCGCCTCGGAGCCGCCTGCGGACAACTGGACGTAGACGCACAGGCGCGACTGGACCACTATGCAGGTACTGTCGGCCTTCTTTTCCAGGTGGTCGACGACGTGCTCGACTGCGAGGCCAGTACCGAGGCACTCGGCAAGACCGCGGGCAAGGACGCCGCCGCGAACAAGCCGACCTACGTCAGCACGCTGGGACTTGCGCGCGCACGGGAGCGCGCGCGCGAGCTGCACGCCGAAGCGATCGACAGCCTTTCACCCTTGGGGGACGAGGCGCGTCGCCTGCGCGAACTGGCGGATTTCGTGCTGACGAGGAAACACTGATATGGACAGATCCCTGCACACGATGAGCGCCTACCCGCTGCTGGAAACGATCGATTCGCCGGCCGACGTCCGCAAACTCGACAGCCGACGGCTTTCCCAGCTCGCCACCGAACTGCGCGCCTTTCTGGTCGAATCGGTATCGCGCACCGGTGGACACCTGTCGTCCAATCTCGGCACGGTGGAGCTGACGGTGGCGCTGCACCACGTCTACAACACACCCGACGACCGCATCGTCTGGGACGTCGGTCATCAGACCTACGCGCACAAGATACTCACCGGTCGTCGGGAAGGCATGGCGACGCTGCGTCAATACAAGGGCGTGAGTGGCTTTCCGCGCCGCTGCGAAAGCACCTACGACACCTTCGGCACGGCGCATTCGTCGACCTCGATCTCCGCCGCGCTGGGCATGGCCATCGCCGCCCGCGCCCTGGGGCAGAAGCGGCACAGTATCGCGGTGATCGGTGACGGCGCGATGACTGCCGGCATGGCGTTCGAGGCGCTGAACAACGCAGGCGTCGAGGACGCCGACCTGCTGGTCATCCTCAACGACAATGACATGTCGATCTCGCCGCCCGTCGGCGCACTGAACAAGTACCTCACCCGCCTGCTGTCCGGCCACACCTACAACGCCGCCCGTCGCGCCGGCGCCAAGGTGCTCGAGATCGCGCCGTCGCTGCGCGAGTTCGCCAAGCGCGCGGAAGAACACGTGAAGGGCATGATCACGCCGGGCACGCTGTTCGAGGAATTCGGCTTCCATTACTACGGCCCGATCGACGGCCACGACCTCGACGCGCTGATCCCGACGCTGGAGAACCTGCGCGAACTGCCGGGCCCGAAGTTCCTGCACGTGATCACGAAGAAGGGATACGGCTACAAGCTGGCCGAGGCCGACCCCATCCTCTATCACGGCGTCGGCAAGTTCGATCACCATGCCGGCATCCAGACCGGCAAGAGTGGCGGCAAGCCGACCTACACTCAGGTGTTCGGCGACTGGCTGTGCGACATGGCCGCCCGCTGCGACAAGCTGATGGCGATCACGCCGGCGATGCGTGAAGGCTCGGGCATGGTGCGCTACGCCGCCGAGTACCCGCAGCGCTATTTCGACGTGGGCATCGCCGAGCAGCACGCGCTCACCTTTGCCGCCGGACTTGCCTGCGAAGGCATCAAGCCGGTGGTCGCGATCTATTCGACCTTCCTGCAGCGCGCCTACGACCAGCTCATCCACGACATCTGCCTGCAGAACCTGCCGGTCATGATGGCGCTGGACCGCGCCGGTCTGGTCGGTGCCGACGGCGCCACCCACCACGGCGCCTTCGACCTGTCCTATCTGCTCTGTCTGCCCAATCTCGTCGTGATGACGCCGAGCGACGAGAACGAATGCCGGCAGATGCTCTACACCGCGTACATGCACAAGGGGCCCACTGCCGTGCGTTACCCGCGCGGCAGCGGCCCCGGCGTGGTACCACAGGACACGATGACCGCATTGCCGATCGGTCGCGGCGAACTTCGGCGCACCGGCGAGGGTGATGCCGCCCTGCTCGCCTTCGGCGCCATGCTGACGCCGGCGCTTGCGGTTGCCGACGAGTTCGACGCCAGTGTTGCCAATATGCGCTTTGCCAAGCCACTGGACGAAGCCCTGGTGATCCAGCTCGCGCAGAAGCACCGGCTCATCGTCACGCTGGAGGAAAACGCGCTGATCGGTGGCGCCGGCGCGGAGGTCGAGCGGGTGATCCACAACGCCGGCCTGTCCTGTCGCGTGCTGCGCATCGGCTTGCCCGATCGCTTCGTCGATCACGGGGATCCGGCATTGCTCTACGCGGAAGTCGGGCTCGACGCAGCTGGCGTGCGCGCCCAGCTGACCGCTGCACTACAGGCGCTCCCGCGCTGAACGCCCGGCCTCGGCGAAGATGAAAGCCCGGCACTGCCGGGCTTTTTTTCGTGCGTCGCAGCTTGAGTAGGGCAGAACCCGATGTTAATCTACATGCAACAAATGATCATGTAGAGAAACCAGGGGTTCAGCATGAATGCTCGCGATCCGCACGCCATTCCCGACGTCCAGAACACGCTGGATCCGCGCGAGCTGCCGATCGAGAAAGTCGGCATCCGCGGCATCCGTCACCCGATCAGCGTGCGTGGCCGCGATGGCTGGGTACAGGGCACCGTGGCCAACTGCGGCCTCTTCGTCAGCCTGCCTGCCCATCTGAAGGGCACGCACATGTCCCGCTTCGTCGAACTGCTGAATGGCCTGGACACCCCGCTCGCCCCCCCGGCCTTCGAGGCTCTGGTCCGTGCCATGCTCGATCGTCTGGAAGCAGACAGCGGCGAGATATCGCTGCGCTTTCCCTACTTCCGCCGGAAGTCGGCGCCGGTATCGGGCGTACAGAGCGTGCTCGATTACGAGGTCGGCTTCACCGCCCGTGTCGGGTCGGACGGCGGCTATACCTTCACGCTGCGCGTGCTGGTACCGGTCACCAGCCTGTGCCCCTGTTCGAAGAAAATCTCGCAGTACGGCGCACACAATCAGCGCTCACACGTGACGATCGAAGCCGTCATCGAAGGCAATTTGATGGTCGAGGACCTGATCGACATCGTCGAGCAGGAGGCCTCCTGTGATCTGTACGGCCTGCTCAAGCGTCCGGACGAGAAGTACGTGACCGAGCGCGCCTACGAAAATCCGAAATTCGTCGAAGACATGGTGCGCGACATCGCCGCCCGGCTGAACACCGAGGAAAGGGTGCGCGCCTATACGCTGGAAGTGGAGAACTTTGAGTCCATCCACAATCACTCCGCCTGGGCACAAGTGAGTGCCGACAAGCGCCAGACGCGCGTGCAATAAAAAAGGGACCTCGCGGTCCCTTTTCTATTGCTGCCAGCCGGATCTCAGGCTGCGCTCTTCGGCGCGCTGCGCTTGGCCAGCTTTTCCTTGATGCGCGCCGACTTGCCCGAACGCTCACGCAGGTAGTACAGCTTGGCGCGACGCACGTCGCCACGACGCTTCACTTCGATCGACGCGATCAGCGGCGAGTAGGTCTGGAAGGTACGCTCGACACCTTCGCCGCTGGAAATCTTGCGGACGATGAAGTTCGAGTTCAGGCCACGGTTACGCTTGGCGATCACGACGCCTTCGTAAGCCTGGACACGCTTGCGGTCGCCTTCGACCACGTTCACGTTGACGATGACGGTGTCGCCCGGCGCGAAGTCGGGGATGTTCTTGCCCAGACGGGCGATTTCTTCCTGCTCGAGTTGCTGGATCAGATTCATGTCTTGACTCCTGGTCTATGGCATTGCCTTGCCGCAGAGCACGTTTGCCGTGATGCGTGCGTTTGTTGAGGGAACGGCGTAACGACCGCCGTCCGCGTACTGCAAAAAACTACTTCTCTTCCTGCGCCAGCAGATCCGGGCGACGCCTGCGTGTCAGTTCCAGCGCCTGCTCGGCGCGCCAGCGACGTATCCGCGCGTGGTCGCCGGACAGCAACACCTCGGGCACCGGCCTGCCGTCCCAGACTTCGGGACGGGTGTAGTGCGGGCAATCGAGCAGCCCGCCGACGAAGGAATCCTCGACCGCGGACGCTGCATCGTTCAGCGCGCCCGGCAGCTGACGGATGATCGCGTCCATCAGCGCCATCGCCGGCAGCTCGCCACCGGACAGCACGAAGTCGCCCAAGGACAGCTCCAGATCGACGTCGCGGTCGATCAGCCGCTGATCCATGCCCTCGTACCGACCGCAGAGCAGTATCAACGCCGGTTCCGCCGCCAGATCCATCACCCGCCGGTGCGTCAGGCGCTCACCGGCCGGCGAGAAATGCACGACCTTGACCGGTGCCGGATGACGCGCTTTGCAACTTGCGATCGCCTGGGCCAACGGTTCAGCCAGCATCACCATGCCCGGACCACCGCCGTAGGGTCGGTCGTCAACGGTGCGGTGCGCGTCCGTCGCGAAATCGCGCGGATTGGTATGCCGGACCTGCCACAACGATCTTTCCATCGCCCGCCGCGTGATGCCGCTGCGTTCGATGGCTGAAAACATTTCAGGGAACAGCGAAATCACCTCGAAGGTGACCGGCCGCCCCGCTTGCACACCACTTACCACTGCGCGTCCCATTCGACACGCACGACCGCTGCTTCGCGGTCCACGTCCTTCACCACCGCCGAAACGAAGGGGATGAGGCGCTCTACCGCCGGCTTTGCTGACTTTTCTGCCCCGGCCGCGTCATCGACCACGACCAGCACATCGTTCGCACCGGTTTCCAGCAGCCGGTCTACACGGCCGAGCCGCACGCCTGACTGATTGACGACGTCGAGGCCGATCAGATCGCCCCAGTAGTACTCGTCATCTTCCGTATCCGGCAGATCGTGGCGCTGAGCGGCAACGTACAGGCCAACAAGCTTTTCCGCCGCGGTCCGGTCGTTGCAGCCCTCGAAGCGGACGATGGGCCCCTTGGCCTGCAGCTTGAAGCCATCGAGCTTGAGCTCGCGCCAGAGCTCAGGCGCGGCATCCGCATCGGCGCTGACCAGCCAACGCTCGATGACCTTCCAGGACTGCGGATCGTCGCCAAAGGCCTGCAGATGCAACCAGCCCTGCACGCCGAACGGAGCGGCAATGCGCCCCAGTACGACCATTGCTTCGGAAACGTGCTTGATCAGGCCGCCTGCTGCTTGACCAGACGGGCAACCGTCGGGCTCAGCTGGGCGCCGACGCTCTGCCAGTAGGCCAGACGTTCGGCGTTGACCGACAGGCTGGTGGTGCCTTCAGGAGCGACCGGGTTGTAGTAACCGACGCGCTCGATGAAACGACCATCGCGACGATTGCGCGAGTCGGTGGCGATGATGTTGAAGAACGGGCGCTTCTTGGCACCCCCACGCGCGAGGCGAATAACGACCATTACGATTCCTTCGAAACGAGGAAAACCCGCGATGTTAGCGAAGTACCGGAGTTATCGCAAGGACTGCCCGCCAGTCAGCCTACCGGGTTCTGCTGCCTGAGTACGACCTGCTGCACCAGCGCACGCAGGCGGGCCGGACGCACCGGCTTGTGCAGTACCGGATAGCCACGCGCGGCGGCCATGCGACGAACCTGCGGATCGGTGTCGCCGGTCACCAGCGCGGCCGCGATGTCGCCGCTCTGTTCGGCCAGCAGCGCGTCGAGCACGTCGATACCGCTGGCCACGGCAGCCAGGCGGAAGTCGCACAGGATGAGCGACGGCACCTTGTCGCGCTGTCGCATCATGTCGCGCGCTTCCGAGAGGTTGGCCGAGCAGAGCACTTCGCACCCCCAGGATGCCAGCAGGCCGGCAATGCTGGTGCGCGACCCCGGGTCGTCATCGATCACCACGACGAACACTGACAGGGGCGTCTGCAGCGGCTCCGGTTCGCCCGTCTGATGACGCCCCACCGGCCCGGCGACGACCGGCACTTCGATTGAGAACACCGAGCCGCGCCCCGCTCGCGAGCGGATGGCCACGTCGTGCCCGAGCAGACCGGTCAGCCGGCGCACGATGGCAAGACCCAGGCCGAGGCCCTGCCCGCGTGCCCGCGCCGGGTTCTGCAGCTGATAGAACTCCTCGAAAATCATGTCGTGCGCCTCGGGCGGAATACCCGGCCCCGAGTCGCGCACCTCGATCACCGCGCTGGCGCCGCGCCGTCGTACGACCACCAGTACGCCGCCGCGCTGCGTGTAGCGCACCGCGTTCGACAGCAGGTTGATCATGATGCGTTCGAGCAACAAGGGGTCCGACTCGACCCACAGATCGGTTGCCCGGAGCTTCAGCCGCAAGCCGCGTTGCAGCGCATCGGCGGCAAAGTCCTCGACGATGCGGGCAAGCATGGGCTGCAGCGGAAATTCCGACCGGCGCACCGTCACGCCGCCGGCGTCGAGCTTGGACATGTCCAGCAGTGCGTCGAGCAGATCTTCCATGGCGCCGACCGATTCCTCGATCTGCCGGATCAGCGTGCGGTGCTCCGATCCACGCAGGCGCTCGGCCAGTTCGGCCACGAACAGTCCCAGCGCATGCATCGGCTGCCGCAGGTCATGGCTGGCGGCGGCGAGGAAACGCGACTTCGCATGATTGGCGCGCTCCGCTTCGTCGGTGCGGCTGCGCAGCTGGCGGGTGGCGTCCGCAATCCTTGCCTCGAGTTCGTCGCGTGCGCGCAGCAAGCGCTCGGCCATGCCATTCACGCCTTCGGCCAGCACGCGCAGTGAACCTCCGCCAAATACCGAAACGCGCGCGGTGAGGTCCCCCTCGCCGATGCGGCGCACCGCGCGCGACACTTCACGCACCGGCCCGGTCACCGTCTGGCTGATGCGCATCGCGAACGCACTCGCTGCCAGCAGCGCAGCGGCGACGACGATGGCCGTCGTGACGATGAAATCACCCTTCATCGCATCGACCCGGTGGCGCGACACCTCGACCAGCACCCAGCCCACCGGCTGCCGATCGGCCGGCATCTCGCTCAGACCGTCGAATACGTCCGGATCGTCGAGTACCGCACTGCGCAGTATCGGCTCGACGAACATCAACGAATGTTCGAGCTCGATCAGCGCAAGCCCCGCCGGGCGCCTGCCCGGCACGTAGGCTTCCGGACTGAGTTCGCCGCCGGACACCACGAGGTCGCCATCACGACTCGAAACCATGATGCCGCTTACGTCGCGCTCGCGACGCGCCGCTTCGATCAGCGACACCAGCGACTCGGTATTGCCGGAAAACACCCCGTAGTCGGCAGTGGCCGCCACTTGCCGCGCAGTCGCGCGCCCGCGCTCGACCAGACCATTCTCAAGTTCGGCCAGCCGGTGCAGCACCATCCAAATGCCGGCCGCGATGCCGAACACGACGACCGGCGCCAGCGCGACCAGCAGCACGCGTTGCCGAATGCCCCAGCGTTTCATGGCAGTCGCTCCTGGCGGACCAGTTTGTCGCGCAGCGCGTCGCCATCCTCGATGCGAAGCCCGAGCGAGCGCGCGACGTGCGCGTTGACCGACACGGTGAAATGTCGAGGATGGCGCGGCGTCGGCCAGGTGCGCTCGCGCATCCAGAAGGCGATCGCGTCCGCCGTCTGGCGGGCGATCTGCTCCGGCGTCGAATACAGGGACATGACGGCCCCGGCACGCGCATACGCCGCCGAGAAGCCGACCACCGGCACGCGCGCACGAAACGACGTGAGCAGAAGATTGCGTATGGTTCCCGCGTTATGCACCTGCGGATCGGGCAGCGCCAGGAAGACATCGGCGTTGTCGAGCACCTGAGACAGCGCCGCGAACAGCGACGACTCGCCGGTGAAACTGCCGCTCGAAATCTGCATCGAGGTGCCGGCAACGGCGTTCTTCAAGGGCTGCAGGCGCTCCGGGTCGGCGGCATCGAAGAGCACGCCGATCCGTCGGGCCTCGGGCAGCGCGATGCGTATCAGGTCCACCTGACGGATGAAGGGCTGATCGATGTGTATGGCCGACCAGCGGCGCGTGTTGCCCGCGGCCAGCATCGACTCGAATGCGCTCTGCGGCACCAGCACGCTGAGCACGGGCGTGGGCACGTCCGCCTGCACCACAGTGCGCAGGGCCCCGGCACCGACTGCGATCACGGCGTCGTGCGCGGTCAGGGAGGCGGCATTGAAATCGTTCCGCGTCGCCACTGCCAAGGAGAAACCGCCGCGGGCGCTGCGCTCGTTCTTCAGCGCCTCGGCAAATTCGCCATAGGCGCCGCCCGGCTCGCTCAACAGCACGAGCACGGACGCCGCCTGCGCCAGCCCGCACAGCAGCAATGAACAGAGCATCAAGAGCATGCGCACGGCGAGGCCGATGCGGCCGACGCGTGTCATTGCGGAGAACGAGTGTATTGACGCCAGCACTCGCGCGCGGGGCAAGCCCGATGGGAAGGGAAGACGCAACGAGTATGCAGCAAGGGCGTCCGGCGCATCATCATCCGAAGGGCTGATGATGCGCACCTGCCGACGATCAGCGCTGGCCGAGCGCCTGCGCGATCTGTTCCTGCATGCGCCAGGCCGCCGCCGCCGGATCGGCCGCGTTGCGGATCGGCCGCCCGACCACCAGGTAGTCGGCACCGTTGGTCAGCGCCTGCGCGACATCGACCGTGCGCTTCTGGTCATCGACCGGGCGATTCTCGACCGGCCGGATGCCCGGCGTCACCACCAGGATGCGCTCGCCCAGTTCGGCGCGGATGTGCGGCGCCTCCAGCCCCGACGACACGACCCCGTCGCAGCCCGCGGCCAGCGCGCGCCGAGCGCGCGACAGCACCAGCGCATCGACGTCGCAGGCAAAGCCCAGATCGTCGAGGTCGCCCCGATCCAGGCTGGTAAGCACGGTGACGGCGAGTATCTTCAGCGCCCCCTTGTCGGCGCCGGCGGCTTCCATGATGGCCTGGTTGCCGTGAATGGTCGCGAAGGTGGCACCGCTCGACGACAGAGCGCGTACCGCGGAGCGCACAGTTTCGGGCACATCGAAGAACTTCAGGTCGACGAAAACCTTCTTTTTTCGTGCGATCAACCAATCGAGCAGTTCGAAGTAGTTGCCGCTCATGAACAGTTCGAGGCCGATCTTGTAGAAGCGGACGGCGTCACCGAGCTGGTCGACGATGGCACGCGCCTGGTCCGCAGAGGGCACGTCGAGCGCCACGATGAGCCGATCGGCGGGGTCGATGGCGGCCTTGGACTGGACGGAGGAATTAGGCATGTTCATGGTGCGGACGGAAAGTGAGGCGTATGGCCTGCGCAGACAAAACACGAGTTTACTAGAATCAGCGCTCTACACGTCCTTGCGCCCCACCCCGATGTCCGCCCCCGCCCCCCTTCCTGCCGCGCCCGACAGCCTTTTGCGCTCGGCAAAGACCGGGGATCCATTGCGGACAGTACTCGACTGGCTGGCAACACCCGCCGCCGGCGATCCCGGGCACGAGGCGGCCGCGCTGGCCACCTGCCTCGGCGTGCTCGCCCAGGCGCGCATGGACGCGCCGGCGCGGGTACGCGTGCTCGACATCTTCCATGACCGCGCGCTGGCCTGCGCAACGGCACTGAAGCCGCAGCTTGCTGCCAGCGGACTGCCGGTGCAGGCCACGCTGCGCGATGCGGCCGATCTGCTGTGCGATGCGCTGATGCAGATTGCGCGCAGCTATCTCGACGCACTGCAGGCGCGCGCCGCACACAAGCCGTCGCGCGCTGCAGGGCACGCCATGCTCTGCCTGCTGGACGTCTATGCCCTGCGCACGCTGACCGCAGCTGACGTACCGCCAGGCATGTGGACGACGGCGCACGCCCTGCTGATGCACGCCCGCATGATGGCCACGCCGGCCACCCAGATCGCCGGCTCGGCGGACGCCGAACAGCTGCACCGCGAATTGATCGCGCTCGAACTGGCGCAGCCGCCGCACCTCGCGCCAGCCGATTTCTTCAACATCGCCGACTACGTGCGCAGCTATTCGGGCGCGGTACAGATCCAGTCGAACCCGCCGCATCGCGACCTCGACTCGTGGTTCTGGATAGACGACGAGCACGATCACGGCCCGACGCCGCTGCTGCGGGCGGCGCCCGATCCGGAACGCGGTCCGCACATCCTCTACTGCTCCTGCCAGCGACTCGGTCAGGTGCTGGCCCATCATCTCGACCTGATCGACGAGGGTGGCAACGTTGCCGACATGTATCTGCCCGCCTGTCTCGGTCAGACGCGCACGCGACGTCTGCTGCGCCGCCTGCAGGCGCGCTGGATGGCGATGCCGCGCCGGCAGCATGCACGGCGCGAACGTGGCCAGGCGATACGCATGCTGATCGGTTTCGACGCCATCTGGCACCTGCTTGAACGGCGCGATCCAGCCGCCGACTGGGACAACCAGACCACCGGCTGGACCTTGCTCAACGACAGCCCGAACGGTTTCGCGCTGCGCCTCGACACCGGCCCGACCGGCCTGATCCGGCCCGGCCTGCCGGTGCTGATCAAGGGCAGCGGCAGTCGCAACTGGATGATCTGTGTCGTGCGCTGGGCGCGCAGCGCCAGTGCGGGCGCCATCGATGTCGGGGTGGAACTGCTCAGCCACGGCGCCCAGGCGGCGACCGTCGTGTTCGAGGCATCGGGGTCGCGCGCCGCCGTCCCCGCGCTGCGCCTTCCGCCGCTCACCAGCCACCGTCCGCACCCCTGCATCATGCTGCCGCCCGGCGAGGCCAACGGTCGCGACCTGCTGATTGCGCACAATTCCGGTGGCCGCTACCGGCTCGGCGACGCTCGCCTGTCCGATCTCGACCTGCAGACGCAAGCCTTCGAACTGTTCGAAATCGAGGAAATGAGCGCCAATACGAGCAGTGGTCGATCCGATCCTGCCAGCCGCCCCTGAGTCAGCCCGAGTGCCGCCCGCTCCGGTCGTGCAGCACAGCGGTCACCGCAGCACCAAACAGCACGATGGACCAGAACAGGTAGAGCCAGAGCAGAAAAACCGGCAGTGTGGCCAGCGCGCCATAGACCACCGCGTAACCGGGCATGTGCTCGATGTACAGGCTCAGGATCTTCTGCATCAGCGTCAGCAGCACGGTCGCCACCACCGCGCCCCACAGCGCCGGACGCAGTCCGACGGCGGCACGCGGCAGCGTCCGGTACAGCAACAGCAGGAAACCCGCGGTCACCAGGGCTGCCGCACTGCGCAGCAGGAGAATCTTGACCCAGGCCGGCTCGTTCACCATGCCGAGCGAGGCGGTGACGAGGTAGAGACTCAGGGCCGTCCCGGCGCCGAGCGCGAAGGGGGCGAATACCGGCAAAGCCAGGTAGATCAGCGCGGTACGCCGCAGTCGCCGGGGCGGCCGCTGCGGCCACATCGCATTGAGCGCGTGGTCAGCGGTGCGCACCCACACCCAGGCACTGCCCAGCAGGAGCAGCAGATCGACCAGCGACAGCCGGCGCGCCTTGGCGACGAAACGCGTCGCGTGACGGACCACCGCCGAGCCGGCGTCGTCCGGCAGCAAGGACCCGGTCAGATAGGTCTGTAACGGCTTGCCGAACTGCAGCGCCTCCGGCAGCCAGACGGACAGCTGGCGCACCAGCACGATCAGCGGCACCAGCGCGAACAGCAGGGCGAATGCAAGCGCCGCCGCCGACTGCGCGGCGCTGCCCTCGCGGTGGCGCCGTGCGGCCGCGCCCAGCACGTGAAAGGGACGAATCAGAAGATCGATCAGCGGTGAAGACATTGGGGAAGGTGGCAGGTCCGTCAGCAGATCGGGACCGGCAAAGCTGTACACTCCGGGCCTCATTCTGCTGGATGGCCCGCATTGAAAGAAATTCTCGTCCTCTACTACAGCCGCTACGGGTCGACGCTTAACCTGGCACGCCAGATCGGCCGCGGCATCGATTCGGTCGACGGCGCGGCAGCGCGCCTGCGCACGGTACCGCCGGTATCGACCGTCTGCGAAGCGACCGCTGCGGCCGTACCGGACAGCGGTGCGCCCTATGCGGAAGCCCGCGACCTCGACGAATGCATCGGCCTCGCCCTCGGCAGTCCGACCCGCTTCGGCAACATGGCCGCGCCGCTGAAGTACTTTCTCGACGGCACCAGCCCGCAGTGGCTGGCCGGTGCGCTCGCCGGCAAACCAGCTGCGGTGTTCACCTCGACCACCTCTATGCATGGCGGGCAGGAGAGCACCCTGCTGAGCATGACTCTGCCGCTGTTGCACCACGGCATGCTCATCGTCGGCTTGCCCTATTCCGAACCCGATCTGTCGACCACGCCGGACGGTGGCACGCCCTACGGCGCCAGCCACGTAAGCGGGCACGACGGGCGGACGCAGCTGTCGGAAGCCGAAGCACGACTCGCCTTCGCGCTCGGCCGCCGGCTTGCGCTGACCGCACTCAAACTCGCCGCCTGACCATGACCGCACGACACTGGAACCTGCTGGCCTCGTCCAGCCTGATCGCCCTCATCCTGCTCGGCCTCGCCTGGGAGCTGTGGCTGGCTCCGCTGCGGCCGGGCGGCTCGTGGCTGGTACTGAAGATACTGCCGCTGCTGGGCGCGCTGTTCGGCATCCTGCGCGGCAAGCGCTACACCCACCAGTGGATGTCGCTGCTCAGCCTCGCCTACTTCACCGAGGGCATCGTGCGCGCCACTTCCGACAGCAGCCCGTCGGCACAGCTGGCCATCGCCTACACGCTGCTGTCGGTAGCGCTGTTCCTGGGCTGCCTGTTCTACTCCAAGCTCACAGCGCCGAGCCGGCTCACTTGACCGAACTAGGATCTGTCGTTCAGATCGGGCTTTCGCCCTGCGGATTCAGCTTCTGCACGCCCTGCAGCTTGTTCAGCGCGTTGATGTAGGCCTTGGCGGAGGCGACGATGATGTCGGTGTCGGCGCCCTGGCCATTGACGATGCGCCCACCCAGCGCGAGACGCACCGTCACCTCGCCCTGGGCGTCGGTGCCGGTGGTGATCGCGTTAACCGAGTAAAGCAGCAGTTCGGCACCGCTCTTCGCCACCGATTCGATGGCACAGAAGGCCGCATCGACCGGGCCGCTGCCGTTGGACGACACCTTCACTTCGCGCCCGCCGTCCGACAGCGTGACGACGGACTGCGGCAGTTCACCGGTTTCCGAACGCGAACTCAGCGCCACCAGCTTGTACTGCTCCTGCTCCGGCGTGACCGCTTCGTCGCTCATCAGCGCCTGGATGTCCTCGTCGAAGATTTCGTGCTTCTTGTCCGCCAGCTCCTTGAAAGCGGCGAAGGCGACATTCAGTTGCTCCTCCGACTCGACCACGATGCCCAGTTCCGTCAGACGGGCGCGGAAGGCATTGCGGCCCGAGTGCTTGCCGAGCACCAGCTTGTTGGTATTCCAGCCCACGTCCTCGGCACGCATGATTTCGTAGGTTTCGCGGTGCTTGAGCACGCCGTCCTGGTGGATGCCGGATTCGTGCGCAAAGGCGTTGGCGCCGACGACGGCCTTGTTCGGCTGCACCGGATAACCGGTGATGGTCGATACCAGGCGCGACGCCGGCACGATCTGCGTCGCGTCGATGCGCGTCTCGACACCGAACACGTCGCGGCGGGTGCGCACGGCCATCACGATCTCCTCCAGCGAAGCGTTACCCGCGCGCTCGCCCAGACCATTGATGGTGCACTCGACCTGACGGGCGCCGGCCATCACCGCGGCCAGCGAATTGGCGACCGCCATGCCCAGGTCGTTGTGGCAGTGCGTGGACCACACCACCTTGTCGGCGCCCGGCACGCGCTCGATCAGGATGCGCATGCGCTCTGCCCACTGCGCCGGTACCGAGTAGCCGACGGTGTCCGGCACGTTGATCGTCTTCGCGCCGGCCTTGATCACCTCGGTGAACACGCGCACCAGGAAGTCGATGTCGGAACGCACCGCGTCCTCGGCCGAGAACTCGACATCCTCGGTGTACTCCCGCGCCCAGCCGATCGCCTTGATCGCCTGCTCGACCACCTGATCGGGGCTCATGCGCAGCTTTTTCTCCATGTGGATGGGGCTGGTCGCGATGAAGGTGTGGATGCGGCCGCTGGCTGCCGGCTTGATCGCCTCGCCAGCGCGACGGATGTCGTTCTCGCTGGCGCGCGCCAGCGAGCAAACGGTGGATTCGCGGATGGTTTCAGCGACCGCACGCACCGATTCGAAGTCACCGTTGGAGGCAGCCGCAAAGCCGGCCTCGATCACGTCCACGCGCATGCGCTCAAGCTGACGGGCGATGCGCAGCTTCTCGTCGCGCGTCATCGACGCGCCCGGGCTCTGTTCGCCGTCGCGCAGCGTGGTGTCGAAAATGATGAGGCGGTCGGTCATTGCAGTCTCCGGGGCGCGTCCGCGGCGAGGCGGGCGCGCAAGGTCGTTTCTTCAAACAGGCGGCTGGCCGCGCACGGCACAGGGTCGCGAATATAGTCGCCGGGTCGCGCCGCGACAACGGCGTGCCGGCTCAGGCCTCCGGTGGCGTCGGTGGCAGTTGCGGCTTGCGCCGCGAGAAGCGGATCAGCCACATGACGTAGCCGGACAGGCCGTAGGCAACGAACAGGCTGAACAGCACCACCGGCGGGTTGACCGACACGGCGACGAAGGCCAGCACGAAGCCGAAAATGACGATGAAGGGCACGCTGCGGCGCAGGTTGATGTCCTTGCCGCTCCAGAATTTCACGTTGCTCACCATGGTCAGGCCGGCAAACAGCGTGATGACGAAGGCCGCCCAGCGCATGTCCGGTCCGGTGTAGCCGTTGTCCGTCGCCACCCAGACGAGGCCGGCCACCAGCGCCGCAGCGGCCGGGCTGGGCAGACCCTGGAAGTAGCGCTTGTCCACGGTACCCAGATTGGTGTTGAAGCGGGCCAGGCGCAGCGCTGCGCCGGCGCAGTAGATGAAGGCGGCGATCCAGCCCCACTTGCCCAGACCGCGCATGGCCCACTCATAGGCGATCAGGGCCGGGGCGGCACCGAAGGACACCATGTCGGACAGCGAATCGAACTCGGCGCCGAAGGCCGATTGCGTATGGGTGAGTCGCGCGACACGGCCGTCGAGACCGTCGAGCACCATGGCGATGAAGATGGCGACCGCCGAGTACTCGTAGCGTCCGTTCATCGCCTGCACGATGGCGTAGAAACCTGCGAACAACGACGCCGTCGTGAACAGGTTGGGCAGGATGTAGATGCCGCGCCGGCGTTTCACCGGATCGGCAGGCTTGATGTATTGCGGGTCGTATTCGGACATGCATTCACTCCGAAGAACCATGCGCGGGATCACCGCCGCACGGTTTTTGCGTTTCAGGCCAGTTCGGCCCCCGATGCTCGCGACGCCCGCTTCATGGACAGACTGCGCCCCGGCGCCGCGAACTGACGACAGGCTGCGAGCCGCCCCGAACGTATCAGGATGACGCGCATCGCGGAAGCGTCCGATGATGACGCGAGTGCCCCTCGCACACCCCGCATTGCCCGGCCCGGAATGCAAAAGGCCCGGCGGCCCGGGCACGGATGTGCCGGAACCGCCGGGCCAGGCGGGACGCCAATCAGTTCTTCGACTGGTCGACCAGCTTGTTCTTGGTGATCCACGGCATCATGCCGCGCAGTTGCGCACCAACCTTCTCGATCTCGTGGGCGGCGGTCAGGCGACGACGTGCGGTCATCTCCGGATAGTTGGTCCGGCCTTCGAGGATGAAGTTCTTGGCGTAGTTGCCATTCTGGATGTTCGCCAGGCATTCCTTCATCGCGGCACGGGCTTCGCCGGCGATCACGCGCGGGCCGGTGACGTACTCACCGTATTCCGCGTTGTTCGAGATCGAGTAATTCATGTTGGCGATGCCGCCTTCGAAGATCAGGTCGACGATGAGCTTCACTTCGTGCAGGCACTCGAAGTAGGCCATTTCCGGCGCGTAACCGGCTTCGGTCAGCGTTTCGTAACCGGCCTTGATCAGCTCGACCAGACCACCGCACAGCACGGCCTGTTCGCCGAACAGGTCGGTTTCGGTCTCTTCGCGGAACGAGGTTTCAATCACGCCGCCCTTGGTACCGCCGTTCGCAGCCGCGTACGACAGCGCGAGGTCACGCGCCTTGCCCGACTTGTCCTGGTACACGGCGATCAGCGACGGCACACCGCCTCCGCGCAGGTACTCGGAACGGACGGTGTGGCCCGGGCCCTTCGGGGCGACCATGACGACGTCCAGGTCTTCGCGCGGGATGACCTGGTTGTAATGGATGTTGAAGCCGTGGGCGAACGCCAGGGTCGCGCCCTTCTTGATGTTGGGCTCGACGTCGCCGTAATAAACCTGCGGAATGTTCTCGTCCGGCAGCAGGATCATGACCAGATCGGCACCCTTCACCGCGTCGGCCACTTCCTTCACCTTCAGGCCGGCGCCTTCCGCCTTCTTCCACGACGCGCCGCCCTTGCGCAGGCCGACCGTGACCTTGACGCCGGAATCCGACAGGTTCTGTGCGTGGGCATGGCCTTGCGAACCGTAGCCGACGATGGTGACTTTCTTGCCTTTGATCAGGGACAGGTCTGCGTCCTTGTCGTAGAAGACTTTCATGGGTTTTCCCTTGTGCTGTGTAGGTTTATGCGGTGCTGCGGGCTGGAGCGGAATGCGGTGTGCGGATCAGAGACGCAGGATGCGGTCGCCGCGGCCGATGCCGGCGACGCCGGTGCGGACGGTTTCCAGGATCAGCGAACTGTCGATCGCGCCGACGAAGGAATCAAGCTTGGCCGTGTTGCCGGTCAGTTCGATCACATAGGTCGAGTCGGTCACGTCGATGATGCGGCCGCGGAAGATGTCAGCGACGCGCTTCAGTTCTTCACGGTCCTTGCCGGTGGCGCGCACCTTGATGAGCATCAGCTCGCGCTCGATGTGCGCAGCTTCCGACAGGTCGACCACCTTCACCACTTCGATCAGCTTGTTCAGCTGCTTGGTGATCTGCTCGATGATGTCGTCCGAGCCGGTGGAAATGATGGTCATGCGCGACAACGAACCGTCTTCGGTCGGTGCCACGGTCAGCGATTCGATGTTGTAGCCACGCGCCGAGAACAGGCCGGACACGCGCGACAGCGCGCCCGCTTCGTTCTCGATCAGTACGGAAATGACATGCCTCATTGCGAGCGCCTCTTTCTGGAAATCAGGAACCGCCGCCGCGAAGACGGGCTGCCGGAGGCCGGTGCCCGCTGCCTGACAGACCGGTAAGTCCGTCAGGCGGACCCGGCGACGCATGGCTGCCGGGGTCCGCGCACGACAGTGTCGGGGTAATGCGTTACAGGTCCTCGGACGACAGGATCATGTCGGTCAGACCCTTGCCGCCCATCACCATCGGATACACGTTCTCGGTCGGATCGACCTGGAAATCGATGAACACCAGATCGTTCTTGCGCTTGAAGGCCTCGCGCAGCGCGTCCTCGACGTCACCCGGCTTCTCGACACGGATGCCAACGTGGCCATAGGCCTCGGCCAGCTTGGCGAAATCGGGCAGCGAATCCATGTAGGACTCGGAATAGCGGTTGCCGTGGATGATTTCCTGCCACTGGCGGACCATGCCCAGATACCGGTTGTTCAGGCTGCAGATCTTCAGCGGAATGCGGTACTGCTTGCAGGTCGACAGTTCCTGGATGTTCATCTGCACCGAACCCTCACCGGTCACCACCGCCACCGGCGAGCCAGGATGGGCAAGCTGCACGCCGATGCCGTAGGGAATGCCCACGCCCATCGTGCCCAGACCGCCGGAATTGAGCCAGCGGCGCGGCTTGTCGAACTTGTAGTACTGGGCCGCCCACATCTGGTGCTGGCCGACGTCGGACGTGATGAAGGCGTCGCCCTTGGTCACTTCCCACAGCTTCTCGACCACGAACTGCGGCTTGATCACTTCGTCGCTCTGCTTGTACTTCAGGCAGTCGCGACGGCGCCATTCCTCGATCTGCTTCCACCACTCGCCGAGCGCTTCTTTGTCGGGGCGGTCGTTCGACGCATCGAGCAGGCGCAGGATGTCGTCCAGCACGTCCGGCAGATTGCCGACGATGGGCACGTCCACCTTCACGCGCTTGGAAATCGACGACGGGTCGATGTCGATGTGGATGATCTTGCGCGCAACACGGGCGAAGTCGGCCGGGTTGCCGATCACGCGGTCATCGAAGCGAGCGCCCACGGCGATCAGCACGTCGCAGTACTGCATCGCCATATTGGCTTCGTAATTGCCGTGCATGCCCAGCATGCCGACGAACTGCTTGTCGGTCGCCGGATAGGCGCCCAGGCCCATCAGCGTGTTGGTACACGGGGCACCGAGCGTGCGCACCAGCTTGGTCAGCTTTTCCGAACAGTCGGACAGGATGACGCCGCCACCGGCGTAGATCATCGGGCGCTTGGCTTCCAGCAGCAGCTGGACGGCCTTCTTGATCTGACCCTGGTGACCCTTGGTGATCGGGTTATAGGAACGCATCGTGACCGACTTCGGATAATCGAACTCGGCCTTGGCCATCGTGATGTCCTTCGGGATATCGACCAGCACCGGGCCCGGACGGCCGGTCTTGGCGATATAGAAGGCCTTCTTGATGGTCGTGGCGATGTCCTTGACGTCCTTGACCAGGAAGTTGTGCTTCACGCAGGGACGGGTGATGCCGACCGTGTCGCACTCCTGGAAGGCATCCTGACCGATGGCCGCGGTCGGCACCTGACCGGAAATGATCACCATCGGGATCGAATCCATGTAGGCGGTCGCGATGCCGGTGATCGCGTTAGTCACACCGGGGCCGGAAGTCACCAGCGCAACGCCGACGCGCTCGGTCGAGCGCGAATAGGCGTCGGCCGCGTGCAGCGCTGCCTGCTCGTGGCGGACCAGTACGTGCCGGACCTTGTCCTGCTTGAAAAGCTCGTCGTACAGGTACAGCACGGCGCCGCCCGGATAGCCGAAAACATACTCGACCTTTTCTTCCGCAAGGCACCTGACTACAATTTCCGCTCCGGTCAAAAGCATCGCCACACCTGTAAAAAAATTCCGGAAAAGCCGCAAAGGGTAGCTGTCGCACAGTTCCCGGTCAAGGCATTTTCGGCATCGCACGGGCCTGACCGCCCGCTCCGCAGCGATCGCCACCCACCCTGAGAAAGACACATCCTGGCATCTCGCGAAGAACTTTCCGGCTTTCTCGCCGCGGTCGAACGGCGCGCCTTCAAACAGGCCGTATTCGCGCTGCGCGACGACGAATCCGCACTCGATGCCGTGCAGGACGCGATGATGAAGCTCGCGGAAAAGTACGCCGACCGCCCGGCGGAAGAGTTTCCGATGCTGTTCCAGCGCATCCTGCAGAACGTGATCCGCGACATGTTCCGGCGGCGCAAGGTGCGCTCGACCTGGACCACGCTGCTGTCGTCCTTTACCGGCTCCGACGAGGACGACGATTACGACCCGCTCGACAACATGGTGATCGACGAGCCGTCGGAACTGGGTCGTACGCCGGAGCAGAACCTCGAACAGAGCGAGGTGATGGCTCTGATAGAGCGTGAAATATCCCGCCTCCCGACGCGTCAACGCGAAGCTTTTCTGATGCGTTACTGGGAAGAATTGGACATTGCCGAAACGGCCGCCGTCATGGGCTGTTCGGAAGGCAGCGTCAAGACGCATTGCTCGCGCGCGACCCACGCGCTCGCTGCCGCCCTCAAACTGCGTGGCATCAAGCTATGAAATCCACCGTTCGAACGACATTTCCGTCCGCGGCGACCGACGAGGCCGCGATCGGCCAGCGCGTGCACGCGGCGCTCGAAGCCTCCTGCACCGAACTGCCCCCCGACATCGTGTTCCGCCTGCGCCAGTCACGCGAGCGGGCACTGGCTGCTGCCACGCCGCGTCGCCGACTGGCATGGCTGCCCCGTTTCGCCGGCCTGCCGGGCAATCTCGGCGGCGGATGGCTGCGCGACGGACTGGCGCCGACCGTCGGCATTCTGATGCTCGCACTGATCGCCGCCCTGGCCAGCCAGCAATCGCAGGACGAGCGCTTCAACGAATCCCTCGATATCGACAGCGCCCTGCTGACCGATGACCTGCCCATCGACGCCTACCTCGATCGCGGTTTCGGAGCCTGGCTCGACAGCCAGGGCAGATCCTGATGCGACGCAAGTTTGCCGGTGCGCTGCTTGCAGCCACCCTCGCCTGCGCCGGCGCGTCGGCACAGACCCGGGCGCCGGGCTGGCATCAGCTCGATCAGGCTGAACAGGCCATCCTGTCGCCGCTGGCAGCCGACTGGGACAGCTTCGACGCCGAACGCCGTCGCAAATGGCTCGACCTCGCCGCCCGCTATCCGTCGATGACGGTGGAAGAACAGTCGCGGATGCGCGCGCGCATGAGCTACTGGGGCAGCCTGACGCCGCAGGAGCGTATCGAGGCACGCGAGCGCTACAAGCGCCTGCAGGCAATGCCCGCCGACCAACGCGAAACGTTGCGTCGGCAATGGGAGGCCTACGAAGGGCTGTCGCCCGAGGAACGCAGCCGGCTCGGCGCGGCCCAACGCCCGGGCACCAAGGCGCCGGGCGCGGCGGCCGCAACGCCGGTCCGCAAATAAGCAGGCAGCTTCGCCGTCCAATTCTTCATGCGGCCACGCCGCACCGCTTCCACATGTCAGAAACGACCCGTTATCCGGCGGCCGGCCTGCGCCGGCGCCTCGCATCGCTGCTCTACGAATCCCTGCTGCTGCTTGGCGTGCTGGCGGCGGGCTTCATGCTGCCCTATCTGATCGTTGGACTGTTCTTCGAACTCGCGCCGCAAGGCTGGTTTGCCTGGCTGCACATCCTGCTGCTGCTTGGCCTGTACTTCGTTCATTACTGGCGCCGTGGCGGGCAGACACTGGCCATGCAGACCTGGGGGATACGTGTCGTCGACGCCACGCAGGACAGGCCGCCCGAACTGAAGCGCGCGCTCGCGCGCTATCTGCTGAGCTGGCCGTCGCTGCTGTTCTGCGGTGTCGGACTGTTCTGGGCGCTTTTTGACCGCGACCGCCAGTTCCTGCACGACAGACTGGCCGGCACCCGGGTGATACGCATTAAGTAGACGGACCGCTCAACGGCGGTCTTCCCACCACAGCATGGCCGCCGCGGCGAACACGAAGAGGAAGCCGGGCGTCAGTGCCGCCGCATAAGGCGGCCACGAGTTGATCGCACCGAGGTTCGAGAACAGGCCGTTCAGCATGTGAAACAGCACGCCTATCATCACGCCGGTGAACACCTTGATGCTGACCGCCGCATTGCGGTTGTGCATGTAGGCGAAGGGCAGCGCGAGCGCCAGCATGACGAAGCAGGCAAGCGGATAGCTGAATTTCTTCCACAGCGCGATTTCGTAGCGGCCGGTCTCCTGCCTGTTATCCGACAGGTGCCGGATGTAGTGCCAGAGCTTCCACGCCGACATCCGCTCGGGTACGACCAGCATCACGCTCATCACGTCCGGACTGAGATCGGAATCCCACACCAGCGTGTCCGACTCGCTCACTTTGGCGCCGTTCTCCGAGAAGTCGGTGCGGCTGACATCGGTGAGCACCCATCCGGCAGTCGCCTCGTAACCGCCGCTTGCCGCCTCCAGGACGGACAGCAGTTCGCGGCTGTCGTTGAATTCGAAAATGCGGATCTTGCGCAGCATGCCCTCGGGCGTGACGCTGCCAATATTGACGAAATCGTAACCGTCCTTCACCCAGAAGCCACTGCGGAACTCGCCGGTGAGCAGCTGCGAACGGGCGGACAGCTTCAGTTCCTGCGCCGCGCGCTCGGCCGGCGGCGCGATGAACTCGCCGGTGACAAAGGTGAGCAGCACGAAGGGCAGGCCGATGCGTGCAAGCAGACGCAGGATGCGGCCGGTCGACATCCCCGAGGCACGCAGCACCGTGATCTCCGAATGGCGCGACAGCGTGGTCAGTGAGTACAGCGCGCCGATCAGCACCGCGATCGGCAGTGTTTCGTACACGCGACCGGGCATGGTCAGTACGGTATACATCACCGCGTGCTGCAGGCCGTAATTGCCACGCCCGAGATTGTCCAGCTCGTTGATCAGGTCGAAGAAACCGAACAGCCCGAGGAAGGCCGCCAGCACCAGCAGCGTGGCCAGGGCGACTTCACGGCGGATGTAACGTTCGTGGATCAGCATCGGTCAGCGGCCCAGCCAGGTGCGCGGAAGGTGGCCGTACATGCGCCAGGCGAACATGCCGGCCAGCAGCAGGAACATGCCGCCGTGCAGCGTCCACAGCACGCCGCCGAAGGACAGCTTGCCCTGCGACACCCAGGCCTGGGTGATGCTCAGCAGATTCGAGTAGACAAGATAGATCAGCAGCGCCATCAGCAGATTGTTGGCACGCCCCGCGCGCGGATTGACGAAAGACAGCGGAATTGCGAGCAGAGCGAGGTTGAGTGCAGCGATCGGCAGGCCGATGCGGAAAGCCAACTCGCCCATGTTCGGCGCCGTCGGATCGGCCAGCAGTTCCTCGACCGTCAGCAGGTAGGGGCGCGATTCGACGCCCTGCGCCTCCTTCGTTTCGATCCGCACCGCGTAGCGTTCGAATTCCATCACGCGGTACTCCGGGCTGCCCGGTTCGCCCTCGTAGCGGCGCCCGTTCAGTAGCACGACGAAGCGGTCGCCGGACTCCATCGTCTGCGTGTAGCCGTCGCCGGCCACGATGACGCCGACCTTGCCCTTGTCGGTCGTGCTGACGAAGATGTTCTTGACCGCACCATCGGTGCCGTCACCACTCTCGACGAAGAACACCCGGTTGGCCTGCGAGGACTCGCGGAAGCTGCCTGGCGACATCTGCGCCACGTCGTCGCGGTTGCTCATGCGGGTGCGGAATTCGGCACTTTTCACCTGCGACCACGGTGCCAGATACAGCGACAGCACCCCGACCGCGATCACCATCGGCAGCGCGAACAGCAGCACCGGCCGCACCCAGGCGGACAGGGGCAGACCGGTGGCGAACCACACCACCATTTCCGAATCCCGCCAGCTGCGGGACATCGCCAGCAACACCGATATGAACAGCGTCAGCGACAGGATCACGCCCAGATAGCGCAGCGCGCCGAAGCCGAGCAGCGCCATCACCGCTTCCGATGCCACTTTCCCGCCGGCCGCCTGTCCGAGCAGGCGCACGAGCTGGGTGGACAGCACGATCGCGAACAGCGCGACGAACACCGTCAAGGCAGTACTGGCGAATTCGCGCAGGGCGGCGCGCTGGAAGATCAAGCCTGGGGCTCCGTGCGGAACGCCTTCGCGCAAAAGCGCGTCAGGCCGTTCTTTTTTGACTCGCGCGCGGCTTCACGCCGATAATCGGACGACTTGAAGCAGCGCGAACTGATAGAGGAGAAGCGGGTGGAATTTAGCATAAAGAGCGGCAGCCCCGAGAAACTGCGCACCGGCGCCCTGGTCGTGGGTGTGTTCGAGTCGCGCAAACCGGGCGCGGCAGCCGCGGCTCTCGACGCCGCCAGCAAGGGCCGCATCGCCGACATCCTCGGCAGCGGCGACATGGACGGCAAGTCCGGCAGCACGCTGCTGCTGCACAAGCTGCCGGGCATCGCTGCCGAACGCGTGCTGCTGGTCGGCCTCGGCAAGGAAAAGGAATTCGGTCTCAAGGAATACCGCGACGCGGTTGCCGCCAGCGTGCGTGCGCTGCGCGACACCGGCGCCAGCGACGCAGTGAGCACGCTGGCCGAAGTCGCCCCGCGGAAGGTCGGCACGGCCGGTGCGCTGCGCCAGGCGGCGATCGTTGCACTCGACGTGCTCTACCGCTACGACACGCACGCCCGCAACAAGAAGGACGAATCGCGCGCACTGGCCGCACTCGGCTTCACGCTGCCCAAGAAAACCGCGGCATCAGCCGCTGCCGAAGCACTGGCCCAAGGCGAGGCAATCGGCCACGGCATGGCACTCGCCAAGACGCTCGGCAACCTGCCGCCCAACGTCTGCACGCCGACCTATCTCGCCGAACAGGCGCTCGAACTGGGCAAGAAGTCGGACATCGCGGTCACCGTGCTCGACCGCGCCGACATTCAGAAGCTGGGCATGGGTTCATTCCTGTCGGTCGCTGCCGGCTCGCGCCAGCCGCCCAAGTTCATCGTGATGGAGTACCGCGCCGGCAAGAAGAACGAGGCGCCCATCGTGCTCGTCGGCAAGGGCATCACCTTCGACACCGGCGGCATTTCGCTGAAGCCGGGCGAAGGCATGGACGAGATGAAGTACGACATGTGCGGCGCCGCCAGCGTGCTCGGCGCCTTCCAGGCGCTGGCCGCGATGAAGCTGCCACTGAACGTGATCGGCCTCATCCCGACCACCGAGAACATGCCGGGCGGCGCAGCCACGCGGCCCGGTGACGTGGTCAAGTCGATGTCCGGCCAGACCATAGAAATCCTGAATACCGACGCCGAAGGCCGGCTCATCCTGTGCGACGCGCTGACCTACGCCGAGCGCTACGAGCCTGCCTGCGTCATCGATATCGCGACGCTGACCGGCGCCTGCATCATCGCGCTGGGCCACGTCACCAGCGGCCTGATGGCCAACGACGACGCGCTGGCCGACGAACTGCTGGCCGCCGGCCAGACCGCCTGGGACCGCGCCTGGCGCCTGCCGATCTGGGAGGATTATCAGGAGCAGCTGAAGAGCAACTTCGCCGACATGGGCAATATCGGTGGCCGCCCCGCCGGGTCGATCACCGCCGCCTGCTTCCTTGCCCGTTTTGCGAAGAAGTTCAAGTGGGCGCATCTGGACATCGCCGGTACCGCCTGGAAGAGCGGCAAGGAAAAAGGCGGCACCGGTCGTCCGGTACCGCTGCTGACCCACTTCCTGCTCGAACGCGCCGGCAAGCTCTGAGGCACGCATGGCGGTCGCCGAATTCCACCACGACGCGCCCGACAAGCTGCGCCACGCCTGCGCGCTGGTGGCGCAGTGGCATGCCGCCGGGCGTCGCGTGTGGATACATTGCGACAACGACGCGCTGGCCGCGCGGCTCGATCAGATGCTGTGGGTGTTCGAGCCGCTGGCCTTCATCCCGCATGTGCGCGACGGCCACCCGCTGAGCGACGCGACGCCGGTGCGCATCGGCCGCGATCCGGCGTCGGCCCCGGCCGACGCGGTACTGCTCAATATGTCGCACGACGTGCCAGCCGGCTTCGAGCAGCGCGCGCACATCGTCGAGATCGTCAGTCAGGACCCTGCCGACCGCGACCCGGCGCGCACGCGCTTCGTGCGCTACCGGCAGGGCGGATTCGACATGCAGACACGAAAGGCTGAAGCATGAGCGACGACCTGATCGGCCGAGCCGATTCGCTGATGCGGCGCAGCCGCACCTTCGTTGCCGGCCGGGTCGCCCCGGCCGTGGTGGACGACGGCATCCCGCTGCTGACCGAGGAAGTGGATCTCGACACCCTGGTGCCGGAACCCGAGGACCGCAGCGCAGAAATCACTGCTGCGGTGACTGCGGAGGTCACGGAGCGCGTAACGGCCGAGGTCACCGAACGGGTCACCGCGGAAGTGACCGAACGCGTCACCGGAGAGGTTGCGCGCTCGGTCGGCACCGAAGTCCGGGAACGTCTGCAGCAGACGACCTCCGACGCGCTTTCGCGGCAGTTTTCCGACCTGCCCGCACTGATCCAGAGCCGCATCGACGACTGGTGCGCCACCGCCCTGCCCACCCTGGTCAGCATCGAAATGCAGGTGGCGATCGAAGCGGCGCTGGGTGCCGCACTGCAGAGCGCAACGACCCGCATCCGCGAACAGGCGGTGCTCGATCTGCGCGAATCCATCGCCGCCGACATCGAAAACCGCAGCCAGGCCGTGCTCAACGCCACGGTCGAACCATCGGACCAGCCCGACCAGCCCCTATAATCGCGGGTTTGCATCCACGCAGACCCGTCATGACGCTGGCCAAGAGCTTCGAACCGGCCGACATCGAACGCCGCTGGTACCCCGAGTGGGAATCGCGCGGCTATTTCGCTGCCGGCCTGGACACCGACACCCCGAACAAGCCCAACTTCTGCATCCTGCTGCCGCCGCCGAACGTCACCGGCACGCTGCACATGGGCCACGGTTTCAACCAGACCCTGATGGATGCGCTCACGCGCTACCACCGCATGCGCGGCGACAACACGCTGTGGCAGCCGGGCACCGACCACGCGGGCATCGCGACCCAGATCGTGGTCGAGCGCCAACTCGACGCCCAGGGCATTTCGCGCCACGACCTCGGCCGCGAGGCGTTCGTGAAGAAGGTGTGGGAGTGGAAGGAATTTTCCGGCTCGACCATCACGCGCCAGATGCGCCGTCTGGGCACCTCGCCCGACTGGACGCGCGAACGCTTCACGATGGACGAAGGCCTGTCGAGGATCGTCACCGAAACCTTCGTCCGCCTGCATGAAGAAGGTCTGATCTACCGCGGCAAGCGCCTCGTGAACTGGGACCCGGTGCTGGGCACCGCGGTGTCCGACCTCGAAGTGGTGCAGGAAGAGGAAGCCGGTTCGCTGTGGCACATCCGCTATCCGCTGGCCGATGGTTCCGGGCATCTGACCGTGGCCACGACCCGTCCCGAAACCATGCTGGGCGACGTCGCCGTCATGGTGCATCCGGAGGACGAACGCTACAGCGCGCTGATCGGCAAGACCGTGAAGCTGCCCCTGACCGACCGGGAGATTCCGGTCATCGCCGACAGCTACGTCGATCGCGAATTCGGCACCGGCGTGGTCAAGGTGACCCCGGCGCACGATTTCAACGACTACGCGGTCGGCCAGCGTCATGGTCTCACCATGATTTCCATCCTGACGCTGGATGCGAAGATCAACGACAACGCGCCGGAGAAATATCGCGGCCTCGACCGCTTTGCCGCGCGCAAGGCCATCGTCGCCGACCTCGAAGCAGCCGGCCTGCTGGAGAAGACCGACAAGCACACGCTGAAAGTGCCGCGCGGCGACCGCACCAATGCCGTGATCGAGCCCATGCTGACCGACCAGTGGTTCGTCGCGATGAGCAAGCCGGGCAAGGACGGCAAGAGCATCACGCAGAAGGCACTCGACGTGGTGGCGAACGGCGAGATCCGCTTCCACCCGGAAAACTGGGTGAACACCTACAACCAGTGGCTGAACAACATCCAGGACTGGTGCATCTCGCGCCAGCTGTGGTGGGGCCACCAGATTCCGGCCTGGTATGACGAGCAGGGCAACGTGTTCGTCGCGCATTCCGAGGCCGAGGCCTACCAGAAGTATTTCGAGCACCTCGCGCAATCGAACCCGGACCTGAAGCGCCTCGCCGTCGCCACCGCAATGGCGCGCGAAATGTCCGGCGACACGCTGCCCGAGGTCGGCCGCAACTACGCGATCAAGGAAAACCTGCCGCTGCTCAAGCGCGACGAGGACGTGCTCGACACCTGGTATTCGTCGGCGCTGTGGCCCTTCTCGACGCTGGACTGGACACCGGACTGGGAGCCGGGCAACCCGGAGAAGAGCAATCCGGCACTCGACCTCTACCTGCCGTCGTCGGTGCTGGTGACCGGTTTCGACATCATCTTCTTCTGGGTGGCACGCATGGTCATGATGACCACCCACATCACCGGCCGGATTCCGTTCCGCGACGTCTATGTGCACGGCCTGATCCGCGACGCGGAAGGCCAGAAAATGTCGAAGTCCAAGGGCAACGTGCTGGACCCGATCGACCTGATCGACGGCATCGCACTCGACGAGTTGGTGAAGAAGCGCACCACCGGACTGATGAATCCAAAGCAGGCGGAGCAGATCGAGAAGCGCACGCGCAAGGAGTTTCCGGACGGCATCCCCGCCTTCGGCACCGACGCGCTGCGCTTCACCTTCGCCTCGCTCGCCAGCCCCGGCCGCGACATCAAGTTCGACATGCAGCGCTGCGAGGGCTACCGCAACTTCTGCAACAAGCTGTGGAACGCCACCCGCTTCGTGCTGATGAACTGCGAAGGCCAGGACTGCGGCATGGCGCCGTGCAACGAAGACTGCGGCCCGGACGGCCCGCTGCACTTCCAGGCGCCCGACCTGTGGATCGTCAGCGAGCTGCAGCGGGTCGAGGCCGAAGTCGAGAAGCAGTTCGGCGACTACCGCTTCGACCTGGTGGCGCAGGCGATCTACCGTTTCGTCTGGGACGAGTACTGCGACTGGTATCTTGAACTGGCCAAGGTGCAGATCCAGAACGGCACACCGGCCCAGCAGCGCGCCACCCGTCGCACGCTGCTACGCGTGCTCGAAACCGTGCTGCGTCTGGCTCACCCGCTCATTCCCTTCATCACCGAAGAGCTGTGGCAGACGGTGGCCCCGCTGGCCGATCGCAAGGACGGCGAGTCAATCCAGCTGGTGCGCTACCCGCAGGCCAATCTGAGCCGCATCGACGCGACCGCCGACGCCTGGGTGGCGGAACTGAAGACCATGATCGACGCCTGCCGCAGCCTGCGTGGCGAAATGGGCGTGTCGCCGGCGACCAAGGTGCCGCTGCTGGCCGCCGGCAAAACCGAGGCGATCCGTGGCTATGCGCCCTACCTGGCCGCGCTCGCCAAGCTCAGCGAAGTGCAGGCGGTGGGCGATGCGCTGCCCGATTCGCCGGCGCCGGTGCAGGTGGTGGGCGATTTCCGTCTGATGCTGAAGATCGAGATCGACGTCGCCGCTGAACGCGAACGCGTCGGCAAGGAGATTGCCCGCGTCAAGGGCGAGATCGCGAAATGCGAAGCCAAGCTCGGCAACGAGAGCTTCGTCGGCCGCGCCCCGGCCGCCGTGGTCGATCAGGAGCGCAAGCGCCTCGCCGATTTCGGCGATCTGCTGGTCAAGCTGGAAGAGCAGCTGGGGCGGTTGGTGTGACGCGAGGGGCTGGGGGCTAGGGGTTTGGGGCTAGCGGATTGCGGGCGGCGAAGCCGCCCGGAAACTTTTCTAGTCCCCAGTCCCTGACCCCTAGCCCCTCCAATAAACCTCCCTCATCCGCTCGCAGTAGTGCACGATGGACGGATAGTCGCGCTCGATCAGCCGCTTGAACGGAATGTCCACATCGACGAATACGACGTTCGCCAACATGCCGTAGGCGGTCGCGTCGATGCTGGAGGGCTCGCCGAACACGAAAGGTTTGTCGCCGAGCACGGTGGCGACGGCGTCGATGTCGCGCATGCCCATTTCGGTGATTTCGTCGGCGGTATGCCGGCCGACACCCGCCGCCTTCACCTGCTTCACCATGCCGCCGCGCGCGAGCGCCGGCACGAACCACTTGTACGGCGCCCCCATGCCACCGAAAAAGGCGTCGCGCGTGGCCGGCCAGTAACGGTCGTCGGCCCAGCGGAAATGGAGCACGCACCAGTAGGCGTGTTCCTCCAGCGTGCGCTGGAGCATCAGCGATTGCGCGCGCTGGTTGCGGTCGAGGTGGTCGTCCAGCGCCACACCGTGGCGCCGTTTCAGGTGATCGATGATGAGCCCGCTGTCTGCGAGCACGGTGCCATCGTCGTCGATGATGTGCGGCAGCTTGCCTTTGGGCGCCTTGCCCAGATTCATCGTGTAGACGTTCTCGTAGGGCAGCCCGGCCATGCGCAGCCAGGTTTCGAGCTTCAGGCAGAAGCCGCTCGCATTGGGCAGGCCCATCGCCGGGGGAAACTGGAAAAGACGGATCATGTTTCCCCCCGTTATTCTGGCGCCGGCCGCTGCGCTTACTTGCGTCGCAGCAGGAAGAAGAATTCCTTGTTCGCTTCGCCGCTGTCGAGCAGGGTGTTGCCCGTCTGCCGCGCGAACGCCTCGAAATCGCGCACTGCGCCCGGATCGGTCGCCACCACGCGCAGCACCTGACCGCTGCTCAGTTCAGACAGCGCTTTCTTGGTGCGCAGGATGGGCAGCGGACAGTTCAGGCCACGCGCATCCAGTTCCTTGTCGAATTCCATGTTTCACCCCGTGCTTGGAGCGGCGTTTATACCCGCTGTCGCGGCGGTGATCAACGCCACGGCTTCGAGTCCGGGCGCCCGGTCGTCATCCGCCTGGCCGCCTACATGCCGTCGCGCCGCTGCTCGGCGAGCCGCTCGCGCAGTTCGCGCAGCCGCGCATCGACCGCAGACTGCTGGTAGAAATCCCCGTCGGCAGCGCGCTGGGCCAGTTCGAGCTGTTCGATGGCGGCCTGATACTGCCCATTCAGCACATAGGCCTCGGCCTGCGAACGGTGCTGCGCCAGGCGCTTGCCGAGCAGCGCATAGGTCCGCGCCTGGTACTGGTAGAGCTGTGGGTCCTGGGTAGTGACGGACACCTCGCCATTGACGACCGTCAGCGCCTCGTCCGGACGATTGTCGGCCAGCAGCGCCTCGATCAGTCCATACAGCAGCGCGCGCGAACGCGCGGATCGGCTCAGTCCGTCACGGAAGCGCTCGACCGCCTCGGCCGGACGCCCGGCGTCCAGGCTGATGCGCCCGCCCAGGTTGTCGAGCATCGGGGACGCAAAGCCGTCGGCGCGCAGGCCGTCGAGTTCCTGCTGCGCGCGCTTGAAGTCGCGCAAGCGCAGTGCCGCGTGCGCCAGACCGAAGCGCGCGGCGACGCGCGCGTTGCCCTGGACGTCGCGCAGCCGGCTCTCGAATTCGGTCACCGCCTCACGCGCATCGCCGTCGTAGGCACGCAGCTTGGCGCGCACCAGCAGGAAATCGGTGCTGTCCGGCACCTGGCGGTAGGCGGTCTGCTGGATGCGCGCGGCCGCGTCGGCGATACGCTCGGTAGTCAGCGGGTGGGTGCGCAAATAGGCCGGCGAATTCGCTTCGTAGAAGCGCACCGAGCGCTGCATGCGCTCGAAGAAGGCCGCCATGCCGCGCGTGTCGAAGCCGGCGCCGTCCAGCATCTGGATGCCGATACGGTCCGCTTCGCGTTCGAAGTCGCGGGTGTAGGAGAGTTGCGTAGCGATGTTCGCCGCCTGACCACCGACCAGTGCCGCCTGCGCCGCCTGCGAATTTCCGCGCGCGGCAAGCGCCGCGATGATGAGCGAGGCGATCGCGATGACGCTCATTTCGCCACGCTTCGAGTACAGCCGTGCGATGTGCCGCTGCGTCACGTGCGAAATTTCGTGCGCGATCACCGAAGCAAGTTCGGATTCGCTCTGCGCGGCGACGATGAGGCCCGTATGCACGCCGATGAAACCGCCGGGCCAGGCGAAGGCGTTCAGCGTCGGGTCGCGGAGCGCGAACAGTTCGAAGCTCTGTGTCGAATCCGGCAACTTGGACACCAGTCGGTCGGCCAGCTGGTTCAGGTAGCCGTTGATCTCCGGATCGTTGATGTAGCTGCGCTCGCGCACCCGCATGTCGCGCCACAGCGATTCGCCGATGCGACGTTCGAGCGACGGCGGCAGATCAGCCTGGGCGACGTCGCCCAGATCGGGCAACGTATTGGCTGGCGCGGCAAGCGGCAGCAGAAGCAGCACGGCGACCGCCTTGCGCAGCCGGCGGGAGGACAGGAAGTGACTCATGGCGATGCTATGATAACGGGCAGGCGTGAACGGTCGTTCGGCAGCAGGTGAGCATTCGTCAGCGATCCGTTACCGCGTGTGACGTTGCCCCGCAAACAGAGGCGGCGCAACAAGAACGGCAGCACAGAAGGTCCGGCCGGCGCTGCGCGACGACCGACATGGTAGCCGGCCTGGCCGGTCCTCTCACCACTCAACGCCTACGTCTCCGATGTCGTCGATTCCGGTTGGTTCGCACGCCCTGCTGCTGATTGAAGATGTACCCGAAGACGTGAAGCTCATCACCACGGCGCTGCGTAACATCGTGCCGAGCGAGCAGATCCAGATCGCCGCCTCCGGTGAGGAAGGACTGGACTATCTGTTCGGGCGCGGAGCCTTCGTCGGGCGCGACACACGTTACCAGCCCGCGCTGGTGATGCTGGATCTGACGCTGCCGCGCATCGACGGGCTTGAGGTGCTGCGACAGGTGCGGGCCGACCCGCAGACGCACGTGCTGCCGGTGGTCATGGTGTCGGCATCGTCGCAGCAGCGCGATATCCGCACCGCCGCGCAACTCGGCGCCAACAGCTTCGTGCGCAAGTCGCTTGATTTCGTCAGTTTTTCCGAAACGCTCACCCTGCTCGCCCGCTACTGGCTCGAGTTGAACATCCCCCCACCCCACCCGTCCGCAATGACACGATGAGCGCCGACGACTCCCAGACCCCGCAGTCTCCGCTGACCCATTTCGACGCCCAGGGCCAGGCCCACATGGTCGACGTCGGCGACAAGGCGCACACCGCGCGCGTGGCGCGTGCTGCTGGCTCGATCACGATGCAGCCGGCCACCTTCGCGCTGGTACGCGACGGCAATGCAAAAAAGGGCGATGTGCTCGGTGTCGCGCGCATCGCCGGCATCCAGGCATCGAAGCGCACCTCCGATCTGATCCCGCTGTGCCATCCGATCGCCCTGACCAAGGTGAGCGTCGAGTTCACGCTTGACGAGGCGACGAGCCGGGTACTGTGCGAAGTCACCGCCCGCACCACCGGCCAGACCGGCGTCGAGATGGAAGCGCTGACCGCCGCCAGCGTCGCACTGCTCACCATCTACGATATGTGCAAGGCGGTCGACCGCGGCATGCGCATCGGCGACATCCGTCTGCTGGAGAAGGCCGGCGGCAAGTCAGGGCACTGGACGGCCGACTGAAGCCGGTCGGCACAGGCGCCGCTCGGAGCAAGGCGGGGCTGGAATCGCCAGCACCTCGACGTGCAGCCGGGTCGAGGTGACGAAGAACACCGCTTTCGTTCTACCATCGGCCCGGTCGCGGGCACAGGACCCCGCTCAGGCACGGAAACGATGGCCCAGGAAATCGAACTCAAACTGGCGATGGCCGACGCCGGCTGGCGCGCATTCTCCCGCCACCCGCTGCTGCGCGAAGCAATCGCGCAACCGCACACGCAGACGCTGCGCAACCTCTATTTCGACACCCCCGATCTCGCACTGCGGCGCCAGCGCGTCGCGCTGCGCCTGCGTCGCGCTGGGCGGCGCTGGCTGCAGACGGTGAAATGCGCCAGCGCATCGCGCGCCGGCCTGTCCTCGCGCCCGGAATGGGAACAGCCCTTCAGCGGGCACTTCGATTTCTCGGCCATCGACGACCCCGCACTGCGGACGGAACTCGAAACGCTGCGCGACCGCGGCGTGCTCGTCACCGTGTTCGACACCACCTTCGAACGGCGCGAATGGCGCTTCCGCGCTGGCGGCGGTGAACTGCTGCTGATGGCCGATCGCGGTCACATCATCGCCGGCGAGCGCCGCGAAACCATTTCCGAACTCGAACTCGAACTGGCCGGTGCTCCGGTCGACACCCTGCTCGATTTCGCCGGCCGCCTTGCAGCAACGCTGCCGCTGCGCGCCGAGTCGCGCAGCAAGGCGCAACGTGGCTATGACCTGATGACCGGCGCCGCCCTCGAGCCGGTGCGCGCCGGCCGTTCGCCGATAGACCCGGAAGGCTCCGCCGCGGACGCCTTCCGCGCCGTCGCGCTGGACTGCATCGCCCACTACCAGGCGAACGAACACGGCGCGCTGCACAGCGATGCGCCGGAATTCATCCACCAGATGCGCGTCGCGCTGCGCCGGCTGCGCAGCGCACTACGTGTATTCGCACCCGCATTGCCGGAGGGCAGCGCCGACGATCTCGCGCAGCACCTGCGTGCGCTGGCGGGCGAACTGGGCGAGTTGCGCGACCGCGACGTACTGCAGTCCGAATTGGTGGCGCCGCTGCTCGGCACGACAGCCACGCCAGAGCTGAACGAGCTCGCCCGCACGCTGCATGCCATTCGCAGCGAAGTGCGCGAGCGCGTCATCCGTGCCTTGCAGGACGGCCGGCAGGCGCGACTGATGATCGCGCTACTCGACGCGCTGCACCGGCTCAACGAACGGCAGGATGCGCCGACGCTGGCCGCCCTCGCCAGAAAGCGCCTTGCGCGCGCCCATACCCGCATGATTGCCGCCGCCCGTCTGGCGAGATCGGGCGACATCGCCGCGCTGCACGCGCTGCGCATCGACGTGAAGCGGCTGCGCTACGCGCTCGAATTCAACCTGCCGCTGCTGCACGCCAATCGCGCCCGGCGCGCGCTCGAGACGCTGGCGGCCGCACAGGAGCAACTGGGCTTCATCAACGATCTCAGCCAGGCCGGCCCGCGCCTGCTGGCCGCCGCCAGCAGCGACCCGGCGCGGCTCGCTGCGGTCGCGCAGATCGCTGCTCATCACATGCCGCGCTACCGAAAGATCGTCGACGAGGCGCCGAAGCTGCTCAAGCGCCTGGAGCGCACGCCCCGCCCGCGCTGAATCCGGGGCGCCGTGTCATGCATCCGTCACGTCACCTCACCACACTGCGCGCGCCCCACAAGAACACGAGGAGACATCGATGGAACTGATCCTGTGGCGTCACGCCGAAGCGCTCGACACCGTACCCGACGCCAGCCGCAAGCTCTCCGCGCGCGGCGAGAAGCAGGCCAAGCAGATGGCCGCCTGGCTGAAACCCCGCCTGCCGAAGAACACTCGCATCCTGGTCAGCCCGGCCACCCGTTGCCAGCAGACGGCGCAGGCACTGGAACTGGATTTCGAAACCTCACGACTGCTGAGCACCGACGCGTCGGTCGCCGATCTGATCGCCGCCACCGAATGGCCGACCGGCAGCGGTGCAGTACTGGTGGTGGGGCATCAGCCGACGTTGGGGCGGGTGGCGGCATTGTTGCTGTCGGGTGAGGAGGCTGAGTGGTCTGTGAAGAAAGGGGCGATATGGTGGTTCACCAATCGGGTACGCGACGGAGAGACGCAGACGGTGCTGAGAGCATGCGTTGGAGCGGACCTCTGTAACGAGCCTTGAGGCTATGATCCTGCTCTCCACGACCAGCCTCTCCGACGCCTCCATGTCAAAGACGATCACGGTGAGCAAAACAAGCAGATTGCTGCCCTTGCTCATTCCACTGGCGGCGCTGCTTCTCTACTTTCCCTTCATCCATAACCCGCTTGTATTTGACGACCAGTACTTCTTCATGGCGGGCAATCCGGCGCATTACGTCGAGCTTGGTCTGCAGTTCAAGCCGCGCTGGCTGTCCTATTTCTCGCACGGTCTGACATTCGTATGGTTGGGCGATGCCATCTTCTGGCAACGCGCTGGCAACCTCGTCGTCCACGCAATGTCTGGCCTTGCGCTGTACAAATTCCTGTCGTGCCTGCTACGTGATCTAGGGCCACCTCGCCTTGATCAGGAGAGCATCCGGCGCTCGGCAGTATTTGCGGCAATCATATTCGTGCTTCATCCGGCCGCAGTCTTCGCTGCCGGCTATCTTATTCAGCGCACGACGCTGCTAGCAACCTTCTTCTGTCTGTGCTCGTGGACACTGTTCTGGGCAGGCCTCAAGGGAAACCGGATCGCACTGTGGGCGTCGCTTCCGGCATTTGCACTTGCGGCATGGTCGAAAGAGCACTGCGTCATGGCACCAGCTCTGAACGTGTGCCTTCTCATTGTTCATATGCGTTCCGCACTGAAGCCTCGCCCTCAGTGGGGAAGCATCCTGATCATTCTTGGCGGGCAGTTTCTGCTCTCTCTGCTACTGGTGGCGTTTGCAGCACGTCTGATCGGCACCCCTTATGAACTGGGCGCATCGACTCTCATCGATCAGGCCGTCGGCGACGCGTCGGCAGCAAACGCTCACCTTTTGAGCGTAATCACCCAGTTAGGTCTGTTCTTCAAGTACCTCGCGCTTTGGGCCTTACCGGATGGGTCTCGCATGTCGATCGATATGCGAGAGCACTTCGCCACCTCGGCAACATCCTGGCACGCCTTGCTCGCGTTGCTCGCGTTCTTTAGCTGGGGCGCAATCGGACTGATCGCGCTGTTGAAAGGACGTACGTGGAGTCTGATAGGAATCGGTCTGCTTGCACCCTGGATCATGTTCGGCACAGAGATCGCCGCGCTCCGCATTCAGGAAATATTTGTCCTGTATCGAAGCTATCTTTGGATGGGGCCGTTGACGCTATGGCTCGCACTGCTGTTGGCCGCCCTCAGGGAAACAACAGCAGTCATCCTGGCATCAGTCATTGCACTCGCCTTGGCGGCCTTTTCGGCCAACAAGCTGGTGTCGATGTCTCACCCGATGCTGCTGTGGGACGAGGCTGCCATGCTGGTTGAGAAGCAGAGCTCGCTACCTATTGGTTCGGATCGCATTTATTTCAATCGGGCACGCGCTTATGAGCGCGGCGATTTCATTTCGAATGCCATTGAAGATTACAACAGGGCCATTTCCCTCAACCCGCTCAACTACCAATATCTCGAAGCACGCGCGCATGCGAATGTGCTGATGGAACAGTATCCGGCCGCCCGTGCGGATATCGAGAGCGCAATCATCCTGGCACCGGGCATAGCCGTTTTGCATGCCCAGCGCGGCGACATCTTGGCCGCTCTCGGCGATCAGGCGCAGGCGATCGCATCGCACGAAGTGGCCTGCACTCTCGGGAAAGAGACTTCGTGCAAAAAATAAAGGCTGCTCTATTAAAGAGCAGCCTTTCATGTGGATCGAGAAACTTGATTATTGCTTGCAGGCGTTAGCCGCAACGCAAGTGCCGGTGATAGCCCAACGCAGGGAACCATTGCTGGTCGCATCCGGTGTTGCAATGTAAGTGAGGCTATTCACGCGAGCCGTGCCGGTTGCAGTAATGACACCATCAGCTACGGCAATGCTCGCGAGGTTGGCGTTAGCAGTGGGAGCACCCGGAATTCCTTGGGAACCGAGATCGCAGCTGGTGAGCACCCCTGCGTTATCTTGTGCACACAGTGCGACAGCCGTCTTGTAGGCTTCCGTCTGGCTGATCACGTCCGCGAAGCGGGCGCGAGTCGTGTACTGCTGATACTGCGGCAGCGCGATCGCCGCCAAAATGCCGATGATCGCGACCACGATCATCAGTTCGATCAGGGTGAAACCTTGCTGAACCTTTTTCATCACTCTCTCCTGTATTGAACGGAACGGGCGCGACTGCGCTCAGGGTGATATCGAGCAAGGCGGGTGCCAGCTTTAGCACTTTTTTACAGTTCGCTGAAACACAAGGATTTTTTGTTCCGGACGCCGCGACACAGTTCGACACAGATGCTTTTGTCCTGCCGTTCACCGGCAGCATGTGACAAAAAACGTCAGTTCACGGAGTAGCCGGGGATGGCATGGAGATCGACGTCGTCGATCTGTTCTGGGTCGAGATAGGTCTCCGCGTAGCGCAGATAGACCTGCTGGCGGACGAACACGTCGAACAGGTCGGGATCGATGTGGCCGTTGAGGCGGAACTTGCCGAGGATGTGCAGCGCTTCGGACAGCTTCATGGGGCGCTTGTACGGCCTGTCCTTGGCGGTCAGCGCTTCGAAGATGTCGGCGATGCCCATCACGCGGGCCTGCACGCTCATCTGCTCGCGGGTCAGACCGCGCGGGTAGCCCTTGCCGTCCATCCGTTCATGATGGCCACCTGCGTACTCCGGCACATTGGTCAGGTGGCGCGGCCAGGGCAGCGATTCGAGCATGCGTATCGTCGAAACGATGTGGTAATTGATGATTTCGCGCTCTGCGCCTGTCAGCGTGCCGGCGCGTATGGTCAGGTTCTCGACCTCGTCGGCGCTAAGGCAGGGATGGACGACGCCGTGGGCGTCGGTCCACGACCAGCGCCGTGCGATCGCGTGCACCCGCTCGACGTCAGCGTCGCTCATGCGCTCCGAGCCGATATTCGCTTGGCGCAGGAAGGTGCGGTCGCCCTCGACCTCATTGAGCAGATCGGTACCGTCGCGCTCGACCCATTCCCGCATGGCAGGCGTCGGGTCGGGCCCGAGCGCCAGTTGCCGGCGCAGGGTGGCGAGTTCGATGTCGCGCCGTATCAGTTCGAAGCGCGCGTCGACCAGCTGGATGCGGTCGAATATGGTCTGCAGCTTGGTCGCCTTGTCGACCACGTGCACCGGCGTGGTCACCTTGCCGCAGTCGTGCAGCAGGCCGGCGATCTTCAGCTCGTAGCGGTCGGCGTCGGTCATCGTGAAGTCGGCCAGCGGGCCTTCGGTCGTGTCGTTGACCGCCTCGGCCAGCATCATGGTCAGCGTCGGCACACGCTGGCAGTGGCCACCGGTGTAGGGCGATTTTTCGTCGATCGCATTGTTGATCAACGTGATGAAGGATTCGAACAGCGCTTCGAGCTGGCTCACCAGCTGCCGGTTGGTCAGCGCGATGGCCGCCTGCGACGCGAGCGACTCGGCCAGCCGGCGGTCGGAATCGGAAAACACGCCGACTACGCCGCTCACCGGATCGACCGCGTTGATCAGTTGCAGCACACCGATGACCCGACCTTCGTGGTTCATCATCGGCACGGTCAGGAAGCTGGTCGAACGGTAGCCGGTGCGGGCATCGAAAGCGCGCGTGCCCGAGAAGTCGAAGCCCTCGGCCGCGTAGGCGTCGGCGATATTGACGGTACAGCGGTTCAGCGCGCAGTAGGCGGCGACCATGGACAGATTCGGCTGGCCGCCCGGCAGATGCAGGGGCAGCGGCGGGAACACGATCCGCTTGCCGCTGGTGCCGCCCATCGCGATGCCGATCGAGTCGGTGCGCATGATTTCAAAGCGCAGATGCTCGCCACTTTCGTCGGTGCGGTAGAGCGTGCCACCGTCGGCATGGGTGATGGCCTTGGCGGCGAGCAGTATCTTTTCGAGCAGCGCTTCGATATTGCGTTCGTTCGACAGTGCGGCGCCGATCTCGTTGAGATCCTCGAAGCGCCTCAGCAGGTCGTCGAACTTGTCCATGTGCCGCGGCGCGCTACTTGATGCAGACCGCGCGGACCTGCTTCATGTCGGTCAGCCCGGACAGCACCTTTTCCATGCCGTCCATCTTCAGCGTACGCATGCCCTCTTCCAGTGCCGTGGCGAGCATGGTGGCGACGCGTTCGCGTTCCTGGATGTTCTTCTTGATGCGGTCGGTGCCGAGCATCAGTTCGTGCAGGCCCAGCCGGCCGCGGTAGCCGGTATTGCTGCAGTCCGGGCAGCCCTTCGGCCGATACAGCGTGAAGCGCCCCTTGTCGTCGGCGTAGGCCTTGATCCAGTCCTTCAACACGCGATCCATCGCCCCTTCGGCGTCGACCTTGAAGTCGGCGGTATTGCGCAACTCCTCGCAGTACTCTTCGAGGAAGTGCTTCATTTCGGCGGCGTCCGGGTGATAGGCCTCCTTGCACTTCGGACACAGACGCTTGGCCAGCCGCTGGGCCAGGACGCCGAGCAGCGCATCGGCGAAGTTGAACGGGTCCATGCCCATGTCGAGCAGGCGGACGATGGATTCCGGCGCGCTGTTGGTATGCAGCGTCGAGAACACGAGGTGACCGGTCAGCGACGCTTCGATGCCGATGGCCACGGTTTCCTTGTCGCGCATTTCACCGACCATGATCACGTCCGGATCGGCGCGCAGGAACGCGCGCATGATGGCGGCGAAATCGAGCCCCGCCTTCTTGTTGATCTGTACCTGACGCAGGCCCTTCTGCGTTATTTCGACCGGATCCTCGGCGGTCCAGATCTTGGTTTCCGGCGTGTTGATGTGGCTGAGGATGGAATGCAGCGTAGTCGTCTTACCGGAGCCGGTCGGACCGCATACGAAGAACAGGCCGTAGGGCTTGCTCACCGCTTCCTTCAGTCGCGACAGGTTGTGCGGCAGTACGCCCAGCTTGTCGATCGGTATCGGCTCGCCGGCGGCGAGGATACGCATCACCACGTCCTCGACGCCGCCGGCCGACGGTATCGTGGCCACTCGCAGTTCGATGTCCAGCGGGCCGAACTTGCGGAACTTGATCTTGCCGTCCTGCGGCTTGCGGCGCTCGGAAATGTCGAGGTCGCACATGATCTTCAGGCGGGTGACCAGCGCGCTGCGGTAGCTGGCCGGCACCTCGATGTAGGGATGCAAGGTGCCGTCCTTGCGGAAACGCACCTGGGTCTTGTCCTTGCCCGGGCGGGGTTCGATGTGGATGTCGGATGCGCCCTGCTGGTAGGCGTCGATGATGATCTTGTTTACCAGCCGGACCAATTCGTTGTCGGCAGCGGCCGTGACGTCGTCGCCCCCGGCGTCATGCACCTCGTCCTCTTCCAGCATGTCGGACAGCAGATCGCCGACGCTGGTGTCGTCCATCGTCGAGCCATAGAACTGATCCAGCGTCTGCACGAATTCCTTCGTGGTGGTGACGCGGAAGACCAGCTTGGCCTTCGGGAAGATGTTGTTGACGACGCGCGCCCCCTTCACCTTCTCCGGGTCGAGCGCAACGACGACGATGCCCTCGCTGGAATCTTCCACTGGCACCCATTGCTGCTCTTCGAGGTACTCGCGCTTCAGGTTCCTGATCAGGTCGAAGGGTTTTACTCGCTCGGGCTTGAACGGCTCGTAGGCGACGCCGAAGAATTTCGACAGCGAGGCACCGATCGCCTGCTGCTTGACCTGGAAATCGCGTACCAGCACGTCCTCGACATCGACGCCCTTGCGCCGCGCCGCGCGCGAGGCGAGGTCGAACTCCTGCGGCGACATGACGCCATCGACGACCAGATAGTCGTACTTCGACTTGACCACGTGCGTCGGCTTGCTGCGTTGCTGGAAAGCCACTGCCAGCGTGTGCGCCATGCTCAGCAGGCCTTCTTCGGCCAGCGCCGAGAAGGGCTGGCCGGACTTGTTGTTGATCAACTGGACCACGCCCAGCAGATCCTTCTTCTCCGGGTCGAGAATCGGCGCGACCAGCATCTGCTTGGTGCGGTAGCCGGTCTTTTTGTCCACGCCGTCGAGGAACTTCAGGCTGGACGAATGCGACCTCAGCTCGGCCTCGTCGTAGACGTCGCGGATGTTGAGCAGCTTGCGGCTCATGCCGACGAAGCCGGCGATCGACTGCTCGGTCAGCGGCAGGCGCAGATCCTTGAACGAATTCAGACCGGTCTTGACCTTGGACACGATGGTCGACCGGTCGTCGCCCAGCACGTAGATGGTCAGGCGATCGGCGTTGAACAGCGCAGAAATTTCCTGCGACAGTTCAAGCATGATTTCGTCGATGTTGGTGGTGGCGTGAATCTTGGTCGTCACGCCCTGCAGGTTCTTGAAGAACGCCAGCCGGCTCGACACATCGCTCATCGCGCCCAGATCGCTCGCCGGCGGTAGCACTGCACTCATTTGTTCACCCCGTCACCGCTGACCCGCGCGGCCGTCCTGTCGCGCGCCGAATGGTCAGAAGTCGAAAACATGATTGTTGCGCAACATGTGCGGCTTGCGCGAGCCGAGCGTGTCGGCAATCTCACGCATGGTCATGTCCATCTGGCTTGGTTTCAGATGGGTGATGTAGATATCGGCCGGGTGGCGCAGCTTCTCCAGCTCCCCCGAAAGCATGTCCGGGCACAGGTGGCGGGACATCACCGCAAGCTGGCGATCGCGGTCGGGAAAGGCGGTTTCGATGATCAGGTAGCGCAGATCGGGCAAGGCGTTGACGGCGTCCCAGAATTCGTCGCACACGGTGGTGTCGCCGGAAAAGGCCAGCGTGCCGCCGGATGAACGCACCGCGTAGCCGACCGCCGGCACCGTGTGCTGGGCCGGCAGCACACGGATCGCCCGGCTGCCCATGTCGATCTCGTCGCCGACACGCAGCTCACGGAAAGTCATGAACGGCCGCTCGACCGATGGAATTTCGGTGAAATCGGGCCAGATCGACCAGTTGAAGATGTGCCGCCGCAACACCTCCAGCGTCGGCGCGGTGGTCCATACGGTCAGCGGGCGCGAACGCAGTTCGCCCACCGTATCGACCATCAGCGGCAGGCAGGCAATGTGATCGAGGTGGCTGTGGGTGACGAAGACATGGTCGATGCGTGCCAGTTCGGCGATCGACAGATCGCCCACACCCGTTCCGGCGTCGATCAGGATATCGTCGTCGACAAGCAGCGACGTGGTGCGCAAATGCGCACCGCCTATGCCACCACTGCAACCGAGCACCCGTATCCTCATCTGTTTCCCGCGCGTAAGTCCGTTTTCGTCCGCCTACTTCGTGTCAAAGGTACGCACGCCGTCCCAGCCCTTGCCGGGCGGCGAACGGCGATAGTGTCCGATCTGCTCCGCGTAGGAGCCGTACAGCACGCACCCCGGGTCCATGCGCTGCAGGTTGAACAGGGTCAGTTCGGCCTGATCCCACTCCTGATTCCTGAACTGGCGCAGCGCCTGATTCCACAACTTCAGCTCTTCCAGCCGCGCACGATCGAAATCGGTTTCCATCGCCAGCGGCTCGTAGATCGATACCGGCTCGTCCTTGCCCTTCACCCGCACGCGATCCACCTCGCGGAACACGACGCCCTTGACGGCGCGCCGCGTTTCATCGCCGACGAGAATGCCCACGCCATACTGTTTGGTCAGTCCTTCGAGGCGTGACGCCAGGTTGACCGCGTCGCCCATCACAGTATAGGCCTTGCGTACCGGCGACCCCATGTCGCCGACGGTGACCGTGCCGGTGTTCACACCGATGCCTATCCTCAGCTCCGGCCAGCCGCGCGCGGTCAGGTGACTGTTCAGTTCGGCCAGTCTTGACTGCATCTGCAACGCGGCCGTCACCCCGTGGATCGCGTGCGCCGGATCGTCCACCGGCGCCCCCCAGAAGGCCATGATCGCGTCGCCGATATATTTGTCGAGCGTACCGCGCTGATCCTGAATGACGAAAGTCATTGCGCCCAGGTATTCGTTCATGAGCTGCGTCAATTGTTTCGGTTCCAGCCCTTCCGAAATGCTGGTGAAACCGCGGATGTCGGAAAACAGTATGGTCAGTTCGGCGTTGCGACCTTCCATGCTGTAGTGCTCGGGGTTGCGGCTCATTTCCTCGACCAGTTCGGGCGGCACGTACTGGCCGAACATGCGCGCGAACTGCCGCTTCGAGCGCGATTCGAAGAAGTAGCCGTAGGACATGTTGAGCGCGTACAGCCCGACCACCAGCAGCAGGCTGGCCGCGATCGGCAGCACGAAGTCGGCGAACTGCCAGAAGGCGAAGTTCATGCCCAGCAGCAGCAGCAGCATGCCCGCCGACAGCAGCGTGGCATTCATCGGGGACATGCGCGGCAGCGCCCACAACAGCAGGCCGCCGACCAGCAGCAGCACGACAACATCGAATCCGGTCACGTACTGGGGCCGGTGCTTGATATGGCCGTCCAGCATGCCGGCAATCAGGTTGGCGTGGATCTCCACCCCAGGATAGGAGCTGCCGACCGGCGTCGCCCGCAGGTCGAGCAGACCGGGTGCAGTCGTGCCCAGAAGGGCGACGCGCCCCTTCAGCGCGTCGACCGGCGTGCGCCCGGCCAGCACGTCCGCAAGCGAGTAGTAAGCGAAACTGCCTTGCGGACCGCGATAGGGAATCAGCGCGGCGACGTTCTCGTCCACCGGCAGACGCAAGGTTCCGCGCGCCGACTGCAGTTCCAGCCACTCCAGCCCGGCATAGTCGCGGACACTCACCCCGAACAGCCCCCCGTCGGCGTAGCCCGGTGCCAGTTTCGGGCTGCCCAGCAGGGTACGCACCACCGCCAGCGACAGCGATTCGTAATAGGCGCCCTTGTACTCGACCAGCATCGGCACGCGGCGGTTGAGGCCGTCGAAATCGGGCAGCGGGTTGAAATGACCGGCGCCGAGTGCCGACGACTGGAACAGCGGCAGATTGGCACCGAAGCTGTTGAAACTCGCAAACGCGATGTTTCGGCCACGGAAAGTCCCGGCCGGCAGCACCGGGTCGGGCAGCGCGCCACTGCTCAGTCCGTCACCGCGATCGCTGAAGTAGTAGCCCAGCAGCACCGGGCGGTTCTGCAGCGACGCGGCAAAGCGCTTGTCGTAATCGAGCTGAGGTCGCAGCCCGTCCAGCGCGGCGCGAAAGCCCTCGTTGTCGGCGAGCGGCCCGGCGGCCAGGCCTTCGAGCGTGGGCAGACCGGAACTGGTATCGGGCTCGGCGAACACCACGTCGACACCCAGCAGCATCACGCCGTAGTGATCGAACAGCTTGTCCATCAAGGTCGCCAGACGCTCCCGCCCCCAAGGCCAGCGGCCGACCTCAGCCAGCGAGCGCTCGTCGATGTCCAGAATGACCACCCTGTCGTCGCGCGTGCGCGGCATGGTCAGCGACAGCTTGGTGTCGTAGGCGATGTGGTCCAGATTGCCGAGAACCGGTATCTGGTAGAAGCGGGCGGCGTGCCCGAGCAGCACGAGCATCAGCACCAGGCCGATGCCGTACTTCAGCACGTGCTGATTCACCGGGCAGCCCCGGCGCGGGGCGAGCGATCAGGGGCCGGCCGGCGGGTCGCCGACCGGTCAGCGCAGCGCGCAGGACGGAGCAACATGAGCGAGGCGTGCCGGCTCAGCGCTTGATGAAGAACTCCATCTTTACGCCCGCAATCTCGATCACGTCATGATCGCTCAGCGGGTGCGCCTGGGCGTCGAGCTGGCTGCCATTGACCACCGGGAAGTTGGCGCCCTCGACATGGGTAATGAAGTAGCCCTGCGGCCGCCGCGTGATCACCGCCACCTGCAGGCCCGGCTTGCCGAGCGTGGTCAGCGTCTTCGTCAGTTCCAGCTCGCGCCCGGCGTTGGCGCCGTTGAGGATCTGGATGGCGCCGATCTGGTTCGGCGCCGCGGCGGGCGCCGCCGGCTGCGGCGGCGCGACCGGCGCTGGCGGCGGCATGCCACCGCCCATCGAGGTGCCCGCCGGCACCGACGCGCCAGCGCGGAATCCGGCCTGCGTCTCGGTCGCCGAGCGCATCGGCACCACCGGCGGCGCGGTCGGTGCCTCTGCCGGCGGCTTGCGCATCATGTCCGGGCGCAGGACCATGGTCTTCTCGAAGTCAGGCGCCGGCGCCTGCGCAGGCGTGTCGTTGATGTACTTCAGGCGGTACTTGCCCAGTTCCACCACGTCGTTGTTCTGCAGGAAGTGCTTCTTGATCGGCTGACCATTTACATAGGTGCCGTTGGTGCTGTTCAGATCCTCGAGAAAGGAATCGTTGAGGATGGTGACGATGACCGCGTGCTCACCGCTGATCGCGAGATTGTCGATCTGGATGTCGTTGTGCGGCTTGCGCCCGATGGTCGTGCGCTCCTTGGCGAGCGGCAGCTCCTTGAGGACCAGACCATCCATGCTGAGTATGAGTTTTGCCATTTTCCAGTCCTTTACTTCAACCATGCGAGCAGTCGCGCAAGCCAGCCGCGCCGGGCAACCGGGAAAGGCTGCAGTACCTTGACCAGTATCACCGAAACGTTGTCGCGCCCGCCATTGTCGTTCGCCATCTGCACCAGCTGTTCGGCGGCCAGATCGAGATTGGCCGACAGCGCCTTCAGCGTCAGTTCGATGTCCTCGTTCTCGACCATGTCGTTCAGACCGTCTGAACAGAACAGGTAGACATCGCCGGTCTCGACCTCGTAGGTATGGATTTCCGGTTCGACCACCGGATCGACACCCAGCGCACGTGTCACGAGGTTCTTGTTCTGCGAGCGTCTGGCGTCTTCCTCCGTAATCATGCCGCTGTCGATTTGCTCCTGCAACAGCGAATGATCGCGGGTGACGCACTCGAAAACGTCGCCACGAAGCCGGTACATGCGCGAATCGCCGATATGCGCTACGGATATGTGGTTATCGCGGAACACCGCCATCACCAGCGTGGTGCCCATGCCGGAGTACTGCGGCTGACTTTCGGCCGCGCGGTAGATCGACTCGTTGGCGTGGCCGATCACCGCTTCCAGCAGTTCGGATATCGATTTGCGGCCCTCGACGAGGCCCTGCTGAAGTTCGGTGCTGATCACCGCGGTGGCCATGCCGCTCGCCACTTCGCCGGCGTTGTAACCGCCCATGCCGTCGGCGAGCACGGCCACGCCGATCGCCGGGTGGGTGGCGACGGCATCTTCGTTATGCGTCCGCACCATGCCGGAGTCGGAGCGGCTGACCATCTGCAGTGAAGGGCTGAGATCCTGATTCATGTCAGATGCTGAAGTCGACCTGTGAGAGGGATTGGGTGAGATTGCCGGCGCAGGTGCGCAGGTCGGCCGCCATGTCGTTGCCGGACTGGTAACGGGCGTCCGCGTCCTTGGCCAGCGCGCGGTCGATGATGGCGGACAGGCAGTCCGGCACGTCCGGCCGCAGGTCGCGGATGTCCGGGTGCTGTTCGTTGGCGATGCGGAACATCAGCTGCGCCATCGAATCCCCTTCGAAAGGCAGCTTGCCGCAGACCATCTGGAACAGCATCACGCCGAGCGAGAAAAGATCGGAACGGCCATCTATCTTCTTGCCCGCCAGCTGTTCGGGCGACATGTAGGACGGTGTGCCGAGCACCATGCCGGTCTTGGTGCGCGACGAGTCGGTGATGCGCGCGATGCCGAAATCGGTCACCTTGACCTGGTCCGATTCCGCTTCGTACATGATGTTGGCCGGCTTCACGTCGCGGTGCACGACGTTGTTGCCGTGCGCATAGGCCAGCGCGTCCGCCACCCGGGCCGCGATGTCCATCACCTTGGGCAGCGGCATCAGATGGCCCGGCTTGGTCTGCGGCACCAGGTCGCGCCCCTTCAGGAACTCCATCGCGATGTAGGCGAGGTCATGCTCTTCGCCGGCGTCGAAGATGGTGACGATGTTCGGGTGGTTCAGACGGCCGGCCGTCTCCGCCTCGCGGAAGAAGCGCTCCTTCACGTCGGCCAGTTCTTCCTCGTCGAATTCCTGCGACAGCGCCATGGTCTTGATCGCGACCACGCGATTGATCTTGGGGTCGCGACCGAGGTAGACCACGCCCATCGCGCCCTTGCCCAGTTCCTTCTCGACCTGGTAGCGGCCCAGCATCGGTTTCTCGACCGTACCGTCCTCGAGGATGCTGGTATTGGTGCGCCCGCCGCCGCTGCCGCCCAGCATGACGGTTTCCGACATCGCCTTGGCCCGCTTGACCCGTGTTTCCAGGTCCTTGAACTTCGGATTGAAGTCGGCCATGTGGCGGAACACCGATTCCGCCTTGTTGAACTGACGCTTGCGCTCGAAATCGAGGGCCAGGTTGTACAGGTTCTCCATGACCGCATCGGACAGCGGCACCTGGCGGAACTTGTCCCAGGCCATGTCGAGCTGGCCCTGTCCCTGGAAGGCCAGCGCAAGCATGCGGTTGGATTCGGCCGACTGCTCGTCCGATTTCACCTTGCCGCGCTCGGTCACCAGGAAGCGCTTGGTCGTCAGCAGCAGGTGACCGACCAGCAGCAGCGTCGCCGGCAGCATCAGTTGCAGCCACATGAGCTGGCCGGTCATCAGCACGAAGTGGGTGGCCAGCAGCGCAACGAAGAGCACCGCGGTGACGCCGGCGCCCAGCCCGGCCTTCAGTCGCGGCAGCAGCACGATCAGGTAGAGGGCGATCAGCAGGAACACGCCGAACTCGGCCGCCCAGGCCCAGGATGGCGACACGAAGAAGTGTTCCTGCAGGATGCTGGACAGCCCGTGCGCCATCACTTCGACCGAGGACATGGCCGGCGACACCGGTGTGGCGTAGAAATTGCCGATGCCGGGTGCGGTCTGGCCGATCAGCACGATCCTGTCGCGGTACTTGTCGAGCGGAATCTTGCCGCTCATCACGTCGAAGAAGGAATCGACCGGGAAAGGCGGCTTGCCGCCCTCACCCTGGTAATAGAAGCTGTACATGCCGAGGCCGGGGTCGGTGGCGACCTTCAGTCGTCCGAGCGTGACCGATTCGCCGAGCTTCACGCGGATGTCGTCCACGCCGAGATTCAGGCTTTTCGCCGCGATCAGCAGCGGCAGCGAAGGATAGAGCTGATCGAAGTGCGTCATCACCAGCGGCTGCACCCGCAGACCGCCATCGCGATCGATGGACGGATTTAGGTGACCGACCGCAGCCGCCACCTTGCCCAGCGGCTCGATCACGCCGGCCGACACGTCCAGCGTCAGCGGCGGCAGCGGCTCGCTGCCTTCGACATTCTTCAGCGCCATCAGGCGCACGAACTCGGGCAGCGGTTTGTCCGGCCGTCCCTGCGGCTCGCCGTCGAGGAAGAGCATGGGCAGCGCCACGTTACCGGCCCTGGCCACGCTGTCCGCAAGTTGCCGGTCGGTATTCAGCGCCGCCTCGGCTTCGCGCAGCACGGCAGAGAAGGCATCCAGCGATTCGGCGGCAGGTGGCAGCTGCTCGCCCTCGGTTGGCGGTACCGCGGCAGCTGAGCGCACCTGCGCATCGATGGCCAGCAGCTTGTTGATGTAGGCCAAGCCGGGGTCGATCTGCGGTTCGGCAAAGAAGATGGTGGTGCCGACCACCTTGGACTGCGCCTGCGCCAGCTTGTCGATCATGCGCGCATGCACGTCGCGCGGCCACGGCCAGCGGCCGATGTTGTCGATGCTCTGCTGGTCGATCGCGATGATGGCGATGCGCGGGCTGGGCGTGCGGTCTGTCGCGCCGACGCCCACATCGTAGGCCTTGCGCTCGAGGCTCTGGATCAGGTCGGACTGAGCGGAGAACAGGAAAAGCAGGCTGATGACGACGCCAAGGAACCAGTCGGTCTTCCAGATAGCGGCCTTGGTCACGCTCACCCCCGCAAAGTTGTCGCGCCCCCGGAGACGGGTGACGGTGCCTGTCGGCTTGTTGTGTATGCCATCCGCTCTCGCGTTGGCGAACTCACGCGGAAAAACAGACGCCTGTCACATATTCTTGCAGTTCAGCCTCAACACAGTCAAACGACGGTTGGCGCGACGCGGTGGAATTTCACGCTTGCCGTGCCGAATCCGCGGCGCGGCGGAAATCAGGTGTGGAAATCAGTAGGGAAGATCGCGCCCGAGACCGGCCGCACGGGCCTTGTCGACCACGCGCGCGGCAAGCACCAGATCCTGTATCGCCATGCCCTGGGATTCGAACAGCGTGATGTCGGCGGCGCTGCGCCGTCCCGGTCGCATGCCGACCAGCAGTTCGCCCAGTTCGGTCATGCCGTACTCATTCAGCCGCCCCTTCTCCAGCGCCGGCAGCAGGTCGCCGGATTCACGCAAGGCCGTGGCGCGCGCGTCGACCACGATCACGGCGGCGCGGCGTATCGTGGCTTCGTCGATTTCGCGGCGGATCAGCGCATTCGATCCGGCAGCGGTGACGTGCGTGCCTTCACCGAGCCAGCGGCCGTCGAACAGCGGATCGGTCGCGGTGGTGATGGTGACCACCACGTCGGCGCTACGCACGGCCGATTCGATGTCGTCGGCCGGCACGATATCGCGTCCGAGCCGCTGCGACTGCTCGGCACAGAAGGCTTCGAGCTTGTCCCGCTTGCGCGCCACCACCTGAATGCGTTCGACGTTGCGCACCGCGCACAGCGCCTCGATCTGGCTGCGTGCCTGCCAGCCGGCCCCGAACACCACCGCACTGCGCGCTTCTTCGCGCGACAGCACGCGTGCAGCCAGGCCGCCGGTTGCACCGGTGCGCATCATGCCGAGGTAGTCGGCTTCCAGCACGGCGAGCGGCCGGCCGTTAGCGACATCGAACAGATGCACCCAGAAGCGCGCGCCCTCGCGGCTGGTCGTGTAACTCTTGTAGCCCATCACGCCGAGCGGCAGCACGGCACCGTGCAGGATGTGCAGCGCCGACGTCGGCGTACGGCTGCGCGCGCGCGGCGTGTCGATGGCTTCGCCGGCGGCGTGCCAGCGATGCGCGTCCTCGACCGCGACGAGGGCGTCCTGCAGGGTCAGCAGCTGCCGGACGTCGTCTTCGGTGAGGTAGAGGCTCACGGCTCGCGCGCGATCACTGGATGGGGAAATCGACCGGCTTCTGGCGCGAGGCGATGATCTTCCCGACCGCCAGCACCAGCAGCGCACCGACAATGCCGGCCCCGTAGCGCACCAAGGCCGACGCCTCCGGTTTGTCTACGGTGCTGGCCGCGTCCAGCGGCACGTAGGGCAGAATCGCCGGATCGGTCACCGCCATCGTGCCGGCAATCCAGCCCAGCAGCATGGCACCCAGCGTGACGATGAAGGGATAGCGCGTCATCAGACCGAGCACCAGCTGGCTGCCCCAGACGATGATGGGGATGGACACCAGCAGGCCGAAGATGACCAGCGGCAGCTGATGGTCGCCGCCCGCGCCCTCGGCGGCGCCGGCAATCGCGATCACGTTGTCCACGCTCATCACCAGATCGGCCACGATGACGGTCTTCACCGCGCCCCACAGCTTGTCGCTGGGCTTGATGTTGGCGTGCTCGTCCTCGTCCTCGGGCATCAGCAGCTTGATGCCGATCCACAGCAGCAGCAGTGCGCCGACCAGTTTCAGGTAAGGCACCTTGAGCAGGGTCAGCGCGAACATGATGAGGATCACGCGCAGGAACACCGCACCGGCCGTGCCCCACATGATGCCCAGCCTGCGCTGCGCCGGGGGAAGCTTGCGGCAGGCCAGCGCGATCACGACCGCGTTGTCGCCGCCAAGCAGGATGTCGATCATGATGATCTGGCCAACGGCAAGCCAGAATTCGGGAGAAGAGAAATCCATCGTGTTGCGCCCGGAATGCGAAAGCGCGGATTCTACCGACAGAGCTTCATGACGGGCACAAATGAAAAGGGCCACCGCTTGCGCGATGGCCCTGTGCACTGCAACAACAACTCAGTGCTTCAGGATCAGAGCAGACCCTTGAGCAGCTTGCCCATTTCCGACGGATTGCGCGTCACGGTGAAGCCGCACTCTTCCATGATGGCGAGCTTGGCGTCGGCGGTGTCGGCACCACCCGAGATCAGCGCACCGGCGTGACCCATGCGCTTGCCCGGAGGTGCGGTGACGCCGGCGATGAAGCCGACGATGGGCTTCTTCATGTTGGCCTTGCACCACTGCGCCGCTTCGGCTTCGTCCGGACCGCCGATCTCGCCGATCATGATCACCGCGTCGGTGTCCGGATCGTCGTTGAACATGCGCATCACGTCGATATGCTTGAGTCCGTTGATCGGGTCGCCGCCGATGCCGACCGCGCTCGACTGGCCAAGGCCGATCTCGCTCAGCTGGCCGACCGCTTCATAGGTCAGCGTGCCGGAGCGGCTGACCACGCCGATGCGGCCTTTCTTGTGGATGTGGCCCGGCATGATGCCGATCTTGATTTCGTCCGGCGTGATCAGGCCCGGGCAGTTCGGGCCCAGCAGCAGCGTCTTCTTGCCGCCGGCCGCTTCCTTGGCCTTCATCTTGTTGCGCACCATCAGCATGTCGCGCACCGGAATGCCTTCGGTGATGCAGATGACCAGGTCGAGGTCGGCTTCGACCGCTTCCCAGATCGCCGCGGCGGCGCCCGGGGGCGGCACGTAGATGACCGACACCGTTGCGCCGGTGGCAGCCTTCGCTTCAGCCACGGTGGCGTGGATGGGAATGCCTTCGAAGTCCTCACCGGCCTTCTTCGGGTTTACGCCGGCGACGAAACAGTTCGCGCCATTGGCGTAGTCGCGGCACATGCGGGTGTGGAACTGGCCAGTCTTCCCGGTGATGCCCTGGGTGATGACCTTGGTGTCCTTGTTGATCAGAATCGACATGTCTGGTTCTCCCCTCAGTGTCCGGCCACGGCGGCAACGATCTTCTGTGCCGCATCCGCCATGCTGTCGGCCGAAATGATGGGCAGACCCGAGTCCGCCAGAATCTGCTTGCCCAGTTCTTCGTTGGTGCCCTTCATGCGCACCACCAGCGGCACCGTCAGGTGCACCTCGCGCGCCGCGGCGACGACGCCGGTCGCGATCGTGTCGCAGCGCATGATGCCGCCGAAGATGTTCACCAGAATGCCGCGCACGTTCGGGTTGCGCAGCATGATCTTGAACGCCTCGGTCACCTTCTCGGTGGTGGCGCCGCCACCCACGTCGAGGAAGTTCGCCGGCTCGGCGCCGTAGAGCTTGATCACGTCCATGGTGGCCATGGCCAGACCGGCACCGTTCACCAGGCAGCCGATGTTGCCGTCCAGCGACACATAGCTGAGGTCGAACTTCGAGGCCTCGATCTCGGCCGCGTCCTCTTCGTCGAGGTCACGGAAAGCCACGATGTCTTCGTGACGGTAGAGCGCGTTCGAATCGAAGTTGAACTTGGCGTCCAGCGCCTTGATGTTGCCGTTGCCCTCGAGAATCAGCGGATTGATTTCCGCCAGCGAGGCATCGGTTTCCATGTAGCAGGTGTAAAGCTTCTTGAAGGTGTCGATCGCCTGCGCCTGCGACGCGGCGGGAACGCCGATGCCGTCGGCCAGTTCCTTGCCCTGCGCGTCGGTCATGCCGACCAGCGGGTCGATGAACACCTTGATGATCTTTTCCGGGGTGTTGTGGGCAACTTCCTCGATGTCCATGCCGCCTTCCGACGAGGCCATCATCGCCACCTTCTGCGTCGCGCGATCGGTCAGTGCGGCGACGTAGTATTCCTTCTTGATGTCGGCGCCTTCCTCGATCAGCAGGCGGCGGACCTTCTGGCCTTCCGGGCCGGTCTGGTGCGTGACCAGCTGCATGCCCATGATCTGCTTCGCGAATTCGCGCACTTCATCGAGCGACTTCGCCACCTTGACGCCGCCGCCCTTGCCTCGGCCACCGGCGTGGATCTGCGCCTTGACCACCCAGACCTTGCCGCCCAGCGATTCCGCTGCGGCCACTGCCTGGTCAACCTCGAAAACAGGTACTCCGCGCGGCGTGACCACACCGAAACGGCGCAATACCTCCTTCGCCTGATACTCATGGATCTTCATGCGTATTCCTCGCCTTGTTGTCTGCACAGGATGGTGAAACGCCCGCTTCGGGTTGTAGCCCTCACGAGTCTTGTTGCGCATCGCGACGCCGGTTGGCGGTCGACACCCGCATTCCGGCGTGCGGGCCGGATCACGTAATCCATAATTATACAGAGCATCGCTGCACTGCAGCGAAACAATTCAGCAGTCCAGCGAGGGAGCGATGTCGACCAACAGCACCCCGACGCCGGCAACCTCGGCGCAGACACGATCACCAGGCAGAAGCGCAGAGACGCCGGCCGGCGTACCGGTGAAAAGCAGATCGCCGGCACGCAGTTCAACCAGGCGGGACAGGCGCTCAATCAACGTTTCGACGTCGAGAATCATGTCGGACAGATCGCCCCGCTGACGCTTCTGCCCATTTACCGACAGTTCGATCGCTCCGCTGCGCGGATGCCCGCACACGCTGGCCGGCACCAGTTCGGACACCGGTGCGCTGAAATCGAACCCCTTGCCCATGTCCCAGGGCTGCCCCTTGTCACGCGCCGCGCGCTGCAGGTCGCGGCGCGTCAGGTCGAGGCCGACGCCGTACCCATGGATGGCGGCGCGCGCCTGCGCGGCGTCGAGATTGCGGCCGCCCGCATGCAACGCGACCACCAGTTCGACCTCGTGCTGCAGGTCCGACGTCGCCGACGGATAGGGCACCGAGGCCGGCGCGCACACCAGTGCATCAGCCGGCTTGGAGAAGAAGAAGGGCTGCTCCTGGGTCGGATCATGGCCCATCTCGCGCGCGTGGTCGGCGTAATTGCGACCGACGCAGTAGATGCGTCGCACCGGGAAACGCGTCGCGGAACCACGGATAGGCAAAGTGGGCAGAGAAAGTTCGAACAACATCGGTGGCATGCGGACTCCTGCAGAACTGTCGTGACACACAATTTTGCCTCTTCCCGCATCGCCTTGTCTGGCGCGGCTCACGAAAGCACGCGCCACTAAAGTAAAGTTTCCCCTCGGCTTGCCGAAAAACACACATGATCACGGACCGCCACCTGCATTCCGGCACGGAGTTTCCTCAATTGCATATGCCCACCACTGCGCTCGCACGCACACGGTCGCGGCTGCGCCCGACCTTGCTCGCGGCCGCGCTGCTGGCGGTCGGCCTGCATGCACCGCACGCTCTGGCGCTCGGGCTTGGGGCGATCAAGGCGCGTTCGGCAATCGGCGAACCGTTCCGCGCCGAGGTCGCGCTGCTGGGCAGTGGCGACGACGTGCCGGCAAGCAGCTGTTTCTCGATCGACATTCCGCCCTCGGCGGGCGCGGACGACCTGCCCTGGCTCACCGCCGGACGCATCCGTACGCAGGGTCGCACCGTCTTCATCAGCAGCGGCACGCCGGTCAACGAGCCCATCCTGATGGTCGGCGTCCGCATCGGCTGCGGCCACGAAGTGGTCCGCGAGTACACCGTGCTGATGCAGCCGATCACCGCGGCCACACCGGACAGCGCGCCGACCGAAGCGTCCGTACCGCGTGAGCGCGCCCGTCCGGCCGCCGCGCCCGCCAGCGACGCAGCACCGGCGACGGCGGGCGACGCCGCGCGTGGCGAGGTCGAGCCGGCGCCGGCCAAGCCGCGTGCCGCGCGCAAACCGCGCCGTACCGAAGCGGCGCAGTCAACCGGCGATCGCCTGTTCGTCGCCCCGGGTCTGGATTCAGGCAACGGTCTGAAGATGTCGGGCGGAATGGCGGCGCGGCCGGAGGCCAGCGAAGCCCAGCGCGAAGCACTGCGTACCGAACAGAAACTGCTCGCGGCACTGGACGAGCAGATCGCCACCCATCTGGCGATTGCCGACAAGGTGAAACAACTCGAGGCGCGGCTGGAAGCGCTGCAGAAGCAGCTCGACCGGAGCAGCGGCACGCTAGACGCCGCCCGCGCCCCGGCGGGACTGCCCGCCGAAACACCGCCCCCGACTGCCGTCACGGCGGAAGCGCCCGTCGACAGCGCCGCCCCGGTCGTCGAACAGCCCGTCGACGTCGAGGAGGAGGCGACCGAAACGCCGCCCCCGCCGCCCGGCCTGACCAACGAGCCGGTCAAGGTGATCACCAAACTGCCACCGGACGCCCCCGCCGATGCGGAACCTCTTGCGCCCGGCATGAACTGGATGGTCGCCGGTCTGGGCCTGTTCGCCGCCGGCGCCGTACTTGGCGGTGGCTGGCTGTGGCGCCGCCGCGCCCAGGCCGTCGCCGAAGCCAGCGCCCGCCGCCAGCGCGAGATCGAGGCCAGTCTCGCCAACACCGCGCCGCCGCGCCGGCGCGATCAGCGCGCGGCCGAGACCGAGTACGCGCAGGGCGGAGCCGACGCGCCGCCGGTTTTCGCCGACATTCCCGCACCGAACTGGTCGCGCCCGGCTCGCGTCGATGACACACCGGCCGAACAGCGCACCACGCCAGCGATGGCACAGGCGGTTGTGTCGTCCATCGGTTACTTCCCGGGCGAAGCGCCAGCCGAACACATGGACGACATGCAGATCCACGCCCGGGCGAGCGACGCTGAAGCGACGCCGCAAGTCGCCGAGCAGGATCCACTGTCGGCGGTCGATCGGTCGAGCGTCGATTTCGAACTGGCTCCCGAAGCGGCGACCGAAGATCGCAAACCCGCGCGTCTGGACCTCGAGTTCGACACCTTCGTTGGCACGGCCAGCAGCACAGGCAGCAGCGAAAGCGCCGCCCCGGCGACCAGCGGTCCGCGCCTGGTCAGCAGCAATACCGGCATCCCGCCGAGCAGCACGCTGAACATCGACCAGAGTGCCCCGCCGGCCAACGAGGAAGCGCCCCCCTCGCACGAACACGTGCTCGAACTGGCCGAAATCATGATGTCCTTCGGCCGCTCGGAAGGCGCCGCCCAGACCCTGTCCGAGTTCCTGCGCGACTACCCGAAAGAGTCGCTGATCCCGTGGCTCAAGCTGCTCGACCTCTATCACAAGGGTGGCCGGCGCGGCGAATACGACGATCTGGCGCCCAAGCTGAATCGCGCATTCAACGTGAAGGTGCCGGACTGGGAGCATTTCAGCGGCCCGACCACTTCGGAATCGGTCGAACAGTTCGCCCACATCATGGCGCGCGTGAACGCCACCTGGCCGAACCAGGACTGTCTGGACTACCTGACGGAACTGCTGCGCGACAACCGCGCCGGCACCCGCGTCGGTTTCCCGCTCGGCGTGATCGACGACATCCTGCTGCTGAAGAGCATGCTGGAGTGGCTGATCGCGAATCCGCCGGTCACCAATACCAGCGCATCCCGCCTCGCCCTGCTCTAGGGTCTGTTCTGCCCGAGTCTCAGGTCAGGCGGGATTGTCGATATCGACGAAAGCCACCTGGAGTCCGCAGGTCTGCGCAAGGTGTTCGCCCAGCGCCTGCACGCCGTAGCGCTCGGTCGCGTGATGGCCGGCAGCGATGTAGGGGACACCCGATTCGCGTGCGGTATGCGTCGTCTGTTCCGAAATCTCGCCTGACAGATAGAGGTCGACCCCGGCGTCGATCGCCTGTTCGAACATGCCCTGCGCGCCGCCCGTGCACCACGCTATCCGCCGCACCCTGCGCTGTGCGTCACCGACCAGCAGCGGCGTGCGGCCAAGTGCGGCGCCGAAACGTTCGGCCAGCTCACCGGCGCAGGCGGGCGCGGCCGGTTCGCCTATCCACAGCAGCCCCTGGTCGCCCACGACGGCGGTCGGCGTCAGGCCCAGCACGCGCCCGAGCTGCGCGTTGTTGCCCAGTTCGGGGTGCGCATCCAGCGGCAGGTGATACGCGAACAGATTGATGTCGTGCGCCAGCAGCCGGGCGATGCGTGCGCGTCGCATGCCGGTGATGCGGCCGTCCTCGCCACGCCAGAACCAGCCGTGATGCACGACGATGGCCTGCGCGTCACGCTCGATGGCAGCGTCGATCAGCGCCAGGCTGGCGGTGACGCCACAGACCACCCGGGCGACCTCGGCCCTGCCTTCCACTTGCAGGCCGTTTGGGCAATAATCCTTGAAGCGCGCGGCTTCCAGCAGGTCATCCAGATGTCGTTGCAGCTGCGTCCTGTCCATTCTTCCCCCGTTTCTGGTTGCCGAATTATGCAGCGTCTGTGGCTGGTCTTTGCTCAATCGGTCACTGCCGCCCTGGCCGTGCTCTTCGTCGTCGCGACGCTGAAACCGGAATGGCTGCCAAGCCGTTCGACAACGGTTCCGAACGGTACGCCGACGGCACCGTCGATCAGCACGCTGCTGCCCGAACCGCCCCCCGTGACGACGCGCATCGAAGCCGCGAAAGTGGTGAGCTACGCCGATGCCGCGCAGAAAGCGCTGCCCTCGGTGGTACACATCTTCACCACCAAGGCGGTGCGCACACCGCAGCATCCGCTGATGAACGATCCGGTGTTCCGTCACTTCTTCGGCGACCGCCTGGGCAGCCAGCCGCAGCGTCAGATGGGCCTGGGTTCCGGCGTCATCGTCAGCGAGGACGGCGTCGTGCTGACCAATAACCACGTGGTCGAAGCGGCCGACGAAATCGAGGTGTCGTTGAACGACGGCGGCAAGTATCCGGCGACGCTGATCGGCAGCGACCCCGAATCCGACCTCGCCGTCCTGCGCGTCAAGGCGCCGACCAAGCTGCCGGCCGCCAGCTTCGGCGACAACGACGCGCTGCGCATCGGCGACGTCGTACTGGCCATCGGCAATCCTTTCGACGTCGGCCAGACCGTCACCATGGGCATCGTGTCCGCGCTCGGCCGTTCGCAGCTCGGCATCAACACCTTCGAGAACTTCATCCAGACCGACGCCGCCATCAACCCGGGCAACTCCGGCGGCGCGCTGATCGACGCCAACGGCAATCTGGTCGGCATCAACACCGCCATCTACTCGCGCAGCGGCGGCTCGCTCGGCATCGGCTTCGCGATACCGGTCAGCACCGCGCGCAGCGTGATGGAACAGATCGTCGCCAGCGGGTCGGTCACCCGCGGCTGGGTCGGCGTCGAGGTGCAGGAGCTGACGCCGGAACTGGCCGAAAGCTTCAAGTACCCGATGAGCGGCGGCGCACTGATCGCCGGCGTCATGCGCGGCAGCCCGGCTGACCGCGGCGGTGTGCGACCGGGTGACGTGCTGCTCGAAGTCGATGGCAAGAAGGTAAAGGACGCCAGCGGCATGCTGCAGCTGATCGCGGCACTGGTGCCGGGCCAGCAGGCGACGCTGAAGCTCTATCGCAGCGGCGGCGAGCGCGACGTCGTCGTGAACGTCGGCAAGCGGCCGATCAACGGCGTCGCCGCGAAGAACCGCGAATAAGGATCTGGCGGAAGGTCAGGCCGCCGCGTCCCGCTCGTCGTCGCGTGCCGGCGAGCGGCCAGTGAAGCGTGCCACCACGATCCCGAGTTCGTACAGCACGCACAGCGGAATGGCCAGCATCAGCTGCGACACCACGTCCGGCGGCGTGACGACTGCGGCCACCACGAAGGCGCCGACGATCACGTAAGGACGCGCCTCCCTCAGCTTTTCGATGCTGACGATGCCGAAGCGCACCAGCACGATCACCACCACCGGCACCTCAAAGGTGACGCCGAAGGCCGTGAACATGGTCAGCACGAAGCTGAGGTACTGCTCGATGTCCGGCGCTGGCGTGATGCTCTTCGGGGCGAACTCCGAAATGAAGTGGAACACCGTCTTGAACACGAAGAAATAGCAGAAGGCCATGCCCGCCAGGAAGAGCAGCGTGCTGGCAACGATCAGCGGCAGCCCGAGCCGCTTTTCGTGCGCATACAGGCCGGGCGCGACGAAGGCCCACGCCTGGTAGAGCACCACCGGCAGGGCGATCAGGAAGGCCACCATCATCGTCACCTTGACCGGCACGAAGAAGGGCGTAACGACGCCCGTGGCAATCATTTTCGTGCCTTCCGGCAACGCAATCATCAGCGGGCGCGCCAGCAGGTCATAGATGTCGCCGGCCCAGGGCATCAGGCAGATGAACACGATGACAATGGCCGCCACCGCACGCAGCAGCCGGTCACGCAGTTCGACCAGGTGGGAGATGAAACTTTCGGTCTGCTCGCTCATGTCTTGTCGGACGACACCGGTTTGGCTTCCGGCGGCGGAATATCGAGGGAGAGCTGGCCGGAAACGGGTTCAGGCGCAAGCACGGCGGCCGGCGCCGGCTCGGCAGTCTGCGCCGCCGTCTCGGCCTGCTCGATCGCCGCGTACTTTTCCTGTTCGGCCATCGCGGCGCGCATCTGGTCGCTCAGGCCGTCGACCTCCTTGGCGACCGAACCGGTCGCCTCGTTGGCCTGACGTTCGACTTCGCGCACCTGCTGTTCGACCTGGGATTGCAGCTTGCGCAGTTCCTCGAGCTGCATTTCCTTCGAAATGTCCGCCTTCACGTCACTGACGTAGCGCTGCAGCCGGCCCAGCAGATGGCCGGCCGTGCGGGCGACACGCGGCAGGCGCTCGGGACCGAGCACGATGAGCGCCACGATGCCGATGATGAAAAATTCGGAGAAACCGATGTCGAACATGGGGACGTGGAAATGAGCCGGGCGGGCCGACAGCCCGCCCGGTGAATGAAGGAGCGGCCGATGGCCGCCGCGATCAGGACTTGACCTTCTCTTCCGCCTTCACGTCTATCGTGTGACCGACGCTCTGGGTCGGCTGGTCGGCAGGGGCGCTGCCTTCGGCGCCCTTCATGCCTTCCTTGAAGCCCTTGACCGCGCCGCCGAGATCGGAGCCGATGTTGCGCAGCTTCTTGGTGCCGAACACCAGAAGCACGATAACGAGCACGACGAGCCAGTGCCAGATGCTGAATGAACCCATGGGATTACCTCTCGGAAACGATCATGGGCGGCAGGGGATGGTCGCCGCCCAGAACATGCATGTGAAGATGATACACCTCCTGCCGACCCACCTTTCCGCAGTTGATGATGGTGCGGAAGCCCTCCTCGGCACCTGCCATGCGGGCCAGTTCGCCCGCTTTGGAGAGCATGCGGCCGAGGACGGCCTCGTGCGCTCCGCTGGCGTCGTACAGCGTGGCGACGTGCATCTTCGGGATGATCAGGAAATGCACCGGTGCCTGCGGGTTGATGTCGTGGAAGGCGTAGATCAGGTCGTCCTCGTACAGCTTGCGCGACGGGATCTTACCCTCGATGATCTTGCAGAAGATGCAGTTGGGGTCGTGCATGGTGTCAGTCTGTCCGTGAGGTCGGGAGTTTCAAATACGTGTATTACCGTATTGCGAGCGTGATCAGCCGTTCGTGCGCGAGCGCTTCTCGTCGATGCCCGAAATGCCCTCGCGGCGGCGGAATTCATGCAGCACGTCGTCCACGGTCAGGCCGTGATGGGCCAGCAGCACCATGGAGTGAAACCACAGATCGGTCACCTCGCGCACGACGTGGCCGACGTCGCCATCCTTGGACGCCATGATGGTCTCGGCCGCTTCTTCGGCCACCTTCTTGCAGATCGCGTCGGTGCCCTTGTGGAACAGCGAGGACACGTAGGACGAACCGGGTTCGGCGCTCTTGCGCTCGGCGATGGTCTGCGCGACGCGGCGCAGCACTTCGATATCGATCATTTGTATATCTCGTCCGGGTTCTTGATGACCGGGTCGACCTCGTCCCAGCGGCCATCGGTCAGCGAATGGAAGAAGCAGCTGTGGCGGCCGGTGTGGCAGGCGATACCGCCGGTCTGCTCCACCTTCAGCAGCAGCACGTCGCGGTCGCAGTCGAGGCGGATGTCGAGCACCTTCTGCGTGTGGCCGGATTCCTCGCCCTTGTGCCACAGCTTTCCGCGCGAGCGCGACCAGAACACCGCCTCGCGCAGTTCCGCCGTGCGGACCAGCGCGTCACGGTTCATCCAGGCGAACATGAGCACGTCGCCGGTCGACGCTTCCTGCACGATGACCGGCAGCAGACCTTTGTCGTCCCAGTCGATGGCGTCGACCCAGGCCGGTGCGGTCATCACAGGCGCACCTCGATGCCGCGCTCGCGCATCCGTTCCTTGGCCTCGCGCACCGTGTGCTGGCCGAAGTGGAAAATGCTGGCCGCGAGCACCGCGTCGGCGCCACCTTCGACCACGCCGTCGACCAGATGGTCGAGGTTGCCGACGCCGCCCGAGGCGATGACCGGAATGCGCACCGCGTCCGACACGGCGCGGGTCAGCGCGAGGTCGAAGCCGTTCTTGGTGCCGTCGCGGTCCATGCTGGTGAGCAGGATTTCGCCGGCGCCCAGCGATTCGACCTTCTGCGCCCACTCGACCGCATCGAGCCCGGTCGGGTTGCGGCCGCCGTGCGTGAACACTTCCCAGCGTGGCCGGCCGTCGCGATCGTCAACGCGCTTGGCGTCGATGGCGACGACGATGCACTGTGAACCGACCTTGCCGGAGGCACGCGCCACCAGATCGGGATCCTTGATCGCGGCGGTGTTCATGCTCACCTTGTCGGCGCCGGCGTTGAGCAGGCGACGCACGTCCTCGACCGCGCGCACGCCGCCACCGACGGTCAGCGGGATGAACACCTGCTCGGCCACCTGCTCGACCACGTGCAGGATGATGTCGCGCGCGTCGGAACTGGCGGTGATGTCGAGGAAGGTCAGCTCGTCGGCGCCCTGCTCGTCGTAGCGACGGGCGATCTCGACCGGGTCACCGGCGTCCTTCAGCGACACGAAATTGACGCCCTTGACCACGCGGCCGGCGTTGACGTCCAGACAGGGAATGATGCGCTTGGCTAGCATGTCGTTTCCGCGCCGTGCGCGATGTGAAGTTCAGCTTTCGCCGTTGAGACGGTCGGCTTCCGCCTGGGCCGCCGCAAAATCCAGTGTGCCTTCGTAGATGGCGCGGCCGGTGATGGCGCCGATCACGCCTTCGTCCTCGACCGCACAGAGACCGCGGATGTCGTCGAGATTGGTGATGCCGCCCGACGCGATGACCGGAATGCGCAGCGCCTGCGCCAGCTTCACCGTGGCGTCGATGTTCACGCCGCTGAGCATGCCGTCGCGACCGATGTCGGTATAGACAATCGCCTCGACGCCCTGATCCTCGAATTTCTTCGCCAGATCGATCACGTCGTGGCCGGTCATCTTGGACCAGCCGTCCACCGCCACCTTGCCATCCTTGGCGTCGAGGCCAACGATGATGTGGCCGGGGAAGGCGCCACAGGCATCGTGTACGAAGCCCGGACTCTTGACCGCCGCGGTGCCAATGATGACGTAGCTGATGCCGTCGTCGAGGTAGCGCTCGATGGTGTCGAGATCGCGGATGCCGCCGCCGAGCTGGATCGGGATTTCGTCGCCCAGTTCCTTGACGATGGCCTTGATCGCCGATTCGTTCTTCGGCTTGCCGGCGACTGCGCCGTTGAGGTCCACCAGATGCAGGCGGCGCGCACCGGCATCGAGCCAATGGCGGGCCATGGCAGCCGGGTCTTCCGAAAATACGGTCACCACGTCCATATCACCTTGCTTCAGGCGTACGCAGTGGCCGTCCTTGAGGTCGATGGCGGGAATGAGCAGCATGGCGCGAGTCGTGTCGTGTCTGGGAGAGTGGAAGGGAGAAGTCCCCGACGGCATCGTCGGGCACCAGGTATCAGGGCATCCAGCCGATGAAGTTGGCCAGCAGGCGCAGACCGGCGTGCGCGCTCTTTTCCGGGTGAAACTGCACCGCAAAAATATTATCGCGCGCTATCGCACTGGTAAAGGCTGCGCCGTAGGAGGTTTCGCCCGCGGTCAGCGCCGCATCGACCGGCTGCACGAAGTAGCTGTGCACGAAATAGAAGCGTTCGTCGTTGGCGATGCCGTCCCACATCGGATGCGCGCGCGTCTGTTTCACGCCATTCCAGCCCATGTGCGGCACCTTCAGTCGGGCGCCCGACACCGGATCGCGCGGATCGACAAAGCGCTTCACGTCGCCGGCGAGCACGCCCAGGCCGGGCACGTCGCCTTCCTGGCTGTGCTGGAACAGCATCTGCAGACCGATGCAGATGCCCAGGAAGGGCTTGTTCGCAGCGGCGTCGAGCACGGCGCCGCGCAGGTCGCGCGCGTCGAGCTCGCGCATGCAGTCCGGCATGGCGCCCTGCCCCGGAAACACGACGCGGTCTGCGCCCGCGACGACGCGTGCGTCGCTGCTGACTATGACCTCGGCTTCAGGTGCGACGTGCTCGATCGCCTTGGCGACCGAACGCAGATTGCCCATGCCGTAATCGATGATGGCAACGCGAGTCATGAGTGCGGCTGAATCGGAAGAGGGTGAAACGCTGGCGTCAGGACGGGCTCAGAGCGAACCTTTGGTCGACGGCATCTGGCCGGCCGCACGTTCGTCGCGCTCGCTGGCGGCGCGCAGCGCGCGGGCAAAGGCCTTGAATACGGTTTCGCACTGGTGATGCGCGTTGATGCCGCGCAGATTGTCGATGTGCAGCGTCACCAGTGCGTGATTGACGAAGCCCTGGAAGAACTCGCGCGTCAGGTCAACGTCGAAATCGCCGATGCGGGCGCGGGTGAAGTCGATGTTGTACTCCAGCCCCGGGCGGCCGGACAGGTCAACCACGACACGCGACAGCGCCTCGTCCAGCGGCACGTAGGCGTGGCCGTAGCGACGCAGGCCCTTCTTGTCGCCGACCGCCTTCGCGAATGCCTGACCCAGCGTAATGCCGACATCTTCCACCGTGTGGTGGGCGTCGATGTGCAGGTCGCCCTTGGCGATGATTTCGAGGTCGATCAGGCCGTGCCGAACGATCTGGTCCAGCATGTGATCGAAGAAGGGCACGCCGGTGTCCAGCTTGCCCTGACCGGTTCCGTCGAGATTGATGCGCACCGTGATCTGGGTTTCCAGGGTGTTGCGCGTGATTTCGGCTTGCCGCATGAAGATGTTCGCTTCGGTGATTCGTCCCGGCTGCGCGCCGGAACAGGGATGGCCGGATGATAACATCGACTTGCAACGGGCCATGCCGGCCTGCGCGCACCGCAACACGTCCCGCCCAACAACAGTCACATCGTCGCCTGCACCATCATGAGCCAGTTCTGGAGCCCCGTCGTCCACACCCTGTCGCCCTACACGCCGGGCGAACAACCGAAGATCGACGGGCTGATCAAGCTGAATACCAATGAGAACCCCTATCCGCCCAGCCCGCGGGCGGTCGCGGCCATGCAGGCCGAACTGGACGTGGACGGCGACCGGCTGAAGCTCTACCCGGAACCGACCGGCCTGGCGCTGCGCGAGGCGATCGCCGCGCACTTCGGCGTGGGCGCCGACCAGGTGTTCGTCGGCAACAGCTCGGACGAAGTGCTGGCGCACACCTTCATCGGCCTGCTCAAGCACGACCGGCCGCTGCTGTTCCCGGACATCACCTACAGCTTCTATCCGGTCTATTGCAGGCTGTACGGCATCGACTACCAGTGCGTGCCGCTGGACGCCCGGTTCGCGATCCGTGTCGACGACTACATCGAAGCCCGTCCCGGCGCGGTCATCTTTCCGAACCCCAATGCACCGACCGGTCGCCTGCTGCCGCTGTCGGACATCGAGCGCCTTGCAACGGCGCTGCCGGACAGCCCGATCGTGATCGATGAGGCCTATATCGATTTCGGCGGTGAATCGGCGGTCGCACTGGTCGCTGACCACCCCAATCTGCTGGTGACGCAGACGCTGTCGAAATCGCGTTCGCTGGCCGGTCTGCGCGTCGGCTTCGCAATCGGTCAGCCGGCGCTGATCGAAGGCCTGACCCGGGTGAAGGACAGCTTCAATTCCTACCCTCTCGACCGGTTGGCGCTGGCGGGTGCGACCGCCGCTGTGCAGGACCGCGAGTGGTTCGACCAGACCCGCCGCCGCGTCATCGCCAGCCGCGAGCGGCTGGCCGAAGAGCTGACCGCACTCGGCTTCGAAGTGCTGCCGTCGGCCGCCAACTTCCTGTTCGTACGTCACCCGCAACACGATGCGGCCGCGCTGTCGGCGCAACTGCGCGAGCGGCGCATCCTGGTGCGCCACTTCAAGGCGCCGCGCATCGACCAGTTCCTGCGTATCACGGTGGGCACCAATGCGCAGTGCGACGCACTGGTCGAAGCCCTGCAGGACATCGTCTGACGCGCTGGAGCGCTTCTTGCTGAACGGAAGAGGTCTTCGTCCCTCACCCGTTCAGCCATGCGCCTCACCCGCCCGCTCTTCCTCTCCGCATTGACCCTCGGCGTGCTCGCCGGCTGCACCAGCGTGTCCTTCAAGCAGGGTGCCGGTGGCGCCGACTATCGCCGCGACGAACGCGCCTGCATGGGCACCACCACGGAGCGGACCGCCTTCATCCAGTGCATGGAGACGAAGGGGTGGTGGACGCGCTCGACCGAGGAGCTGTCGCAGATCACGCTGGTGTCGGTCGAGGACAGCGAAGCAGTCGCTGAAGCGCAGCCGGCAGCCGCGGCCGAAGCGGCCACGCCGGGCACCGAGCCGGCCCGGCCCGCTCCGGCGACACGCACCACCGCCGCGCCGGCCCCCGTCGTTCCGAAAGACCCGCTCGCCCGCCTGCGCATCGCCATGTGGTCGAAGATGGGCGCCGGTGCGAACGAACTGATCGCCGACCAGACGCAATGCCTGTCCACGCTGGGCGAGGCCCACGCGCCGGACACCACGGCCGGCACCGTCACCCGCGGACTGTACGAGTGCCTGCGCAAGCAGGGGTGGACCGGCCTGACGCTGCGCTGAATATTCTTTTTGCATATTTCAGCCCGATGTCATAGATTGACGCCGGGTGGGCGCACACACATCAACCATTACATCGCCTGAGCGGTCTCGCAGCCGCTGGAGACACACCACCCCCGGCAGGCCGTTCCATCCGGAACGGCTGCATTCATTCAGGAGGAGGTGTTCATGTTTTCAGCAAGAATGCTGTGCATCGCGTCGCTGTGCCTGTCGGCGCAGGGCGCCCACGCGCTCGGGGCGGGCGATATCGCGTTTACCGCCTTCAATGCCGACGAGGACGGCTGGGCCATCGTCGCGCTGACCGATCTCGCGGCCAACAGCACGATCTACTTCACCGACAGCAACTGGGATGGCGCCGCCTTCACCAGTTCCGAAGGCTTCCATACCTGGCAGACCGGCGCCGGCATCATCGCGGCCGGCACGGTCGTCCGTTTCAGCGACATCGATCAGGCAGGTCGCGCAGCATCCACCGGCAGCCTGACCGGCACCGGCAATGCCGCGCTCAGCAGCACGGCCGACACGCTCTACGCCTATGTCGGCAGCGGCACCTCGGCTCCGACCACCTTTCTTGCCGCAGTGTCGTCGGAAGGTGCAGCGGCCGCCGCAACGGCACTGGGCGCTGCCGGACTCACCGCCGGGGTGAACGCGATCGCCCTGCCCGCCAGCACCGATTACGCCAGCTACACGGGCTCACGCAGCGGCGCCGCCGATTTTGCGGCGTATCGCAACACGGTGAATGACGTCGCCAACTGGACCGCGTTCACCGACGGCGTTCATGCCGATGCCGTGCCCGACACGACGCCGTTCGCGGTCTCCGCCGTGCCGGAAGCGTCGACCGCCCTGATGATGGTGGCGGGGCTCGGCGTGCTGGGCCTGTTCCGTCGGCGCTAGGCGGCGCCAGCCGGGTGCTGAAGTGGTTCGATCAGCGCCCGGTAGGCGTGCCAGGTGGCATGCCCAACCAGCGGCATCAGTACGATCAGGCCCAGGAAGAAGGTCAGGAAACCGATCACCGCGAAGACCACGATGAGCGCGGCCCACACCAGCATCGGCCCCGGATTGTGGCCGAGCGCGAACAGGCTGGCGAGGATGGACGTCACCGCGTCCTGCCGGCGGTCCAGCATCAGCGGGATGGCGACCACGCTGGCGCCGAACACCAGCGACGCGAAGATGAAGCCGACCACCGCGTAAGCCATCAGGAATTCGACGTTCTGCAGCGTCAGCACCTGTTCGAGGAAGTGCTCCACCGACGGCATCTGCGTCGTGTAGAACAGCGCGAACACGACCAGCGAGGCACGTGCCCACACCAGGAAGATGATGATGAGGATGACGGCGAATACGCCGATCGCGCCGGCATTGTGGCCGCCGGCGGTGAGCGAATGCGCGAGCACCGGTGGCTGCCCGGCCTCGCGCTGGCGGGACAGGTCGTACAGGCCGAGCGACAGGAAGGGTCCGAGCAGCAGGAAGCCGCACACCAGCGCCGAAGTCAGGTGATAGGCATGGCGGAACACCGTGGTCAGCACCAGCCCCATGAAGGCAAAACAGGCGCCGTAGAAAAGGCTGCCACCGGGACTCGCGCGCATGTCCTGAAACGCCCGGCCAAGCCAGTCGAAACAGGCGAACAGCCCGACTTCACGCACCACCGGGAAAGGTAGATCCTGCGCATCCCCGACGGCTTGTGGCGCTTCGGGGTGTTCGGACTGCTGCATGGCTGCTCCCTGATCGGTTCACTGCTGCAACGACGTGCGCATGACCGGTCAGGTCGGGCGCACGACCCGGGCGCCACTGTACGCCGGGTCGTGGCCGCGTGGAAGTCAGTCCTTCAGCCGCATTTCCGCCGAGCGGGCGTGGGCCTGCAGGCCCTCACCGTGCGCCAGCACCGACGCGATACGGCCCAGCTTCTGCGCGCCTTCGGCCGAAATGTCGAGAATGGAGGTGCGCTTCTGGAAGTCGTACACGCCCAGCGGGCTGGAGAAGCGCGCGCTGCGCATGGTCGGCAGGACGTGGTTCGGGCCGGCGCAGTAGTCGCCCAGCGCCTCGACCGAGTAGTGGCCGAGGAACATCGCGCCAGCGTGACGGATGCTGTCGACCAACGCGCGCGGATCTTCGGTGCAGATTTCCAGGTGTTCGGGCGCGATGCGGTTGGCGAGGTCGCAGGCCTCGGCCAGATCGCGCACCTTGATCAGCGCGCCACGGTTGGCGAGCGATGTCGCGATGGTGTCGCAGCGCGGCATTTCAGCCAGCAGCCGGTCGATCGATGCATGCACGCGGTCGAGGAAGGCGGCGTCGGTGCACAGCAGGATGGACTGCGCCAGTTCGTCGTGTTCGGCCTGGGCGAACAGATCCATCGCCACCCAGTCCGGATTGCCGTGGCCGTCGGAAATGATGAGCACCTCGGACGGACCGGCCACCATGTCGATGCCGACCGTGCCAAACACGCGCCGCTTGGCGCTGGCGACATAGGCGTTGCCCGGGCCGACGATCTTGTCCACCTGCGGAATGGTCTGCGTGCCGTAGGCGAGCGCGGCAACCGCCTGCGCGCCGCCTATCGTGAATACGCGATCGACGCCGGTGATCGCTGCGGCGGCCAGGACCAGCGGATTGCGCTCGCCGCCCGGCGTCGGCACCACCATGATCAGTTCCTTGACGCCCGCGACCTTGGCCGGAATTGCGTTCATCAGCACCGAACTGGGATAGGACGCACGACCGCCCGGCACGTAGAGGCCGACGCGGTCCAGCGGCGTCACTTTCTGGCCGAGGCGGGTGCCGTCGGCTTCGGCGTATTCCCAGGAATCCTGCTTCTGGCGCTCGTGATAGAGCCGCACGCGGTCGGCGGCTTCGGCCAGCGCGGCGCGCTGAGTATCGCCCAGTCCCGCATAGGCGGCGTCAAGCTCACTGCGCGGCAGTTCGAGTTCGACCATGGCGGCACAGTCCATGCGGTCGAAACGGCGTGTGTATTCGATGACCGCCTCGTCGCCACGCACACGGACGTCGCGCAGGATGCCGGCGACGGCCGTCTCGATCGCGTCGTCGGTCGAACTTTCGAAGGCCAGCAGCGTATCCAGCCGACCGAGAAAATCGGGGGCGCCGGAATCGAGCCGGCTGATCTTCGTCGCACTCATGCCTGCACCGCCCCCTGAATCGCCTCCAGGATGGGTGTAAGCAGATCGTGCTTTACCTTGAGCGCAGCCTGATTGATGACCAGACGCGAGCTGATGTCCATGATGTGTTCGACCTCGACCAGATTGTTCGCACGCAAGGTGCCTCCACTGCTGACCAGATCGACGATGGCATCTGCGAGCCCCACCAGCGGCGCCAGTTCCATCGATCCGTACAGCTTGATCAGGTCGACGTGGACGCCCTTGGCGGCGAAATGTTCGCGCGCGGTGTGCACATACTTGGTCGCCACCTTGAGCCGCGCGCCCCGGCGCACCGCCTGTTCGTAATCGAAACCGGCCGGTACCGCCACGCTGAGGCGGCAACGCGCGATGTTCAGGTCGATCGGCTGGTAGAGGCCGGCGCCGCCATGCTCCAGCAGCACGTCCTTGCCGGCGATGCCGAGGTCGGCCGCACCGTATTGCACATAGGTCGGCGTGTCGGACGCACGCACGATGACCAGGCGCACGTCAGGCCGGTTGGTACCGATGATGAGCTTGCGCGACGACTCCGGATCGTCGGTCGGCACGATGCCGGCCGCCGCCAGCAGCGGCAGCGTTTCTTCGAAGATGCGCCCTTTGGACAGCGCCAGGGTGATGCCTTGCACGGTGTGCCTCGTATGGATGGCGTGTCGTCAGGACACGCGGCGGACGGTGGCGCCGAGCGCGCTGAGCTTCTGCTCGATGCGCTCGTAGCCGCGGTCCAGATGATAGATGCGTTCGATCAGCGTTTCACCGCGCGCCACCAGACCGGCGATGATGAGACCGGCCGAGGCGCGCAGGTCGGTCGCCATCACGGTCGCGCCGTCGAGCTGTGCCACGCCCTGCACCACCGCGGTATTGCCGTCGATGCGGATGTCGGCACCCAGACGCGCCAGCTCGACCGCGTGCATGAAACGGTTCTCGAAAATCGTCTCGCGGATGATGGCGGTGCCGTCAGCGACCGTATTGATCGCCATGAACTGCGCCTGCATGTCGGTCGGGAAGGCCGGATAGGGCGCGGTACGGATGGACACCGCCTTCAGCTTGTCCGGCGCCTTCAGCACGATGGCTTCGAAGGACGGCGACTTCTCGGTGCGGATGTCGCAGCCGGCGTCCATCAGCTTGTCGATCACTGCGTCCAGATAGCCGGCCGATGTGCCGGTCAGGCGGATTTCGCCGCCGGCCGCGGCGGCGGCACACAGATAGGTACCGGTTTCGATGCGGTCCGGCATGATGCGGTGGGTCGCGCCATGCAGGCGTTCGACGCCCTGGATGCGGATCACGTCGGTACCGGCACCGGAAATGCGCGCGCCCATCGCGACCAGGCAGTTGGCCAGATCGACCACTTCGGGCTCGCGCGCGGCGTTCTCGATCACCGTCTCGCCGTCGGCGAGCACGCCGGCCATCATCAGGTTCTCGGTGCCGGTGACCGTCACCATGTCGGTGAACAGGCGCGCTCCCTTGAGCCGCGCCGTGCGCGCGACGACATAGCCGTGCTCGACGGCGACTTCGGCGCCCATCGCCTGCAGACCCTTGATGTGCTGATCCACCGGGCGCGCGCCGATGGCGCAGCCGCCGGGCAGCGACACGCGCGCCTCGCCACAGCGGGCGACCAGCGGGCCGAGCACCAGGATGGAGGCGCGCATGGTTTTCACCATTTCATAGGGCGCCACCGGATTGTTCAGACCGGACGCATCCAGCGTGACGGTCGAACCGTCGCGCTGCACCGCCACGCCCATCTGCGCCAGCAGCTTGAGCATGGTGCCAATGTCGTTCAGCTGCGGCACATGGGTCAGCGTGAGCGGCTCGCGCGTCAGCAGCGCGGCGCACAGGATGGGCAGCGCTGCGTTCTTCGCGCCCGACATTTCGGCCTCGCCGTGCAGACGATGGCCGCCTTCGATCAACAGCTTGTCCATCGGGCGATCAGGCCTTCCACTCGTCCGGCGTCAGCGTCTTCATCGACAGCGCGTGGATTTCCTCGCGCATGCGGTCGCCCAGCGCGGCATAGACCAGCTGGTGGCGGCGCACGCTGCGCAGGCCTTCGAAGGCCGACGACACGATGATGGCCTCGAAATGCTGGCCGTCACCAGCGACCTGACAGTGCTGGCAATCGATGCCGGCGGTGATGGAAGCCTGGATGCTTTCGGGAGTGACCATGTTCAACTTCTCAGTTTGTAGCCGCGCGCCAGCATGTTCAGCGTGATGCCCGCGAGCACCGCGAAACTGCCGCCCGCGACCAGGGCGCTGATCCACGGGGACACGTCCGACTGTCCGAAGAAGCCGTAACGGAAACCGTCGATCATGTAGAAAAAAGGGTTTAGGTGCGACACCGCCTGCCAGAAGTCGGGCAGCGTGTGTATGGAGTAGAACACACCCGACAGGAAGGTGAGCGGCATCACGACGAAATTCTGGAAAGCGGCCAACTGGTCGAACTTGTCGGCCCAGATGCCCGCGATCACGCCGAGACTTGCAAGAATTGCTCCACCCACGGTGGCAAAGAACAGTATCCACAGCGGATGGGCATAAGGCAGCTCGACGAACCACAGCGTCACCAGCCACACGCCCGCGCCCACCACCAGGCCCCGTATCACCGCAGCCAGCACGTAGGCGGCGAAGAATTCGCGGTAGGAAATCGGCGGCAGCAGCACGAACACGATGTTTCCAGTCACCTTGGACTGGATCAGCGACGACGAACTGTTGGCGAAGGCGTTCTGCAGCAGGCTCATCATGACCAGGCCGGGCACCAGGAAAGCGGTATAGCTGACACCGCCATAGACTTCGACCGTGCGGTCGAGCACGTGCGAAAACACCAGCAGATAGAGCAGCGCGGTCAGCACAGGCGCGCCCACCGTCTGGAAGCTCACCTTCCAGAACCGCAGCAGCTCCTTGTACAGCAGGGTGCGCAGCGCCATGCTCATCAGGCGGCCTCCTGCATCATCGCAATGAACACGTCCTCGAGATCGGGCTTCACCAGTTCGATGTCGTCGAGCGCGACGCCAGCCGCGTGCATGCGTGCAAGACAGGCAGCGACAGCGTCCGCGCTGTCGAGCACGATGGCGACCCGGCCATCGGGCGTGGCCCGCGCCACGGCGCGAAACTCGGCCGGCAACGCGGTGCCGCTGCCCAGACGCAGGCGCAGCGTCTGCTGCACACGGCGCGACAGCAGGTCGGCTGTCCGTTCCAGCGCCACCACGCGGCCCTGTTTCAGCATGGCGATCCGGCCGCACAGGCTCTCCGCCTCTTCGAGGTAGTGCGTGGTGAGCACAATGGTGTGCCCCTGCCTGTTCAGGTCGCGCACGAAGGCCCACAGGCCCTGGCGCAGTTCGACGTCGACGCCGGCCGTGGGCTCGTCGAGCACGATGAGCGGTGGCCGGTGCACCAGCGCCTGCGCCACCAGCACGCGTCGCTTCATGCCCCCGGACAGGCGACGCATGTTCACGTCGGCCTTCGCCTCGAGATCGAGCCGCTGCAGGATTTCGTCGATCCAGTCGTCGTTGCGCCGCAAGCCGAAATAGCCGGACTGGATGCGCAGCGTTTCGCGCACGGTGAAGAAGGGATCGAACACCAATTCCTGCGGCACGACGCCCAGCCGGGCGCGTGCCGCGCGGTAGTCGGTCACCGTATCGTGCCCGAGCACGCGGATCGAGCCAGAATCGGCACGGCACAGGCCGGCCATGGCCGAAATCAGCGTGGTCTTGCCGGCACCGTTCGGCCCGAGCAGGCCGAAGAACTCGCCCTGCTTCACTTCGAGCGAAACACGGTCAAGCGCCTGCAGCGAACCGAATCGCTTGCAGACGCCCTCGATCAGCAAGGCAGCGGTGGAATCAGACATGAAAGAACTGCAGTACCGGCCCCCGCGGGAGGCCGGAAGAAGCACACATCAGCGAGCGGTCGCGTCGTCGGCGTCCAGTCCGCAGTAGGACGACACCTCATACAGGCGAGCCAGGCTGGTCAGTCCGGCCGGTGCCCCGGTGACCGGCAGCGGGCCATCGCTGCCACCACTCGCACGTTCCCACGCGAGCAGCACGGCGATGGCCGACGAATCGACGTCCTCAACCGCCGACAGGTCGATGGAAGAGGCCGACGACAGCAGCGCCAGACCGGCGTCGCGCAGCGCCATCGCCTCGGGCAGTCGCATCGTGCCGCTGACGCGCAGCACGCCGTTGTCGAGCGCGATCATTTTGTCGCCGTTGCCGGTGCCGGCAGCGGCGCCGGAGCGTTCGATGCATTCTTGGCGCGCAGCGTCTTCACCAGGCCGTCGACGCCACCCGCGCGGATCTCGGCGGCGAAAGTCTCGCGGTAGTTGGTCACCAGACTGACGCCCGACACCATCACGTCGTACACCTTCCAGCCCTCTTCCTTCTTCTCCAGCGCGTAGTCGAGGGGAATCGGGCGACCGCCCGGCTGGTTGATCTGGGTGCGCACCGTCACGTCAGTGTCCGCAGCGCCCATCTTGAACGGGCGGTAATCGATGGTCTGATTGCGGTAGCTGGTCAGGGCGTTCGAATAGGTGCGCACCAGCAGGGTGCGGAACTCTTCGGTCAGCACCTTCTTCTGCTCGGGCGTCGTCGCGCGCCACTCCTTGCCGAGCGCCAGCGCCGTCATGCGCGTGAAATTGAAATGCGGCAGCACACGCGTTTCGACCAGTTCCGCCGTCTTGGCCGTATCGCCGGCCTTGATCGACGGATCGGTGCGCAGCGTGGTCAGGACATCCTCGGTCACTTCCTTGACCAGCACGTCGGGCGCCTTCAGCACGTTTGCCTGCGCGACCGCACTTGCGGCGAAGGCAACCATCAGTAATTGAACAACGCGCTTGAACATATGTGCTCCCGGAAAAGAAAGAGGCCTGTCGGAACGCGACAGGCCGTGGTGACCGCGCTGCCCGGCTTAGCGCCGGGCTTGCCGATCAGAACGAGACGGCTGCGGTGTCCACCGCTTCGGTGGCCGGCTCGGACGCATTCACTGCATCAACGTCCGACTTCTCCGGCGCGCCGACAAGCATCATCGTCCACGTCGATTCGAGCGGTTCCATCGTCAGAAGGTTCGCGCTCGGCAGCGAAGCCGAGTCATCGGCTTCGCGCGGCGGGTTGCCGTCATGGATGGCACTGCGGCGATGTTGCAGATAGGCGTCGCGCACGTAGGCGTACTTGTCGATGGCCGCCGCTTCGAGCGCATCCTCTGCCTTCAGCAGGTTGGCGCGGGTGTCGATGGCGCGCAGCGCGATGGCGGTGTTGCGGTAGCCGCGATGAGCATCGGCGTCACGCACCGGGTCGACATAGATGTCTGCCGCAAGGCCGACGGTATCGCGCACGGTACGCGGGCCGAGAATCGGCAGCACCACATAGGCGCCGTCGCCGACACCCCAGCGGCCCAGCGTCTGGCCGAAATCTTCCTCATGCTTTTCGAGGCCCATCGGCGTCGCGACGTCGAACAGGCCGAGAATGCCCAGGGTCGAGTTGACCAGCACACGACCGGCATCCGACAGGGCATCGACCGGCTTGCCCTGCAGGAGGTTGTTCACGCCCGTCCACAGATCGGCGATGTTGGCGAAGAAATTGGAGACGCCGGTCTGCACCGGATCCGGCACCACGAAGTCGTAGCCCTGGGCGACCGGCTTGATCACCGCCTTGTCGACGGTCTCGTTGAACGAGAACATCGCGCGGTTGTAGCCTTCGATCGGATCCTTGGGGTTGCCCGAGGTCGCACAGCCGGTGAACAGCGCGGCTGCAGCGGTGGCGGCAAGCACCGAGCGGATGTTGAGATTCGACTGCTTGTTGGTTTTGGTCATCTGTCGGGCTTCCCGGCTATGCATTCCGTACGTCACTGCTCGGGAGCGGTCGGGCTCTCGGCAGCCTTGTTGAACATGAACTGGCTGATCAGCTTTTCAAGCACCACTGCAGACTGCGTCTTGGTGATGGTGGCACCGGCCTGAAGCATTTCGGTGTCGCCACCGACTTCGAAACCAATGTACTGCTCACCCAGCAGACCCGAGGTCAGAATGGTTGCGAACGTGTCGCGCGGGAAACTGTAGCGCTTGTCGACATCCATTTTCACCACGGCGACATACAGATTCGGGTCAAAAGTGATTTCCGTCACCCGGCCCACCACGACACCCGAACTTTTGACGGGCGCACGCGGTTTCAGGCCGCCGATGTTATCAAAGTTGGCTTGCAGCCTGTATGTCTCCCCGATGTTAGCGGACGCAAGGTTGCCGACCTTTAGTGCCAGAAACAACACTGCGGCCACGCCGACAGCGACAAAAACACCGACCCACAGGTCGAGAACGGTACGGTTCATCCATTGCCCCTGAACATGAAGGAGGTCAGCACAAAGTCCAGCGCCAGAATCGCCAGCGCCGAATTGACGACGGTACGGGTGATCGCCCGCGACACGCCCTCGGCGGTGGGCGCCGAGTCATAACCTTCGAAAACCGCGATCAGCGCGACCGCGAAGCCGAAAACGACGCTCTTGATGACGCCATTCACGATGTCGTAGCGGAAATCGACCGACGCCTGCATCTGCGACCAGAAAGCGCCGTCATCGACGCCGATGAACACGACGCCGATGAACCAGGCGCCGAACACGCCCATGGTCGAGAACAGGGCGGCCAGCAGCGGCATCGAAATGACGCCACCCCAGAAGCGCGGCGCGACGACGCGGGCGATCGGGTCGACCGCCATCATGTCCATCGCCTTCAGCTGTTCGGTCGTCTTCATCAGGCCGATTTCAGCGGTCAGCGCCGAGCCGGCGCGACTGGCGAACAGCAGGCCGGCGACCACCGGACCCAGTTCGCGTACCAGCGACAGTGCGACCAGGATGCCCAGCGCCTCACTGGAACCGTAGCGCTGCAGCGTTTCGTAGCCCTGCAGGCCGAGCACCAGGCCGACGAAGAAGCCGGACACCAGAATGATGATGAGCGACAGCACGCCGGTCGAGAACACCTCGCGTATCGTCAGCTGGAAGCGTGCGAACGAAGTGCCCGAGCGCAGCAGGATGGCGAAGAAGAAGCGGGTGGCGAAACCCAACCGCCAGATGCCATCGACGGTGCGGGCGCCCATGGCGCGGAACACGCGCGCGATCATGAACGGACCTCCATCAGGGCCTTGCGGTAGTCGTCGGTCGGATAGTGGAAGGGCAGCGGCCCGTCGGTTTCGGCATTGACGAACTGCTTCACGAAGGGGTCGGTCGAGGCGCGGATCTCGTCCGGCGTGCCCTGCGCGACCACCTTGCCGCCCGACAGGAAGTAGATGTAATCGACGATTTCCAGCGATTCGTGCACGTCGTGCGTCACCATGATGGAACTGGCGCCGAGCGCGTCGTTGAGCTTGCGGATGAGCTGACCAACCACCGCCAGCGAGATCGGATCGAGGCCGGCGAAAGGCTCGTCGTACATGATGAGCATCGGATCGAGCGCCACCGCGCGCGCCAGCGCCACCCGGCGCGACATGCCGCCAGACAGCTCGTTCGGCATCAGCTTGTGCGCGCCGCGCAGACCGACCGCGTGCAGCTTCATCAGCACCAGATCGCGGATCATGTCTTCCGGCAGGTCGGTGTGCTCGCGCAGCGGGAAAGCGACGTTGTCGAAAACGGTCAGATCGGTGAACAGCGCGCCGAACTGGAACAGCATGCCCATGCGCCGCCGCAGCGCGTACATGTCGCGCCGAGACAGCTTGGCCAGATCGTGCTCGGCCACCTGTATGCGGCCGGCGGTCGGCTTCAGCTGACCGCCGATCAGGCGCAGCAGCGTCGTCTTGCCGCAGCCGCTGCCACCCATGATGGCGACGAGCTTGCCGCGCGGAATGCGCAGATTGATGCCGGTCAGGATGGGCCGCTTGTCGTACGCGAAGTCGACACTCGACAGGTCGACCAGAATGTCTTCGGCCGGAGGGGAAGCGGACACGAGCGCGGAACGGTCTTGTGGTAAAGGTCGCGGATTGTAGCAGACGCGCCGGGCGCCTCCGCCGGGCGGAATCCACCGCTGCGCGCTGCGCTATGATGACCGGCACACATGCCGAATTCAGCCCGATCCCCTGCGAGCCACCCCGGACTGCTCATCGTCGACGACGATCCGCTGATTGCCGACTCGCTGTCTTTCCTGCTCGAAGCGGATTTCGACGTGGTCAGCCACGCATCGCGCAACGCCGCCATCAATTGGCTGCGCGAGCAGGCGAGTCCGCCTGCGCTGGCGCTGATCGATCTCGGCCTGCCGCCCAACCCGCATCGTCCCGATGAAGGCTACGCGCTGATCGCCGACCTGCTGGCGCATTCGCCGGACACGCGCATCGTCGTGCTGTCGGGCCAGGGCGAGGAGAATGTCGCGCGCCACGCTCGCGCACTCGGCGCCACCGAATTCGTCGCCAAACCGGCGCAGCCGCAGGCGCTCAATGCGCTGCTGCGACAGCTCGCCCGGACCTGCCACGAGGAAGACTCGCCTGCGCTGCCGGCCCTGATCGGCATCAGCGCACAGATGGAACGCCTGCGCGCGCAGATCGAACAGTACGCGCGTCTGCCCTACCCGGTGCTGATCGAGGGCGAGTCGGGCACCGGCAAGGACATCGTGGCCAACCGCCTGCACGCCGTCGGCGGCAGCGACCGCCCCTTCCTGGCGCTGAACTGCGCCGCGATCTCGCCCAGCCTGGTCGAGCCCACGCTGTTCGGTCATGCCCGCGGCGCCTTCACCGGCGCGCAGTCGGCGCGCGCCGGCTATTTCGAGGAAGCCGCCGCCGGCACGCTGTTCCTCGACGAGATTGGCGAACTGCCGCTGGACCTGCAGGCCAAGTTGCTGCGCGTGCTGGAGAACGGCGAATTCCAGCGCGTCGGCGAAACCCAGTTGCGGCGCTCGAACGCGCGCATCATCGCCGCTACCAACCGCGACCTCGGCGCTGAAGTGCGCGCCGGCCGCTTCCGCTCGGATCTTTACCACCGGCTCAGCGTATTCACCATTTCGCTGCCGCCGCTGCGCGACATGGGCGACGACCGCCTGCGCCTGCTCGATCATTTCCGGAGCCAGTTCTGCGCCCAGCTCGCCCGCCCGCCCTTCACGCTCAATGCCGCGGCGCGCACCGCCTGGCTGGACTACGGTTTTCCCGGCAATGTGCGCGAACTGCGCAACATCGTCATCCGTCTCGCCACGAAGTATCCGGGTCAGGAAGTCGGTCGCGAGGCCCTGCTCGCCGAGTTCGACCCGACCATACGCAGCGGCGCGGCTGCGGACGAGGACGGCGACCTGATAGACATCGCCACTGCCGAACTGCGCGCCGGCGGCTTCCGCCTCGACGCCAAGCTGCGCGAGTGGGAATCCGCCTATATAGATGCAGCCATGCGCCTGGCGCGCGGCAACGTCAGCGCTGCGGCGCGCCTGCTCGGCATCGCGCGCACCACGCTGTACCACCGGATGGAAGCGCCGGACGGCGACGCCGGCGCCCAGGACTGACATGTATCTCGATCACTTCGGCCTGCGCGAAGCGCCCTTCCTGATCACCCCGCACGCCGACTTCTTCTTCGGCGGCGCCAACCGCAGCGCGCTGCTCGACGCGCTGGTCTACGCGCTCGGCCGCGAAGAGGGTCTGGTCAAGGTGAGCGGCGAAGTCGGCACCGGCAAGACCATGCTCGCGCGCGTGCTGATTGGCAGACTGCCGCCGCACCTGCGCGCGATCTATCTGGCCGATCCGCTGATGAACCGCGGCGAGCTGCTGGCCGTGCTGGCCGACGAGCTGGGCTGCGCCGACACCGCTGACGACAGCGCTCACCGCCTGCTGCGCGCAGTGCAGCAGGCGCTGGTCGCCGAGTTCGCGGCGGGTCGGCAGATCGTGCTGCTGATCGACGAAGCGCATGCGATGCCGGCCGATACGCTGGAACAGATCCGCCTGCTGTCCAATCTCGAATCCGAGCGCCACAAGCTGATCAAGATCGCGCTGTTCGGCCAGCCGGAACTCGACGCCCTGCTCGACCGGCCGGACATGCGCCAGCTGAAGGACCGCATCACGCAGCACTTCCGGCTCGACCCGCTGGCACCGGACGACGTCGCGACCTATATAGATTTCCGCATGCGCGCCGCCGGCTATCGCGGCCCGGCGGTGTTCGAGCGGGCGGCGACAGCACGCATCGCGCGCGACTCCGGCGGCCTCACCCGGCGCATCAACGTGCTGGCCGACAAGTCCTTGCTGGCCGCGTTCGCCCGCAACGCACACGCGGTGACGCTGGCCGATGCGCAGCGCGCGGCCGCCGACACGCAGACGCGTGCCGACCTGCCGCCGCCCCGCAAGGCAGCACGCAACGCGCTGCTGCTGCTGGGCGCAATCGTGCTGCTCGGCGCCGGCTACCTGCTCGGCCGCAGCGACCGGGTGGCCGAGCCGCCGCTCGCCGACGCAGTGGCCGCCCGCGCCGAGGTGGTCGCAACGCAGCGACCGGCGGCGGCATCGGCCCCGGCCGAACCGCCCGCGAGCGCCGAAGAGCCGGTCACGCCCCCCGCACCGATCCCTGCCGATCCGCTGGAGGCGCTGCTGGCGGCGAGCCGCGCCTGGTCCACGACGGCGCCGGGCGAGCGCTGGTTCGTGCAGCTGATGTCGGTGCCCGCCAGTCGCGCCGACCACGTGCTCGACTACGTGCGTCGCGCCGGCCGCGCGCTCGATGCGCAGCAGCTGCGCGCCTACCGCACGGACACCGCGGGCGACACGCAGCTCGCGGTGATCTACGGCGACTTCGCCGATCTGCGCAGCGCGCAGCAGGCGGTCGAGGCGATGCCCGAATGGATACGCGGCACGCGGCCCGTCGTCCGCCAGCTGCGCAGCCTGCGCGCCGACGGACAATGACGATGGAATTTATCGTGTACGATGGCCCGCGCATCATCTTGATCCGCCAATGATTGCGCGTACCATCCTTTTCCGAACCCCGTCCGCCACCGCGACCATGACCGCATCGATGCGTGCTGCACCTGCCGACACCCGGGCCGGACGGCCCTCCCGACCCTGCCGCACCGCTCTGCTCGGCGCCCTGATGGCGCTGCTGGCCGGCTGCGCCGTGCACACGCCACAACCTGCGTCAACCGCCCACGTGCTGGCCGACAAGCCCACGGCGCGACCGGCCGACGAAATCCCGCCGCCGGTCACCCGGCCGCTCGCGCCACCGCAGCCGCAACCGCGGCACAAGACCGAAACCTACAGCGTGGTGGTGAATCAGGTACCGGTGCGAGAACTGCTGTTCGCGCTGGCGCGCGACGCGCGGGTCAACGTCGACATCCACCCGGGCATCGAGGGCGCGGTCACGCTGAACGCGATCGACCAGACGCTGCCGCAACTGCTGGCACGCATCGCCCACCAGGTCGACATGCGCTTCGAGCTGGATGGCCAGAACCTGGTGGTGATGCCGGACGCACCCTTCCTGCGTAGCTACCGCGTCGACTACGTGAACATGTCGCGCGACGTGACCGGCGCGGTGTCGATCAACACGCAGATCGCCTCGACCACGTCGGCTGCGGTCGGCGGCGCAACCGGCGGCAGCGCGGCCGGCAGCGCGGCGACGGCAGCCGGCAACAGTTCGAGCACGCGCATCGAGAACGTCGCCCGGAACCGCTTCTGGGAATCGCTGGAACGCAACATCCGCGACCTGCTGCGCGAGACCGACAAGCTCCTGCCAGCCGAGAGCAGCGACGCGGTCGTGGCTCCGGTGGCCGGCGCCGAGGGCACGGCGACGCCGCCCGAGCGGCGGACCACCTTTCGCGAAGCGGCGGCCGTCATCCTGAATCCCGAGACCGGCGTCATCAATGTGCGCGCCACCTCACGCCAGCACGAGAAGGTGCAGGAGTTCATCACCCAGGTGACCCGCATCGCGCGCCGTCAGGTGCTGATCGAAGCAACCATCGCCGAGGTGCAGCTGACCGACAACTACCAGCAGGGCATAGACTGGACCGCCTTCGCCGGCGGCGGCAAGCGCGGTGGCGCCACGCTGTCGCTGAACACCACCTCGACTGACTTCACCACCAATCAGCCCTTCGCGATCGGACTCGGGCGCAACCGCGAACTGTCGGACAGCATCAAACTGCTCGAGGCTTATGGCGACGTGAAGGTGCTGTCCAGCCCGAAACTGTCGGTGCTGAACAACCAGACCGCGCTGCTCAAGGTGGTCAACAACATCGTCTACTTCGAGATCAAGTCGGACGTCGTCGCCAACACCAACACGCAGGCGGTACGCAGCTTCACCGCGACGCCGCGCTCGGTGTCGGTCGGTCTGGTGATGGCGGTGACGCCACAGATCAGCGCCGATGGCTTCGTGCTGCTCAATGTGCGACCGACGATCTCGCGCAAGGTGGGCGACGCGCAGGATCCGACACCGGATCTCAGCACCCCCAATCTGGTGCCGGTCATCCAGACGCGCGAACTCGAATCGGTGATGCGCGTAGCCAGCGGCGAAACCGCCGTGCTCGGCGGGCTGATGCAGGACGAGATCAATTTCCGTCGCGACAGCATTCCGGGTGTATCGGTGCTGCCGATACTTGGACCGCTGCTGTCGGCGCGCAACGAAACCTCGCGCAAGACCGAACTGGTGGTGCTGATCCGCCCGGTGGTCATCGTCGACGCCAGCCTGGACGGCGACTATGCGCCGCTGAGCAGCGCGCTGCCGGGTCGTGACTTCCTGACGCCGTCCTTTCCGCCGCCGACGCTGCAGCCGCCGAAAGGGCCGACCACGGAGCCGGCACCGTGAGCCTGCTGCTGGAGGCACTTAAGAAGGCCGAGGCAGCCAAGCGTCGCGACGACGAAGGCGGCGACACGCCCGCCGCCGAGCCGCCGCCCGCGCCCGTCGCCCCGCGCATCACCCCGGCGCACGAACTCGAACTGATCGACGACGAAATCGCTCAGGCCGCCCGCTTCGCCGGGCTCGACGTGCCGGAACCCACCCCGTCCGCTCCGCCGCCCGCCAGCCCGGGCAGCGAGGCGGCGCGCCTGCTGTTCGACGCGAAGAAGCCGACTTCGCGCCCGTCCCCCCTGGCCTGGCTGCTCGGCGGCGGCGCGCTGCTGTTGCTGTGCGTCGGCGGCTGGGTCGCCTGGCAGTTGTCGTCGCTGGACAGCGGCCGGTCCGCGCCTTCGATACCCGCGGCGACACCGGTCGCAGCCCCGGCGAACACGCCCATGGCCGAAGCCGTCAAGCCTCCGGTCGAACAGTCTCCGGTGGCCGTGGCTACCCCGGCCGCTATCGCACCGGCTGCCGAGCCGACCGCCCCCGGCCGGCCCGCGCCTCCCCTACCCGCGCTCACCGCGTCGGCGGTGCCGGATTCATCCCGTTTCCTGTCCGGTCAGCTGACGACGAACCCGCCGGCGGTCGAGCCCCCCCCGCCCACGCCAGCCGCCGCGCCGATCCGCATCACCCGCAACGCCCCCGCCGTGCCACAGGACGTCGCGGACGGCTACGCCGCCTTCCAGGCCGGTGAGTACGAACGCGCCCGCGTCGCCTACGAGCGTGCGCTGCGCGCCGATCCGCGCAACCCCGACGCGCTGCACGGCCTGGCCGCGCTGGCCCAGCACCGGCGTGACGAAGCCGGCGTGCGCCAGCTGATGCGGCGCATCGCCGAAGTCGATCCGTCGGACACCGCCGCTCGCGTCGCGCTGAGCGACAACGTCGATCCGGCGGTCCAGGAAGCGCGCCTGCTCGACATCGCGGCCGCCCAGCCAAAATCGGCCGCCGCCGCCTTCGCGCTCGGTTCGCTGTATGCGTCGCAGGCGCGCTGGCGCGAGGCGCAGCAGGCCTATTTCAACGCTTACACGCTGGCGCCCGGGCAGCCCGACCACGCCTACAACCTCGCAGTCAGCCTCGACCAGCTGCGCCAGCCGCGCCTCGCACTGCAGTACTACCGCGAAGCGATGTCGCTGCGCGCACAGCAGGCCGCCGCCTTCGATCCCGAGACGGTGGCGGCGCGCATCCTGTCGCTGGAGGCACGCTGACGCGATGAATGCCCCGGTCAAACCGCAACGTCAGCCGCTTGGCCAGATGCTGCTGGCGCAAGGACTGGTGTCCGAGGACCAGCTGCGCATCGCGCTGCAGGAACAGCAACGGCAGAACATTCCGATGGGCCGGCTGCTGGTGCAGCTCGGTTTCGTCAGCGAAGCCACGCTGCGCGACGCGCTCGGCGTCACGCTGGGCAAGCGCACGGTCGACCTGACGCACGCGCTGGTCGATGCCGACGCATTGCGCCTGGTACCGCAGGCGCTGGCCAAGCGCCACCTGCTGTTGCCGCTGAACTACGCGCCGAGCGCCCGCCGGCTGACGGTTGCGGTGTCCGACGTGAACGACATCGTCGCCCTCGACCAGCTGCGCGCGCTGCTGCCCGAGGGCATGGACCTCGACACCGTGCTGGCCGGCGAAACCGAGCTGGCGCACGCGATCGACCAGGCCTACGGTCACGAACTGTCGATCGAAGGCATCCTGACCGAACTGGAAACCGGCGAGGTCGACTACCGTGCGCTGGCCGCGTCGGCCGACGAATACAGCCAGCCGGTGGTGCGTCTGATCGACGCGCTGCTGACCGATGCGGTCAAGCGCGAAGCGTCGGACATCCACTTCGAGCCGGAAGCAGGCTTCCTGCGCATCCGTTACCGCATCGACGGCCTGCTGCGGCAGATCCGTGCGCTGCACCGCTCCTACTGGCCGGCGATGGCGGTGCGCATCAAGGTCATGGCGGGCATGAACATCGCTGAAATGCGCGCGCCCCAGGACGGTCGCATCTCGCTCACCATCAGCGGCCGGCCGGTGGACTTCCGCGTGTCGTCGCAACCGACGCTGCACGGCGAGAACATCGTGCTGCGCATCCTCGACCGCGCGCGCGGCATCGTGCCGCTCGACGGCCTCGGTCTGGCCGAGTCGCAGCTCGACCAGCTGAAACTGATGATCGCGCGACCGGAGGGCATCATCCTCGCCACCGGCCCGACCGGCAGCGGCAAGACCACCACGCTCTACTCGGTGCTGAACCACATCAATTCCGAAGGCGTGAACATCATGACGCTGGAGGATCCGGTCGAGTACCCGATGGCGCTGATCCGCCAGACCTCGGTCGCCGAGTCGGTGAAACTGGACTTCGCCAACGGCGTGCGCTCGATGATGCGGCAGGACCCGGACATCATCCTGGTCGGCGAGATCCGCGACGCCGAAACCGCCGACATGGCCTTCCGCGCTGCGATGACCGGCCACCAGGTGTATTCGACGCTGCACACCAATTCGGCGCTGGGTGCCATTCCGCGCCTGCTCGACATCGGCATCCTGCCGGACATCATGGCCGGCAACATCATTGGCGTGATCGCGCAACGCCTGCTGCGCCGGCTGTGCGTCTATTGCCGCCGTGCGCGCACGGCCGAACCGCACGAAGTGCATCTGCTCGGCGTACGCGACGGCAATCCGCCGGACATCCACGACGCCGTCGGCTGCCCGGCCTGCGAATTCACCGGCTACCGTGGCCGGCTGGCGGTGATGGAACTGCTGCGCATGGATTCCGATCTGGACGAGCTGGTCGCCCGCCGCGCCACCTCGCGCGAACTGCGCAACGCGGCACGTGCCAAGGGTTTCCGTACGCTGGCCGAGGACGGCCTGCGGCGCGTGCTCGACGGCTCGACCTCGCTGGAAGAGCTGGCGCGCGTGGTCGACCTGACCGAGCGCATGAGCCAGGGCGGGCCGGACTGGTACGCGAGGTAGCGCAGTGGCCATCTTCTCGTACAAGGCGATGAACGCGCAGGGCCGCATGGTGTTCGGCCGCATGGACGCCGCCAATCTGGTCGATCTGGAAATGCGCCTGAAGCGCATGCAGCTCGACTTCGTGAACGGCCAGCCGATGAAGCACGCGCAGCCGCTGTTCGGCCACAGCCTGCCGCGCATCGAACTGATCAACTTCAGCTTCCACCTCGAACAGCTGGTGCGCTCCGGCGTGCCGCTGATCGAAGCACTGACCGACCTGCGCGACTCGACCGAACACCCACGGATGCGCGAAATCGTCGCCTCGCTGGTCGAGAGCATCGAGGGCGGGCGCTCGCTGTCTCAGGCCATGGCCGAGCATCCAGGCGCCTTCAGCAAGGTGTTCTGTGCGCTGGTGCGCGCCGGCGAACTGACCGGCAACCTGCCGGAAGTGCTGCGCGAACAAGTCGAAGCGTTCAAGTGGGAGGACGAGTTGGTGTCGCAGACCCGCCGTCTGCTCACCTACCCGGCCATCGTCGGCACCTTCCTGCTGTTCGTGATCGGCGTGCTGATGCTGGTGGTGGTGCCCGATCTGGCGCGCTTCTTCCGCAACACCGGGCTCGAGCTGCCACTGCAGACGCGCATCCTGATGGGTACGTCGGAATTCCTGCAGGCCTGGTGGCCGGCGCTCATTCTGCTCGTCGTGCTGGCGGTCGTCGGCGGCGCGGCCCTGCTGCGCCTCAACCCGGCGCTGCGCCAGCGGGTGGACTGGATCAAGCTCAATCTGCCGGTGGTCGGCCCCATCCTGCACAAGGTGGTGCTGTCGCGCTTCGCCAGCATGTTCGCGATGATGTACGGCGCCGGCATCCCCATTATCGACGCCGTGCGCACTTCGGAGGACGTGGTCGGCAACGAGGCGGTGCGCGATTCGCTGCGGCGCGCCGGCATGCTGATCGGCCAGGGCCAGAACGTCACCGCCGCCTTCCAGAGCGTGGGCCTGTTTCCGCCACTCGTGGTGCGCATGCTGCGCGTCGGCGAAAGCACCGGCGCACTCGACCGCGCGCTGCGCGAGGTGTCCTACTTCTACACGCGCGATGTGCGCGAGTCGATCGCCCGCGCGCAGGCGGCGATGGAACCCACACTGACGCTGGTGCTCGGCCTGCTGCTGATGGGCGTCGCCTTCTCGGTGCTGGGACCGGTGTACGACATGCTGACCCGGCTGAAGATCTGATGCCGCGCCGCCACGTGCTCTATCTCGACGCCACGCAACTGGTCGCCTGGGGATGGCGGGCCGGCGAGGTGACGCTGCGCGGGCGCTTCGCCAACGACGCCGAAGGCCATGCGCAGTTCGCCGAGTTCCTGCGCCAGCGCCGCGACAGTCTTTTCCTGCTGCTGTGCGATCTGGTGGACGAGGCCTTCGTCGCCGAGAGCGTGCCCTTCGTCCGCGGCGCCGACCGTGTGTCGCTGCTGCGTCGCAAGCTGGCGCAGCATTTCTTCGGCACCCCCTTCACCTGCGCGCATTCGCTCGGCCGGCTGCGCGTCGGTCGCCGCGACGAGCAGATGCTGTTCTGCGCGCTCACCCGCCCGGCTCACCTGGAGCCCTGGCTGGCCGCGCTGCGCGGTGCGGAAGCGGCACTGAGCGGCATCCACAGCGTACCGCTGGTCAGTGAACCGATACTCGAACGGCTGCGCCTGACCGAAGGCCAGACCCTGCTGCTGGGCATCAGCCCGGCCGGCGTGCGGCAGAGCTTCTTCGAGGGCGGCCGGCTGCGCTTCTCCCGCCTCACGCCGCTGAGCGCGCTGTCCAGCAACGACCTGCCGCGCGCCTGCGCCGAAGAGGCGCGACGGCTGCATCCCTATCTGCTCGGCCAGCGCCTGATCGCCCGCAACACGCCACTGACCGTGCGCGTGCTGGTTCCGCCGGCAAACATGGACGACTTCGCGCTCGCCTGCCGGTCGAACGACACGCTGCAGTTCGAACTGATAGACAGCGAACAGGCGGCTGCCCGCCTGGGCCTGCGCCCGCCGCCGCAGGACATGAACAGCGAAACGCTGTTCGTGCAGGCGCTGATGCGCAGCCCCCCCGCGGAACAGTTCGCGCCGTCGACCGAACGTCGCTTCCACCGCCTCTGGCTTACCCGCTTTGCGCTGCGCGCCGCCGGCAGCGTGGCACTGGCGGCCTGTCTACTGTTCTCGGCACACAGCGCACTCGACAGCTTCGAGATGCGACAGGACACGCTGCGCCTGAACGACGACGCGCAGCGCGCGCAGCGTGCGCGCGCCGACATCATCCGCCGGCTGCCGCCAACGCCGGTACCGCTGGACACCCTGCGCGTCGTACATGAGCGCAGCCTGCAGATCGAACAGCGCAGCGCGATGCCGGACGGCCTGATGCGTGAGCTGGGGGCGGTACTCGAACAGCTGCCGCAGGTGACGCTGGACAAGCTCGAATGGCGGCTCGCCGCCGACACGGCGAACGGGAACACCGCTGCGCTGCCGCCGATGCGCGCCGAACTGATCGTGCACGCCCATCTGCCGGAGGAATTCGGTGTGCAGCAGCGGCGCGCACTGGAGGTGGTCGACGCGCTGGCCGGCCAGTTACGCGTGCGCCCCGGACTGGACGTCCAGGTGCTGCGCCAGCCCTTCGATCTCGAATCCGGCCAGGTATTGCGGGGCGGCACCCGCACCGAACGGACCGACGCCGGCAATGCGCCACCGTTCTCGCTGCGCATCAGCAGGGTGCTGGCACCATGATGCGACTGAACGATCTGCGCAGGGCGGGCGCCAGTGCGCTGCTGGCGCTGGCGATGGCCTTGGCCGGCGCGGCAGCAGTGTGGGCCAGCACCCGGCTCGCCGGCGACGTGCGTCAGGCACACGAGCGCGCCCTTGCCGCGCGCACCGAGGCGCAGCGCGCGCTCGCCGGCGCGCGCGCCGAAGAAGCGGAAATCGCCGCCAAGATCGACCGCTTCCGCCATCTGGTCGAGCGTGGTGCGGTCGGTACGGAGCAGCGACTGGCCTGGGTGGAACTGATCCGCGACGCGCGCGCACGACACCACCTCGGTGCTGTCGATTACGAGTTCTCGCCGCAGCGTCCGCTCGATCCGCTAATCGCGCCGGCGGATGCCGATCAGCTCGAAGCCGCCGGCAGCACGCTGCGCATCCGCATGCCGCTGCTGCACGAAGGTCAGCTGATCGCCCTGCTCGACGACCTCGCATTCAACGCGTCGGCCGTCGTTCGCGTGCGTGAATGCAGCGTCACGCGCGCCGGTGTCGCCAGTGACGCGGAACAGCTGGTGGCCGATTGCCTGCTCGACTGGATCACCTTCCGGCCACGCCAGGGAGCCGGCTCGTGAAGCGGCACGTACTTGCTCTGCTGCTCGTCGCGCTCTGCGGCGCCGCTGTGGCGCAGCCGCTGGGCAGGCTTTTCTTCAGCGACGAGGAACGGGCCCGGCTGGACGCCCGTCGCGGTCAGCCGGTCGACAACACCGCACCGCGTCAGGTTGGCACGGTGCGCCACGACGGCGTCGTCACCCGTTCGTCCGGCCCGCCGACCTGGTTCGTGAATGGGGCGCCGGCCGATGGCGAAACGCTGTCGGCGCTGCCGGCCCGTACCGTCGGCGCCACCCTGCAACTGAAGGGCGCCGACGGCCGCCCGCTGCGTCTGCGTCCGGGCGAGCAGGCGGCGGTGGACGAAGCCGGCGAAGCCACGCCATCGGGTGCCGCCATCGACATCCGCCCGGGGCGCACCCGATGAAGCGTCGTCAGCACGGCAGCGCATTGCTGATCGCGGTCGGTCTGCTCGGCCTGCTGGCGATGGCCACGCTGGCACGCGCCCTTTCATCGCCGCCGGGCGCCGAAGCGGCGCTGGCCACCGAGCGCGCGCTGGCACGGGCACGCGAAGCGCTGGTCGCCTACGGCGCGCTCGGCAATGCAGCCGGCAGCCACGACAATTCGCCGGGCGCGCTGCCCTGCCCCGATCTAGACAACGACGGCGTATCGGATCTGAACTGCAGCGCGCACATCGGTCGCTTGCCCTGGCGCACGCTGGGCCTGGGTCCGCTGCTCGACGGCGCCGGGGAATGCCTCTGGTACGCCCGCAGTCCGCGCTACAGCAACAACATCCAGACCAGCGAACGCGGCACATCGGCGGACAAGCCCGCACTGAATCCGGCCACACCGGGTGAAATCGTCGAAGTGAACGCAGAAGGCGCCACCGGTCGCCGGCTGGCGGCGGTCATCTTCGCACCTGGACTGCCGTTGCCCGGCCAGCAGCGCGGTGCGGTCAGCGGTCTGTCCGGCTGCCGCAGTGGCGACCTCGCGCAGTTCCTGGAGGACGTCGAGGTCGGCGGCACGCCTTACCCACACAGCAGCGGACTGAATGCGGTGACGCGGCTCGCCGGCGACGGCTTCAACGACAGCGTGCTCGGCATGGACACGCCGCGCCTGTTCGCCACCGCCGGCGCGCGCGTGCTCGGCGACATCCAGCTCGCAGGCGGCACGCCGCCCTACCCCTGGTGGACGCAGAACCTGTGGTGCACCCAGATCTGCGTCACCGCCACCGGTGGACGCATCACGCTGGCCGACGGCGGCAGCGTGTCGCGCGCGCTCGGCGTCTTCCCGGCGTGCGCCAGCCCGTGCGGCGGAACATGAAGACGGCGCGCGGATTCACGCTGGTCGAGATCGCGGTGGCGCTGACCATCATCGCGCTGCTCAGCGTCGGCGCGATCGGTACGCTGCAGATGGCCATGCTGCGCGCGCGCATCGCCGAAACGCAGGACGCGCTGCGCGAGGCGCGCGAGGCGGTCACCGCCTACGCCGTCGCCAATCGCTCGCTGCCCTGCCCCGCCGTGTCGGCCACCGACGGCACCGAACAGAGCCGCGCGGGCGGCAATTGCGCCAGTCGGCGCGGCCTGCTGCCGTGGACGACGCTGGGGGTACGCGGACTCGACGGCTGGGGCAACCGGCTCGGCTACGTCGTATCGTCCGGAATGGTAAAAAGCCCGGCCGGGCGCATCGCGCTCAGCGACGTCGGCAGCATAAAGATCATCGCGCGCGATGCCGCCGGCACGCCGTCCGACATCGTCACCCAGACGGCGGTCGCCTACGCGCTGTGGTCGCATGGCGAGAACGGCCGCGGCGCGACGACGGTAGTCGGCACACTGATCGCCGACGATTCGACGAGCAACATGGACGAAGACGTGAACAGCTCCCAACCCGCAAATAACGCCGAACAGACGCTGTATGCGCGGGAGGGCAGCAGCAGCGCGGACGCGGTCGGCGGCGAGTTCGACGATCTGGTGCTGTGGGAATCGCGCTTTGTGCTGTTCGGCCGCATGATCAATTCCGGGCAGCTGCCGTGACCCGCCTTTCAACAACAACAGATCTTCACGGGTCCGTGCGATGAGTACCGGCTTCTTCACGCGCCTGCGTCGTGGCGGCATCCTTCCGACGGACAGCGCCGACGAGCGCCTGAACAAGTCGCTGCTGGTGCTGGCGACCGGCCTGGTCTGCGTCGCCTCGACGCTGTGGCTGGCGGTCTACTGGAGTCTCGGACCGCGGCTGTCGGCCACGCTGCCCTTCGCCTATCAGCTGCTGCTAGCGGGCAACCTCGCCCTCTTCCTGTACGGCGGCAATTTCCGGCTGTTCCGCAACACGCAGCTCGGACTTTTCCTGTTCGCGCCTTTCGTTGCGCAATGGGCGATCGGCAACTTCATCACCGCCAGCGGCATCCTGCTGTGGGGGCTGCTGGCACCGATCGGTGCCATCCTGTGCATCGGCGCGCGCGAGGCGCTGGCCTGGTTCTTCGCCTACGCCTTCCTGGTCGCACTGACCGGCTTCTTCGACTACTACCTCGCCGACGCCGCAACCTACCGCAACGCGCTCGTGCCGGTGGAAACCAGCGTCGTGTTCTTCGCGCTGAACTTTCTTGCCGTTTCCAGCATCGTGTTCATGCTGCTGCGCTTCGCCATCGAACAGAAACAGATCATCGCGCGCCGGCTGGCCGAGGCGCACACGCTGCTGGAGCAGGAACAGGAACGTTCGGAGCGACTGCTGCTGAACGTCCTGCCGGGTCCGGTCGCGCAGCGGCTGAAGCAGAACGAGAAGAACATCGCTGACGGCTTCGCCGACGTCAGCGTCATGTTCGCCGACATCGTGAACTTCACGCAGGTCGCAGCCGGCATGACGCCGTCACAGGTTTTCTCGATGCTGAACCGCGTGTTCTCCCGCTTCGACGAACAGGCCGAGGCGCGCGGCCTCGAGAAGATCAAGACCATCGGCGACGCCTATATGGTGGCCGGCGGCCTGAACTCCGGCAATGCCGACTACACCGCCGCCATCGCCGATCTGGCACTGGAGATGCGCGACTGGCTGCGCAACCAGACCACCGGCACCGGCGTACTGCTCGATCTGCGCATAGGCATAGGCACCGGCCCGGTCGTCGCCGGCGTGGTCGGCAAGAAGAAATTCATCTACGACCTGTGGGGCGACACGGTGAATCTGGCCAGCCGCATCACCACCGAAGGTGTACCCGGCATGGTGCAGGTCGATACCGCGACCTATCTCCGGCTGCGCAGCCGCTACGACTTCCACGAACCGCAGACGCTCTACCTGAAGGGCAAGGGCGACACCGTGGTGTATCGACTGATCGGGCGCAAGGAGGACAGCGCCGGGTTGAGGACGGACAGCGTGGATATCCTGCTCGACGCAGGGTGAGCAAGAGTTCGGTGAAGGCAGGCTTGTTCGCGACGCCGCCTCACGTCAGAAGCTGACCGCCTGCAAACGCCCTGCCGAGACCCAGAGCGCTCACGCAGGTCTCTCCGCGGTCCAGCGGACTGGTGAGCAGCGTGGCGATCGGACACCTGCGTCGGAACGGACGCCGAACGTGTCGTCGACCTTCGTACCCACGAACTGATTGCCCCCTCCTGCAGCGCCACTGCACATCCAGGCAGCGAGCTGATCTCCGACACGCGGCGGTCCCGAACACCGATTGAATCAGCTCGATGCCAAGGGTCAACGAAAAACGGGCGCCCGAAGGCGCCCGTTTGAGCACGACTTTCTGATCGGAAACCGATTAGAAGGTGTGAGCGAGACCGATGTTGAAGCCGGAATCGCCGTAGCCAGTGCCGTTGGCGCCGCCCGAACCCGTGCCATTGCCGCCGGCAGCGTTCTTCGAGATGCCGCAACGGGCCAGATCGTCGTTGTTGATCTTGGCGTAGGTGGCGTACGCGGTGGTGCGCTTCGAGAAGGCGTATTCGCCACCGATGCCCCACTTCGAGCAATCGCTGTCGTTCGCGCGATCGTCGTTGGCCTTGACGTACGAAGCCTTCAGGGTGATGTTCGAGGTGACCGGAGCCGACAGACCGATCAGCCAGCCGTCGCCGTTCGAGACAGCCTTCGAGGCGGTGTCGTCACCTTCGGTGCTTTCGTAGTAAGCCGACAGCTTGGCCACGCCGAAGTCGTAGCTGGCGCCAGCAACCCACAGGTCGAACTCGAGATCGCCGCCGCCCGGAGCCGAGCGCTTGATCTGGAGGTTTTCGTAGTCGAGCAGCAGGCTGATCGGGCCGTTGTCGTACATGGCGGCGATCGCGTACAGCGGGGTGTCACCCGTTTCGACGTCCTGACCAGCGATGGCGCCGGAGCCGGCTTCCGACAGCAGCGACGTGGTGTAAGCAGCCAGGAACTTCAGGCCGGGGGCCAGTTCCGGGGTGATGTACACGACGGCGTTGTCAGCACGGTCAGCCTGACCCAGACCCGAGGTCACGCCGAACAGCGAACCGGCGTTGGCAACGGTCTGGTTCTTGAACGGGTCGTACTTGCCGACGAAGGAGTAACGGGCGCCATCAACGCGGCCACCGAGGGCGGTACCGAAGGCACCGGTCAGGCCGACCCAGCTGTGACGGTTGGTGGTCGAGCCGAACGAGGTGCCGCTGTCGCCAGAGAAACCGAATTCGAATTCGTAGATGGCCTTCAGGCCGTTGCCCAGATCTTCCGAGCCCTTGAAGCCGAAACGGTTGGTGCCGAGGATACCGTCTTCGAAGTCGTTCAGACGGCCAGTGCGACCAGCTTGCGACAGGCCACCGCTGTCACCACCGCGGGACATGAAACCGTAGTCGATGCGACCGTAGATGGTCACGTTGGAAGCTTCGGCCATGACGGCGGCCGGGGCGAGCGCTGCGGCGATGGCAGCGGCAAGCAGTTTCTTGGACATTACGCAAATCTCCTCTTGCGATGATAGTGGGTGCCCGGATCGTATTCGACCTTGCGGCCGCTGCACTGCCGGGCTACACACCTTCGGAGCTTCAGAAGGTGTGGCGGACTGTACCGAAGCAGTAAAGTCGGCGGCAAGCCATGCGTCGAATTACGTATGCCCCCGGCTCAAGTCTTGTGGTTTTTGCGCAACAAGCCAGGTTCTCGCCGAAACGGCCAGGCCGGCGCACCCGCCACGAATCGCGCGCCCTGTCGGTCGACGTCCCCCGCGGTGTCGAAGCCATCTTGTCGATCGCCTCATACGGAGCGCGGACACGAAAAAGCCCGGGCCGATCAGCACCCGGGCTCCTTGTCCTTGTGTCCGCAAGACGGACAACCGTGCGAATTCAGACGCCGCAGCTACCGCTGCCGCCGGAGCGGCCGATCAGGTCGAAGAACTCGCGGCGGGTGCGCGCATCGTCGCGGAACAGGCCCAGCATGCGGCTGGTGACCATGGCCACGCCCGGCTTGTGCACACCACGCGTGGTCATGCATTCGTGCGCGGCCTCGATCACGACTGCCACGCCGCGCGGCTGCAGCACCTCGTACAGTGTATCGGCCACCTGCACGGTCATCTTCTCCTGAATCTGCAGGCGCTTGGCGAACACCTCGACCAGCCGCGCCAGCTTGGAAATGCCGACCACACGCCTGTCCGGAAGGTAGGCGACATGAGCGGTACCGATGATGGGCACCATGTGGTGTTCGCAGTGGCTTTCGAAGCGGATGCCGGTCAGCGCAATCACCTCGTCGTAGCCCTCGACTTCCTCGAAGGTGCGGGACAGGATTTCCCGCGGATCTTCGGCGTAGCCTGCAAAGAATTCCTCGTAGGACTTGACCACGCGCTTCGGCGTGTCGATCAGGCCTTCGCGCGCCGGATCGTCGCCGGTCCAGCGGATCAGGGTGCGGACGGCCGCTTCGGCTTCCTCGCGGGTCGGACGACCGGTGTCAGTGCTCTTCATGTTCTTCCTGTACTTATATATATGGTGGATCGGCGGCCGGCTCATGCCCGCCTTCGGCGACCCGGATCGGTCATGGTGGCGGTGCAAGTCCGGGTTTTCAAGAGGTTTGAGCACTGTGTGACCCTTGATATGGCGTTTTTGCTCCCCAGATTGAACAGCGCTAGGCCCGCGGCTTGACGATTGTTTCCGGATGCAAGCCACCGGAACAGCCCGCCGCCGGCCCCGCTCCATCGTTCGCCCACAAGTTGCGCCGACTCATTTCAGTCCGGTTGTCAGGCGCGCAAACACACGTCAGGAGAGGACATCGATGAAGATCAAGCTGTCTCGTACCGCACTCGCCGCGCTAACCGCGACCGCCTTCGGGCTGGGCGCCACGGCGACGACGGTCGACTGGATGCGCCACGCCGAAGCGGCGCCGCAGTCGAAGCCGGTGCAGATTGCACAGGCGGCGACCATCACCGCGCCGACCACGGCGCCGCTGGTTGCCGGTCTGCCGGATTTCAGCACGCTGGTCGAGCAGACCTCGCCGTCCGTGGTGAACATCAGCGTGATCGGCAAGCCTTCGCGCGTGGCGGTGAATCCGAACGACCCGATGTTCGAGTTCTTCCGCCGCTTCGGCATCCCGGTGCCGCAGAACCCGCAGCGCGGCGGCGAGGGCCCGGCGCCGCGCGGCATCGGCTCCGGCTTTGTCATCAGCCCTGACGGCTACATCCTGACCAATGCGCACGTGGTGGCCGATGCCGCCGAGGTGACGGTCAAGTTCACCGACAAGCGCGAGTACAAGGCCAAAGTGATCGGCAGCGACAAGCGCACCGACGTCGCGCTGATCAAGATCGACGCGAAAAACCTGCCGGCGGTGAAGCTGGGCAATGCCGACAGCACCCGCGTCGGCGAGTGGGTTGCCGCCATCGGCGCGCCCTTCGGCTTCGAGAACACGGTGACCGCCGGCATCGTCAGCGCCAAGTCGCGCGCGCTGCCGGATGAATCGCTGGTGCCCTTCATCCAGACCGACGTGGCAATCAACCCGGGCAATTCCGGCGGTCCTCTGTTCAACCTGAATGGCGAGGTGATCGGCATCAATTCGCAGATCTACTCGCGCACCGGTGGCTTCATGGGTCTGTCCTTCGCCATTCCGATCGACGTGGCGATGCGGGTGGCCGACCAGATCAAGCAGTTCGGACGCGCCAAGCACGCGCGTCTCGGCGTCAGCATCCAGCCGATCACGCGCGAACTGGCCGACAGCTTCGGCCTCGACCGCGCGCGCGGTGCGCTGGTCGCCAACGTCGAACAGGGCGGTCCGGCCGACAAGGCCGGCCTGCAGGCCGGCGACGTGATCCTGTCGGTCGATGGCCGCGCCGTGTCCGATTCCTTCGATCTGCCGAAGGTGATCGGCAATCTGGCGCCGGGCAAGACGGTAAAGATGAAGGTATGGCGGCAGGGGGCAGAGCGCGACCTGAGCGCGACGCTGGGCGAACAGAGCGACAGCGAAGTGGCGGCGCTGGACGAAGGTGGCCGTGACAGCGGACCGATCCGTGACCGGCTCGGCCTCGCCGTGCGTCCGCTGACCGGTGCCGAATCGCAGCAACTGGGCGTCAATCGCGGCCTGATCGTGGCCGACGCCGGCGGCGCGGCCGCACAGGCCGGCATCCAGCCCGGCGACGCCATACTCGCGGTGAACGGCCAGCCGGTCGGCAGCGCGGAAGAACTGGCGAGGCTGGTGGAAAAGGCCAAGGGCCGCATCGCGCTGCTGATCCAGCGCGGCGACAACCGGCTGTTTGTGCCGATCCGGGCAGGCTGATTTCCCAACTCTGACATCGCGGCCGAACCGGGGCCGGAGCGGATGGGCTGTGTGAAGGGTCCTCTGACCCCGGTTGCGGCCTGTTCCGAAGACGGCGGACCGCGACGGCCCAGTCGCGGCCGAGGCCGCTCCCACGGGAGTTCGCCCAATCGACGACCGGAGCCGGGGTTCTGTGGGAGGGGTCTTCTGACCCCGACCGCAGGCTGTGCCGAAGCCAGCGCCGCGGAACGAAACGCGCTTACGAAGAAGATCGAAGCCGGGCCAGAAGCCGCCAGTCCTTGCCGATGGCACGCAGGTCGCGGACATCGACATTGATGCGCTGGGCCAGCGTGTCGAAGGGGCCGAGGTTGAACAGGCCCATGCCGCGCCCCAGCACCGTCGGCGCCAGATACATCAGCAGTTCGTCCACGCAGCCCTCGCGCAGCAGCGAACCGTTCAGCTTGTGCCCGGATTCGGCGTGCACCTCGTTGACACCGCGCGCGCCGAGCGCCTGGAACATCGCGGGCAGGTCGACCTTGCCGCCCTCGTTCGGCAGCACCAGCAGTTCGGCGCCGGCGTCACGCAGCGCCTGCGCCTTCGGGGTGTCGTCGGCCGCACACACCACCAGCAGCGGCGAGCGCTCGATGTCGGCGAACAGTTTCGCCTGCGGCGTCAGCTGCAGGCGGGCGTCGACGATGATGCGCAGCGGCTGGCGCGATGTATCGACCTCGCGCACCGTCAGACTGGGGTCGTCCTCGATCACCGTACCTATGCCGGACAGCACTGCACAGGCGCGTGCCCGCCAGCGGTGGCCGTCGCGCCGGGCCGCGACGCCGGTGATCCACTGGCTGACGCCGTTCTCCAGCGCGGTGACACCGTCCAGCGTCGAGGCGGTTTTCAGCCTGACCCAGGGCTTGCCGCGCGTCATGCGCGACACGAAACCGATGTTCAGTTCGCGCGCGTCGGCCTCCAGCACGCCGCAGTCGGTAGCGATGCCGGCGGCGCGCAGTCGCGCCAGCCCGTTGCCGGCGACCTGCGGATTCGGGTCCTGCATGGCGGCGACCACGCGCGCCACGCCGGCCTTGACCAGCGCATCGGCACAAGGCGGCGTGCGGCCGTGGTGACTGCAGGGTTCCAGCGTCACGTAGGCAGTCGCCCCGCGCGCAGCGTCGCCAGCGGCACGCAAGGCATGCACTTCGGCGTGCGGCTCGCCGGCCTTTTCGTGCCAGCCTTCGCCGACGCTCTGACCATCGCGCACCAGCACGCAGCCGACGCGCGGATTCGGTGACGTCGTCCACATCCCGCGCGCGGCCAGCTTCAGCGCGCGCGCCATGAAAAGGGTGTCCAGCGAGGCGTCGTGCGCCATTCAGCCTCCCGTCTTGCGCGGCGCGCGCGGCGGCTTGGTCACCTCGCGCACGACCTCCGAAAATTCATCGACATCCTCGAAATTGCGATAGACGCTGGCAAAGCGGATGTAGCCGATCTTGTCGAGCTTCTTCAGTTCGCGCATTACCAGTTCGCCGAGGCGGTCGGTGGCCAGTTCGCGCACCCCCATCGTGAGCAGGCGTTCCTCGATGCGGTCCATCGCCAGATCCACCGACTCGGTGGTGACCGGGCGCTTGCGCAGCGCCAGCATCATGCTGGCGCGCAGCTTTTCGCGATCGTAGTCGGCGCGCCGACCGTCCTTCTTGACGATCTGCGGCATCTTCAACTCGACCCGCTCGTAGGTGGTGAAGCGCTTGTCGCAGTGCGCGCAGCGGCGCCGGCGACGGATGATGTCGCCGTCCTCGCTTTCGCGGGTTTCGACCACCTGGGTATCGGGGGAGCTGCAGAACGGGCATTTCATGGCGTCGCTCCGTGCATGGACGGCGCGAATGTTACGCCCGGATGCGGCGTTGCGCCGCATTTCGTCCGCGCAGGCGCAGATTCAGGCCACGTCGCTCGCTTCGATCAGCTTCTGATAGGTGTAGGCGGACAGCGCCAGCCGGTCGCTGCCCTGCACTTCGACGAATTCGAGCCCGTGGTGCAGCGCGAGGGCCTCGCCCTCCGAGTCCGGATTGCTGCGCACCGAGCGGATGCCCGCCTTGACATGCACGAACTGGTCGATATCGTCGAACTGCAGCCTGAACTTCAGCTGCAACAGGTCGCCGATTTCACCCAGCGCGGCCTTGGCGGCAAGCAACGCCCCGCCCTTGCTGATATCGACCAGGGTGCCGGCGTACAGCGCGCCATACATGTCGGTGACCGACGAGATCAGCCGCACGCTGGCGCGCTGGGCGCGGCGCACGCGCATGCCACGCACCTTCTTCGGATAGCTCAGGTGCAGGTAGGGAAAGGGCGTGTTCGACATCTTCAGCACGTGCGCCGGAAAGGCGTACACGCTCTTGCCGGAGAAGAAACGGACGACGAAGGCGGCGTCCTGTTTCACCATCGCGTAGGCGCCATCGACCATCGGCGGCGTCACCATGACGCTGCGTCCCTTCGCGTAGCCGAGCAGCTTCACCGCGTGGCGCGGTGCGTCGGCGGCGACGCCCTGCAGTTGCAGCAGGTCGCCGACCTGCAGCCGGATGTCCTCCAGGTCGAGCAGGATGCCGTCCTTGTCCGGCGCCGGCTCGCCGTCCGGCACGATGCTGGACGGCGCCTGCACCTGATTGGCCGCCATGCGGTCGCGATACAGACCGCGCTCGCTCAGCACGTCGAGCTGGTTCTGCGTCTGCACCACGACGCCGGCTTTCAGCAGCAGCTTATTGTTCTGGTCGTACAGCGAATACGGCAGGGGCTTGCCCAGCACCACATCGGTCTTGCGCATGGGAATCATGACGGCCTCGGAGGCAGCGGTATCCCCGGGGTATCGACAGACCGCGCCAAAACTTGAAGCCACCGGTCAACGCGGCTGTCCGCGCGCCTTCATCAGATCGTGCAGGCTGCGCGCGGCCGGCCGCAGCGGTGTGCGGTGTTGCGTCCAGCCCATCTGCCGGCGCGGTGCCAGCCAGCGGAAGCGGGTGGCCGCCCAGCGCAGCAGCCGGTAACGTCGGGGGCTGGCGTAGATGCCGCTCCAGAAGCGCCACACCAGCTTCTGCCCGACGCTGAACGAGGCCCCCTGCCCGGCCAGCGGCTGCGCCACCGCGACGCCAGGCGCGCGATTGGCTTCGGTACGCAGGCGCATCAGCAACGACGGGATCGGGATGCGCACCGGGCACACCTCGGCGCAGGCGCCGCACAGGCTGGAGGCGGTCGGCAGGTCTCGGCTGTCGTTCAGTCCGAGCAAATGCGGCGACAGGATCTGGCCGATCGGCCCCGGATAGGTTGTCCCGTAGGCGTGCCCGCCGACGCGCGCATAGACCGGGCAGTGGTTCATGCACGCGCCGCAGCGTATGCACTGCAGCGTCGCGCGCAGCTGGGCGTCGGCATAGGCCTGGGTGCGACCGTTGTCGAGCAGCACCAGGTGCATGCGCCGCGGCCCGTCCTGGTCGCCGAGCCGCCGCGGACCGGTGATCAGGTTGAAATAGGTGGTCGCCGCCTGACCGGTGGCCGAGCGCGGCAGCAGGCTGGCCAGCGGCATCGCGTGTTCCAGCGTATCGACCACCTTCTCGATACCCATCATCGCGATGTGGACGTCCGGCACCGTCGTCGATAGCCGACCGTTGCCCTCGTTCTCGACCAGCCACAGCGTACCGGTTTCGGCGATCGCGAAATTGACGCCGGAAATGCCGATGTCCGCCTGCATGAAGCGCTCGCGCAGCACTTCGCGGCCGGTGCGGATCAGCGCATCGACGTCCTCGGTGTAGCCGGCGTCCGGAATCTTCTGTTCGAACAGCCGCGCGATGTCCTGCTTCGTCTTGTGGATGGCCGGCATGACGATGTGCGACGGCCGCTCGCCAGCCAGCTGCACGATGTATTCGCCCATGTCCGATTCGAGACACTCGACGCCGCGCGCTTCGAGGTAGTGGTTCAGTTCCACCTCCTCGCTCACCATGGACTTGCCCTTGATCACCCGCTGCGCACCGGCTTCGGTGGCGATGCGGTGGATGATGGCGCAGGCCTCGTCCGGCGTTTCCGCCCAATGCACCTCGACGCCGCGCGCCTGCAGATTTGCCTCCAGCTTCTGCAGCAGCGCCGGCAGATGCGCCAGCGCGTGCTTGCGTACCGCCTCGCCAAGATCGCGCAGCGCCTCGGTTTCGACCGGGTCCGGAAATTGGCTGGCGCGCTTGTCACGCAGGAACTGCATGGCGCTGCGGAAGTTGTCGCGCAGCCCGTCATCCGCCAGCGCCTCGCTGACGCGGTCGCGGAACTGTGCCGGCGACACGAAGTGCATGGTCTGCGCACTCATGCGGTATCTCCGTCGGCGATCACCACCACGACCAGCTCGCGCGGGCCGTGCGCGCCGTAGGCCAGCGTCTGCTGGATGTCGGCGGTGCGCGACGGGCTGGACACCAGCACGCGGTTGGTCGGCATGTCGTCGGCCCAGCGCTGGCTGCTCGACGCGTGGTGCAGGTCGTCATACAGATCGCGCGCATCGACGCAGACCAGACTGATCGGCGGCACCAGCGACAGCGTGCGCGGCAGCGCGCCGCCGTGGTTCAGCAGCAGCGCGCCGGTTGCCGCAATGCCGGCAGAGGCCGGTGTGAAGCCGGCGTCGACGGTCGCGAACATTTCCTGCTTCCAGGCCTCGATCGCGCCGTCGAAGCGCACCGCCTCGATGGCGGGCGGCAAGGCCGCCGCCAGCTCGTCGGCGCGCACGTCGCCGTTCAGTGCCAGGCGATGCACGCCGCGCAGGTGCAACGCATCGGCCGCAACGCGCGCCCACTCGGCCGGCTGCACCACCATCACGTCGGCGCGCGAAGCGCGCAGTCGCGCACACAACTGCTGCAGCCGCTCGCCCGGCGTCAGCCGTGGTCGCTGCGCGTAGTAGGCCGTCACGTCAGGCGGCATCACCGGCGCGCCAGGCTCGGCCGCGCGCAGGCGGGCGAGGATGCGTTCGCGGGCGCTCATGCTTCGCCCTCCAGCCGGCGCAGCAGGAAGGTCGCCAGGTGTTCCCCGCGCAGCGCCCGGCCCTGGTGTTCGGCGGCGTGCGAAATGTTCAGCATGCAGCCGCAGTCGGCGGTGACGAAGCGCTCGCAGACCGCCGACAGGCTGGCCACCTTGTCGCGCACGATGGCGCCCGATATGTCCGCGTGCTTGAGCGAGAACACCCCGCCGAAGCCGCAGCATTCCGATTCGTTGGCATGCGTGTCCAGCGTGACGCCAGGCAGTGCCGACAGCAGTTGCACGCCGTGCGCGCGGGTACCCATTTCGCGTCGCGCACTGCACGAGGTGTGCAGGCCGACGGTGACCGGCTCGGCGCTCGCAGCCGAGTAGTCGACGTGCAGCACGTCGACCAGGAAGCCGGCCAGTTCGTACACGCGGCCGGCCACATCGCGGGCGCGCGCCTGCATCACCGGATCGTCGTCGAACAGCGTCGGCCAGTGGTGACGCATCATGCCGGCACAGGAGCCGGACGGCACGACGATGGGCCAGGGCTGGTCGAACAGCGCAATCTGCGCGGCGGCCACGCGGCGCGCCTCGTCCGGATTGCCGCTGGTGAAGGCCGGCTGGCCGCAGCAGCTCTGGGCGCGCGGGAAATGCACGGTCAGTCCTTCGCGTTCCAGCAGACGTACCGCATCGACGCCGGCCTGTGGCACGAAAAGGTCGATCAGGCAGGTACCGAACAGATAGACCTGATCGGGGCGCGGCGGACGATCTGCGTGCATCGGAAACTCCGGTGGGCACCCTCGGGTGCGATGGAGCGAGATGATCGCGGCGCCATTGCTTCAGGCAAAATTGGTCGGACCAATTCTTCTGCACCCGTCACCATGCCGCCGACCGCCGCCGACCGCGCCACCCGCGAACTCGAAAGCCGCCTGCTCGACGGCCGCTATGCCGCTGGCGCCCGTCTGCCGGCCGAACGTGCGCTGGCAGATGAACTGGGCGTGTCGCGCGGCACGCTGCGCGAAGCGGTGCAGCGCCTGGCAGCGCGCGGACTGCTGGCCAGCCGCGTGGGCAGTGGCGTCTATGTGACCGACCGCCTGCACGGCGGGCTGACCTCGCCGTGGCGCCAGCTGCTGACCGAACACCCGCACCTTGGCAAGGACATGCTGGAATTCCGCCGCGTACTCGAAGGTGAGGCGGCCGCCTTCGCGGCTGAGCGCGCGACGCGTGCCGACCTGACGATGCTGCGCGGCGTGATCGACCGCCTGCGCCGCGCCCGGCGCAACGACGACGAAGCGCAGGAAGTGCTGCTCGATTCGCTGTGGCACGGCGCCATCGCCACCGCTGCGCACAACGCGATGTTCGGTTACCTGCAGGCCAATCTGCTAGCACTGCATCGCGAACACATGGCACAGAATCATGCCGGCCTGCGCTTCGGCGACCGGGCGGTGGCGGAGGCGCTGTGGCAGCAGCACTTCGCGCTGTGGGAGGCGATCCGCGCACGGGCACCGGAGCAGGCGCGCGCCACCATGTACGCGCACATCGACTTCGTGCGGGCGCGGCTGGCGCCCGATGCTGCGGGCGCGCTGCCCTGATCGCGACGGCGGTCCGGATCGACGCCGGCGGCAAGCATCCGCCGCGTCGCGGCCAAGGCCGCTCCCACAGGGATCGCGCCCGGCACGCGGCCGGAGCCGGGTTCTGTGGGAGGGGTCTTCCGACCCCGACAGCGGCCGCGATGTCCTGCGTCAGCGGCTCGGGAAGCGCCCTCGACCCAGGCCGTAGCGGCTGAGCCGGCGGTAGAAGGTGGCGCGCGGCATGCCGATCAGTGCGGCCGCCTCGGTGGCGCGCCAGCCGGTCGCTTCCATCGCTTCGACGATGCGCCGCCGCTCGTCCGCCTCGGCGTCACTGCGCGGCAGCGCGATGGCGGGTGGCGGCTCGTCGAGCGCGCGCAGGATGTTGTCCGGCAGATGCTCGCGCGACATCGTGTCCGATTCGCACACTGCCACCGCATAGCGCAGCGTGTTGCGCAGCTGGCGGATGTTGCCGGGCCAGGCGTAACCCATCAGCTCTTCTGCCAGTTCCGCCGGCAGCTCGATGTCGCGACCGGCCGCAGCGCACTCCTCATCGAACACCTGCTGCAGAACGTCGCGCCGGTCGCTGCGCGCACGCAGCGGCGGCAGCGTGAAGGTGGCGGCGTTGAGCCGGTAGAACAGGTCCTCGCGGAAACGGCCGGCGGCGACCAGCGATTCGAGGTCGCGGTGGGTGGCGCAGATGACGTTCAGATCGACCTTCTCCGGCTCGGTGCCGCCCAGACGCAGCACCTCGCCCTCGGCCAGAACGCGCAGCAGCCGCGTCTGCAGCGGCAGCGGCATGTCGCCGATCTCGTCGAGAAAGAGCGTGCCGCCGCTGGACAGCTGGATCTTGCCCGCCTCGCCCTTCGCCTTGGCGCCGGTGAATGCGCCTTCGCGGTAGCCGAACAGTTCGCTCTCGATCAGGTTCTCCGGAATCGCCGCGCAGTTCAGCGCAACGAAGGGCTTGTCGCGCCGCTCGCTCTGCGCGTGGATGGCGTGCGCGAACGCTTCCTTGCCGGAACCTGTTTCGCCGAGCAGCAGGATGGGCAGGCGGCTGTTCACGATGCGTTTCAGACGCTGGATGTCGCTGACCAGGCGGGTGTCGCGCGCGGTCAGCGTGCTGAAGTCGTGGCGGCCCTGCACCAAGCGCCGCGCGACCCGTCGCTGTTCAGGCACGCGCACGATGGCCGACAGCGCCTGGCCTGTCGTAAGCCGGCGCAACGCGACCGGCATGCCCGGACGGTCGTGCGCCGCGCGCAGCAGTTCGTCGGCGCTCAGATCGAACACTTCGTGGAAGGCACGCGGCAGCGGACCGGCGTGTTCCAGCAGTTCGACATGGGCGAGGAAATTGGCCTGCACCACGTAGCCGCGCTCATCCAGCGCCAGCAGGTAGCTGCGCTCCGGTTCAAGCCCGCGACCGGCGCCGCCGATCTGTAGCGTCCACCGGTGGCGGTTGGCTTCGATGAACCAGGCGTTCTCGATGAAACGGGCGTTCTGCGCCACCAGCTGGAACACGACGGACTGGCTGCGCCGGTCGTCCGGTGAAGCCAGCGCCGAAGCGTTCAGCACGCCCATGATGTCGTTGTCGGGACCGAAGATCGGTGCCGCGCTGCAGGTGATGCCGATGTTGTAGGCGCGGAAATGCTCACCCTTGTGTACCAGGATGGGCGCGCGGTCGACCAGCGTCGTACCGACGCCGCAGGTGCCTTCGTCCTGCTCGGACCAGCAGGCGCCGACACGGAAACCGCGCGACTTGAATTCGTGATCGATGGTCGGCAGGCCACGGAAATCGACGGTGCTGCCGTCGGCGTCGGTCATCAGCACGCAGTACCCGGCGTCCTTGATCTGGCTGTGCAGCTTGCCCACGCCCAGGCGCGCGAGCTGCAGGAAGGACTCGATACGGCCGCAGCGCTCGCGCACCTCCGCCGCACTGAGGATGCGCGGCGCCGCCGGCACTTCGGGGTCCACCCGGTAGAGCTCCAGCGAGCGCCGCCAGGAATCGGCGATGCGCTCCTCGCCCGCCAGCGCGAGCGCGCCGGCGCGTGCATCCGACGCTGCGGCGACCCGCCGCATGTGTTGCGAAAACTCGTCCCTGAATCGCATGGCCCGTCCTCCTCCGACACGTTTTCGTCATCGCCGTGCGGTCAGGCCGCCGGCTGTTTTCGCGACAGTGTAGGAGACGCCTTCCGCGCGCTTCAAGCGGAATCTCCGCTGCACCGCAGCATCTTCACACCCATGCAAGCCACTGAATTACAAGGATTTGTCTCACTTCAAGTGAGATTCCGTCTCACCTGAGCGGGAAATCCCGCCGCCCTCGATCGGGCTCGCCCGCGGGATGGATTCCCTGCGCTGGCGGGCAAATTCGGCGTCACTGCGTCGTTTGAAACACGTCTGCAACACAGTCCATCCGCATATCGAAGCCACGTCCGGCACATGGCACGCCGCTCGCTCCAAGGCTGTTCGCCACACCGAACCTGCGAGGAGACCATGGACAAGGACAACACGAAAAAAATCGCCGACAGCGCGTGCGCCCCCTGCTGCATGCAGCGTCGCGATGCAATGAAGGCCGCCATCGCGGTCACCGTCATGCTCGGCGGCGGCCTGCGTGGCGCGCAGGCCAGCGAGCCGGCCGACCTGCCGCCGCAACCGGGTGACCGCCTGGTACGCATGGACGAAGAGGGCACGCCGCAGCCGCTGAAGGCGGCCGACATTCCGCTCGCCAGCAAGCCGGTGCGCGCACTGCCCTTCGCCGCGACCGATGCGCTGGTGCGCGACGGCAGTCGTCTGGGTCGCGTCATCCTGATGCGCTTCGACCCGGCTTCGCTCGACGAAGAAAGCCGTGCCCGCAGCGCCGACGGCGTGCTCGCCTACTCGGCGGTGTGCACCCACCAGGGCTGCGAGGTCAGCGAGTGGGACGCCAACGGCGGCGCGATGTTCTGTTTCTGCCATTTCTCGAAGTTCGATCCGCTGAAGGCCGGCGCCGTCACCGCCGGTCCGGCCGGACGCGCGCTGCCCTGGCTGCCGTTGAAGAGCGAGAACGGCGAGCTGGTGGTGGCCGGCGCGTTCAGCTCCGTTCCCGGCGTGCGCAAGGGCTGACCGGCCAATCCCGCTTTACACCGCCCGGACGTCACAAGGCGAAGCGTCCGGGCTGCAGCAGCGGTCGCACCCACGAGGCGCGACCACACCTTCGCCCTAAAACACAGGAGGAAGCATGAGAACCATGATGAAGCGGACCGCCCTCGCGGCGGCACTGCTCGCACCGCTGGTGGCCGGTGCGCTGCCGGCCTACACGCCGGTGACCGACGCTCGGCTGAACAAGCCGGAGGCGCAGAACTGGCTGATGTACCGCGCTAACTACGCCGGCTGGGGCTACAGCCCGCTCAAGCAGGTGAGCGACAGGAACGTCGACAAGTTGCAGCTGGCCTGGGCGTTCTCGACCGGCATGACCGAAGGGCATCAGGCGCCGCCCATCGTGAACAACGGCTACATGTTCGTCGCCACGCCGAACAACCAGGTCATCTGTCTGGAAGCGAAGACCGGCCGCGAGATCTGGCGCTACAAGAAGACCATTCCGGACGAGCTGCAGCAGCTGCACCCGACCAACCGCGGCGTCGCGCTGTACGGTGACCGCGTCTACATCGCCACCACCGACGCCTTCCTGGTCGCGCTCGACGCGAAGACCGGCAAGGAGGTGTGGAAAACCGCGGTCGCCGACTGGAAGTCCGGCTACTACATGACGCTGGCGCCCCTGGCGGCCAAGGGCAAGATCATGATCGGCAGTTCGGGTGGCGAGTACGGCATCCGCGGTTTCGTCGCCGCTTTCGATGCCGACACCGGCAAGGAAGCGTGGCGCACCTACACCATCGCCGGCCCCGGCGAACCGGGCGGCGACAGCTGGCCAGGCGATACCTACAAGCGCGGCGGCGGCTCGGTGTGGATCACCGGCACCTACGACCCGGACACTAACCTCGCCTTCTGGGGCGTCGGCAACGCCGGCCCGTGGATGGCCGACACGCGCAGCGGCGACAACCTGTACGCCAACTCGGTGCTGGCACTGGATGTCGACACCGGCAAGCTCAAGGGCTATCACCAGTACCACCACAACGACTCGTGGGACTGGGACGAGGTGTCGGCCCCGCTGCTGATCGACCTCGAGCACAAGGGCAGGAAGGTGAAGTCGCTGGTGCACGCCGGCCGCAACGGCTATCTGTGGATGCTGGAGCGCACCGACAGCAAGGTGAATTACGTCGATGCCTGGCCCTACGTCACGCAGAACGTATTCACACAGCTCGACCCGAAGACCGGCCGCCCGACCTACGACCCGGCGCGCATCCCGGCCACCGGCAAGACGGTGAACTTCTGCCCCTCGCTGTGGGGCGGCAAGGACTGGCCGCCCGAGGCCTACAACCCGCATACCGGCCTGCTCTACATCCCGGCGCAGAACAATCTGTGCTCGGAACTGACCGGCGAGCCGGTCAAGTACAACAAGGGCGATCTCTACCTCGGCGTGTCGATCGAGAACGTGCTCACCAATGTGCGCATGACGCCGGAGTCGAAGGTGCACATCGGCGAAGTCCAGGCCTGGGACCTCAAGACCGGCAAGAAGGTGTGGACCCACACCTACCCGGAAATGAACTGGGGCCCGCTGATGACCACGGCCGGCAACCTGGTGTTCGGTGGTGGCACCAACGACCGCAAGTTCCGCGCTTTCAACGCCAGCACCGGCAAGCTGCTGTGGGAATTCCCGACCAACTCGGGCGTGACCGGCGTGCCCTCCAGCTTCGAGGTCGACGGCGAACAGTACATCGCCGTGCAGTCCGGCTGGGGCGTCGACGCCGAGCGCATGCAGGGCGCTTTCAACGCGGTGCTCGACAAGAAGACCACCGTGCCGCAGGGCGGCGTCATCTGGGTGTTCAAGCTGCCCAGGAAGTGATCGGCCGGGGCGCCCGGCCTACCGTGCGCCCGCCTGACAAACCATAACAAGGACATACCCTCATGAGCACTGCTGCAATCACTCCCGCCCGCGCCGCAAAGGCTGCCGTCTCCGCTGCCGGTATCGCACTGGCGCTGCTGTCCGGCAGCGCCAGTGCCCAGACCACCTTCGACGTGATCGGTCCGCACGAGTACGACCTGCCGGTCAATTTCGACCAGCCGTTCAACGTGTTCGTGCAGTACGCCACCGTGCAGCGCGACAGTCGTTTGTTCGACAACGACGGCGATCGTCAGCGCGGCAACAGCGCGCAGAAGATCATCGGCCTGTCGAAGTACGTGCGCTTCTGGACGCCCGAGTCGAACCGCAACATCGGTCTGGCCTTCGAGGTCATCCAGCCGACGGTGGGCATCCGCAACCGCGACGCCGTCGACCCGGACGCGCGGCACATCAGCGGTTTCGGCGACACCATCACCGGCGCGGCCATCTGGTACAAGCCGACGCCCGGTTCAACGCTGGGTTTCCAGACCTTCCTGCAGATCCCGATCGGCGACAAGGACGTCAGCGACACTAACTGGAAGAACCTGTCCAGCCTGCTGTGGTATGTGCCGCTGACCGAGCGCATCGGCTGGACCGGCGACCTGGGCTTCGTCGCGCAGAGCCGGCGCGACGACGGCAATCGCCCGGGCATGCTGTGGCACACCAACAACCGCTTCGGCTACCGCGTGAACGACTGGCTGGAGCCGTTCGCCGGTGTCGACTACGAGCGCATCAGCGGCCGCAACGGCGCCGATGACTCGTGGGGCTTCGATGGTTCGCTCGGCGTGATGTTCCATTACTACGGTAACCAGTCGATCGCGCTGCGCTACTCGCACGGCATCGAGGGCGAGAACCGGCCGGTCAACAACAGCATCAACATCAAGTACGCCTACGTCTGGTAAGTCCCGGCCGGAGGCGTGCCGCGGCGCGCCTCCGGCCTCACTCAAGGAGGCATCAAATGAAACTGCTGCACGCACTCGCACTGAGCATCGCCCTGCTGGTCGCACTGTGGGTCTGCCTGAGCATCGGCATGCCGAACCTGCAGCTGAACCCGTGGATAGGCTTCGTCGCCTGGGCCACCTTCTTCGCCGCCGGCGGCGGCAGTCAGGCGCTCGGCAAGTCGGCCTTCGCCGCGCTGGCCGGCGTCGTGCTGACCGCCGGCACGATGTGGCTGGTCGCGCTGGCCGGCGGCAGCCTGCCGGCACTGGCGCTGCTGGTCGCGGTGCTGGCCTTCGTGCTGGTGGCGATGGCCGACGTCGCGGCGCTGTCCTACACACCGGCCGCCTTCCTTGGCGCGGCCACCTATTTCGGCGCCACCGGCGACACCTTCGAGAAGGCGCTGTTCGTCGGCCTGACCTGGGTCGCCGGCCTCACCTTCGGTTACCTGTCCGAGTCCTTCGGCAAACGCATGACGCGTGCCGCCTGATTTCCGTCCCAAGGAGAAGCTGCAATGAGTACCCATCACAATTACATCGACGGACGCTTCGACGAGGCCGACGTCGCCACCCGCATCGAGGTGTTCAATCCGGCCACGCACGCCTTGCTCGACACGGTGCCGGAAGCCGGCGTCGCCGCGGTCGAGCGTGCGATCGCCGCCGCCCGCGCGGCGCAGCCCCTGTGGGCGAAGCTGCCGGCCATCCAGCGCGCCGGCTGGCTGCGCAAGGTGGCCGAAGGCCTGCGCGGCGTGCGCGAGGAGATGGCGCGCCTGCTGACGCTGGAACAGGGCAAGACGCTGGGCCTGGCGCGGGTCGAGGTCGACTTCACTGCCGACTACCTCGACTACATGGCGGAATGGGCACGCCGCATCGAAGGCGAGGTGCTCACCAGCGACCGCCCGGGCGAAAGCATATTCCTGCTGCGCAAGCCGGTCGGCGTGGTTGCCGGCGTGCTGCCGTGGAACTTCCCGCTCTTCCTGATCGCCCGCAAGATGGCGCCAGCGCTGGTCACCGGCAACACCATCGTGATCAAGCCGAGCGAGGAAACACCGCTCAACGCCTTCCTGTTCGCCAAGCTGGTACATGCCGCCGAACTGCCGCGCGGCGTGTTCAATCTGGTCGGCGGCCGCGGTGAAACCACCGGCGCCGCGCTGACCGGCAGCCGTGCCATCGACATGGTGAGCTTCACCGGCAGCGTGGAGACCGGCAGTCGCATCATGCAGGCCGCCGGTCGCAACCTGACCCGCGTCAATCTGGAACTGGGCGGCAAGGCGCCGGCCATCGTGCTGGCCGACGCCGACCTCGATCTCGCCTCGACCGCGATCACCGCCTCGCGCGTCATCAACACCGGACAGGTGTGCAACTGCGCCGAGCGCATCTACGTGCAGCGCGCAGTGGCCGACGAGTTCATCACCAAGCTCACCGCGAAGATGGCGGCGACCCGCTACGGCGACCCGATCGCCGACCAGAGCATCGACATGGGCCCGCTGGTGAACAAGGAAGGCCTGGACAAGGTCGCCGCCATGGTCGAACAGGCGAAGCGCGACGGCGCCCAGTGCGTGCTCGGCGGCCAGATCGCCGACCGCGCGTCCGGCTATCACTACGAACCCACCGTGCTGATCAACTGCCACGCCGACATGGACATCATGCGCAAGGAAATCTTCGGCCCGGTGCTGCCGGTGCAGCTGGTCGACGATCTGGACGAGGCGGTGGCTCACGCCAACGCGTCGGACTACGGCCTGACCTCGTCGGTCTATACGCGCGACCTCAACGCTGCAATGCGCGCGATCCGCGATCTGCAGTTCGGTGAGACCTATGTCAATCGCGAGAACTTCGAAGCGATGCAGGGTTTCCACGCCGGCCGCCGCAAGTCGGGCATAGGCGGGGCCGACGGCAAGCACGGGCTGTACGAGTACACGGAAACCCACGTGGCCTACATACAGCACGGCTGACGCGCGATCCGGGTGAGGCGATCCTTCACCCGTCGTACGCCATCCGGGTCTTGTACAAGACCAGACGATCTCCTCGGTTGCGGGCACTCCGGCCCCGGAGTTGCCCGCTTTTTTGCGGCCGGACGACCGGATTTCGGTTTTCCACCACTGGCGGCAAGTCCGGGGGGTGTCCATAATTGCGACACGTCGACGCGGGCGATCCCTGCGTTCGACGCTGCCATGGCAGCTACCCGCTGCCGCTTCAGAGCTGTCGACACTTGCATCACCCATGCGCAGACGGACAGGCGCCTCGGACGAGTATCTCCTCGCCCGGCACGCTGACGACCCCGGGCGGGCTCCATGCCCCGACCGGGTTGTGCATCGGCGGTGCATTTGATCGAACGGCTCGATCAAAAAAGAGGAGAAAGCCTGGATGTCTGCACTACCCAATCCCCTGCTCGCTTCCGACCCGGACGCCGTCGAAACCCAGGAATGGCTCGACGCGCTGGAAGGCGTGATCGAACACGCCGGCGAGCAGCGTGCGCATTACCTGATCGAGCGGCTGACCGAGCTGTCGCGGCGCGCCGGCATCAATATTCCGTACTCGGCCACCACCGCCTATGTAAACACCATCCCGGCCGGCAAGCAGGTGCAGGCGCCCGGTGATTACGAGATCGAACACCGCATCCGCAGCTACATCCGCTGGAATGCGATGGCCATGGTGTTGCGCGCGAACAAGGACACCAACGTTGGCGGCCACATCGCCAGCTTCGGCTCCAGCGCCACGCTGTACGACGTGGGCTTCAACTGGTTCTGGCACGCCCCCAGCCCGACTCACGGCGGCGACCTGATCTACTTCCAGGGTCACTCGGCGCCCGGCATCTACGCCCGCGCCTTCATGCTCGACCGGCTGAGCGAGGCGCAACTCGACAGCTTCCGCCAGGAAGTCGGCGGCAAGGGTCTGTCGAGCTACCCGCATCCGTGGCTGATGCCGGACTTCTGGCAGTTCCCGACCGTATCGATGGGCCTGGGCCCGCTGCAGGCCATCTACCAGGCCCGCTTCATGAAGTATCTGCAGGACCGCGGCATCGCCAACACCGAAGGCCGCAAGGTGTGGTGCTTCATCGGCGACGGCGAGACCGACGAGCCGGAAACGCTGGGCGAGATCGCGATGGCGGCACGCGAAAAGCTCGACAACCTGATCTTCGTCGTGAACTGCAATCTGCAGCGCCTCGACGGCCCGGTGCGCGGCAATGGCAAGATCATCCAGGAACTGGAGGGCGATTTCCGCGGCGCCGGCTGGAACGTGATCAAGCTGCTGTGGGGCAGCTACTGGGATCCGCTGCTGGCACAGGACAAGACCGGCCTGCTGGCGCAGCGCATGATGGAAGTGGTCGACGGCGAATACCAGACCATGAAGGCGCGCGACGGCGCCTATGTGCGCGAGCACTTCTTCGGCAAGTATCCGGAGCTGGCGGCCATGGTCGCCAACTGGAGCAACGACGACATCTTCCGCCTGAACCGCGGCGGTCATGATCCGCACAAGGTGTATGCCGCCTACCACTCGGCGGTGAACCACACCGGCCAGCCCACCGTCATCCTGGCCAAGACCATCAAGGGTTACGGCATGGGCGGCTCGGGCGAGGCGCAGAACATTTCGCACCAGCAGAAGAAGGTCGATCTGGAATCGCTGCGCGAATTCCGCGACCGCTTCGACCTGCCGATCAAGGACAGCGAACTGGAATCGCTGCCCTACCTGAAGTTCGACGAGAACTCGAAGGAAGTGGCCTATATGCGCGAGCGCCGGATGGCGCTCGGCGGCTACCTGCCGCAGCGTCGTTCCAAGGCCGAGCCGCTCGAAGTGCCGCCGCTGTCGGCCTTCGACGCGCTGCTGAAGGCGTCCGGCGAAGGTCGCGAACTGTCGACCACGATGGCCTTCGTGCGCATCATGAACATCCTGCTGCGCGACCCGCACATCGGCAAGCGCGTGGTGCCCATCGTGCCTGACGAATCGCGCACCTTCGGCATGGAAGGCATGTTCCGGCAGATCGGCATCTGGAACCAGGAAGGCCAGAAGTACGTGCCGCAGGACGCCGACCAGCTCATGTTCTACAAGGAATCGAAGACCGGCCAGATCCTGCAGGAAGGCATCAACGAGGCCGGTGGCATGAGCGACTGGATCGCCGCCGCCACCGCCTACTCGGTGCACGGCGTGGCAACGATCCCGATCTACATCTTCTATTCGATGTTCGGCTTCCAGCGCATCGGCGACCTGATCTGGGCCGCCGGCGACCAGCGCTCGCGCGGTTTCCTGGTCGGCGGCACGGCCGGTCGCACCACGCTGAATGGCGAAGGTCTGCAGCACGAGGACGGCCATTCCCACCTGTGGTCCGGCGCGGTGCCGAACTGCATCAGCTACGACCCGACCTTCTCGTACGAAGTCGCCGTCATCGTGCAGGACGGCCTGCGCCGCATGATGGCCGAGCAGGAGGACGTGTTCTATTACCTGACGGTGATGAACGAGAACTACGAGCACCCGGCGATGCCGGATGGTGCCGAAGCGGACATCCTGAAGGGCATGTACCTGTTCCGCCGCGGCGCTGCCTCCAACGGCCCGCGCGTGCAGCTGACCGGTAGCGGCACCATCTTCCGCGAAGTGATCGCTGCCGCCGACCTGCTGAAGAACGACTGGGGCGTGGAAGCCGATCTGTGGTCCTGCCCGAGCTTCACGCAGCTGGCCCGCGACGGCGCCGACTGCGCACGCTGGAACCTGCTCAACCCGCTGGAGACGCCGCGCGCCTCGCATGTCGAGAACTGCCTGCGCGACACGCGCGGTCCGGTGATCGCGGCGACCGACTACGTGCGCCTGTTCGCCGAGCAGATCCGGGCCTATGTGCCGCGCCGTTACGTCGTGCTGGGTACCGACGGCTTCGGTCGCTCCGACACGCGCGAGGCACTGCGCTCGCATTTCGAGGTGGACAGACACTGGGTGACGGTAGCGGCGCTGAAGGCGCTGGCCGACGACGGTGCGCTGGACCGGGCGAAGGTGGCGGAAGCCATCGCGCGCTACGGTCTGGACGTGACCAAGCCGAACCCGCTGTACGTCTGAGTCGGAAGAAGCGGACCGCGGATCGATGCCGACACGCTGGTCGCCGCGGATGAAGACCTTTCATGATCTTCATCCGCGGCGACCGGAGCTGTCGGCGCCGTTCGGCGGTCGGCCTTCAACACCCACGCCCCGGTCGCGCTGTGCGCGGCCGCATCGAATGCGAGGCTTGAATGAGCACGATCAATATTGAAGTACCCGACATCGGCGACTTCTCCGATGTCCCCGTCATCGAAGTGATGGTCAAACCCGGCGACCGCGTCGAGGCCGACGCGCCGCTGGTGTCACTCGAATCGGACAAGGCCACGATGGACATTCCGGCGCCGCACGCAGGCGTCATCGGCCAGATCACGGTCAAGGTCGGCGACCGCGTGTCGCAGGGCAGCGTGATCGGCACGATGGAGGTGGGCGAAGCGTCCGCCGCTGCTCCCGCCGCCGCGCCAGCGCCCTCACCTGCACCCACTCCGGCGCCTGTTGCGGCAGCCGTGACGCCGGCTCCGACGGCGGCAGTCGCCGCCGCACCGGTCGCCGCTCCAGTCGCGGTCGCCGGTGCCGCGCCCGCCACGACCACGCAGTCGGCCCGCGGCGACTACACGCCGGCCGCTGGCGCGGTCGCGCTGCCCAGCGCCGCCGACATCGCGGCCGAACTGGTGGGCGGCAAGAAGGCACACGCCAGCCCGTCGATGCGCGCCTACGCGCGCGAACTGGGCGTCGACCTCGCCCGCGTGAAGGCCAGCGGACCGAAAGGCCGCATCACGCGCGAGGACATCAACGCCTTCGTCAAGGGCGCGCTGCAGGCGCCGGCCACCGCGCAGGCCGCGACCGGCGGCGGAGGCGGACTGGATCTGCTGCCCTGGCCCAAGGTCGATTTCACCAAGTTCGGCGACATCGAACGCAAGCCGCTGTCGCGCATCCGCAAGCTGTCGGCGGCCAACCTCGCGCGCAACTGGGCCATGATTCCGGCGGTCACCTACCACGAGGACGCCGACGTCACCGACCTCGAAGCATTCCGCCAGCAGATCAATGCGGAACAGGCCAAGGCCGGCGTCAAGCTGACCATGCTGGCCTTCATCATCAAGGCGGTGTGCTCGGCGCTGAAGAAATTCCCCGAGTTCAACAGCTCGATCGACCTGCAGGCGGAAGAGCCGGCGCTGATCATGAAGCAGTACTGCCACATCGGTTTCGCCGCCGACACGCCGGGCGGACTGGTGGTGCCGGTCATCCGCGACGCCGACAAGAAGGGCGTGGCGCAGCTGGCGGCCGAATGCGGCGAGCTGGCGACGAAGGCGCGCGACGGCAAGCTCTCTGCCGCGGAAATGCAGGGCGCCTGCTTCACGATTTCCAGCGTCGGTGGCCTCGGCGGCACCGGCTTCGCGCCCATCATCAATGCGCCGGAGGTCGCCATCCTCGGCGTCAGCCGTAGCACGATGAAACCGGTGTGGGACGGCTCGGCCTTCCAGCCGCGCCTGATACTGCCGCTGTCGCTGACCGCCGATCACCGCGTGATCGACGGCGCTGCGGCCACCCGCTTCAATGCCCATGTCGCCGCGCTGCTGGCCGACATGCGTCGCGTGCTGATGTGAGGGAGCAGAACATGAGCACACTGACTGTAAAAATCCCCGACATCGGCGACTTCAAGGACGTGCCCATCATCGAAATCATGGTGAAGCCGGGCGACACGGTTGAGGCCGACGCGCCACTGATGTCGCTCGAGTCCGACAAGGCCACGATGGACATCCCGGCGCCTCAGGCCGGCCGCATCGTCGAACTGCAGGTGAAGGTGGGCGACCGCGTGTCCGAAGGCAGCGTGGTGCTGACGATGGAAGCCGCTAGCGCAGCCGAAGCGGCAGCTGTGCCAGCACCGGCCGCTGCGTCCGCGGCACCGCCCCCTGCACAGGCCGCAGCCGTCGCTGCGGTGACCGCCACCGGCAGCGCACCGGCCAAGGTCGATGAAAGCTGCGCCGTACTGGTGATCGGTGGCGGCCCCGGCGGCTATTCGGCCGCCTTCCGCGCCGCCGACCTCGGTCTGGACGTGGTGATCGTCGAACGCTATGCCACGCTGGGCGGCGTCTGCCTGAACGTCGGCTGCATTCCGTCCAAGGCCCTGCTGCACGTGGCGGCGGTGGCCGACGAGGCCGAAGCGCTGGCCGCGCACGGCATCAAGTTCGGTGCGCGCGAAGTGGACCTCGACGCACTGCGCGGCTGGAAGGACAAGGTGGTCGGCAAGCTGACTGGCGGTCTGTCCGGCATGGCCAAGGCACGCAAGGTGAAAGTGCTGCGCGGCACCGCCCGCTTCGTCGATCCGAATCATGTCGAGATCGCACTGACCACCGGCGACGGCAAGGCGGAAACCGGCGAGAAGAAAGTGCTGAAGTTCGGCCACTGCATCGTCGCCGCCGGCAGCCAGGCGGTGAAGCTGCCCTTCATGCCGGACGACCCGCGCGTCGTCGATTCGACCGGCGCACTGCTGCTGGCCGACATTCCGAAGCGCATGCTGGTGATAGGCGGCGGCATCATCGGGCTGGAAATGGCCACCGTCTATTCGACGCTGGGTGCCCGCATCGACGTGGTCGAAATGACCGGCGGCCTGATGCAGGGCGCCGACCGCGACCTCGCCAAGGTGTGGGAGAAGAAGAATGCCCACCGCTTCGACACGGTCATGCTGAACACCCGGGTGACCGGCGCCGAGGCAACAGCGGAAGGCATCAGGGTGAGTTTCGAGGGCGCCAAGGCGCCGGCCGAACCGCAGACCTACGACCGCGTGCTGGTCGCGGTCGGCCGCTCGCCGAACGGTCGCAAGCTGAATGCCGAGGCCGCAGGACTGCAGGTGGACGAGCGCGGCTTCATCTCGGTCGACAGCCAGATGCGCAGCAACGTCGCCCACATCCACGCCATCGGCGACATCGTCGGTCAGCCCATGCTGGCGCACAAGGCGGTGCACGAAGGTCACGTCGCGGCGGAAGTGATCGCCGGCCACAAGCGCCACTTCGACGCCACGGTGATTCCGTCGGTCGCGTATACCGACCCGGAAGTCGCCTGGGTCGGCCTGACCGAGGACGAAGCGAAGGCCCAGGGCCGCAAGGTGACCGTCGGCAAATTCCCGTGGGCGGCCAGCGGGCGGGCCATTGCCAACGGCCGTGACGAAGGCTTCACCAAGCTCATCTTCGACGCGGAAACCCACCGTATCGTCGGTGGCGGCATCGTCGGCACGTCGGCCGGCGACATGATAGGCGAGGTGGCACTGGCCATCGAGATGGGCGCGGACGCGGTCGACATCGGCCACACCATCCACCCGCACCCGACGCTGGGCGAATCGATCGGCCTCGCAGCGGAAGTGGCGGAAGGCAGCTGCACCGACCTGCCGCCGCTACGCCGCTGACGCAGCGCTGCTGCGCGTCCGACCCGCTGCCGGGCAGGCCTTGCAGGCCGCCCGGCAGCGGCCGTCGGCGAAATTTACAGTCCCCCCGACAAGCCCCGGCGGAATGATTGAAAAAATCTGAAAACACACGCCCAATCATTCACTTGCATGGAAAAATCACAAGCGGTCCGCTTCTTGCTAGTCATCGGCTATCCAACGATCGCCTGACGCAAGCTGCGCATCCTCAGGCCGCCGTGATCAAGTCGGCGCGCCAGCATGGACAAGCGCGCTAACATCCGCGGCAACGTGCCTTATCGGTGAAATCAAATGAATGAGCTCGACAAGAACAGTCAGACCGACGCAACCCCCACCCCGCAGACCGAGCAAGTGGATTCCGCACGGCGGCGTCTGACCCGCGGCGGTGCAGCGGGCGCCGGTGTGCTGCTGTCGGTGGCGAGCCGTTCCGCTTTCGGCACCAGCACCTGGGGCACCTGCACCGGCTCGGAAATCGCCTCCGGCAATCTGTCGCGTGAAGGCACACCCCGCCCCTGCGGCTGCAGCCCGGGCTTCTGGGGCAACAAGAACGGCAAGAAGATCTGGGAAAACCCGGACCTCATCCCTTTCATCTATGCGCAAGGTCAGTACTTCAACAGCGTGTTCGGCGTAGCCTTCTTCAAGCCGTCGAAGAACGAAACGCTGCGCGACGGCATCGACAAGACCGGCGTGATCTACGACAAGACCATGAGCGGCGGCTGGTGCCCGACCAACAAGATCAACAACATGCAGACCTGCGCCTTCCACGCCGTGGCGGCGCTGCTCAACGCGCAGTACTACGGAAACCGCTACCCGGTCATTGGCATGCAGTCGCCGGAGGCGGTGATCGCCGCCTTCCAGACCGCTTTCAGTGGTGGCGTGAGCGCCCTCGAAGCCTTCATCACGAAGGTCGATGTTTACAAGTCCGGCGTGTGGTGCGAAGGCCAGAACGGCTGATCGTCGCGTGACGGCAGGGTTGTGGTCTCTGGTGACGCCGGAGACCATGTCGGTACTGAGCTGGCCTGACGGCGTGGTTCTGTACGACGCTCGAACCGCTACCACCCGCTTGCTCGCGCCCCGTGCCGGCGCCATCGTCGCCCGCCTGAAGGCCGGCCCTGCCGACGCCTCAGTGCTGGCGCCCCTGCAGCCGGCAGACGACGTGGCGCTCCCCGAACTGCTGGACGCACTCGCTCGATACGGCATCGTGCGTGCGGCAGACTGAGCCCTCCGTGTCGCAACGCCCCCACCTTTCCACGCTGACGCGATCCGAACTGCGTCGGCGACTGCACAGCCCTGACGGTCTGCGGCTGCAGCTCGGACGATTCGTTGCCGGCATACGCTCCAATTTCGATTCGGTCGCCGACGGCTTGCAGGCGCTGTACTCCGACTACCCGGTCGCGACGGCGGACGATTTCTGCGACTACCCGGTCGAGTTGCGCAGCAGCGGGCTACGCCGCTACCTGCGTCCGCAGGCCATCTTCCGCTTCGAGGGCATGCAGCCTTTCAAGCCGCTGCCCGGCAGTCAGGCGGTCGCCATGCTCGAATGGGGCCTGAACTGGGTGTTCACCAACCACGCCCAGCACTACCTCATCATCCACGCCGCCGTGCTCGAACGCGACGGATTCGGCCTCATCATGGCCGCTCCACCCGGCTCGGGCAAAAGCACGCTGTGCGCGGCACTGGCGCTGCGCGGCTGGCGTCTGCTGTCAGACGAACTGGCGATGATCGGCCTCGACGACGGCCTGCTGATGCCGCTGCCGCGACCGGTCAGTCTGAAGAACCAGTCGATAGACATCGTCCGTCAGCTCCCCGGACAGCCGGTGATCGGCCCGATCGCGCACGACACCGCCAAGGGCACCGTGGCGCACATGCGCGCGCCGCGTGCCAGCGTCGAGGCAGCGCTGACACCGGTGCAGCCGCGCTGGATCCTGTTTCCGCAGTTCGCTGCCGGTCATGCGCTGGAAATCGAAGCGCACGGCAAGGCGCACACCTTCATGCAGCTGGTGAGCAATTCCTTCAACTATCCGCGTCTCGGCGTCACCGGCTTCGAAGCGATGGGCCGTCTGGTCGATGGCTGCGACGGTTACACTGCGCGCTACGGCTCGCTCGACCAGATCGTGCCGGCACTCGAATCGATCTGCACGCGTAGCGCCTGAGGCGGGCCGGCACCGCCGGCCGCTGCGCCCCGACCGGAACATGAGCCGACAGACGGACACCCACCTGGCGAGAGCGCTCGCCACACCCGAATTCACCGAACGCTTCGACGCGCGCGACTGGGAAGCCCTGATCGGGCAGGCGCGCACCAGCGATCTGCTCGGACAACTGGCCGAGCGGCTGCGCGACGCCGGGCGCCTCGAAAGTACGCCATCGCAGGTGCGCTTCCATCTCGATGCCGCGCTGCGCATCGCCGCACTGCACCGCGATTCGCTGCTGCAGGAACTGGCGGTGATCGGCGACGCGCTGCAGTCGCTCGAACAGCCTGTGCTGCTGCTCAAGGGGGCCGCATATGCAGTCGCCGGTCTGCGCGCAGGGCGTTCGCGCCTGTTCAACGACATCGACCTGATGGTGGCCAAGGAGGTCATCGATCGGGCCGAAGGCGCGCTGTTCCGCAGCGGCTGGCGCCCGACCCACCTGAATTCCTACGACCAGCGCTACTATCGCGAGTGGATGCACGAACTGCCGCCGATCGAGCACATGACGCGCGGCACCGTGATCGATCTGCACCACACCATCGTGCCGCCGACCTCCGGCCACATTCCCGACGCGGCACAGCTGATCGCCGACGCGCGTCCGGTCGTCGTGCCGCACTGCGCGGACGTGTTCCACGTGCTGTCGCCGGTCGACATGGTGATGCACTCGGCCTGCCACCTGTTCTTCGGCGAGCTGCAGAAGGGCTTGCGCGACCTCTACGACCTGCACTGCCTGCTGGTCGAGTTTTCGCCGGAAGCCGGCTTCTGGGCCGCGCTGCTGCCGCGCGCGCGCGCGCAACAGCTCGAGTATCCGGTGCTGCTGGCGCTGCGTTTCGCGCAGCGGATCTTCGGCACCGACATTCCCGATGCGGTCGCGACCGAATGCCGCAGGCGCCTGGCAGCCCGACCGGCCGGTGCGCTGACCGACCACCTGATAGACGCGTCGATGTATCCGCTGCACCCGAGCAGCGATTCGCCGTGGCGTCGCGCGCGCCGGCAGATCCTCTATGCACGCAGCCACTGGCTTAGAATGCCTTTGCACCTGCTGATCCCGCATCTTGCGTACAAGGCCTTCATCCACGACGATGGCAAGGCCGCCTGAATACCGAGGACTCCGTTCGATGACCGCCGATGAACTGAAGATTGCCGTCGCCCGCGCCGCCCTGCCCCACGTCATACCGGGCGACCTGCTCGGTGTGGGAACCGGCTCCACCGCCAACCACTTCATCGACCTGCTGGCTGCCGAGAAGATCGAGATCGCCGGCGCGATCGCCAGTTCGGAGGCGTCCGCCGCCCGCCTGCGCAGCCATGGCATCAAGGTACTGACGCTGGACGAGGCGATCGCCTCCGGCCGCCGCATCCCGGTCTATGTCGACGGCGCCGACGAGATCGACCCCGGCCTCAACCTGATCAAGGGCGGTGGCGGCGCGCTGACAAGAGAGAAGATCGTCGCCGCCGCATCCGACTGTTTCGTCTGCATCGCCGACAGCTCGAAGTGCGTCGACATGCTGGGGCGCTTCCCGCTGCCGATCGAGGTCGTTCCGATGGCACTCGGCCTGGTCGCACGCGAACTGGCCAAGCTCGGCGGCGTACCGAAGCTGCGTGAAGGCTTCGTCACCGACAACGGAAATCTCATCCTGGACGTTGCAGGGCTGAAGATCGCCGAACCGGCACTGTTCGAGAGCGAACTCGACCATCTGACCGGTACCGTGACCAACGGGCTGTTCGCCCGCCGACGCGCCGACCTTGCGCTGGTGTCGTCAGCCGACGGCGTGCGCACGCTGCACGCCTGAACATCGACGCCCGCACGGGGTCGAACACCCAATACCTTCAGGATCTGACGTCATGAGCGAACACATTTCCAAACGCTACGATGCCGAACTCGAAAGCGTCCGCACCGGCCTGCTGCAGATGGGCGGCCTGATCGAACAGCAGATCGAACACGCGATGCGCGGCGTGATCGAGCGCAACCTGCCGTTGCTCGAAGAAGTGATCGCCAACGACAAGAAGGTCAATGCGATGGAGATCGAGCTGGACGACGCCTGCAATCACCTGATTGCCAAGCGCCAGCCGGCCGCCAGCGACCTGCGCGTCATCATGTCGGTGGTGAAGACCATCACCGATCTGGAGCGCATCGGTGACGAGGCGAAGAAGATCGCCAAGATGGGACGTCACATCCTCGAGTCCGACGCCATCTTCGTGCCGCGCGTCGAACTGCGGCACGCGGCCTCGATGGCAGTGGACATGCTGCGCCGCACGCTGGACGCGCTGGCGCGCATGGATCTCGCCAGCGCCACCGAGGTGGTGCGTCAGGACAAGGAGGTGGATGCCGAGTTCAAGTCCATCATGCGTCAGCTCATTACCTTCATGATGGAAGACCCGCGCACCATCTCCTGCGGCCTCGACCTGCTGTTCATCGCCAAGGCGATCGAGCGCATCGGCGACCACTCGAAGAACATGGCGCAGTACGTGGTGTTCATGGTGAAGGGTACCGACGTCCGCCACGCCGGACTGGCCGCGATGGAAGCCGCCGCAGCCGCCGATTGAGTTTCAGCGCGGCGAGTCGGTCGCCGCCGGGGCGTCGCCTTCCCCGGATGCGGTAGAACTGGCGATGTCGGGCAGCGGGGCGTCGCTCTCGGGCATTTCGGGCGCGCGCGACAGCTGCTGCGCCAGCGCCAGCTGATCCGGCTTGAGCGACGCCGCGATTTCGTCCCGCGCCCCGCGCGCCGCGCCGTGGCCCTGTGCGGCAGCGCGATTGAACCACGCGTAGGCACGCACCAGATCGAGCGAGACGCCCTCGCCGATGCGGTGCAGGCGGCCCATGTGGTATTGCGCGCCGACATGGCCACTGCGCGCCGCGGTGCGGAACCACCTGCCGGCGGCCTTGTAATCCTGCAGCGTGCCGCGGCCGAGTTTCAGCGCCAGCGCAAGTTCGTACTGCGCCCGCGCGTGTCCCTGTTCGGCCGCCTTCTCCAGCCACTTCACCGATTCCGCCACATCCGTCGCTTCGCCGGTCCCGCCCTGGGCCAGCATCATCCCGTAGGCGTACTGCGCTTCGGGGTCACCGGTTTCAGCGCGCAGACGCTCCGCCTCCAGCGGTTCCAGTTCGGCAATGAGCTGTTCGTGCTCGGTCGGCGTGCGCGTCTCGACACCCTGGACGGTGACCACGATGGCCACCAGCAGACCGAGCGCAAGTGAGCCGCCGACCGCCGCGAGCGGAATACGCCGGAAACGGACGAAGCGCTTGTGGCAGTTGCGGCAACGTACCGGCTTGAGCCAGAAGCGTCCGGCCTTCTCGTCCGAGTTCTTCCAGCTGGAGTCCTTCGTGTTGCTGCTGAGGCAATACGGACAGCAACGCGGCCCCTGCAGGACGCTGGACAGGCGGGTGGATACAGTCATGATGAAAAGCTATCACGCACCCTGGACGGCTCCCGTGAAGAACTGTGTCGATCAGGCGGCCGGCGGCACGAAGCCCGTGACCTGGTCCGCACCTTCGCCAAAAAAGTGCTTTTCCATCTGTTCCGCCAGATACTTGCGTGCGCGCGGGTCCATCAGGCTGAGACGGTTTTCGTTGATCAGCATGGTCTGGTACTTCACCCACTGCTGCCACGCTTCCTTCGACACCGATTCGAAGATGCGTGCGCCCAGCGCGCCGGGCACCGGCGGAAAGTCGAGGCCTTCGGCCTCGCGACCCAGTTTGATGCATTGAACCATGCGTGCCATCTGTAACTCCTGTAAACGTTGGATGTATCGAATTCTAGGCCCTGTGCCGGGCGCTGAATCGACATGTTGAATCATGAAGACGGCCGCGTCAGGTGCCGTGCCGCCGCTGCGACATCCGGAATGCGTTCTTGCCGTCGTTCTTTGCCGCGTACATCGCCGAATCCGCGGCGCTGAGCAAGGTTTCGCCGCTGTGTGCGTGCAAGGGATAGATGCCGATGCCGGTGCTGGTAGTGACGCAGGCCTGGGCGCCGTCAAACTCGAACACCATGCCGGCGACGCGCTCGCCGATGCGGCGGGCGAGGCCGGTCAGCGCGGTCTCGTCGGTATCCGGCGCGAGCACCGCAAATTCGTCACCGCCGAGACGGAAGAACATTTCGTTGCGCCGGATGATGGCACCGACGTCGCGCGCCAGCCGCGTCAGCACCTCGTCGCCGGCCTGATGGCCGAAACGGTCGTTCACCGGCTTGAAGCCGTCGAGATCGAACAGCAGCAGGCCGAGCTGGGTGCGGCGGCGGGCGGCGTCGGCAATCATCCGTGCGAGCTCCTCGTGGAAGCGGCGACGGTTGTACAGATTGGTCAGCGGATCACGTTCCGCCATATTGACCAGCGCCTCGGCGGCACGCCGCTCGGCGGTGACGTCCTCGTAGAGCCAGACGCGGCCGAGGAAGCGGCCGGGCGTGGCCGACGGCACCAGGGCCGACTGCTCGCGGATAATGCGGCCATCGCGCAGCGGAATGTCCTGCGGATCAGTCGGCGCACGGGCGGCCAGTATCGACTTCACGCGCTCGCGGTAGATGTCTTCGTCGGCCCGCAGCACCGCTGTGCGCTCGATCAGCACGGCATCGCGCATGCCGGACAGGTTCTCGTTCTCGGCAAAGCCCCAGATCGTCTTAAGCATCCGGTTGGCGTGCTGGGCGCGGCCATCGCGGTCGACGAAAAGCACGCCCAGCTTGATCAGATCGAGCAGCGCTTCCAGCCGCGAACGCTCTTCCTCGCTGCGCGTCAGGTAGTAGTCGCGCAGGCCCTGTTCGCGGCGCAGCGCGGTCACCGTGTCGAGCAGCTTCAATTCGGCTTCCTTGCGGCTCTGGATGTCGTCGGCCGACACGCGCACGCCGAGGCAGGTACCCGACTCGTCGTAGATGGGCTGCCAGTTCAGTGAAACCCACACGATCGACCCGTCACGGCGCAGCAGCCTCACCTCGAAATTCTCGCCGCTGGCGCCGGCCAGCGCGTCGGCCGCGCGGGCGGCAAAAATCTTGCGGTCCTTCTCGTGAATCAGCATGCTCGCCAGATCCTCGGCCAGCAGACAGTCGAGCGGACTGTGCCCGGTCACCCGTTCGATCGAGCGGTTCACCCAGATGAGCCGCCCTTGCGGACTGAACCAGGCCTCGACGCCGAAGGTGAAGTCGGCGATCGCGTGGAAGCGCGACTCGCTCTTGCGCAGCGCGGTGACGCGCTCTTCCAGCGCCTGCACCATCTGGTTGAAGGCGCGCGTCAGCCGGGCCAGCGCGTCGTCGCCGCGCACCGGCAAGGGATCGACCTCTTCGGCGCGACGCAGCGCCACTGCCCGGGTTTCGATCGCGCTGACGCCTTCAAGCACCCCGCCCAGCACCCAGCGCGCCAGCCAGACATGCAGCAGCAACACCAGCCCGCCGAGCGCCAGCGCGCCGTTGCGCAACATGGCCAGCGAGGAGAGCAGCCCCGACAGGTCGACGCTGGCGCGCAGCACACCGACCGGCACACGCCGGCCCGGCTGCAGCAGATCGATGCGCATGTCGTAGCGACCACGCCCGGATTCCAGGGCCTCACGAATACTGCCGTGGGCCGCACCGAGCACGGCCGGACCACCGTCGGCGATCAGGACGCGACCCGCCTCGTCCCGCACCTCGACATAGTCGAGCTGGCCGACGCGCCGGAGCATGCTCACCTCCGCCCCCAGCCGCGCCGGATCAGCGATCAGTGCGGCAGCGAGCCGGGCCTGCATGTCGGCGACGAGGTAATCGATGCGCGCCGACTCCCGCTCGACCAGGTGCATGGAAATGAGGCCGTAAGCCCACAGCAGCGCCAAGCACAGCACACCGCCCAGAAGGATGCCGGAGGCGAGCAAGCGCCCCTGCAGCACGCCGATGCGACGTGTCAGAGCACTGAGCATGAGCGGGCTCCGGCTGCGATCACAGGCGTTTTACCAGGACCTTGCTGCGCCGCTGCGGGTTGTAGTTTTCTCGACGCACGCGCGGCAGCGCATCGACACCGGCCTCGACGAACCCCCGCTCGACGAACCAGTGCGCGGTCACCGTGGTGAGCACGAACAGCTGCTTGATCCGCTCGGCGCGAGCACGCGTCTCGACATAGCTCAGGATCTGCTCGCCGTAGCCGTGGCGACGGTATTCCGCCATCACCGCCAGACAGGCCAGCTCAGCCATCTGCTCTTCCGGATAGGGATAGAAGGCGGCGCAGCCCATGATCACTTCGTCGTGTTCGAGCACGCTGAAGCGCTCGATCTCGCGTTCCAGCCGCTCGCGGCCGCGGCTGACCAGCGTGCCGTCGGCCTCCAGCGGTGCGATCAGGCCGGCGATGGCGGGTACGTCGTCCACCCGCGCGTTGCGCATCAGTGCCAGCCGCTCGCGCGAAATGACGCTGCCCACGCCCTGGGTGGTGAAGAATTCGAGCAGCAGTGCGCCATCGAGATCGCGATCGATCATGTGGGCGCGCGCCACGCCCAGCTTCACCGCGCGGATGGCGCGCGGCAGGTAGAGCCCGAGATCTTCGGTAATGCCGCGCCCGGCCTTGAGCCACTGCGCCGCTTCGTCGGCGGTCAGCTCGGGCACCAGCGCGCCCTGTTCGTCGACGATGCCCGGCGCGTCGCACAGGTAGATGAGCTTGGTCGCCTGCAGCGCGACGGCGACCGATTCGGCCACCTCTTCCATGCTCAGGTTGAACACCTCGCCGGTCAGCGAGTAACCGTAGGGCTGCATCAGTACGATGTCGCTGTCGGCCAGCGCGTCGTTCAGCGCCTCGACATCGACCTTGCGTACGGTGCCGGTGTAACCATGGTCGATGCCATCGACCACGCCCACCGGGCGCGCGGTCAGGAAATTGCCGGAGGCAACCTCGATCGTGCTGCCGGCCATCGGCGTGTTCGGCAAGCCCTGCGAGAACAGCGCCTCGACGTCGATGCGAATGGCGCCATTGGCGCGCTTGACGCAGTCCATCGCCTGCGCGTCGGTGACCCGCAAGCCCTTGTGATAGCGCGGCGGCAGGCCGCGTGCGGCCAGTTCCTCCTCGATCTGCGGGCGGGCCCCTACCACTAGCACCAGCTTGATGCCGAGCGCGGCGAGCAGGTTGCAGTCCTGCACCAGCGAATTGGCCAGCGGCCCCTGCAGCACCTCGCCGCCGACCGCGATGACGAAGGTTCGACCGCCGAAGGCGTGGATGTAGGGCGCGGCACTGCGCACCCAGGCAACGAAACGCGGCGAGTCGGGATCGGCGTGCATGCGGGTTCCGATGGGAAAATTCAACGAATTCTAGCCGAGCGCGCGCCAGCGGACGCGCCGCAGAACTTGCGTTGTCTCAATTCCGGCACGTTCAGCCCAGTTCCGACTCGAGGCGATCGCACAGGGCGTCGAGTATGGCCAGCCGCGCACGGTACTTGTCGTCGGCGGACACCACGTTCCACGGCGCCTGTTCGGTATGCGTGCGCACCAGCATGTCCTGCACCGCGGGCACGTACTGCGACCACTTGTCACGGTTGCGCCAGTCCTCGGGCGTGATCTTGAAACGCTTGAAGCGCTGGCGCCCGCGCTCGTTGAAACGGCGCAGCTGCTCGTCGGAACTGACTTCGAGCCAGAACTTGCAGACGATGATGCCGTGTTCGGTCCACTCCTGTTCGAACGCGTTGATCTCCTCGAAGGCACGCGACCAGTCGGCTTCCACGGCAAAGCCCTCGACCCGCTCGACCAGCACGCGGCCATACCAGGAGCGGTCGAACAGCGAAACCCGGCCATCGCGCGGCACGTCACGCCAGAAGCGCCACAGCCACGGATAGAGGCGCTCGTGCTCGGTCGGCGCCGCCACCGGGTGCACACGGTAATTGCGCGCATCGAGCGCGTGCGTGATGCGGCGTATCGCGCCGCCCTTGCCGGCGGCGTCCATGCCTTCGAACACCACCGCCAGCGCGCGCCGGGCAAAGGCCGGATGGCGCAACAGCAGGTTGAGCCGGCCCTGCAGGCGTTCGAGTTCGGGCTGATAGTCGTCCTTGCGCATCGGCTTGGACGGTGCACGCGCGGGCTGAGCCGGCTGTTCGCTCGGCACCACCAGCGGAGGCAGCGCCGGCGCAAGCGGCTTGCGCGGCCCCGCCAGCGCTTCTAGGAGCGCCTTCAGGACGATGCGGCCGACCACCAGTTCGGTCTGCGCGGCGTCGCTTGCGTCGACCAGGTGCCAGGGCGCATGCGAGGTGTCCGACAGCCGGATCGCCTCTTCCGCCACCTTGCAGATGCGCTTGTGCCGGCGATTCGCACGCCAGTCCTCGGCAGTCACCCGCCAACGCGTCGCCGCGTCACGCTCCAGCGCACGGAAGTGCGCACGCTGACGGTCGGCATCGAGGTGCAGCCAGAACTTCAGCAGCACCGCGCCTTCCATCGCCAGCATGCGTTCGAAGCGCTGGATCTCGTGCAGGGTGTGCCAGAAGGCGCGCCGCTTGATCCGGCGCTCGACGCGGGCGTTGATCGCCTCGCTGTACCAGCCCTCAAAGATCATCGCGGTACGACCGCGCGACGGCAGCGCCTGCCAGTAGCGCCACATGTGCGGTCGCTGCCGTTCCGCCTCGTCGCGCGGCCCGAAGGCACTGGTGCGGATGTGACGGGGGTCCATCCATTCGTTCAGCGTATTGACCAGGCGTCCGCGTCCGGCACCAGCCACACCGGCGATCAGCAGCACGACCGGCGTACGCCCCTGTTCCAGTATCGAGTACTGGGCGTCGAGCAGATCGGCACGCAATCTGGACACCGCACGCTCGAGCCGGGCTTCGTCCAGCGGGGCGACGGCAGGCAGCGCATCGAACATCAGAAATCTCCGATCAGGGTATTCAGTGCCGACAGCACGGCAACGCCCGCCGTCTCCGTGCGCAGCACGCGCGGCCCCAGCGTCAGCGCGGCAAAGCCGGCAGCGCGCGCAGCGGCCAGTTCGTCGGCATCGAAGCCGCCCTCCGGTCCGATCAGCACGGTAATGGGTTCATCGGCGCGCAGCCCGGCCGACTTCAGCGGCACGCCGCCTTCCGGATGCAGCAGCAGGCGCTGCCCGCTCGCGGCCGCAAGCGCCTGCGGCAAGGTCAGCAGGGGCCGTACCTCGGGCACGCGATTGCGGCCGCACTGTTCGCAGGCCGACACCGCCACCTGCTGCCAGTGCTCGACCCTCCGTTGCGCACGCTCGCCGGCCAGCTTGACCACGGCGCGCCGGCTGGCCACCGGTTGCACCCGCGCCACACCGAGCTCGACCGCCTTCTGTACGATCCAGTCCATCTTGTCGGCGGCGGCGAGGCATTGCAGCAGCGTGACGTCGAGCGCGGACTCGCGCTGTGGCGTCGATTCGACGCCGACCGTGGCGTCGACGCTGCGGCCCCTGCGCACCAGGCGGGCGGCGAATTCGCTGCCGCGACCGTCGAACAGCGTGATCGCGTCGCCGTCGGCCAGGCGCAGAACGCGGTCGATGTGATGCGCCACCGGCGCCGGCAAGGTGATCGTTCCAGCCGGTTCCGCAGGCAAGGGACAAAAGAAGCGTGGAATCATCGTGTTATATTTGTGCACTGCAAGAACACCCGCCGGCGAGGCTTTTCGCACCGTCGGCGACGATCGGCCCCTCATGGTCGGAATGTCCGCAACCGTTATGGCATCAGGGCATCCGACAACGGGCAGCCGCCGCGAACGATACTGCCACGCCAGCCGGCCGGAGTGCTTCCGGCGTCGCGACGCGGCTCACTGACGAACGACCATGAGCTCAACCACACTGCTACAGATCGTCGACACCGCGCGCAGCGTCGCCCGCGAGGTGATCATGCCGCACTTCCTGACGGCACAGCGCAATCAGAAGGACGACGGCAGCCTGTTCACCGTGGTCGACCTGGCGGCGCAGGAGGCACTGATCGAACGCCTGCCGCGCATCATCGACCGGCCGGTGCTCGGCGAGGAAATGCCGGAGTCGGTGCAGTTGCGCTTGTGGCACGAAGGTCACGACGGCATCTGGTGCATAGACCCGATCGACGGCACCACCAACTTCGTCAACGGCATCCCTTTCTTCGGCGTCGCGATCGCGTACATCGAGGAGGGACGCACGCGCCACGGCGTCGTCTACAACCCGATGACCGACGAAGCCTTCTACGCGGAAGAAGGCGGCGGCGCCTTCCTGAACGGCAACGCGCTACCGCTGCGCACGCCGGCGCGCCATCTGCTGGATGCGGTGGCAGGCGTCGATTTCAAACGGATTCCGAAGGCACTTGGCGACGCACTGGCCACCCAGTCGCCCTTCTACTCGCAGCGCAACTTCGGTTCCAGCGCGCTCGAATGGTGCTTCATTGCCGCCGCTAGGCTGGACGTCTACCTGCACGGTGGCCAGATGATGTGGGACTTTGCCGCCGGCAGCCTGATCGCCGCCGAAGCCGGTGCACGCTGCTCGATGCTGGATGGCGAGCCGCTGGACATGGCGCCTGGCCGCAAGACGCCGGTGGTGGTCGGCGCCAGCGCCGACCTCTACCGTGAATGGATGGACTGGCTGGCCGCACACGGCGGCCGCTGATCTGTCCTCAGGGGTGGTGCACCGGCAGATGGACTGGCGCCACCTGCGAATTCACCAGCCGGCCGCCCTCGTGCATCAGGAAGTCGCGCAGCGCCAGCGCGGCCGGCAACAGATTCTTGCGATCCCTGTATACGACGTGCCAGTTGCGCACGATGGGCGTGCCAGGTGCCGCGATGCGGCACAGCACGCCGGTGCGCAGTTCGAGCTGGCAGGTGTGTTCGGACAGGAAAGCCAGGCCCATGCCGGCGATGGCCGCCTGCTTGATGATTTCATTGCTGGGCAGTTCGATGATTTCGGCCGGGCGTATGCCCTGCTCGACCAGATAGCTTTCCTGCGTCACCCGCGTACCGGACCCCCGTTCGCGGATCAGGAAGGCCTCCTTGCCCAGATCGTCGGCCGTGACGGTGCGACCACCGGCCAGCGGATGGCCCTCGCACGCCAGCACCGACAGCGGGTGTTCGGCAAAGACATGCGCCTCGCAGCCCAGCGCTGCCGGTGGGCGGCCCATGATGGCGATGTCGATCAGGTTGTCTTCGAGATGACGGAAGATGTCGTCGCGGTTGTGCAGGGAAATGCGGACCTGCACGTCCGGATAACGCTCGCGGAAAGCCATCAGCAGACGCGGGGCGACGTATTTGGCGGTACTGACCACGCCGACAGACACCAGGCCCGAATGTCCGCTCGCCATCTGCGCCAGCGCGGCCTCGGCCTCGGCCAACTGGTGGTCGATGGCGCGCGCGTGCCGGGCAATCTCCATGCCGACTTCGGTCACGCGCAACTTCTTGCCCAGGGTCTCGATCAGAGGAAGGCCGATCAGCCCGTCCAGCGCCTTCACCTGCATCGAAACTGCCGGCTGCGTCAGATGCAGTTCTTCCGCGGCGCGGGAAATCGAGCCCAGTCGTGCGACCGCCTCGAATATTCTCAGCTGGCGGAGAGACACCCCGCGCGTCCATTGTGTCGCCATATCAGTCTAAATAAGAATGTTTGATCGATCTTATCAAAACAACTTATTTTCAACCAAGGCCAGTTCCAGATATATTGCACTGCAACAGCAACGGAAACGCAGCGAACACCGCCTCGCAGGCACTGCAAACCGAAGCGACCAGTTTAGCGTCAAAGCCTGTCAGCTCAACAAAAACGGACAGGTGACCCAGGCTCCTCCTCCACAACCTTGTTTGTGGATTCATACCCCGGCTCGCAAGAGTCCGGGGTATTTTTTTGCATTGCACACTCTGTTGCAACGAACGGAACACATCGCTCCGGCGGCGCAGCAACACCCCTCCTGCACGACTTCCCGAGTGCCTTGGCCGAACCGCATGTGACAGCGATCGCGCGCTGCGGCTACGATGGAATCGACACCGGGACCCGAGGAGGCTGCCATGAGTGAAGGGCGCAAGACCCTGACGCGTTACACCATCGAGGCGCAGCAGCGCCACCCGCACGCCAGCGGGATCTTTTCCAGCCTGCTGAACGCCGTGGCCACCGCGGTGAAAATCATCGCCAATCATGTGAACAAAGGCGCGCTGGTCGGTTCGCTCGGCAGCTTCGAAGCCGTCGGCAGCGGCGCGGCCATCAATCTGTCCGGTCGCGTCACGCAGAAGCTCGACACCATCGCCAACGAGGCGATGCAGCGCGAGTGCGAATGGGGCGGCCATCTGGCCGCGCTGGCGCCGGAGGGTCTGGAAGGCTTCATCCCGACACCGGACGAGCCGCCGCGCGGCAAATACCTGCTGCTGTTCGATGCGCTCGATTGCAGCAACAACATCGACGTGAACCTGACCGTAGGCAGTCTGTTTTCGGTGTTGCACGCGCCGAACCCGGGCGCCGAACCGCAGTTGTCCGATTTCCTGCAGCCGGGCACCGAACAGGTGTGCGCCGGTTTCGCGCTGTACGGCCCGTCGACGATGCTGGTGCTGACCACCGGCGAGGGCGTGGACGGCTTTACGCTCGATCGCGACATCGGCGCCTTCATCCTCACGCACCCGCAGATGCGGATTCCCGAGCACACGACCGAATTCGCGATCAACGCGTCGAAGTCGCGTTTCTGGGAGCCGCCGGTCAAGCGCTACGTCGAGGAATGTCTGGCCGGCCAGACCGGACCGCGCGGCGAGGATTTCAACATGCGCTGGATCGCCTCGCTGGTGGCGGAAACCTTCCGCGTGCTGACGCGCGGCGGCGTCATCATGTATCCGGAAGACACGATGCAGAGCGCGTCGCCGGGCCGCATTTCGCTGATGTATGAGGCGAATCCGATCGCCTTCCTGATCGAACAGGCAGGCGGCGAAGCCACCAACGGTCGGCAGCGCATCATGGAACTGACGCCGCGCAGCCTGCAGAGCCGCACGCCGCTGATCTTCGGCTCGCGCGAGGAGGTGCGCCGCATCGTCCAGTACCACACGGAAAGCGACCAGGGACTCGATCGGGAATACACTTCGCCGCTCTTCAACGTGCGCGGCCTGTTCTCGGCGCTCTGAGCGGTCGCGCGCACCAGCCCACGGGAAAGTACTCCGGATGTCCGCCCGCCACCCTGTCATCGCGATCACCGGCTCATCGGGTGCCGGCACGAGCACGGTCACGCGCACCTTCCAGCACATCTTCCGCCGCGAAGGCGTCAACCCGGTCATCGTCGAAGGCGACGCCTTCCATCGCTACGACCGCGAGGAAATGAAGGCAGCGATGGCGCGCGAGGCCGCCGCCGGCAACGAACACTTCAGCCACTTCGGTCCGGACGCCAATCTGTTCGAGGAACTGGAGACGCTGTTCCGCCAGTACGGCAACGACGGTAGCGGGCGCATCCGCAAATACCTGCACAACGAGTGTGAAGCCGCTCCCTATCAGCAGGCGCCCGGCACCTTCACGCCGTGGGAGGACATCCCAGCCGGCACTGACATCCTGTTCTACGAGGGCCTGCATGGCGCGGTGAAGACGGACAAGGTCGATGTCGCCCAGCATGTCGATCTGCGGATCGGCGTGGTGCCCATCATCAATCTGGAGTGGATACAGAAGCTGCACCGCGACCGCGAACAGCGCGGTTACACGACCGAGGCGGTGACCGACACCATCCTCCGCCGGATGCCCGAGTACGTGCACTTCATCTGTTCGCAGTTCGAGAACACGCACATCAACTTCCAGCGCGTACCGATGGTGGATACGTCCAACCCCTTCATCGCGCGCTCGATTCCGACGCCGGAAGAATCAATGGTGGTGATCCGCTTCGCCAACCCGCGCGGCATCGATTTCCAGTACCTGCTGGCGATGATGGGCGGCGCCTTCATGTCGCGCGCCAACACCATTGTGATTCCCGGCGGCAAGATCGACCTGGCGATGCAGCTCATCTTCACGCCGCTCATCCTGCGACTGGTCGAGAACGGCCGCAAAGCGCGCGCTCGCTACTGAAAAGCACGGCAACGCCGCTGTTGCCGCCACTGCTCCACCCCGATCGCCGGCAGATCCGCGCCCTTCCTGCGCCGCAGCACGGCTGGCGTGACCCCTTGTTTTCGCGGATAATTGCGGGTTTTTCCGGCCGGAACCCCCTCTGATGAGCGCGCCCTCCATCACCCCGAAAGCAGGCTTCAACCCGATCACCGGCGCAATCCGCGCCCTGGCGATGGACGCCGTGCAGAAAGCCAATTCCGGTCACCCCGGCGCCCCGATGGGCATGGCAGAGATCGCAGAAGTGCTGTGGCGTCACCACCTGAAGCACAACCCGGCCAACCCGAACTGGGCTGACCGCGACCGCTTCGTGCTGTCGAATGGCCACGGCTCGATGCTGCTGTACGCGCTGCTGCACCTCTCCGGCTACGACCTGTCGATCGACGACATCAAGTCCTTCCGCCAGCTGCACTCGAAGACGCCAGGCCACCCGGAGCACGGCTACGCGCCGGGCGTCGAAACCACCACCGGCCCGCTGGGCCAGGGTCTTGCGAACGCGGTCGGCATGGCGATCGCCGAACGGGCGATGGCGGCGCAGTTCAACCGCCCCGGCCACACGGTGGTCGACCACTACACCTATGCCTTTGCCGGTGACGGCTGCCTGATGGAAGGCATCTCGCACGAGGCGTGTTCGCTGGCCGGCACCCAGGGTCTGGGCAAGCTGATCGTGTTCTACGACGACAACGGCATTTCGATCGACGGCCACGTCAAGGGCTGGTTCGCCGACGACACGCCGAAGCGCTTCGAAGCCTACGGCTGGCAGGTCATCCCGGCGGTCGACGGCCATGACGCCGCCGCCATCGACGCCGCCATCCGCGCCGCCAAGGCCGACACGGCGCGCCCGACGCTGATCTGCTGCCGCACGGTCATCGGCCTCGGTTCGCCGAACAAGGCCGGCGGTCACGACGTGCACGGCGCGCCGCTCGGCGCCGCCGAAATCGAGGCCGCCCGCGCCCACATTGGCTGGACGCACGCACCGTTCGAGATTCCGGCCGACGTGTACGCCGCCTGGGATGGCCGTCCGGCCGGCAAGAAGGCGGAAGAGGAATGGTCCGCCCGCTTCACCGCCTACAGCGCCGAACACCCGGAACTGGCCGCCGAATTCACCCGCCGCATGCGCGGCACGCTGCCCGACAACTTCGAAGAGGTGGTCGCCGACACGATCGCGAAGTTCGACGGCAAGGCCGAGAACATCGCCAGCCGCAAGGCCAGCCAGAACTGCATCGAAGCGTTCGCGCCGGCATTGCCGGAGCTGCTGGGCGGCTCGGCCGACCTGGCCGGTTCCAACCTGACGCTGTGGTCCGGCTCCAAGGGCATCTCGCCGAAGAACCCGGGCGGCAACTACATCTACTACGGCGTGCGCGAATTCGGCATGGCGGCCATCGCCAACGGCATTGCGCTGCATGGCGGCTTCATCCCCTATACCGCCACCTTCCTGATGTTCTCCGAGTACGCGCGCAACGCGCTGCGCATGGCGGCGCTGATGAAGGTGCGTCAGGTGTTCGTGTTCACGCACGACTCGATCGGCCTCGGCGAAGACGGCCCGACCCACCAGCCGGTGGAACAGACCGCCACGCTGCGCCTGATGCCGAACATGGACGTCTGGCGTCCGTGCGACACGGTTGAATCCGCCGTGGCTTGGGCCAGTGCGATCAAGCGTGCCGACGGCCCGACCTCGATGATGTTCTCGCGCCAGAACCTGCCGCACGTTCCGCGCGACGCCGCGACCACCGCCGCCATCGCGCGCGGTGGTTACGTGCTGTCCGATGCGGCCGGCAAGGTGGAAGCCGTGCTGATCGCCACGGGCTCGGAAGTATCTCTGGCACTGGCCGCACAGAAGACGCTGGAAGCGGAAGGCATCACGGTGCGCGTGGTGTCGATGCCGTCGACCAGCGTGTTCGACCGTCAGGACGCCGCCTGGCGCGAAACCGTGCTGCCGCGCGGCATTCCGCGCGTCGCGGTGGAAGCGGGCGTGACCGATCTGTGGCGCAAGTACGTCGGTCTCGAAGGCGCCGTGGTGGGTCTGGACCACTTCGGCGAGTCCGCTCCGGCCGGCGAGCTGTACAAGGCTTTCGGCATCACCGCCGACGCGGTGGCGCAGGCGGCACGACAACTGCTTGGCAGGTAAGCGCCGACGCGGCGGAATGAAGTCCCGATCCGCCGCGTTTGCGTTTCCAAATGCCAATTTAGGCGCAGCGCAGCCACAAGTTGCGCCGCACAATCGAAGACTTTTCTTGAATCCACACCCAACGGAGAGGGAGTTGCTGAAATGACGATCAAGGTTGCGATCAATGGTTACGGGCGTATCGGCCGCAATGTGCTGCGTGCGCACTACGAAGGCGGCAAGCGCCACGACATCGAGATCGTCGCGATCAACGACCTCGGCGACCCGAAGACCAACGCGCACCTGACGCAGTACGACACCGCGCACGGCAAGTTCCCGGGCACGGTCAGCGTCGACGGCGACTACATGGTGGTGAATGGCGACAAGATCCGCGTGCTGGCCAACCGCAACCCGGCCGAACTGCCGTGGGGCGAACTGGGCGTCGACGTGGTGATGGAATGCACCGGCTTCTTCACCACCAAGGAAAAGGCCTCGGCCCACCTGAAGGGCGGCGCCAAGAAGGTGATCATTTCCGCCCCGGGCGGCAAGGACGTGGACGCCACCGTCGTCTATGGCGTGAACCACGGCGTGCTGAAGGCCACCGACACCGTCATTTCGAACGCCAGCTGCACGACCAACTGCCTGGCGCCGCTGGCCAAGCCGCTGAACGACAAGATCGGCATCGAAACCGGCCTGATGACCACCATCCATGCCTTCACTAACGACCAGGTGCTGACCGACGTCTATCACGAAGACCTGCGCCGCGCCCGCAGCGCCACGCAGTCGATGATCCCGACCAAGACCGGCGCCGCCGCCGCGGTCGGTCTGGTGCTGCCGGAACTGAATGGCAAGCTGGACGGTTTCGCGATGCGCGTGCCGACCATCAACGTGTCGGTGGTCGACCTGACCTTCACCGCCAAGCGCGCCACCACGGTGGATGAAGTGAACGCCATCCTGAAGGCCGCATCGGAAGGCGAACTGGCCGGCATCCTCGGCTATAACACGCTGCCGCTGGTGAGCATCGACTTCAACCACGATCCGCGTTCGAGCGTGTTCGACTCGACCCAGACCCGCGTGTCGGCCGACGGCAAGCTGGTCAAGGTGCTGTCCTGGTACGACAACGAGTGGGGCTTCTCGAACCGCATGCTGGACACCACCGTCGCGCTGATGAGCGCCAAGTAAGGACACGGCATCGACGAGCGGGGTTCGGGCGCGTGCGCCCCTGCCCCGCTTCGTTTTTCCCCTTCCCGAAAATCCACTCGATCACGCTCATCACGCACCGCGCGGAGGATTCATCATGCAGTTCAAGCGACTTTCCGATCTCGATCTCAAGGGCAAGCGGGTATTCATCCGCTCCGACCTGAACGTACCGCAGGACGACGCCGGCAATATCACCGAAGACACGCGCATCCGCGCCTCGCTGCCGGCCATCCGCGCCGCCCGCGACGCCGGCGCCGCCGTCATGGTCACCTCCCACCTCGGTCGTCCGACCGAAGGCGAACTGAAGCCCGAGGACTCACTGGCGCCGATCGCCCGCCGCATGTCGGAACTGCTGGGCTTCGAAGTGAAGCTGGTGGCGAACTGGGTCGATGGCGTGCAGGTCGCGCCGGGCGAAGTGGTGCTGCTGGAGAACTGCCGCGCCAACAAGGGCGAGAAGAAGTGCGACGATGCGCTGTCGAAGAAGCTCGCCGCGCTGTGCGACGTGTGGGTGAACGACGCCTTCGGCACCGCTCACCGTGCCGAAGCGACCACCTTCGGCATGGGCCAGTACGCCCCGATCGCCTGCGCCGGCCCGCTGATGGCGAGCGAGCTGGACGCGCTGGGCAAGGCGCTGGGCCAGCCGGCCCGCCCGCTGGCGGCCATCGTCGCCGGTTCCAAGGTATCGACCAAGCTCACGCTGCTGGAGAATCTGGCCGACAAGGTCGACCAGCTCATCGTCGGCGGCGGCATCGCCAACACCTTCCTGCTGGCTGCCGGCAAGAAGATCGGCAAGTCGCTGGCCGAAGCCGACCTGGTCGACGCTGCAAAGCGCGTGATGGCCAAGACGAACGTGCCGCTGCCGGAAGATGTCGTATGTGCGAAGGCCTTCGCCGCCGACGCCGAAGCCACGGTCAAGGCGGTCGATGACGTGGCCGACGACGACATGATTCTGGACATCGGACCGAAAGCCGCGGCCAAGCTGGCGGAAACGCTGAAGGCCGCCGGCACGGTCGTGTGGAACGGTCCGGTCGGTGTGTTCGAATTTGACGCGTTCGGTCACGGCACCGAAACCGTGGCGCGTGCGATTGCAGATTCGAAGGCCTATTCGATCGCCGGTGGTGGCGACACGCTCGCCGCCATCGCAAAATACGGGATCGCCGATCAGGTGAGCTATATCTCGACCGGCGGCGGCGCCTTCCTCGAATTCCTCGAGGGCAAGACGCTGCCGGCAGTCGATATCCTGCTCAAGCGCGCCAACGGCTGAACATTACAGAACGCGCATACAAAACAACGAGGAGTCCGCCCAGCCATGCATCGCTTCACCAAAATCGTCGCCACACTCGGCCCCGCTTCCAGCGACCTGGCCACGCTCACCCGCCTGGTCGAGGCCGGAGTCGATGTCGTGCGGCTCAACTTTTCGCATGGCAAGGCGGACGACCACCGTGCGCGCGTCGAAACGCTGCACGCGGTCTGCGCCAAGGTCGGCCGCACGGTCGGCATCATGGCCGATCTGCAGGGCCCGAAGATCCGCGTCGGCAAGTTCGCCGGCAGCAAGGTGCTGCTGAAGGCCGGCCAGAAGTTCGTGTTCGACATCGAGTGCCAGCTCGGTGACGCCGACCATGTCGGTCTGGACTATCCGGAACTGGTGAACGACGTGGAACCGGGTGCCGTGCTGCTGCTCGACGACGGTCGCATCGTGATGGACGTGAAGTCGGTCACCGACACGCAGATCCACTGCACGGTGCGCCACGGCGGCGAGCTGTCGAACAACAAGGGCATCAACCGCCAGGGCGGCGGCCTGTCGGCGCCAGCGCTGACCGCGAAGGACATGGAAGACATCAAGGTCGCGGCGTCGCTGAATGTCGACTTCGTCGCGGTGAGCTTCCCGAAGAGCGGCGCCGACATGAGGCAGGCGCGTGATCTGCTGCGCGCGGCCGGCTCCAACGCGCAACTGATCGCGAAGATCGAGCGCGTCGAGGCGATCCCCGCGCTCGAGGAGATTCTCGAAGCGTCGGACGGCGCCATGGTGGCGCGCGGCGACCTCGCGGTCGAAGTGGGCGACGCGGCCGTACCGGCGATGCAGAAGCGCATCATTCGCGTGTCGCGCGAAATGAACAAGCTGGTCATCACTGCCACGCAGATGATGGAATCGATGATCAGCAGCCCGGTGCCCACCCGCGCCGAAGTGTCGGACGTCGCCAACGCGGTGCTCGACGGCACCGACGCCGTCATGCTGTCGGCCGAAACCGCCTCCGGCCAGTACCCGGTCGAGACGGTCGAGGCGATGAGCCGCATCTGCATCGAAGCCGAGAAATCGGCCGAGGTGAAGCTGGACCAGGAATTCCTGCAGCGCGTGTTCACCCGCATCGACCAGTCGATCGCGATGGCCGCACTGTTCTCGGCCTTCCACCTGAAAGTGAAGGCGATCGCCACGCTGACGCAGTCCGGCTCGACCTCGCTGTGGATGTCGCGCCTGAACAGCGGCGTGCCCATTTACGCGCTGACACCGGAAGTGCGCACCCGTTACAAGTTGTCGATGTACCGTGGCGTGACGCCGCTGATGATCAAGCTCGATCCGGACGCCGACCGCGACCGCATGCTGATCGACGCCGAGGCCGAACTGCTGCGCAGCGGTGCCGTGAAGGTCGGTGACCTCATCGTGCTGTCCTTCGGCGAGCCTATTGGCGTTCCGGGCGGTACCAATACACTGAAAATCGTCAAGGTCGGGGAGTATCGTCAACTCTCCACCGTAATCTGAACTCGCAGGAGAAACTCATGCCTCTGGTATCCATGCGCCAACTGCTCGACCACGCCGCCGAAAACGGCTACGGCCTGCCGGCATTCAACGTGAACAATCTCGAGCAGGTGCAGGCGGTGATGAGCGCCGCCGACGAAGTCGGCGCCCCGGTCATCCTGCAGGCCAGTGCCGGTGCCCGCAAGTACGCCGGCGAGAGCTTCATCAAGCACCTGATCCAGGCCGCGGTCGAAGCCTATCCGCACATCCCGCTGGTGATGCACCAGGATCACGGCCAGTCGCCGGCGATCTGCCAGGGCGCCATCGATCTGGGCTTCGGCTCGGTCATGATGGACGGCTCGCTGAAGGAAGACGGCAAGACCCCGGCCTCCTTCGACTACAACGTCGACGTCACCCGCCGCGTGGTCGACATGGCGCACAAGGTCGGCGTCACGGTCGAAGGCGAGCTGGGCTGCCTCGGCTCGCTCGAAACCGGCATGGCCGGCGAGGAGGACGGCCACGGCGCCGAAGGCAAGCTGGACCACTCGTCGCTGCTGACCGACCCGGAAGAAGCCGCCCAGTTCGTCAAGGCCACCCAGCTGGACGCGCTGGCCATCGCCATCGGCACCAGCCACGGCGCCTACAAGTTCACCCGCAAGCCGACCGGCGACATCCTGGCGATCTCGCGCGTCAAGGAAATCAACAAGCGCATCCCGAACACGCACCTGGTGATGCACGGTTCGTCGTCGGTGCCGCAGGACCTGCTGGCCATCATCAACCAGTACGGCGGCAAGATGAAGGAAACCTACGGCGTGCCGGTCGAGGAAATCCAGGAAGCGATCAAGTACGGCGTGCGCAAGATCAACATCGACACCGACATCCGCCTGGCGATGACCGGCGCGGTGCGCAAGTTCCTGGCCGAGAATCCGGACAAGTTCGACGCCCGCGAATGGCTGAAGCCGGCCCGCGAGGCGGCCAAGCTGATCTGCAAGGAACGTTATCTGCAGTTCGGTTGCGAAGGCCAGGGCAGCAAGATCAAGGCCATCCCGCTCGACGAGATCGCCCGCCAGTACGCCAGCGGCAAGCTGGCCCAGACCGTCAACTGATCCTTACCGAAGACCGCAACGAAGATCGAAATGGCCGACGCACTGTTCGAATCCAGCATCAAGAGCCTGCCGCTGATCGCCCGCGGCAAGGTCCGTGACATCTACGCGATCGACGACGAGAAGATGCTCATCGTCACCACCGATCGCCTGTCGGCGTTCGACGTCATCCTGCCCGACCCCATCCCGGGCAAGGGCAAGGTGCTGACGGCCGTTTCGAACTTCTGGTTCGGCAAGCTGGCCGGCGTATCGCCCAACCACCTGACCGGCATCGCGCCGGAGTCGGTGGTGACCGCGGACGAACGCGATCAGGTCGAAGGCCGTGCCATCGTCGTGCGGCGGCTCAAGCCGCTGCCGATCGAAGCGGTCGTGCGCGGCTACCTGATCGGTTCCGGCTGGGGCGACTACTCTCGCACCGGTTCCGTGTGCGGCGTGCAGTTGCCGCACGGTCTGCGCATGGCCTCGAAGCTGCCGTCGCCGATTTTCACGCCGGCCACCAAGGCGGCGGTGGGCGACCACGACGAGAACATCAGTTATGCCCAGACCGAAGCGCTGATCGGTGCCGCCATGGCGGCCAAGGTGCGCGACACCGCGATCGCGCTGTACAGCGCGGCCGCCGACTACGCGAAGAGCCGCGGCATCATCATCGCCGACACCAAGTTCGAGTTCGGCCTCGACGCGGATGGCAATCTGATCCTGATCGACGAGGCACTGACGCCGGATTCGTCGCGCTTCTGGCCGGCCGACCAGTACCAGGAAGGCAGCAACCCGCCGTCCTTCGACAAGCAGTTCGTACGCGACTACCTGGAAACGCTGGACTGGAACAAGACTGCGCCCGGCCCGCGCCTGCCAGCCGACATCATCCAGCGCACCGGCGACAAGTACCGCGAGGCGCTGACGCGGCTGATCGGCTGACCCGCCTTCCGCCCCGACACAACGGAGCGCTCCGCCCTGGCGGACCGCTCCGTTTTCGCTTCTGTCGTTCTCAGGTGCCGGTACGCGGTACCGTCCCGGTCCGTGCCGGTGCGTCGGCCGGCACGGCGTCCGCCTGATCGAACGGACGAAAGCCCGCCAGCGTGAAACGGAAGGTGGCGCCGCGCCCCGGCGCCGCCTCGACGCCGATGACGCCGCCGTGCCGCTCGACGATGCGCTTGACGATGGCCAGCCCCACCCCGGTGCCCGGAAATTCTTCCGCGCCATGCATGCGCTGGAACACGCCGAACAGGCGATCGGCGTAGGCCGGATCGAAGCCGACCCCGTTGTCGCGCACGCAGATCGCCGCGATGCCGCGCCGGCTCTCGACGAACACCTCGACCCGCGGTTGCGGACTGCGCGAAGAGAACTTCAGCGCATTGCCTATCAGGTTAACGAACACCTGCCGCAGCATGGACGGGTCGCCGCTGGCATGCCCCAGCGGCGACAGTTCGACGCTGGCCGCCGGGTACTGTTCGGCCAGATCGGCGACGACATGGGCCGCCAGCGTATCCAGATTGACTTCGCTGTGCGCCATGTCGACGCGCGAAACCCGCGAGAAATGCAGGATGTCGTCGATCAGCAGACCCATGCGCGTGGCGCCGCGCTGTATGCGCTCCAGCATGTCGCGCCCTTCGTCGTCCAGCGCCGCGCCGGCGTGCTCGGCCAGCAGGTGCGCGAAGCCGTTGATCGCCCGCAGCGGGCTGCGCAGATCGTGCGACACCGAGTACGAGAAGGCTTCCAGTTCGCTGTTTGCCTGCTCCAGCAGCGTGGTGCGCTCGGCCACGCGGCGCTCCAGCGATTCGTTCAGTTCGCGCACCTGGCGCTCGGCGCGCGCCCGTTCGAGCGCCAGCTGGGCAATGTCGACCAGCCGCTCGATCACGTTCTCGTCCGCCCGTCCGGGCCGCCAGGCCTGCGGGTGCAGGATGATCAGTCCGCCCAGCACTGCGCCGTCCTGCGCCGCGAGCGGCAGCGCCCACAACGCACGCACGCCCTCGGCGGCGAACAGCGCACGACAGCCCTCGAGATCGGGCGACGCCTGCACATCCTCGCACAGCAGCGGACGGCGCCCCGCCAGCGTTTCGAGAAGGCGCCCATCATGGTCGGCACCGGCCGGACTGCGGCGCAGCCAGTCCCCCAGCACAGCCGGCAGATTCGCACCGACCACATCGACCACGGCGCTCGTATTCGGTGTCAGCGTGAGCACCGCGCAGATCGAGTCCTCGTTGAGCAGGCCGGACACCAGCCGCGCAAAACGCGACATCACTTCGGTCAGCGGCATGGCGGCGGCGATCAGCGACAGCAGTTCGCGTTCGGCCACATCGACCTCTTCCAGCCGTTTGCGCAAGGTGATGTCGGCCACGGTGCCGACGACGCGGCTGCTGCGTCCGCTGGCGTCGCGCTGTGCGACGCCACGCAGCAGGAACCAGCGGTAACCGCCGTCGGCATGACGCATGCGCAGTTCCTGCTGGAAGTGATCGCTGCGCCCCTTCAGATGGCTGGCAACCATGGCCGACCAGGCCTTGCGGTCGTGCGGATGAATGCCGGCGACGAACTCGCGCACGCGCATGCGGCGGCCACCCGCGTCGTAACCCATGATCTGCGACAGACGTGGCGACACATACATGCGGTCGCTGCCGGTGATCCACTCGGCCAGCCCCTCGTTCATGCCGCGCAGGGCCAGTGCGTAGCGCTGCTCGCTGGCGCGCAGCGCACGCTCGGCGCGAATGCGCGCGGTGAGATCGGAATAGGACGCCACCACGGCGTACGGCCGCTTGCTGCCGGCGTGGAACAGCGGCTGCGTGTTGACGGTCAGCCAGCGCATCTGACCGGACGCGCTCTCGGCACCGATCACCACGTCGCGCGCCGGCAGACCATCAGCCAGCGACCGGATGACCGGGTGCATGTCGCGCGCCAGCGACCGCCCCTGTTCATCGCACAGCGTGAATTCGTCGCCGCCGCCAGGCAAACCAGCGTGTGCCGCGTCGAGCCAGGCACAGGATTCGGCCGAGCGGTTGCTGGTCAGCACCCGGGCCTGCGCGTCGTAGAGCACGACCGCCTCCGACAGCGCACCGAGCAGCACGCGGAAACGCTCCTCGCTGGCGGCCAGCGAACGTTCGGCCTGCTTGTGTCCGGTGATGTCGTGGCAGATGACCAGCAGTGCCGGCTGCCCCTGATGTGAAACCGGACGGGTTGCCGCCGACACCCAGCGCACCGAACCGTCACGACGGCGCAGCGGCAGTTCGACGTCATCGGTGCCGCGCCCCTGCGCCAGCACCTCGACCACGCGCGATCTGTCCTCGGCGTTCTGGCAGAACTCCACGATGCTGCGACCGAGCAGTGCATCGGCCGCCTCGTTGGCCATCGTGGCGAGCGCAGCATTGAGCACGCGCATGCCGCCGTCGGGCAGTGAGCAGATGCAGGCGGGCATCGGCAACTCGTGCAGCAGTGCGGCCGTATCGTCGGCCGGCGCGGGCAATGGCTCGGCCGGTTGCGATGCCGACGCGGCACGAACCAGCCAGACGCCGCAGGCCACGCACCAGACCAGCCAGCCGACCTGTGCCACCCACGGCTGGTCGATCAGGACAAAGGCACCGGGCACCCAGAGCGCCGAAACGCCAAGCGCCAGGCGCGCACGAGAGCGACCGGATGTGCGGAGCGGGCCGAAAAAACCGGACAGGAGGCCTCTCGACAAGGTCATCCATTTCTCCAGGAGCAAACGACGAGCGGGGTTCTGGCTCGGGGCCGGCGTGCTGCGGCGCTGCTGCACGCACCGGAAGCGGCCGTCTTCGCACCTTCGAGTGGCGGGAAGTGGAGGCGTTCCGGTCTCGGGGATAGTACAAGGAAATAAGTACGCGGCAAGATCGCTTGACGTCGATCACGTCGTAGACCTCGAAATTCGCACGCACAGCCCCTAAACTCGGACACATGTCGAAACGAGAACACTGGGGACTGGGCGCCAAGCTGGCTGTTGCAGCGGCGCCGTTCGCCCTGCTCGCGCTGCTGTCGATCACGCTTACGCTGTGGATGTCCTGGCAGCTCGACGGCGGCGCAGCTGCCGTCAACGAGGCCGGTCGCATGCGCATGCAGGCCTACCGGATGTCGCTGCTGGTCGCCACCGGCGAACGCGAAGCGCTGCCGCACGCGCGACGCGAATTCGACCGCAGCCTTGAACTGCTGCATGCCGGCGACCCCGAACGCCCGCTCTTCATGCCGCTGGACAACGACATCCGGCGCAGCTTCGATCAGGTACGCGGCGACTGGCGTATCTACAGCGAGCGCTGGCTCGACGCCGCACCACGCGGCACCGACGGTCTGCGCGATGACACCGCGCGCTTCACCGGGCGCATCGATGCGCTGGTGGCCGGCATCGAGAACCACATGTCGCACTGGACGGCGCTGCTCAACCTGCTGCAACTCGCAACGATGGCGCTGGCGGTGATCGGTGCGGCCGTACTCCTCTACATCGGCTATCTGTTCGTTCTCGAACCGGTGGGTCAGCTCAAGCAGGCGCTGGAACGGATACAGCAGGGCGATCTGGGCGCCCGCGTCGAACGTGGCAGCAGCGACGAGTTCGGCACGCTGGCCGACGGCTTCAACGACATGGCGGAACAGATACAGGCCATGTACCGCAATCTCGAAGCGAAGGTGACGAGCAAGACGGCCGAGCTGCAGGAGAAGCGCGAGCGGCTGGAGGCACTGTACGAAGTGACCTCGCTGATCGCCACCGCCCGCTCGCTGGAAGAACTGGCGCGCGGCTTCGTCGGTTACGTCGCGCGCGCCGTGCACGCCGACGGCGTCGCGCTGCGCTGGTCCGACGAATCGAACCAGCGCTATCTGCTGCTCGCTTCGCAGGGGCTGCCCGCCTACATGACCGACGGCGAACGCTGCCTGAAGGCGGACGAATGCCATTGCGGCGCGCCGAACGCCCCGCCCTACGCCCGCGTCATTCCGATCCGTACGATGGGTGGCGAGGCGCTGCAATACTGCGGCGAAGCAGGCTTCGAAACCCTGGTGTCGGTTCCGGTCCGCCTGAAGGACAGGCTGATGGGCGAAGTCGACCTGTTCTTCCATGCCAACGTCGAACTGTCGGCGCCCACGCGTTCGCTGCTTGAAGCGCTGGCGACGCATCTGGCCAGCGGCATGGAAAACCTGCGCCTGAACGCGCTGCAGAACGAGGCTGCGGTATCGCAGGAGCGCAACTTCCTGGCCAGCGAACTGCACGACTCGATCGCACAATCGCTGGCTTTCATGAAGATGCAGGTCGAAATGATGCGCGAGGCGCTGGCCACGCACGACGAAGCCAGTGCGCGCACCATGCTGGACGAACTCGATGCCGGCCTGCGCGAAAGTTCGGGCGACGTGCGCGAACTGCTGCTGCACTTCCGCACCCGCGCCAATTCCGAGGACATCGAAGCCGCCCTGCTGTCGACGCTGCGCAAGTTCGAGCACCAGAGCGGCGTACGCGCCTCGCTGGCGATGCGCGACCACGGTCTGCCGCTGTTGCCGGACGTGCAGATACAGGTGCTGCACATCGTCCAGGAAGCCCTGTCGAACGTACGCAAGCACGCGCGCGCCAGCCATGTCTGGCTCGACGTGCAGCAGCAGCCGCAGTGGCGCTTCGAAGTGCGCGACGACGGTCGCGGCTTTTCCACCGACGGCGGCCCGCCGGACGAAACCCACGTCGGCCTGCGCATCATGACCGAACGCGCCGCGCGCATCGGCGCCCGCATCGAGGTGTTCTCGACGCCCGGTCGCGGCACCTCGGTGATGCTGACGCTGCCGGCCAGCGACCCCACACTGCTCGACCTCCAGCCCATGCAGGCCGCCTCATGAACAGCACGCACCGCGACGCCCCGATCCGCATCCTGCTGGTCGATGATCACACCCTGTTCCGTCGTGGCCTCACTGCGCTGCTGTCGCGCGACCCGATGCTGCAGATCGTCGGCGACGCTGCCGACGCCGGCGAAGCGCAGCGGCGCGCCGAGGCGCTGCAACCCGATGTCATCCTGCTCGACAACCACCTGCCCGGCGTCAATGGCGTCGACGCGCTGCCGGCCCTGCGCGAAGCGGCCCCACAGGCACGCCTGATCATGCTCACCATCAGCGAGGACGGCGAGGATCTGGCCGCCGCGCTGCGCGCCGGCGCCAGCGGCTACCTGCTGAAGACGATGGAGGGCGAAGCGCTGTCGCGGGCCATCCACCGCGCCGTGCGCGGCGAACCGGTGGTGGCCGACGAAATGACCGGCAAGCTGGTCGAGGTCTATCGACAGGCGGCGGCACCGGTGGCGCCTGCTGCAGCGTCCGCGCCACAGAGCGGCGCATTGTCGCCGCGCGAAACCGACATCCTGCGCGGTATCGCCCGCGGTGACAGCAACAAGGTGATCGCCCGCGACCTCGGCATTGCAGAAACCACGGTGAAGATCCACGTGCAGCACATCCTGCGCAAGCTGGGCGTCAGTTCGCGCGTGCAGGTCGCCGTCATCGCGGTGGAACGCGGCCTGATCTGACATCCGCACCGCGGCCACCGCATCCGTCGCCAACTTCATGCGCAATTCCTGTGCGAGGGGCCGACGTCGCAACGCGGCGGCTGCAGTCCGCGTTCTTTGATCCGGCCCCGCTGTCGCGTTCAGAAGACCGCGGCCGCAGAATCCCGCCCGGGCGACCGGTCCAGGCGTACGCCCTGTAGGAGCGGTCCTCTGACCGCGACGCGGCGGTCGCAGGCCACCGGCTTCGATACCGGTTGCTGTCGCGATCGGACGCCCGCTCCCACGGGAATCCAGCTCCTGCGACCGCTCAGGCGCGCCTCCTCTGAGCACGAGGGGTCAAGGCGCCTGCGCGACACCTTCCAGCGTACGCGTATTGACCCTGGTCAACCCTCGTCCAACCGGACGATGCAGTAGTTCTTCAGAACTACACGAAGGCCCCGGCCATCGTTCTTCCGCACCCTCGGCGCGCTACCACCGAAGGATGCCGCCGTACTGCCCCGCTCCCTAAGATCGCCTCAGTCTTAAAGGGAGGATTCCGTCATGACCAGGAAAGGGCAGGCACTGTCGGTGCTGATCGTCAGCACCCTGGCATTCACCGTGTGCTTCATGGTGTGGATGATGTTCGGCGTGATCGGCATACCGATCAAGAAGGCGCTCGACCTGAACGCCACGCAGTTCGGTCTGCTGACCGCCACACCGGTGCTCACCGGCTCGCTGGTGCGGGTGCCGCTGGGCATCTGGACCGACAAGTACGGCGGTCGCATCGTCATGACGCTGCTGATGGCGGCCACCGTGCCGGCCATCTGGATGATGAGCTACGCCACCGAGTACTGGCACTTCCTCGTCATCGGCCTGTTCGTCGGTCTGGCCGGCGGTTCGTTCTCGGTCGGCACCCCCTATGTCGCACGCTGGTTCCCGAAGGCGCAGCAGGGCTTCGCGATGGGCGTCTATGGCGCCGGCAACTCGGGCGCTGCGGTGAACAAGTTCGTCGCACCGGCCCTGCTGGTCGCTTTCGGCTGGACCATGGTGCCGCAGGTGTACGCCGCCATCATGCTCGGCACCGTCATCATCTTCTGGCTGTTCAGCCACAGCGACCCGGCCCACCTGGTGCCGAGCAACGTGCGCTTCGTCGACCAGCTGAAGGCACTGAAGGACCCGCGCGTGCTGAAGTACTGCCAGTACTACAGCATCGTGTTCGGCGGCTATGTCGCGCTGAGCCTGTGGATGGTGCAGTACTACGTCGGCGAGTACGGCCTCGACATCCGCGCCGCCGCGCTGCTGGCCGCCTGTTTCTCGCTGCCCGGCGGCGTGCTGCGCGCCATCGGCGGCTGGCTGTCCGACAAGTACGGTGCGCACAGCGTCACCTGGTGGGTGCTGTGGGTGAGCTGGATCTGCCTCTTCCTGCTCAGCTATCCGCAGACCCACTTCACCATCGTCACGGTTGAGGGCCCGAAGACCTTCGACATCGGCCTCAACGTGTATGCCTTCACCGGCCTGATGTTCGTCCTCGGCATCGCCTGGGCCTTCGGCAAGGCCAGCGTGTTCAAGTACATCAGCAACGACTACCCGGCCAACATCGGCACCATCAGCGGCATCGTCGGTCTGGCCGGCGGCCTTGGCGGCTTCGTGCTGCCCATCATGTTCGGCGCCCTGCTCGACCTGACCGGCATACGCTCCAGCGCCTTCATGCTGATGTACGGCGTGGTGTGGGTGTCGCTGATCTGGATGTACTTCACCGAAGTTCGCCGCACCCCGCTGATGGACGGCACGTCCGCAGCCCAGTCCTGAACCGGACACCACGGAGATCATCATGAACGCAAGTACACACGCCGGCACACGTCCGGTACAGGGCGCCCCCCGCGGCCCCGATGTCGAGGACTGGCGGCCGGAGGACGATGCCTTCTGGGAATCGACCGGCAAGAAGATCGCCTACCGCAACCTGTGGATCTCGATTCCCGCGCTGCTGTGCGGATTCGCGGTCTGGGGCATGTGGGGCATCATCACCGTGCAGATGCTCAACCTGGGCTTCCCCTTCACCCAGGACCAGCTGTTCACGCTGACCGCCATCGCCGGCATCTCCGGCGCCACGATGCGCATCCCGGCCTCCTTCCTGATCCGGCTGGCCGGTGGCCGCAACACCATCTTCCTGACCACGGCCATGCTGCTGGCGCCGGCCATCGGCACCGGCATCGCGCTGCAGCACACCGACTGGCCGCTGTGGGTGTTCCAGCTGATGGCGCTGTGGTGCGGCGTCGGTGGCGGCAACTTCGCCAGCTCGATGTCCAACATCAGCACCTTCTTCCCGAAGCGACTGCAGGGCACCGCGCTGGGCCTCAACGCCGGCCTCGGCAACTTCGGCGTGACGACGATGCAGATCGTCATCCCGCTGGTGATGACCGTGCCGCTGCTCGGCGCCTTCGGCGGTGAGCCGATGACGCTGATGAAGGACAGCGGCTGGATCTTCGGCAAGATCGCCGCCGGTACGCCGACCTGGATCCAGAACGCGGGCTTCGCCTGGGTGCTGTCGCTGGTGCCGCTGTCCATCCTGTGCTGGTTCGGCATGAACAACCTGAAGGCCGTGTCGCCCGACACCGGCAACCCCATCGTCGCCTTCTCGAAGATCACCTATCTGTACACGCTGGCCTTCGTACCGGCGATCTTCATGCTCTATCTGTACCTGCCGGCGCCGACCGGTCTGGGCCTGCTGAACATGTGGGTGGCGATTCCGCTGGACATCATCATGGCGCTGACCGTGATGAAGCTGGCCGCCTTCGGCCCGATGCGCGAAGGCGTGACGCGGCAGTTCAAGATATTCAGCGACAAGCACACCTGGTCGATGACCATCCTCTACATCGTCACCTTCGGTTCCTTCATCGGCTTCTCGATGGCGCTGCCGCTGGCGATGAAGGTGATCTTCGGCGTCAGCCACGTGCCCGATGCCAATGGCGTCATGCAGCACACGCTGCCGAACCCGAACGCGCCCACCGTGCTGGCCTTCGCCTGGATCGGCCCCTTCGTCGGTGCCGCAGTGCGCCCGATCGGCGGCTGGATCTCCGACAAGTGGGGCGGCTCCATCGTCACGCAGATCATCTCGCTGGTGATGGTCGTCGCGTCGGTGGCGGTCGGCTACGTGATGAAGCTGGCCTACAGCTCCGCCACGCCCGAGCAGTACTTCCCGATGTTCCTCGGCCTGTTCATCGTGCTGTTCTTTGCCAGCGGCATCGGCAACGGTTCGACCTTCCGCACCATCGGCGTCATCTTCGATCGTCAGCAGGCCGGCCCGGTGCTGGGCTGGACGTCAGCGGTCGCCGCCTACGGCGCCTTCATCGCACCGGTGGTCATCGGTGCGCAGATCAAGGCCGGTACACCCGAGCTCGCGATGTACGGCTTCGCCGCGTTCTACGCGATCTGCCTGTTCATCAACTGGTGGTTCTACCTGCGCCGCAACGCCTACGTGAAGAACCCCTGACCCCATGCCCCCGCCGAGCCCCGCAACAGGAGAGCACACATGAGCCACTTTCTCGACCGACTGACCCACTTCTCCGCCCCGAAGGAAAGCTTCTCGGGCGACCACGGCATCGCCACCGGCGAGGACCGCAGCTGGGAGGACGCCTACCGCGACCGCTGGGCGCACGACAAGATCGTGCGCTCCACCCACGGCGTGAACTGCACGGGCTCCTGCTCGTGGAAGATTTACGTCAAGGGCGGCATCGTCACCTGGGAAACCCAGCAGACCGATTACCCACGCACCCGCTGGGACATGCCCAACCACGAACCGCGCGGCTGTGCGCGCGGTGCCAGCTACAGCTGGTATCTGTACAGCGCCAACCGCGTCAAATACCCAATGGTGCGCGGCCGCCTGCTCAAGACCTGGCGTGAGGCGCGCCTGAAGCACGGCCCGGTCGAAGCCTGGGCCTCCATCGTCGAGAACGACGCCAAGCGCCGCGACTACCAGCAGGTGCGCGGCCTCGGTGGCTTCGTCCGCTCCAGCTGGGACGAGGTGAACGAGCTGGTCGCCGCCGCCAACGTCTACACCATCAAGAAGCACGGCCCGGATCGCATCATCGGCTTCTCGCCGATCCCGGCCATGTCGATGGTGAGCTATGCCGCGGGCAGCCGTTACCTGAGCCTGATCGGCGGCGTCTGCATGAGCTTCTACGACTGGTACTGCGATCTGCCGCCGTCCAGCCCGCAGATCTGGGGCGAACAGACCGACGTGCCCGAATCGGCCGACTGGTACAACTCGACCTACATCATCGCCTGGGGCTCCAACGTGCCGCAGACGCGCACGCCGGACGCCCACTTCTTCACCGAGGTCCGCTACAAGGGCGCGAAGACCGTCGCCGTCACGCCCGACTACGCCGAAATCAGCAAGCTGGCCGATCTCTGGCTGCACCCCAAGCAGGGCACCGACGCCGCGGTGGCGATGGCCATGGGCCACGTCATCCTGAAGGAGTTCTACTTCGACAAGCGCAGCGCCTATTTCGACGACTACGCGCGCCGCTACACCGACCTGCCGATGCTGGTGCTGCTGAAGGAGCACACGCTGCCCGACGGCAGGACGGTGATGGTACCGGACCGCTACGTGCGCGCCAGCGACTTCAACGGCAAGCTCGGTCAGGCCAACAATCCTGACTGGAAGACGGTGGCCTTCGACGAGAACGGACGCGTCGTGCTGCCCAACGGCGCCATCGGCTTCCGCTGGGGCCCGGACGGCCGCGCCGATGCCGGCCAGTGGAACCTCGAAGCGAAAGAAGCGCGCCACGGCGGCGACGTGAAGCTGAAGCTGTCGGTGCTCGAAGGCGATACCAGCCCGGTCGAGCACACGCAGGTCGCCTTCCCCTACTTCGGCGGCATCGAGCACGAACACTTCCCGAACAGCCCGCAGGGCGGCGGCGACGTGCTGCTGCGGACGGTGCCGGTGCAGCGCATCGCGCTCGGCAAGGCCGGCGACAAGCGCGACGCACTGGTGGCTACCGTGTTCGACCTGCAGGTCGCCAACTACGGCGTCGGCCGCAACCTCCCGGGTGATAACGGCGCCAGCAGCTACGACCAGGACATCGCCTACACGCCCGCCTGGCAGGAGAAGATCACCGGCGTGCCGCGCGACCAGATCATCACCGTCGCCCGCCAGTTCGCCGACAACGCCGACAAGACCAAGGGCAAGTCCATGGTCATCATCGGTGCGGCGATGAATCACTGGTACCACTGCGACATGAACTACCGCGGCATCATCAACATGCTGATGATGTGCGGCTGCATCGGCCAGAGCGGCGGCGGCTGGGCGCACTACGTGGGTCAGGAGAAGCTGCGCCCGCAGACCGGCTGGACGGCGCTCGCCTTCGCGCTCGACTGGATACGCCCGCCGCGCCAGCAGAACTCGACCAGCTTCTTCTACGCCCACACCGACCAGTGGCGCTACGAAAAGCTGGGCGTCGAGGAAGTGCTGTCGCCGCTGGCTGACGCCTCGCAGTTCGGCGGCAGCATGATCGACTACAACGTGCGCGCCGAGCGCATGGGCTGGCTGCCCAGCGCGCCGCAGCTGAAGACCAATCCCATCCAGGTGGTGCGCGAGGCCAATGCCGCGGGCGTCGATCCGAAGGACTACGCGGTCGGCGCGCTGAAGACCGGTCAGCTCGAACTGAGCTGCGAAGACCCGGACGCGCCGCAGAACTGGCCGCGCAACATGTTCGTCTGGCGCTCGAACATCCTCGGTTCCAGCGGCAAGGGTCACGAGTACTTCCTGAAGCACCTGCTGGGCACCAGCAACGGCGTGCAGGGCAAGGACCTCGGCTCGGACGACGCCAAGCCTCAGGAAGTGAAGTGGCACGCGGAAGCACCCGAAGGCAAGCTCGACCTGCTGGTGACGCTCGATTTCCGCATGAGCACCACCTGCCTGTATTCGGACATCGTGCTGCCGACCGCCACCTGGTACGAGAAGAACGACCTCAATACCAGCGACATGCACCCCTTCATCCACCCGCTGTCGACCGCGGTCGACCCGGCCTGGCAGTCGAAGAGCGACTGGGACATCTACAAGGGCTTCGCTAAGAAGTTCAGCGAGGTGTGCGTCGGTCACCTCGGCGTCGAACGCGAACTGGTGCTGACGCCGCTGATGCACGACAGCCCCGCCGAACTGGCGCAGCCCTTCGGCGTCGCCGACTGGAAGCGCGGCGAGTGCGAACTGATCCCGGGCAAGACGGCACCGCAGATGACGGTGGTCGAGCGCGACTACCCGAACGTCTACAAGCGCTTCACCGCGGTCGGTCCGCTGCTGACCAAGGTCGGCAACGGCGGCAAGGGCATCGCCTGGAACACGCAGGACGAGGTGCGCCAGCTTGGCGAACTGAACGGTCTGGTCACCGATGAAGGCGCGACCAAGGGCATGCCGAAGATCGACACCGACATCGACGCCTGCGAAGTGGTGATGATGCTGGCGCCGGAAACCAACGGTCAGGTCGCGGTCAAGGCGTGGAAGGCGTTGGGCAAGCAGACCGGGCGCGATCACGAACACCTGGCCATCTATCGCGAGGACGAGAAGATCCGCTTCCGCGACATCCAGGCGCAGCCGCGCAAGATCATTTCCAGCCCGACGTGGTCCGGCCTCGAAAGCGAGAAGGTGTCGTACAACGCCGGCTACACCAATGTGCATGAACTGATCCCATGGCGCACGCTGACCGGCCGCCAGCAGTTCTACCAGGACCATCCGTGGATGCGCGCCTTCGGCGAAGGCTTCGTGAGCTACCGCCCGCCGGTGGACCTGAAGACGACGGCCGCGATCGCCGGCATCAAGAGCAATGGCAATCCGGAGATCCAGCTCAACTTCATCACGCCGCACCAGAAGTGGGGCATCCACTCCACCTACAGCGACAACCTCCACATGTTGACGCTGAACCGCGGCGGCCCGGTGATCTGGCTGTCCGAGGACGACGCGAAGAAGGCTGGCATCGTCGATAACGACTGGGTCGAACTGTTCAACGTGAATGGCGCGATCACGGCGCGCGCCGTGGTGAGCCAGCGGGTGAACCCGGGCATGGTGCTGATGTACCACGCACAGGAAAAGATCATCAACACGCCGGGATCGGAAATCACCGGTGCGCGCGGCGGCATCCACAACTCGGTCACCCGCATCGTGCTGAAGCCGACGCACATGATCGGCGGCTATGCCCAGCTGTCGTACGGCTTCAACTACTACGGAACCATCGGCACCAACCGCGACGAGTTCGTCGTCGTACGCAAGATGAAGCGCATCGACTGGCTCGACGGCGAAGCCGCTGCCACCGATACCGCCCACGCCTAAGGAGACATGACATGAAAATACGCGCTCAGATCGGCATGGTGCTCAACCTCGACAAGTGCATCGGTTGCCACACCTGCTCGGTCACCTGCAAGAACGTGTGGACCAGCCGTCCCGGCATGGAATACGCGTGGTTCAACAACGTCGAAACCAAGCCCGGCATCGGTTACCCGAAGGAATGGGAAAACCAGGACAAGTGGCAGGGTGGCTGGATGCGCAAGAGCGACGGCTCGATCGCGCCGCGCCAGGGCGGCAAGTGGCAGCTGCTGATGAAGATCTTCGCCAACCCGCACCTGCCGGAAATCGACGACTACTACGAGCCCTTCACCTTCGACTACGACCACCTGCAGTCGGCGCCCGAAATGAAGGCGACGCCGACCGCACGGCCGCGCAGCCTGATCACCGGCCAGCGCATGGAGAAGATCGAATGGGGCCCGAACTGGGAAGAGATTCTCGGCGGCGAATTCTCGAAGCGCTCGAAGGACAAGAACTTCGACGAGGTGCAGAAGGACATCTACGGCCAGTTCGAGAACACCTTCATGATGTACCTGCCGCGCCTGTGCGAGCACTGCCTGAACCCGGCCTGCGTCGCGAGCTGCCCCTCGGGCAGCATCTACAAGCGCGAAGAGGACGGCATCGTGCTGATCGACCAGGACAAGTGCCGCGGCTGGCGCATGTGCGTGTCCGGCTGTCCGTACAAGAAGATCTACTACAACTGGCAGTCGGGGAAGGCCGAGAAGTGCATCTTCTGCTACCCGCGCATCGAGGCCGGTCAGCCCACGGTGTGCTCGGAAACCTGCGTCGGCCGCATCCGCTACCTCGGCGTGCTGCTGTATGACGCCGACCGCATCCAGGAAGCGGCTTCGGTCGAACATGACCGCGATCTCTACCAGGCTCAGCTCGACATCTTCCTCGACCCGAACGATCCGAAGGTGATCGAACAGGCCCGTGCCGACGGCATCCCGGATTCGTGGATGGAAGCCGCCCGCCGCAGCCCGGTCTACAAGATGGCGGTGGAGTGGAAGGTGGCGCTGCCGCTGCACCCGGAATACCGCACGCTGCCCATGGTGTGGTACGTGCCGCCGCTGTCGCCGATCACCGCCGCCGCCAACGCCGGCCAGGTCGGCGTCAATGGCGAAATCCCGGACGTGAATCAGCTGCGCATCCCGGTCAAGTACCTCGCCAACCTGCTTACCGCCGGCGACACGCAACCGGTCGTGCGCGCACTCGAACGCATGCTGGCGATGCGTGCCTACCAACGCGAGAAGCACGTCGATGGTCGCATCAATACGGCAGCGCTGACCCAGGTCGGCATCAGTCAGGCCGCAGTCGAGGACATGTACCACGTGATGGCGATCGCCAACTACGAGGACCGCTTCGTCATTCCGTCGGCCCACCGCGAGTACGCGGAGAACGCCTTCGACGTGCGCGGCGGCTGCGGCTTCTCCTTCGGCAACGGCTGCTCGGAAGGCAGTTCCGATACCAGCCTGTTCGGCGGCAGCAAGCGCCGGACCATTCCGATCAAGGCGGTGGTCTGAATGTGTGCCCCCACGCTCACTGCGTTCGCTGCCCCCCGAGGGGGCTGCGCTCGCCCTTGGGGCGGCCCGGCGGGCGGCGCGTTCGCATCTGCAGGCGCCAATTGTCCTCCGCTTGGCGGACTGTGCACATGCCCGCCACAACTCGTTCATGAGGATCCTCTCAATGTTTAGTCCACCGAAGATGACCCACACGCTGCGCGCCTGCGCGCTGCTGATCGGCTACCCGGACGCGAGCCTGCGCGGCATGCTGCCGTCGATCGCCACCGCACTGCACGACGAGGCCGCGCTGTCGGCGGGCCGTCTGGCGGAACTGGAGGCGCTGATCGAAGCGCTGCAGCAACAGGCCCCGCTGGACACCGAAGCCGCCTACGTCGAACTGTTCGACCGTGGTCGCTCGACTTCGCTGCACCTGTTCGAACACGTGCATGGCGATTCGCGCGACCGCGGCCCGGCGATGATCGATCTGGCGCAGACCTACGAGAAGGCCGGCCTCTTCCTGTCGCCGGGCGAACTGCCGGACTACCTGCCGGTGGTGCTCGAATTCGCGTCGACCCAGCCACCGAAGGAGGCGCGCGCCTTCCTCGGCGAAATGACGCACATCCTGAATGCGTTGTTCACGGCACTGGTCAAGCGCGAAAGCCGCTACGCCAGCGTGGTCGGCGCACTGATCGAACTGGCCGGCGAACGTGCGCAGGCGGTCAAGATCCAGCCGGACGAAGCACTCGACGACAGCTGGGCCGAACCGCTCGCCTTCGACGGCTGCTCCTCGCACGGCCAGGCCAAACCCGGAGCCGCGCAACCCATACACCTCGTCCGCAAGTCCTCCGCCACTCAAGGAGTACAACCATGACTTCCTGGCTCGACAACCTGCTGTTCGGTTACTACCCCTACATCTGCCTCGCCGTGTTCTTCATCGGCAGCCTGCTGCGCTTCGACCGCGACCAGTACACGTGGAAGAGCGATTCGTCGCAGCTGCTGCGCCGCGGTCAGCTGCGCCTGGGCAGCAACCTGTTCCACATCGGCGTGCTCTTCCTGTTCTTCGGGCACTTCTTCGGCATGCTGACGCCGCACATCGTCTATGAGCACTTCATCGGCGCTGGCGCCAAGCAGCTGGTTGCGATGGTGACCGGCGGCATCGCCGGCCTGCTCGGCTTCATCGGCCTGACCATCCTGCTGCACCGCCGGCTGACCGAGCCGCGCATCCGCGCGACGTCGAAGACCAGCGACATCGTCATCGCCGTGCTGCTGTGGGTGCAGTTGCTGCTCGGTCTGGCCACCATCCCGCTGTCGGCACAGCACCTGGACGGCAGCATGATGCTGCTGCTCGCCGAATGGGCGCAGCGCATCGTCACCTTCCGCGCCGGCGCGCCGGAACTGCTGGCCGAAGCGGGCTGGGTGTTCAAGACCCACATGTTCCTCGGCATGACGATCTTCCTGATCTTCCCCTTCACCCGTCTGGTGCACGTGTGGAGCGGCTTCGCGTCGGTACTGTACGTGTTCCGCCCCTACCAGGTGGTGCGCGCACGCCGGCTCAACCTGCCGGCCGGACACAATCAGCCGCGCCAGCCGGGCGCCGGTGTCTGAGATGATGTGAAGGATGCGTCGCGGCTGCGCGGCGCATCCATTCATAAAAGGATCGAGGAGACACCATGCAGTCCACGCAAGACAGCCGCGGCATCGCCCGCGTCAACGGCATCGCGATCAACGGTGCGGACGAGGAGGTTACGCCGGACGAACTGCGCAACCGCGCCTGCACCGAACTGCTGCGTCAGGCGGCACAGCAGGCCGGCCTGCTGTCGGCCAGCGACGAACAGTCGGCCGACGGCCTGATTTCGGAAGAGGCCGCCACCGCCATCGACACGCTGATCGGCCAAGCGGTGCAGGTGCCGGAGCCGTCCGAGGACGCCTGCCGCCGTCACTACAGCGCCCACCTCGGCCGCTACACCGTGGGCCAGCGTGCGCGCATGCGCCACATCCTGTTCGCGGTGACGCCGGGCGTCGACGTCAATGCGCTGCGTGGTCGCGCCGAAGCGGTGCTGATCGACGTACGTGCGCACGCCGACGGCGAAGACCCCTTCCCCGACGCCGCCCGGCAGAACTCGAACTGCCCGAGCAGCGAACGCGGCGGCGACCTCGGCTGGCTGGCGCCGGAGGAAGTGGTGCCGGAATTCGCCCGCGCCATCTTCGGTCAGCACGACATCGGCGTTCTGCCGCGCCTGGTGCACAGCCGCTTCGGCTTCCATGTGATCGACGTGCAGGAGCGCGAGGCCGGCACCGTGCAGCCCTTCGAGGAAGTACGCGGCACCGTCGCCGCCTCGCTGCGTCAGCAGAGCTTCGCCACCGCGCTGCGCCAGTACGTCGCGCTGCTGGCCGGCCAGGCCGTACTCGAAGGCATCGACATGGACATCGCCGACACGCCGCTGGTGCAATGAGTTCAATCGCGCGCGGCGCCGTGTGACACCGGTCTGACCCGGATCAACACGGCGCCGCGCGTGATGCTCACACTGGGCGGCGCCCGCAGTTCCGGACCTTTCCGACATGCAAACATCCCGCACCGCCCACGCAACGCTCCCCCGAAAACCCGCCCTCGTCTGCCCGGCCGGCTCGCTGCGCGCGCTGACGCTGGCCATCGATGCCGGCGCCGACGCCGTCTACATGGGCCTGAAGGACGCCACCAACGCACGCAACTTCGCCGGCCTGAACTTCGACCTCGCGCAGGCGCGCGACGGCATCGCCTACGCCCGCAGCCGCGGTCGCGAAGTGCTGATGGCACTCAACACCTTCGCCGACGCCCGTGCGCCCGAGCGCTGGTTCGCCGCGGTCGATGCCGCCGCCGGACTGGGCATCGACGCGCTGATCTGCGCTGACACCGCGGTGCTGGCCTACGCGCGCGATCACCATCCCGATCTGCGTCTGCACCTGTCGGTGCAGGCTTCGGCCACCACCTGGGAAGCGATCGAGTTCTACCGCGAGCGCTACGGTATCCGTCGCGCCGTGCTGCCGCGCGTGCTCACGCTGCCGCAGGTCGAACAGGTGTGCCGCAACAGCGCGGCCGAGATCGAGGTGTTCGGCTTCGGCAGTCTGTGCGTCATGGTCGAGGGCCGCTGCGCGCTGTCCTCCTATGCGACGGGCCAGTCGCCGAACACCGCCGGCGTCTGCTCGCCGCCATCGGCGGTCCGCTGGGAGGACGGCGCCAGCGGCGTGTCCGCCCGTCTCAATGGCGTGCTGATCGACCGCTACGCGCCGGACGAGCCGCGCGGCTATCCGACGCTGTGCAAGGGTCGCTTCGAGGTCGACGGCGCACGCGATTACGCGCTGGAAGAACCGACCAGCCTGAACACGCTGTCGCTGCTGCCGCAGCTGATGGACATGGGCATTGCCGCGATCAAGATCGAGGGGCGCCAGCGCAGCCCGGCCTATGTCGAACAGGTCACCCGCGTCTGGCGCGCCGCCATCGACGACTGCGCCGCGCAGCCGGCGCGCTTCGGCGTGCAGCCGCAATGGACCGCCGCGCTCGGCCGCTGGGCCGAAGGCCAGCAGCACACGCTGGGCGCCTACGACCGGCCGTGGCGGTGAATCCATGAACACACCCATGAACACCCGCATCGCCCTGACCGTCGGCCCGGTGCTGTACTACTGGCCGCGCCGAACGCTGCTCGACTTCTACGCCGAAGTCGCCGAGTCACCCGCCGACACCGTGGTACTCGGCGAAGTCGTGTGCAGCCGCCGCCACGAAATGAAGGCGGAGGACTGGCTCGCCCTCGCGCGCGATCTCGCCGCCTGCGGCAAGGAAGTCGTGCTGGCCAGCCAGGCATTGCTCGAATCGGCCGCCGACCTGCGCGCACTGCACCGCTGGGCCGACCAGACAGAATTCCTGGTCGAAGCCGGCGACGCCTCGGCGCTGCGCGCACTGGCTGGCCGGCCCTTTGTGCTCGGCCCGCACATCAACGTCTACAGCCAGCCAGCACTGCGCGAGCACGCAGGGCTCGGCGCCATCCGCTGGGTGGCACCGGTCGAACTTGCGCTGGACGCGCTGGCACTGATCAACCCGCCGGCCGCGCCAGTGAACGGCGGACCGGCGAACGACACATCGGTCGCCACCGAGGTGTTCGCCTTCGGCCGTCTGCCGCTGGCCTTCTCGGCACGCTGTTTCACCGCGCGCCATTTCCACCTTAGCAAGGACCAGTGCGGCTTCCGCTGCATCGAACACCCGGACGGCCTGCTGCTCGACACCACCGAACAGCAGCACTTCCTCGCCCTGAATGGCATACAGACGCAGTCGGCGGCGCAACACTGCCTGATCGCCGACGCCCCGGCATTGCGCGCCGCCGGTGTCACCCGCGGCCGGCTGTCACCCACCTCGCGCGACTTCGCCACCGTGGTCGATCTGTTCGAACGCACCTGGAACGGCCCGGCCGACGCCGCTGACGCCGCCGCCGCGCTCGAAGCGCTGAGCCTGCCCGGCGGTCTGGTCAATGGTTACGCCCACCGCCGTCCCGGACTGGAAAGGATGCCCGCATGAAGACCTCGTTCCCGATCAGGCTGCCGGCACTGCCGCCGCCACCCGCCGCACTGCGCACGCTGATCGCTCGCCTGCCGATACAGCCGCCGTCGCGGCTGCTCGCCGCCGCGCTGAACCGCGTGCTGCGTCCGCGCCTGCCGGCCGATGCGGCACTCGAACTTGCCGACCGCACGGTCGAGATCGAGGTGCGCGACTTCGGCCTGCGTTGCCGCCTCGCACTGCGCGACGGCCGCTTTCGCAGCGCGCCCGACCACGGCCCGGTCGCGCTGCGCATCGCCGCCGACAGCGCCAGCTATCTGCGCCTGCTGCGCGGCGACGACGACGCCGATCGCCTGTTCTTCGAACGCGCGCTGGTGATGGAGGGCGACACCGAGTACGGCCTGCTGCTGAAGAACACGCTGGACGCCATCGGTCCGCTGCTGCACCGACCCGCCTGAACCGGAGGACACCGCCATGCCCGACGAACTGCTCGCCCGCCTGCGCCGCTTTCACGACCACACCTTTCCTGGCGTGCAGGACCAGTTCCAGCACCTGGTGCGCGACGGCCAGCACCCGACCATCCTGTTCATCGGCTGTTCGGACTCGCGCCTGGTGCCCTATCTGCTGACCGGAACCGGTCCGGGCGAACTGTTCATCGTGCGCAACGTCGGCGCCTTCGTGCCGCCCTACGACGGCGGCACGCAGCGCGGCGAACTGGCTGGCTTCCACGGCACGGCTGCAGCGATCGAGTACGCGGTACTCAACCTGAAGGTCGCCCACATCGTCGTCTGCGGCCACAGCCATTGCGGCGGTGTGCGTGCGCTGTACGAAGGCGTCGGGCCGGACGCGCCGAATCTGAACGCCTGGCTCGACCTCGGGCGTGAAGCGGTGCTGCCGGTGCAGCTCACCGACGAGGCGCTGCGCCGCACCGAACAGCGCGCCGTGGTGCTGCAGCTGGAAAGGCTGATGGACTATCCGATGGTGCGCCGTCAGGTCGACGCCGGTCAGCTCGCGCTGCACGGCTGGCACTACGTGATCGAGGACGGCGAGGTGCACGTGTTCGATGTACACGTCGGCGCCTTCGTGCCGGCATCGAGTTCAGACCACAGCGGCACCGGTCCCTTCCTGCCCTTCGCCAGCGACGACATCAGCCCGGTGGATGCGTGGTGAGTCATACTCGCACCATGCCCACGCATGACCTGCCCCACGACTTCGCGCCGAGCAACCGTCGCGATTTTCCCGGCCGCCGCTGGCTGCTGGTCGCGCTGCGTTCGCTGCATCTGGTCGGCGTCGTGCTGGTGGGCAGCGCGCTGCTGACCGGCCAGGACGAGTACCGCCGTGGCGCCGCCGCGCTGATGCTGGCAACCGGCCTCGGCCTCTACGGCATCGAGGTGTGGAGCAAGCCGCGCCACGCGGTCGAACTGGCCGGACTGTTCATCCCGCTCAAACTGCTCGGCGTCGCGGCGATGGTCGTGCTGCCGCAGCTCGCCGCCGGCCTCTTCTGGCTTCTGCTGATCGCCTCGTCCGTCGTGTCGCACGCACCGGCGCACTTCCGCCACCTGCGGGCCGGGCGCGATCACTGAACGACGCGAGCGGGCCGCGCCTCAGGCGAGCATGCGCACCTGCGCCTCGCGCGCCCACTGCCGCGTACCGGCCGCCGCAACGAAGGCCGCCGGATCGTCGGCCGCAACCACGCCTGCGTCGACCTGAAGGCCGCCCGCACGAAACAGCGCCTGCCCGCCCGCGTCGAGCGCCAGCGCCTTCAGATGGCCGAACGCGTCGCGCACGAAATCGATGGCAGCCGACTCTTTCAGCAGCGTCGCCGCCCCCTCTTCCGACAGCAGCACGGCCACCGCGTCGAACAGCACCGACGGCGCGCCGGCAAGCTGCATGTCCGCAGCCCGCATCGCGCCATCCGACATGCATGCGCCACCGACCTTCGGAGCAACGATCTTCACCCGCGCACCGGCCTGGGTGAGGGCGACCATGAGCACATCGACGGTGACGCGATCCGAACCGTCGGCGATCAGTATCCCGACCACCCGGCCGGCGAGCGTCGGCGATGTCTTGCCGATGGTGCGCAGCGGCGGCGAGGGCGGCAGGTCCTGCACCGGGCACGCCGGCAACGGGGCGTCCGGCAGCGAATCGAGGGCAAGGCCCTTCGCAACGCGCTGCGCCAGCGCCTCGTCGATGTTGCGCAGATGTCCCGTCATCGCCTGCCGCACGTGCAGGTGTTCCACCTTGGACAGCTCGAACACCAGCGCGGACGCGATGTGGGCCTGTTCGTATTCCGTCTGGCTGCGCCAGAACTGCCTGGCCTGACTGTAGTGGTCGGCGAAGCTCTCGGGACGGACACGCCCCTTGTCGCCCCCCTCGGCGACCGCTGCGCTGCGGAAGCCGTCCGGCGTCTCGCGCGCCGGTGGCGGCGCCAGTGAACTGGGTTCGTAGGCGACGCGCCCCTTCGGCTGCAGCATCTGCATGTGACCGTCGCGCTGCTGGTTGGCAAAGGGGCACTTTGGCGCATTGACCGGAATCTGGTGGAAGTTGGGCGAACCGAGCCGCAGCAGCTGGGTGTCGAGATAGGAGAACAGGCGCCCTTGCAGCAGCGGATCGTTCGAGAAGTCGATGCCGGGCACGATGTTCGCCGGACAGAAGGCGACCTGTTCGGTTTCGGCGAAGAAGTTGTCGGGCCAGCGGTCGAGCACCAGGCGACCGATCACCTGCAACGGCACCCACTCCTCCGGTATCAGCTTGGTGGCATCGAGATGGTCGAACGGAAAGTCGGCGGCCTGCTCCGCGGTAAACGGCTGCACCGCCAGCTCCCACTCGGGGAAGTCGCCGTTGCTGATCGCCTCGAACAGGTCGCGCCGGTGGTAGTCCGGGTCGGCGCCGGCAATCTTCACGGTTTCGTCCCACACCGTCGATTGCAGGCCCAGCCTGGGCCGCCAGTGGAACTTCACGAAGGTCGACTCGCCGTCGGCATCGAGCAGCCGGAAGCTGTGGATGCCGAAGCCCTCGATCATGCGCAGCGAGCGCGGCAGCGTGCGGTCGGACATGATCCACATCACCATGTGCATGGATTCCGGCGTCAGCGAAATGTAGTCCCAGAAGGTGTCGTGCGCAGTCGCCGCCTGCGGGAAGCCGCGGTCGGGCTCCATCTTCACGGCATGCACCAGATCGGGAAACTTCATCGCATCCTGGATGAAGAACACGGGAATGTTGTTGCCGACCAGGTCCCAGTTGCCCTGAGGCGTGTAGAACTTGACGGCGAAGCCCCGCACATCGCGCGGCGTGTCGATCGACCCGGCACCGCCGGCCACCGTGGAAAAGCGGCAGAAGACGGGCGTGCGCGCGCCCACCTCGGTCAGCACCTGCGCCGTCGTGTACTCGCCGAGCGAGCGCGTCAGTTCGAAATAGCCGTGCGCGGCCGAGCCGCGGGCATGCACAATGCGTTCGGGAATGCGCTCGTGATCGAAGTGGGTGATCTTCTCGCGGAGGACGAAATCCTCCAGCAGCGTCGGGCCGTGCGCGTGCGCGCGCAGCGAATTCTGGTTGTCGGAGACGGGCGCACCCTGATTGGTGGTCAGCGCGGGCTGATCGCCCTGCGCCGTCTGGTGAAGTTCTCCGCCCGCTGCATGCCGGGCCGCGCTGTCGTCAGCGCCGCCCGTTTTCCTTGCCTGCCTGCTCATATGCGATGTCCTCCGTGTTGATCGTTCGATGCCGCACGGCGGCCGCCGCCGCCGCGCGTCCTTCACGTCCCGTTACGTCTGCTCCCGGACGAACGGGCTGCGTGGCGCGAAGAGGAGGACGCTTTGCAAGCGCGGTGCCCGGCCCCGCCGCACCGCGCGCGGGCCGGCTGCCCGCATTCCGGGTAAATCCTGGCAATCCGCTTGAAGAATGTGCGCGGCCTGCGGGCTGCTGCGGGCATCGGCCACCGTGAGATCGGGAACAGCGATTGCTGTGACAGCTCGACTGCACGGCAACGCGCAGGCACCGGATCCGGCCGGTCTCCGGACCCTTCATCCTGCAATCACGAAAGCGAGGAAACGGATATGAGCCTTGGAACCATACTTCTGATCATCCTCATCCTGGCCCTGATCGGCGTTCTTCCGACCTGGCCACACAGCCGCGCCTGGGGTTACGGACCGGTGGGCGGCGTCGGCCTGGTCGTCGTCATCCTGGTCGTCCTTCTGTTGATGGGGCGGATATGACGTGCCTGCACCTCGCGTATCCCGGACTGCACCAACGGATGCGCGGCGCGTCGGCCAGCGCAGCCCTGCTGCTGACGCTGGCCGGCTGCGGCGACGTGGCCGAGCTGCCGGTTTCGGCCGGCAGCGGGCCGCACCCGCAACTGCCGCCGCCTCGTTCGACGCTTCTGCCGACCATGCACATCGCGCCCGCCAAGGGCTGGCCCGAAGGCGGCGCGCCGCTGCCGGCAACCGGCACCCGGGTGACCGCCTTCGCGCGCGACCTCGACCACCCGCGCTGGCTGCTCGTACTGCCGAACGGCGACGTGCTGGTGGCTGAAACGAATGCGCCGGAGCGCCCGGACGACCGCAAGGGCATCAAGGGCTGGGTGACCGGGATGGTGATGAAGCGGGCCGGCGCCGGGGTGCCCAGCGCCAACCGCATCACCCTGCTGCGCGATACCGACGGCGACGGCACGGCCGACGTACGTTCGGTCCTGCTCCAGGGGCTGAACTCCCCGTTCGGCATGGCGCTGGTCGGCGACCGGCTCTACGTGGCGAACACCGACGCCGTCGTCCGCTTTCCTTACCGGACCGGCGCACTCGAGATCTCCGATGGCGGAGAACGGGTGACCGACCTGCCGGGCGGCACGCTGAACCATCACTGGACGAAGAACCTGATCGCCCGCCCCGACGGCAGAAAGCTGTACGTCACCGTCGGCTCGAACAGCAACGTGGCCGAGAACGGCATCGAGGCCGAGGAAGGTCGCGCCGCGATCTGGGAGGTCGATGTCGCAAGCGGCGACAAGCGTCTGTTCGCGACCGGCCTCAGAAACCCCAACGGCATGGCCTGGGACGGCGCGGGACGCACCTTGTGGACGGTGGTCAATGAGCGCGACGAGATCGGCAGCGATCTCGTTCCCGACTACCTCACCTCGGTGGAGGATGGCGGCTTCTACGGCTGGCCCTACAGCTACTACGGTCAGCACGTGGACCGGCGCGTCGAACCGCAGAAGCCGGAACGGGTTGCCACGTCGCGCGTGCCCGACTACGCCCTGGGCCCACACACCGCCTCGCTCGGTCTTGCCTGGTCGGCCGGCAACACCTTGGGCAGCGGGTTCGCGCAGGGCATGTTCATCGGTCAGCACGGTTCGTGGAACCGCAAGCCGCACAGCGGCTACAAGGTGATCTTCGTGCCGTTCGAAGGCGACCGTCCGGCAGGCGAGCCGATCGACGTACTCACCGGTTTCCTCAGCGGCGACGGCGACGCATACGGGCGACCGGTCGGCGTGGCCATCGACCGCAAGGGCGGCCTGCTGGTCGCCGACGACGTCGGCAATACCGTCTGGCGCGTCAGCGCTGCGGACGACGCGAGCGGCTCGCCGGCGCCCGCCCTTCCTGACGGCCGCTGAACACCTCATCGAACCGCCAGCCGCTGTACTGACCGGGGCTGACCGGCGGCGGCGAGTTCGATGCAGCACCACGTCGCCGCCTCCACCCTCTCCTCTTCCCTCTTCCCTCTTCCCTCGTCCCTCTTCCCTCGTCTCTCCTCCCGCCGCGATCGCTGAGACGTCGCACGCGTTGGCGAGACACCCGTCTCTGTTCCCACCGCAAAAACCGGTACACCCGTATCCCGCCGGCGATTGTCCCGGATCATGCCGGGCGCATTTCCCGGGTTTCCATCGGCACCGATCTTGCGTCGTCCTGGCACGCACCGGCAGACCGCTGTTGCGTTCCACAGACGAACACAACGAACTCGATTGGAGAGAGGAAACATGGCGATGCTGAATTCCGCGGGCGCTTTTCCCCGCGCAGCCAGAAAGACATTGTGGCTGTCCATCATGCTCGGCGCCGCCCCGCTGGCGATGGCCGCTGCGGGCGACGGCAACTGGACCGAGTACAACGGCGACAAGGCCGGCTCGCGCTATCTGGCCGGCGGCAAGGTGAACGCGCAGAGCGTGAAGTCGATGAAGGTGGCCTGGCGCTGGGCCATGCCGGACAACAAGGTGTGGCAGGACAACGCCGAACTGCGCACCTGGGTGAACCAGTCGACGCCGCTGGCCATCGACGGCGTGCTGTATTCCAGCTCGCCGATGTCCATGGTATCGGCCATCGACGGCAAGACCGGCAAGACCTTGTGGACCTACGACCCCAAGGCCTATGTCGAAGGCACGCCGCCCAACCTCGGCTTCATCAGCCGCGGCCTGTCCTACTGGGCGAACGGTGAGGACAAGCGCATCCTGGTCGGCACCGGCGACGGCTACCTGATCGCGCTGAACGCGAAGACGGGCAAGCCGATCGAATCGTGGGGCGACAAGGGTCGCATCGACATGACCAAGGGCCTGCGCCGCTTCGTCGACCGCTCGCTCGTTGCCCTCACTTCGCCGCCCATCGTCTGCGGCAACACCATCGTGCCCAGCCTGGCCGTGCTCGATTCCTTCGCCGTCGGCCGTGCGCCGATGAAGAACCACCCGCCGGGCGACATCCAGGCTTTCGACATCCGCAGCGGCAAACGCGTATGGCATTTCGAGCAGCCGCCGCAGGAAGGCCAGCCGGGCAACGAAACCTGGGAAGACGGTTCGTGGAAGACCACCGGCTCGGCCAACATGTGGGCACGCCCCAGCTGCGACGAAGAACTGGGCCTGGTCTACCTGCCCTTCTCGACGCCGACCAACGACTTCTATGGCGGCCACCGCAAGGGCAACGGCCTGTTCGGCGAATCGGTGGTCGCACTCAACGCGAAGACCGGCAAGATCGCCTGGTATCAGCAGATCGTCCATCACGGCCTGTGGGACTACGACCTGCCGACCGCGCCCAACCTGATGGACCTGACGGTCAATGGCAAGAAGGTGAAGGCGCTGGCGCAGGTGACCAAGCAGGGCTTCGTGTTCACCTTCGACCGCAGCACCGGCGCGCCGGTGTGGCCGATCACCGAAAAGCCGGTGCCGCAGTCCACCGTGCCGGGTGAGCGCTCGTCGCTGACCCAGCCCTTTCCCAGCCTGCCCGCACCCTTCGTGCAGCAGGGCGTGAGCGAAGACGACCTGATCGACCTGACGCCGCAGCTGAAGGAGGAGGCGAAGAAGATCCTGTCGCGCTACAACTATGGCCCGCTGTACACGCCGCCGACCATCGACAAGGCCGGCACGCTGCAGGTGCCGGGCGTGCTCGGTGGCGCCAGCTGGGCGGGCGCTGCGCACAACCCGAAGACCAATGTGCTGTACGTGCCGTCCTTCACCATCCCCTTCGGCATCAAGCTGAAGAAGGAGAACGAGGGCGTGTACGACTACACCGGCACCTGGGCCGGCGTTGGCGGTCCGCAAGGTCTGCCGCTCTTCAAGCCCCCCTTCTCCACCGTCACCGCGATCGACATGAACACCGGCAAGCACCTGTGGCGCGTGCCGGCCGGCAAGGGCCCGGTCGATCACCCGGCGATCAAGGACCTGAAGCTGGACCGCGTCGGTGTGCCGCGCGAGAGCTTCATCGCGCTGACCGACGACGTGCTCTTCCTCGCACCGGAAGGGACGAACTCGGTGATTGGCCTGTCGTCACGCGGCAACGCGCTGATCACGCAGGCGACAGCGGAAGAGAAGGAGCCCTTCCTGTACGCGCACGACGCGCGCACCGGTGACGTGCTCGGCGAAGTGAAGCTGCCGGGTGCCGCCTTCGGCGCACTGATGACCTACCGCGCTGGCGGCAAGCAGTACGTCGTGGTGCCGATCGGCGGCGCCGGCCTGCCGGCCGAACTGGTCGCCGTCCAGGTCGACTGAAGCAGGACGCGGCACTGCCTGCGTCCGGACCGTGTCGCGCCGACGCGCGGCACGGTCATCGAAAACACGCACTCCCCGGAACGGATTCATGGATATACGGAAACTCAGCTTCGCAGCACTGATGAGCTGCATGGCGTCAGCGATGGCCTTCAACGCCGTGCTGCCGGACAAAACGCCGGACGGCGCCGCGCCCGCCGGCCCCGCCCCTTTCGACCTCGCCGACCCGGCCCGCATCAAGGCCGGCCAGGGCCGCTTCCAGTCGACCTGCGCCGACTACTGCCACGGCCACAAGCCGGCGCTGTTCATCGAGCGCGAGGGACTCGAAGCGGAATACGTGTTCAACACCATCCGCGACGGCGGCAAGGGCGCGACGCCGATGCCGCCCTGGGGCGAGGTGTTCACGCAGGAAGAGATCTGGGAACTGGTGGCCTACATCAAGTCCATCGGCCGGTGGTAAGCGCCCGCGGCGGCACAGGACGCGCGCCGAGCACCCGCTCAATATCCGCGCAGGTCGCCAGCAGCGCTTCGTCCTGCCAGCGGCGGCCGACGAACTGGAAGCCCACCGGCAGGCCGTCCTCGACGCCGGCCGGCAACACCACCACCGGGCTGCCGGTCAGCGAAAACGGCGTCACCATGCCGATGGCCGCTTCGACAAAAGGCCAGGGCGCAGCGTCGACCTCGATATCGGGCGGACGGCGCCACCACACCAGCTCGGTCTGCGGATAGGCGACCGTGCAGGCCACCGGGCACAGCCAGGTGTCCCAGCTGTCGAGGAAGCGTTCGAGCGTGCGCACCATGCGGTCGCGCGTGTTCAGCGCACGGCTGTAACGCTGCGCGTCCAGCGTCAGCCCCTGCACGAAGGCGTGCGCGATCGGCTGGTCGCGCGTGACGAAGCGGCCCATCACCGCGATCAACCGACGCGCCAGCCCCGGCATGCCGAGCCCGATTTCGGTGCCGGCGATCCAGCCGTAGGCCTGCCAGGCCTTGAGTACGTCGAAGCCCTCCGGGCAGCGCTGCTCGACCACGCAGCCGGCGGCCTCCAGCGCCGCCACCGTGCGCGCCAGTGCGGCGCGCGTGCGCCGGCACAGCGGCAGGCCGCCGAACCCGTCCCACCAGGCGATGCGCAGCGGTCGCCCGGGCGACGGCGCGGGCTGGAAGGGCACGCGCGGCACTTCGACATCGAGCCCGTCCGGGCCGGCGAGCACCGCCAGCGCGGTCTGAAGGTCGGCGACTGATGGCGCCAGCGCGCCGAAGGACAGCAGGTGACGCACGCTGCGCCGTCCGCCCGGCAGATGCGGAATGTGGCCTGTGCGCGGGATGCGGTTCTCGGTCGCCTTCAGTCCGGCCACGCCGCAGCAGGCCGCGGGTATGCGGATCGAGCCGCCGATGTCACTGCCCGGGTCGATGTACGAAAAGCCCATCGCCACCGCCGCCGCGCTGCCACCGGAACTGCCGCCCGGCGTGAGCCGCAGGTCCCACGGGTTGCGGGTCGGCCCGAACAGCGGGCTCCAGCACTGCGGGGCGGAGGCCAGCTCAGGCAGATTGGTCTTGCCGACCAGCACCGCGCCGGCCGCCTTCAGGCGCGCCACCACCGTTGCGTCGGTCGCCGGCACGTGCTGCGCCAGCGGCGGATGGCTGGCCGTCGTACGCAGGCCGGCTGTCTCGAATGCATCCTTCACCGTCATCGGCACGCCCAGCAGCGGCGGCAGCGGACCGCCAGCGGCACGCAGCGCGTCGGCCGCGCGTGCGGCGGCACGGGCGCCGGCCTCGTCCAGCGTGACCACCGCGTTGACGTCGCCGTTGTGCCGGCGGATACGCGCGAGGCAGACCTCCAGCTCGTCGATGGCCGTGCTGTCGCCGCGTGCAATGCGGGCGGCGACATCGAGTGCGGAGTAGGTCATGTCAGGGCCTGTTCAGCGCGCATTCGCGTACGCGATCACATCGCCGACCGAGCGTGCGTCCGGCGCGTAGACGCTCATCGCGAAACCGGTCAGGCACAGGAAGAGCGCGGTCAGCGCAAACGGCAAGAAGGTGCGCCGGCAGGCCGTCGTCAGCCAGTGCGGACTGTCGGTCGCCTTCAGATGACGGTACAGCGAGCAGGCAAGCACGCCGTCGAGCAGCAGTTCGGCGAACAACACGGGCGCGGCATACACGATGTAGAGCGACGCCAGCGCCATGCCGAGCAGCAGGGCCAGCACGACGAGCGGAATCGCCAGTTCGTCGGCGTCGACGGCCGATCCGGCTTCGCGCACGACCGACGGCAGCGCGTCGCTGTCCATCAAGCCGGACGACGACGTGTCGTCGAAAGACCCGCTCGCGCCGCCACCGCCGAAGTCGCCACCCTTGCCGGCGAACGATGGCACGCCGCCACCGTCCACTGGCAGGGCGCCGGACGCATCGGGCACATCGACGTAATCCTCCGCCCGCGTGTGCAGCCACAGCCAGAGCAGGCACAGGAACACGACGTAGGCGAAGCCGAGCGCCAGCGGGTAGCGCAGCGCCATGCTGTCGATGCCGGCCTGCATCAATGCAAACGACGCCACCAGCCCGGCGGCGCCGGTGAACGCAACGATCACCATCATCTGCAGGCGCGGCCAGGACTCGCTTTCGATGCGGCGCTTCAGGCGCGCCAGCAGGGCGGAACGGCTGTCGTACAACTTGCTTGGCATGGTGGCAGTCACGGATCGGACGGACGCCGCGACGATAGCGCATCCGGATTCATGCTGTGTCGATGTCCTGCCAGCACCGTGTAACGCGATGCAGCAGACGCCATTGACACCGATCAACGCCGCCCGTGTGTGCCGGTGACAGCATGGATGCAAGGAGGAACACTTCATGAACACCCCGCTCACCCAGGCTGACCGCGATCAACTGGAGCGCCGTCTGCGTGCACGTCACGACGCGCTCACCGCCCACATCCAGGCACAACTGCAGGGCCGCACGCGTGTCGAACATGCACGCGACTTGCTGCTGCAGGACGGCGATGACGCGCCACAGCGCAGCGCCGACCGTGAGGTCGATCTGGCGATGACCGATCTCGAAACGGTCGAACTGGCCGCACTCGACGCTGCGCTGCGGCGTCTGGCCAACGGCGACTATGGCCGGTGTGCCGAATGCGGCAGCGACATCCCGCTCGCCCGGCTGCAGGCCGAACCGCAGGCTGCGCTGTGCATCGGCTGCCAGAGCGCGCGCGAACAGGGGCGCCCGCACGCGGCCAGTCTCTGAGGGCGCTGACCGCCGGATGACGACCCGGCCTTGACCGCGACAAGGCCGCCGCCGTTCGCTGGCTACGGTGCAGGCTGCTGTCGGGGTCAGAAGACCCCTCCCACAGAACCTGACCCGCACTCCGGTGGCGAATCGGGCGCACCCCCTTGTGGGAGCGGCCTTGCCCGCGACGCAGCCACTGCGGTCCGCTGACTTCGGTACAAGCGCAGTTGCGGTCAGAGGAATGCTTCCGCAGAAATGCCGCCGAACTCGCCCGGGCTTGGATTCACCGGCGCCACCCCCATCTGCTGCCCGACATCCTTCCGAGGGCAAGACCATGCATGTCGTGTGTCCGCAGTGCAGCGCCACCAACCGCATTCCCGACGAACGTCTGGGCGATGGCCCGGTCTGCGCGCGCTGCAAGGCGCCGCTGCTTGAAGCCGCACCGTTCGCGCTCGGCGACGCGAACTTCGATTCCTATGTCGGCCGCACCGAATTACCGGTGGTCGTCGATTTCTGGGCCGACTGGTGCGGCCCCTGCCGCATGATGGCGCCGCAGTTCGAAGCGGCTGCCCGACAGCTGCCGCAGGTGCGCTTCGCCAAGGTCGATACCGAAGCCGCGCGGCAGACCGCGGCGCGTTTCGGCATCCGCAGCATTCCGACGCTGATGCTGTTCCGCAACGGCGTCGAAGTCGCGCGACAGGCGGGCGCGATGAGCGCGGCCGACATCGTGCGCTGGGTGCAGGCCCACGCGCGCGGTTAGGCGCCCCTCCATTCGCATTGAGCCCGCTTGCCTCATGGGGCGAAGGTCAGCGGCCCTGATTCAGGCCGCTGTCGCGAGCAAGCGCTCTCCCACAGGCACGCCGCCCTCAGCCTTCCACCCGGCGCATCGGCAGCATGTCCGACGCAGTGAAACCATGGCGCGCGTAGAAGCGCTGTGCGTCGGCATTGACGCGGTCGGTCAGCAGGGTGATGCGCGGGCAGCGCTGGACGCGTGCGAAGTCGATAGCGGCGGTCAGCAACGCGCTGCCCACACCGGCGCCGCGGACAGATGGCTCGACCACCATGTCTTCCAGCAGCACGACGCGTTCGCCGAGCGCGGTCGATACGGTGAACAGCAGATTCACCATGCCGATGACTTCTCCGTCGCGTCGCGCGACCAGCACGGTGCCGACGCGCGGATCGCTGATGATCATCGCCAGCCCGCGCGCCTGGGCCGCGGTGTCCGGCGTGAATTCGGCTTCCTGTGCAAACAGCGCGGACAGCAGTGCGCACAGCGCGGGGATGTCGGCGTGGGTGGCGGTTTCGATCTGCATCATGCGGGCTCCTGTAATCCTGTCCGCATGATGACCGGATTCCGGCCGCAGCCGCTAGTCCGGCAGCCGTTCGAAGCGCAGCTGCGGCACGCCGTCGATCTCGACCTGCCCGACGAACATGTCATACGGCCGCACCCACAGGCCGGAGTCGTTGTACAGCGGTCGATAGAGCACCATGGGCTCCAGCGTCTCGCTGTGACGGACGACGCCGACCACTTCGTACTCGCCGCCCTTGTAGTGGCGGTAACGGCCGGGGACGATGGACGGGGGCGGCGACAGATCACTCATCGTATTGGGCCTGCACGGAGTCGATTTGAAGGTGACGGACGGGATACTACAGCGGCACACGGGCGGGCATCCGGACGCGGAATACGCCGGGTGCCCCGCCCGCTTTTTTCATGCTGATCGTGCGCTTCCCGCCTCAGTCTTGCCGACGACGGCGCGCAACCAGCGCGGTCAGACCAAGCCCGGCGAGCAGCATCGCGTACGCGGACGGCTCCGGCACCGCCAGCACTGCCACGCCGCGCACCTGCGACGGGGCGAAAGGCTGGTTGGGGTCGTAGATTTCCTGCGCGCGCAGGATCTCCGTCGCACCGCTGCCATCCAGCCCCATGCTGAAGATGCGACCCGCGCCCAAGGTCTGCGTGCCACTGGGCAGCGTGGTCACGCCATTGAGCGCCGACACGTAGAGGGTGTCGTCGGTCACGTCGATGCCATTCAGGAAACCGAGCCCGCTGGCCAGCGTGGTCAGGCCGCTGCCGTCCAGGTTGGCGCGCTTGACGAAGCCGTCGGTCGTGGTCAGATAGATGTAGCCGCCGCTGACTTCGAAGTCGTAGGCATTCACGCCGGTGAGCAGCGTCTGCGCGCCCGAGCCATCGAGATTCGAGCGCATCAGGCGGTTCGACGCGCCGACCTGGCTCCAGAACACGCTGTCCGCCGTCACGTCGATCGCGAACGGCGAGCTCAGGCCGCTGCTGACGACCTCCGCCGACGGGAAGGCGAGCGACAGATCCAGTCTCAGGATGTCGCCCGAGTTCTGCCGCGTCACGTAGAGCATGCCGCCCTGCACATCGACGTCGTAGGCGCCGGCGATGTTGTAGGTCTTGAAGCCGGTGCCGTCCGGCAGCATGGACACGACGCGGTTCAACTGCTGATCCGGCCACCACAGTCGCCCGGCTGCAAACTCGACGCCATTCGGCCCCTTCACCCGGGTCGGGTCGGTCACCAGCGCGCCAGGCTCGCCGCCCGGTACGGACGCGCCGTTGATCGATCCAACGGTCGCGAATCGCGGCAGAAACTGTTGATAGGTTTCCGACCACACCAGCTGGTCGGCCGCAACGGCAGCGAAGCTGCTACAGGACAGCGCAAACGCGAGGAGGTGACGACCCCGTTTTTTCATTTTTGGTGATCTCCGGATCTGGACGGCGAAGGACGTTTTCGCCCGGCGAGGCCGGAGCAAGAGACATTCCTTCGTGCGTGAAGCGCCGAGGGGTGTCGGCGGCAGGCAGAAAAGCCGGAAATCGCGTGAGATGGCGCAGAGACGGGCCGGAGCGCAAGTTACCTTTGCGCTCAGCCACTTGGCGCTACCGGACACAGGCCCACGGTCGCCTGTCCATGCATTACGCGTAGATCGACATCGGACCCGCTTCGAGCAGTCTGTCCGGTCGCGCGCCGGGCGCTAGACCTTCATGCACATCGACGGTGCCGGGTGCAAAGAAATCCGACAGGGGATGGATAAGAACCTCCGCCCGGACTAGCTTGATTGAAAGTGATTGAGAGTGACTTATGGCTTCAGCAGACACCCGAGTGATGACCGCTCACTTGCCGGTTGCGCTGGCGGAGCAGGTGGACGAATTGGCGGAACGGCTTGAGCGTTCGCGCGGCTGGGTGGTGAAACAGGCCCTTGCCGCCTTCGTCGAGGGCGGCCATCTCACCTAGGAAGCCATGGCGGACTTGGGCGACAAGACCACTTTGAACCATCAAAGATGAAGGTCGGGGCAGCAACCTTTGGCTCGAATCAGCCCGAGTCGCGCAACATCGCGAAGCCATATTGGTTAAGCCTGCACAAAGTGCGCCACGAAATCATGACCTATCAGACGGACTGGCTATGGCGTCCATGGTGGAAGCGAAACCTTCATTGATGTATGCGAGTTGTTCCCGAACAAACTCCTTTAGCCGTGCCACGCGGGGTGACGCCCCTGGCGCACATCAGGCGAGGCGACTGGGATCGCGCTTCGATCTTCGGGACAAGGACAACACCAACCCGAGCGCCGGCAACACAAGCGCAATAATGGACGGCTCCGGAATACGGCCCACCGTCCCTCCAACGGAAAAGTATTGCCCTTGCCTGGCGTTTATATCCGAGACGGCCGAGGACCAAAGCCTGATCGCCACCGCGTTACTGATGCTCGGATCAGCATCGAATACGTGCGAGCCATAGAGCTTGCCTGAGCCAAGGTCATCGAATATATCTGGGGCAACCGCAGATCCGCTCAGCAAGTCGAATGGCGAGGTAGACACATCGAACACGTTGAATCGCATCGGGGCAAAAGGAAAACTTGCCGAATACGGTCTCAAGACCAGCGTCGCGCTCGTTACCACCCCATCGAGACCAGAGAGATCAAACGAAAAGAAGTTTCGGAAGACTGAATCGAAAACCCCGTTGTACCCTGCGAGGTAATTGTAGTTACCAGGGATGTGGCCAAGACGGTCGCTCCACCATCCGAAATTTTCCGCGTAGGACTCGCTACCGATCGGCGCACGGTGAGTACTTGCAGTGTAAGCGGACCCATCAGCAAGCCGTAGCACCAGAGATTGTCCTGAGGGGCCATCACCCTCACTTCCGCCAAACAGGTAATTTGAGTCCGGATAAATGGGCGCAGCGAACACGGCGACGTGTGCAAGAAGGCCGAATACCAAGGTCGAAAACCGGAAAACCACGATCACCTCCTCATACGCGTTGACAGCAACGCCACAAAACCAGCACATAGCCCCAGATCGCCGACGACTCCGACCACAGGACACGTTGCAGTGACACCTCTGTAAAGTCGAGTCGGCCGATCGTACGCGTCACAACGGAAGAATACTATGATAAAGGTATTAATAATTGATGACGTGAGTATCAACCGGACGTATAAGAGATCAATGTGGGCCGCGTGCGCGGTGTATCGTCCCCGTGTGGCGGAAGTCTTGTAATGCCTCGCGGAGGCAAATAGGACCGGTTCTAAAGGTTCAAGCGATCGCCCGCGCCAGCAACACCTCAAACCCCGGCCACCCCTCCTTCGTCAGCGCAAACTTGCTGGTCGACTTGCGACCCTTGCGGTTGTCCTTGTCGCCCGACGTGAGTCCGTCGATGAAGGCAGCGCGGTCCTCGACCCAGCTGCCGCCAAGCAGCGTGACGCCGCGGGCGAACAGGGCGTCGGGCAGGCAGCCGGCGCTGGGGCCGACCATGGCGAACCAGCGGGCAGCGTGGCAGTGAGCGAGCATGCGGTCCAGCGTGTCGTTGAGCAGCAGCGTACTGGTGGACAGCACCTTGCCGCAGGCTTCGAGCGCCGCCGCGTCGGTGGTGACACGCCAACCTTCGCGCTCGCCGACGGCGCTCTCGTCCAGTTCGATCACGGTCAGCCGGGCGCCAGCGGCGACGATGCGCTCCACCAACGGACCGAACAGACCGATCATGCCGATGGCTTCGCCGGGCTGCGGGTCCATCTGGCCGATCGAATCGCTGCTGCCATCCGGCCGGTAGCCGGCGCGGTCGAACAGGCAGCGGGTGATCGCGTTGGCGCAGACGAAGCCCAGCGTGCGGTCTACGCCCTGCCCGCTCACATAGCGGCGCGCCAGTGCCAGCGCGTCGGTGCCCTTCAGCGCGTCGAGGCCGGTGCCGCTGCGCAGGCGCTCCAGCGTGTCGTCGAGCAATACGTAGGACAGGCCGATGCTGCCGTCCTCCAGTTCCAACGCGCAGAACTCGCCGCGCGCGTGACCGCTGTTGCCGTCGCGGCAGGGTTCGTCCGGCCGTGACGGCGGCAGGTGCAGCGCGCGCACGCTCGGCAGCGGCATGCGATCGGCGATGCGTTCGATCTGGGCGAGGTAGTCGGTGGCGAAGCTCATGAGGTCGGGTCGTCGGACGAAGGTTCGGGTGGCAACAGATCGGCAGGCAGCGGCTGGCCGCGTCGCAGGCCGGCGCGCACGGCGGCCGACGCGATTTCGCCGCTGACCGTGGCGTCGCGGTTCTCGGCGGTGCGCAGCGCGCCCGGAAAGTAGAGCGCGGTGAGACGGTGGGTATGTACCGGTGAATCGCTGCCGCGCGCGCCGTCGCCGTAGCGGCGCCAGTCGCGCACCGGGTGGATGTGGTCCGCCACTTCGAGGAAGCCGATGGTTTCGCGATCGCCGATCAGCACGCCCTGCACGCGCAGGCCGAGCGCGCACTTGGCGTTGTCGAGCCGCGCTACCAGATCCGGCGTGGCGCCGAATTCGCCGTCGGAAGCGATCAGCAGGTCGGCCATCTGCCAGGCCGCCTGTTCGAGACAGGCGATGGACTTTTCCAGCGGGCCGCAGATGTCGGTGCCGCCCTTGAAGCCCTGACCGAGGAAGTGGATGAGCCGACCGATGCCATCGGCGTCGACGCCGATCTGCATATCCACCACCTCGCCGGCGCCGCCGAAGGCGAACACGTGGCAGGCGCGGCCCTGCGTGTGAGCGGTGCGCACGGCTTCCAGAACGACCGCCTTGGCCACCTGACCGGCGCCGCCCTGCATCGAGCCCGAGGTGTCGACGCAGACCAGCAGCGGCCCCATCTCCAGGCGCCGGTCTGGTTGCGGATCGGGCCGCGGCCGCAGCACCGGTGCGTCGATGTGGCGCACCTCGGTCATGCGGTCGTCGTCCTCGTAGCAGAGCAGCGTCCGTTCGGCACGCCGGGCGTGCCACACCAGGCGCAGCGCCGGGTGGCCGAGCAGCACCGATTCGGCCGGCAGCATGCGGGCGATGCGGTCGGCCCGGTGCACACCGCGCGTCTCGCCCGGCATGTCGGGCACGCGCACCGTGCGCTGTTCGGTGTGGCGCGCGACCGCGCTCTCCATCACCTCGACCTGGCTGCGGCTGGCGTCGTCGCGCTCGTCGGACGGCCGCGCTCGACCGAGCCGGCGTATGCAGTCGGCCAGTTCGGGCAGCCGTTCCAGCAGGCGGCGGATGCGCAGCACCTCGCGCCAGCCTTCGGACTTCAGCAGCCCGGGCAGCAGGTCCCAGCGCGCATTCTTGCCGTCGTCCGGCAGCTTGCCGAACACCTCGATCAGCTCGTCCATCTGGCCGCGACGGTTCTGCCAGTCGGAACCGAAGGCCTCGATCGCCATACGCGTGGCCCGCGCGTCGGAGGCGCCGCGGTCGCGGTAGTCCGGGATGAAGTCGAGATGGAACAGCAGGCTCTGCACGACCACGTCGCTCAGTTCCTGACGGCCGGTGCAGTAGGCCGGCAGATCGAGTTCGGCGAAGGTTTCGCACAGCGCACCGACCAGTTCGGGCGCCGGCCAGCACCAGTCGGCGGCCGGCGGTACGCAGCCGCCGATCAGCGCGGCGCGCAGCGCGACCAGCGCCGACAGCCGCGGTTCGAGCCGGCCCTGCGCCTGCGTCAGCGCCCCCAGCCACAGCGTGCGCGGCAGCGCGTCGAGCGCAGCCAGCCGCGCCTCGCGCGACTGGAACAGCAGCGGCGCCTGCGTGTTCACGCCAGCGGCTCGTGGGCGACCGGCTCCGGCACGTCGGCGTAGCGCACGGCCTCGTCGGCCGACAGCCGCGGCAGGTTCTCGAAACCGCGGCGCGCGTCGCGCGCGCGCTCGGCCAGTTCGGCGATCAGCGCGGCAGTCGCCGCCAGGTGGGCATCGACACGGGTAAGCAGCACTTCGTCCAGCCACAGCGTGCGGGCGCGGGTGGCGGCGAGGCTGGCACGTTCGGCCGCCAGTTCTTCGGCATAGGCGGCGATGCGCGCGAGCAGGTCGTCGATCTGCGCGGTGCGTGCGGCGATGTGCGCCGGGCCGTAGCGACGGCGGCGGCTGTAACTCATGCGCAGCGCACCGGCGCCGCCCTTGGCGTCGCCGATCTCGCCGGCCAGTTCCTCGGCCTTCTCGGTACCGACTTCCGACGGCGAGAAGCGCAGCCGGCCGGATTCGTCGTAGTCGAGGTCGTTGGCGTTCTGTTCGGTTTCGAGCTGGGCCTGGAAGGCCTGCACGACGCGGGTGAGCCGCGGCGGCGCGTAAGCCTCACGCACACCGAGGCGCGCGTGCAGCCAGTCCGCGACCTCGGCCTGGCGTTCGGCGTCGGGGGCGACGCAGGCGGGCAGCAGCAGCAGGTCCCACAGCCCGACCTCGGCGCGGCCCTCGGCGGCCGCGGCCACGCGCAGCAGCCACACGGTCTTCACCCAGCGACGGTCCGACACATAGGTGCCCTGTTCCGCCAGTTGCGCGCGCAGATCGGCCAGCACGCCGACCACGCGCGCCGACAGCGCGACTGCGTGCGCCGCCAGCGACACCGCGCCGAGGTCTTCGTCGCCCAGCGCGAGCGCCTCGTCCGGCGGCGCCCATTCGTCGGCGCAGCCCGCTTCGAGCAGCGCGGCAAAGCCGTCGGCGCTGACGCGGCCGACCGGCACACGGAGCAGGAAGCGGTCGAAGAAGGCCTCGCCCACTTCGTCGTCCGGCACCTCGTTGGTGGCGCCGATGACGCTGACCAGCGGACACAGCTGGCGGCCGGCACCGTTGTCGAACTCGCGCTCGTTCAGCAGCGTCAGCAGCGCGTTCAGGATGGCGCTGTTGGCCTTGAACACCTCGTCGATGAAGGCGATGGTGGCGTCCGGCAGGAAGCCGTCGGTGTGGCGCTCGTAGCGGTCCTCTTCGAGTGCGCGGATGGACAGCGGGCCGAACAGTTCTTCGGGCACCGAAAAGCGGGTAAGCAGGCGCTCGAAGTAGCGGGCATCGCGGAAGGCGCGGTGCAGACGGCGCGCCAGTTCGCTCTTGGCGGTGCCGGGCGGGCCGATCAGCAGCGTGTGCTCGCCGGCCAGCGCGGCCAGCAGCGCCAGGCGCACGACGTGCCGGCGCTCGACCAGGCCACGCTCCAGCGTGGCGAGCAGCGCGGCCAGGCGCGACGCGAAAGGGGGTTCGACGGCGACAGCAGGTGCGGACATCTGGGTGGGTCTCCGTTGTTCAGCGCAGGATGCGGCTGGCGACCAGCGCGTGCGCGCGCTGTGCACAGGCTTCGACGTCGATTTCGTGCAGACCGTCGACGCCGACTTCGAAAATGCCCGCTTCGGTCACGATGAAATCCATCGGAATATCGTGCGGCTGCGGGTGGATGGTGGGGATGCGCGACAGTTCGAAGGCCACGCCTATCTTCAGCGGCTGCACCGCGCAGGCCGCCAGCGTGCGGTCGAAGAAACCGCCACCGTAGCCGAGACGGTAGCCGCGCGCGTCGAAACCGACCGGCGGAATCAGCAGCGCGTGCGGCTGCACGACATTGGTGTCGTCGGGCACCGGCAGGTCGTACACGCCGGGCGTGGTCGCCACACCGGGCCACCATTCGCGGAACACCAGCGGCGCCTTGCGTTCGACCACTTCGGGCAGCGCGCCGCGCGCACCCTGCACACGCAGCGAGCGCAGCAGGTGACGCGCGTCGAACTCGCCGCGGAAGGGCCAGCAGAAGCCGACCGTCATGTGCTGCAGCAGCGGAAAGCCGGCTTCGAGATAGCCGGTGATCTCGACATTGCGCGCCATGCGCTGTGCCGGCTCGACCGCCTCGCGCTCGGCCAGCAGGCGCTGCCGTTCGGCACGCCGCCAGGCGGCCAGATTGTCCGGGGTGCTCATGCGGGCATCTCCTTCCTGTGTAGACCTGTACTCACCGCACGCAGCATGACGCCGGCAAACAGCAGGATGGCCAGCGCGTGACCGGCGCCAGCGACCATCAGTGCATCATGCCGCCCGACGCCCACCGCGACAATGCGCAGCGCCAGACTGGCTGCAAGCAGCCACAGTGGCAGGCGCGCCAGGCCGGTATAGGCAGGCCGCAGTCGCAGCAGCGCCGGCAGGATGATGGGGGCGTGGCCGAACACCATGGCGAACACGAAACCGAGCAGCACCGCGTGCAGCCCGGTCGCGGCGACCGGAGCAGCGTCCACCGACAGTTCGCCATAAAGACCGAGCAGCGCGCCGACCAACAGCCACAGATAACCCACGGTCAGGCACTGGGCCGTATGACCCGCCCAGCCGGCAGCGCGCCAGGCGCGCGGCGCGATGTCCCAGCGCAGCAGCCAGACGGCCAGCAGCGCGCAGCCCGACCACAGCGCAAAGGGCAGCACGCCGCTGACGCCGAACGCGATCAGCGCGACCGCGGCGACGAACAGCCGGCGCGCCAGCGGCGGCAGGCGCACCATCTGCGTCAGCTCACGGCGCTCGCCGGCGATGGTGAGTACGAGGAAGCCGACGCCACCGCGGGTCAACGCACCAAGATCGCCGTGCAGCATCCACAGCAGCACGCCGACCAGCCAACACGCAGCGCCGCCCGCTTCGACCAGCAGATGCAGCGACCAGGCGCGGGTGGCGCCCGCATAGATATAGAGGGCGACAAGGCCGGCCGCAGCGGCCGCCCAGCAGACCTGGGCCAGCGGCAGCAACACCGGCACCTGCGCCAGCACGCCGCCAACGCCAGCCAGCAACGGCGCCAGCAGCCCGGGCAGTCGCTGCAGCGCGACCGCGCGCTCGAGCGCAATCAAGGTGCCGAAGAAGGCACACAGCATCAGCGCGCCATGCACCGGCGCCGGCATCAGAGGCAGCGGCAAGCCGAGGCGCGCCAGACCGCCGGTCATGCCGGACAGCAACGCGAACGCCGCCAGCAGCGCGCAGGCGGCGACCGCCCTGCCCCACAGCGGCGAGCGCGCCGGTTTCATCCCAGCCGCACCGCGTGACCGTGGCGGTCCACCGGCATCAGGCCGTCGAGCCGGCCGGCCTTGACCGACTCGACCATGCGGTCGAGCGCGCGGTCGACGTCGGCCGCCGTCGGTGGCTGGCCGTCGCGGCCGGACAGCGCAGCGACGAAGGCAATGGACCAGTCCGGCGCGAACAGCTGCGACTCTTCGATCAGCGTGGCGAAGTCCTGCAGTTCGTGCGGCGACTTGTCGACGCAGACCTGAGGCACCAGCGCCCCGCCCTGCCCCGCCTCGAAGCGTGCGCGCTCGGCCGCGGTGGCACCGTCCGGCAGTTCGGCGCGGGCGAACACCAGCAGCAGGCGCTGCGGTTCCGGTTGCTGGCGTGCGGCGGCGAGCAGGTCGTCAAAGGTGGAAATCTGCATGCGGAAGGCTCCGTGGATGATCGGGGTTCTTACCAGCCGAAGCGTAGCTGCAATGCCGGACTCATGCGGCCCGGATGCCACTCGGTGTCCCAGTCGAACTCGACATGCACCACCCAGCCGGGCGGGCAGGCGGCGCGCAGTGCAGCGGTCGCGTCCTCGATCAGCACCTCGCCCATCGGGCAGGTCGCGCTGGTGGGAATGAGCACGACGTCGACGCGGCCGTCCCCGATGTCGATGTGCTTGAGCAGGCCGAGGTCGACGATGCTCTCCGCCAGCTCCGGGTCGGGCACCGTGTGCAGAGCGGCGCGCAAGGCGTCAATGGTCGGGATGTTCGCGGTCATGAAACTCTCCTGAGCGGCGCGACGCTGCCCGGCGACTGCGCCAGCAGATCGGCCAGCGTATGACCGTCGAGGTGAGCGAGAAAGGCCTGCAACGCACCATCGACGATGGCGGTGAGCCGGCAGCGTCCTTCGAGCGTGCAGCCGGTACGCGGCGTGTCGGTCAGACATTCGACCAGCCGGAAATCCGGCTCGACGCTGCGCACGACCGCACCGAGGCGGATGTCGGCGGGCGGCTGTGCCAGCCGCATGCCGCCGCCCTTGCCGCGTACCGTGTCGAGCCAGCCGGCAAGCGCGAGCTGGTGCGTCACCTTCATCAGATGCGCTTCGGAAATGCCGTAGGCCTGCGCCACCTCGGCGATGGTGCACAGCCGCTCCGGGTGCTGCCCCACGTGCATCAGCAGGCGCAGCGCGTAATCGGTCATCGTCGTGAGGCGCATGTTCAGCTCCTGCGAGGCGTGATGGAAACCGGCTGCGCGGCCGGCCCGCCACGGTCCGGCCGCGGCCGGATCATCATCGGGAAGAAGCGCCACAGATAGAGCGCGAAGGCGAGCGCCCACACGGTCGCGGCGAGATGAAGCAGATGCACCGACGCGGCCGACGGGTGCAGTGCGGCCAGCCGCAGCACGACGGCGGCGATCACCAGCGCGTAGGCGGCGACCATGCTGCGGTCGGTATCGAGCGGACGGCCGAGGTGGCCGAGTGCGGTACGCGTGATCATGCCGATGATGAGCACCGAAAAGCCGCCCATCGCAATCACATGCACGTGCAGCACCGCCGGCAGCCCGGCACCGGCAGCGTGTGCTGCCGCCAGCAGCAGACCGGCGCCGAGCGACACGTAGCCGACGTACAGAATCCACAGCAGCGGCTTGTGCAGCACGCGCCACGGCTTCCAGCTCGCCCATTGCACCAGCGCGATGCCGCCCGCCGCGGCCAGCGCGGCCGCCTGCACCAGCGGCCAGCCGGCGAGCAGACCGAGCACCGCCAGCGCACTCGCAATCAGCTGCGCCATGCCGCTTTTCAGATGGGTGGGCACGGTCAGGCCAGGCACTGCGCGCATGGCGAAAAAGGGAATGACGCGCCGCGCGACCAGCAGCGTGAGCAGCGCCATCACCAGCAGGCCCGCGTTGAAGTGCTGCATCAGCATCGCGTAGTCGCCGGCGCGGGCGGCGATCAGGAAGGCGGCGTCGGTCGCGCCGAGCGCGAGCAGCATGAAGGGCACGGCATAGTTGCGGGTATTGCGCGACAGCAGCACTGAGCGCCCGAGCGCCGCGGCAGCCAGCGCGAAGAAGGCGACGTCGGCCAGCGCGCCGACCAGGAAGGCAGCGTCGCCCGGCAGCAGGAAGGCGGCGCGCGCCACCATCCATGGCAGGCACAGCGCGGCCAGCGCGCGACCTTCGAGTGGGTTGATGCCGGTCCAGGCGCCGCCGGCGGTCATCAGGAAGCCGACCGCGATCGTCGCGACGAAGCCCCACAGCATTTCATGCGCGTGCCAGGCCAGGCCGCCCAGCGTGCCGCCCGCCAGCTGCGGCGCGAATATCCACAGCGCCACGGCAAGCAGCGCCCACAGGGCACCGGCGAGGTAGAGCGGGCGGAAGCCCATTTCGAGGAAGGCGTCGAACGAAGGCGCGTGCGCCGGGCCGGTCGCCGGTTCGTCAATGGAAAGCAGGATGGCCATGTTCGCGGTCCGTCAGGTTGACGGCTGCAAACATATATCCTCGATAGACCTTAAGACTTGACGCAGGACAAGCCGGGCGTCTGCGTCCAGCAGAAAGGCCGGAATCAGCGGCCGGTCGAATCCTGCTCGCTGCGGATGACCTCGCCTTCGATGACGCGGCCGCCGCTGGCCGGCACGTCGCCGAAGGGCGTCTGCATCGGGTTGTCCATCTGTTCGCGCATGCGCCGACGCAGTTCGCGCGTCTTCCACCACATCCATCCCCAGAACAGCAACCCGCCCACCACCGCCACGGCGACGATCACCACCGAGAACATGAGGCCGAGCACCAGCAGGCCGCCAGCGGCAATGACCGCGAACAGCTTGCCGAAGAAGCCCTTGGGTTGGATGTGGAGGTGCCGGCCGTGCAGGCGCCGGGAGGATGGATCGGTGTACATGCGTGGGCGCCCCTGTCTGTGCGAACTGTCGATATGAGGGTGACCGCAGGCGCTTGCAAGGGTTCGCCGGGATGGCACGAAGGACCGTGTCAGGAGCCCTGTCGCGGCCAGGGCCGCGCCCACGGGGGACCATGCGCCAGACCCGAAGCCTGAGCCGGAGCCGAGGTTCTGTGGGAGGGGTCTTCTGACCCGACAGCAGCCTGTATCGAAGCCCGCGGACTGTGCGGCGGCCGCACCGACGGGCGGTGCGCGCGAGCGGCCGCTGAAGCGGTGTTCCTGAGGGAGCGAGCGTGCTCGCGATGAAAGCCTGAACCGGAGCCTGCAGCCGGAGGGCCGCGACTACAGCCGCCGGTGCGGCTGTTCGACCAGATTCTGGTAGACGTAGCTTTTCAGGAACACCGACGTCTGCGCGTTGATGTCGTCGAATTCGACGCCATAGGCGGGCTCGCCGGTGTCGGGTACTTCGTGGCGATTGCGGATGTGGCCGCTGACGACGACGCGGGTGCGCACCTTGTGGATGTCGAGGATCAACTCCAGCGACACCTTGTCGCCGACCTCGCGGCCCGGTTGCCAGACACGCACTTCGGCGCCGGTGGCACTGAGGTTGGTCACCACCGTGGGCACCGGCTCGTCGGTGTCCATCACGCGGGCACTGATCGAGGTGGCGATGCGCTCGGCGTTGCGGATCTGCCGCATCGAAATGCGGCGCGGGAATTCGAGGTGCAGGTATTCGAAGGGGCGCACCGAACGCTTGCCGACGACGGTGGTGAAACCATAGGCATGGCGCCCGGAAAAGGCGCGCACGCCTATCGTGTCGCCCTCTATCGGGGGGCCGGCCCAGGGGCGCGTGTCGGGCATGGTCACCAGCACGCTCAGGTCGTTCACCCAGCCGATCAGCTTGACCACGCCCGGCTGGTCGCCGAGCTTGGCCGGCGGTTCGATCACCATGCGGTCACCGACCTTGAGGCCGATGTCCTTGAACAGCACGTCCTGGAGTGTGGTCGCAGCATCGCCGGTCTTCACGGCGTCTTCGATGGGGCTGGCGGCTCTGGTATTCATTGTCGTTCCGACACGGCGTAAGGCGTTGATCGGCTACCCGAAACGGGTTTAACGATTCATCCGCGTGGAACTGAAGGGGCCGGAGGCCGTCGGCGCAAAAAATTTTTACATTTCACGCGCCGACCGGCCACCGCGTTCAGAGCAGGTGCTTTGCCGCCTCCAGACCCTTCTGCGCGCACTCCTCGTCCTCTGCCTCGCTGCCACCGCTGACGCCGACACCACCGATGTGCACGCCCTTCGAGGTCATGATGGGCAGGCCGCCGATGATGGAGGTGGTGCGCGGCAGCACTTCCGCGCCCGGAATGCCCTTGGCCAGTTCGCGGAACTGGCGCGTGGACACCGGCAGGCTAGCCGAGGTGTCGGCCTTCAGCTGTGCAACCTGCACGCTGATAAGGATGCTGCCGTCCATCCGGCTGAAGTACTTCGGATTGCCGGCGGTGTCATGTACCGCAGTGATCATCCGCCAGCCCTTGCCGGCGGCGTACTTCTCGCAGCCTTCGGCGATCGCCTTGGCGGTGGCCAGGTCGAGCGCCGGCTGTACGGTCTGGGCGTAGGCGCCGCCGGCCACGAGGGCGAAGGCGAGCGCTGCGGCGATGCGTGTTTTCATATCGTGTTCTCCTTGTTGTGGTGTGACAGGCTCAGAACCAGTTTTCGTCATCGGCCGCGGCGGCCTTCTTGTCGGCGACCTGCACGCGCTTCGCCTCCTCGCGCAGGAAGGCGATGATCTGGCGGATCTCTTCCGGCTTCAGTGCCGGGCCGAAACCGCCCATCTGGGTGTTCGGCCGACCTTCGGAAATGATCTTGAACATGTAGTCGTCGGAATTCGCGCCGCCCGGGCCCCAGGCGCCTTTCACGAGCTGCGGGCCCTTGCCGCCCTTGCCGCGCGAGTTGTGGCATTGCTGGCAGTTGCGACCGAACAGTTCCTCGCCAGCGCTGGCGTCGCTGGCCGCAGGCGCACCGCCGCCGGGGCCTCCTGGGCCGAAGGCCGACACCGGGGTGACGCCGAGCGTCAGCGTGAGCGCGATGGCATACCGCGCGGCCGCGCGTGTCAGGGGGTAGGTCATGAAATGTGCTCCATCGGAAATGCGACAGGTCCGGCCGCGACAGGCGCAGCCGGACGGTGGATCAGAACCAGAGGTCGTCCTCGGCGCCGGCCTTGGCCTTTTCGGCCGCCTTGACGCGCTTGGCCTCCTCGCGCAGGAAGGCGACGATCTGCCAGATCTCCTGCTGCGTCAGCGCCGGGCCGAAGCCGCCCATCTGCGTGTTCGGGCGGCCGTTGGCGATGATTCCGTACATGTAGCCGTCGGTATTGGCACCGCCCGGTCCCCAGGCGCCCTTCACCAGTTGCGGGCCCTTGCCGCCCTTGCCGCGCGAGTTGTGACACTGCTGACAGTTGCGGCCGAACAGCTCTTCGCCCGCTTTCGCAGCGTCCGGGTCGTTGGCCAGCGGATTGGTGGCCGGGATGGCTTCGTCGGCCTGCGCACCGGCGATCAGGCCGGCGAGCAGCAGGCTCGCTGCGGTGACACGAAACATCTGCAACTCCATTCGAATGCGGTGGCGCCGGCGGCGGGCCGCCAGCGCCGGTGGATCACGGGAAGCCGGCCCGGCGCGCGAGGGCGTCCAGCGTGCCGTCGGCCTTGAGCGCTGCCAGTGCGTCGTTTACCGCGCCGCCGAGCGCCGCATCGGCGCGCCGGCTGGCGATGACGAAGCGGGTGGTCAGCGACGGTTCGGTCAGCACCTGGCGCACGCCGATACCGTCCGGCGGCGGGGTCTCGGCCAGGCGGCCGGCCCACACCAGCGCCGCAGCGATCTCGCCGCGTGCCAGCGCCTCCATCAGTTGCCGGTGATTGCCGTAGGGCGTGCGGTTGTAGCCACCGGCCAGCAGGTGCAGGTCGGCCGGCGTCGCGGTGACGGCGCCGACCCTGGCCTTGCCCAGATCGGACAGCGACTTCACCTTGCCTGCCGTCGGCGCGACCAGCACGTAGCCGACCGACACATAGGGCGTCGAGGCGACCAGGCCACGTTCGGCCAGGTCCTCACCACCACCCTCGGTTTCCGGCAGGCCGACGAACAGGTCGCAGGCGCCGGCCTGTATCGACTGCTTCAGTGCGCGCCCCATGCCGCCGCGCGACGGCACGACGATCCAGTTCAGCTTCAGTTCTCGACCGAGCTTCGCCGACAGCGCCTGCACGACCTCGACGTCGAGGCCGCGAGCGCCGCCGCTGCTGGACGAGAACGGTTCGTTGCCGTCGACCACGCAGGCGGTAAGCGGGGCGGCCGACACGATGGAAGACAGCGCCAGCGCGAACGCGCAGGCGGCGGTGCGGAATGCGGTGGACTTCGTCATGGCGATGCGGAGCGCCCTTGCGGGCGCCCCGGCTCCATTACTCGGCGAGGCCGAAGATCATCATGCCGCCACCGCGGTTCTGGTGCTTGAACAGCTCGTCATACACCAGCGGCCACAGGCTGCCGCCGCCCGGGCCATACACGATGGCCACGTACTGCTTGCCATCCACGGTGAAGGTGGTCGGGTTGCCGTGGATGCCAGTGCCGACGTTGAAGCGCCACAGCGCCTCGCCGGTGTCGTCGCGCATCGCGTGGAACCAGCCCTCGGCGTCGCCTGCAAACACCACACCACCGGCGGTCGCCAGCATGCCGCTGGTGGCCGGCGTGCTCTGCGGACGCTGCCACACCAGTTCGCCGGTGGTGGCGTTGAACGCCTTGATGCCGCCGGTGTAGGGGTTGGCCTTCAGCACCTTGGACGACAGGAACCACTCACCCTTCTTCCATTCCATCTTCTTGGCCTGGATGTCCATCGAGCTGTCGATGTAGGGCACGTAGAGCAGCTTGGTCTGCGGGCTGTAGGCCGCCGGGTGCCATTCCTTGCCGCCGTCGAGAATCGGCGCGATGTCCTTCACCACCTTGTCGTAACCCGGCACCTTGTCCGGATTCACGATGGGCCGGCAGTTGTCGCCCCAGCTCTTGACCCAGTTCACACGCGCAATCGGCACCACCCAGTTGCATTTGCCGGTCGTGCGGTCGATCGAGTACAGGTGACCGTTGCGGTCGCCGTGCAGCCACACCTTGCGGCCCTTCTCGTCGTCCACCAGGATGGTTTCGTTGTTGCCGTCGTAGTCCCAGGCGTCGTTCGGCGTGTACTGGAAGTGCGTCTTGATCTTGCCGGTACGCGCATCCATGATCAGCGTCGAGTTGCTGTACAGGTTGTCGCCCTTGCGCACGCTCGGATCGAAGTCCGGCGTCGGGTTGCCGACGCCCCAGTAGATGGTGTTGGTCTTCGCTTCGTAGTTGCCGGTCAGCCAGGCCGACGAGCCACCGGTGCGCCACGAGTCGTTGGCCCAGGTCTTGGCGTTCGGGTCGTTGGCGTCGACCGGACGGGTCAGCGTCTGCCAGACGATCTCACCGGTGTCCGGGTCGAGCGCGGTGATCTTGCCGACGTTGCCGCCGACGTCGCCACCCGAGTTGCCGACCACGATCTTGCCGTCGGCCACCAGCGGCATCGAGGTGTAGATCTCGCCGGTCGTGTAGTCGCCCAGCTTCTTCTCCCACACCACCTTGCCGGTCGTGTTGTTCAGCGCGACGACGTGAGTGTCCAGCGTCGCCATGTAGACCATGTCCTTGTACACGGCCACGCCGCGGTTCACTGCCTCGCAGCACAGGCGCGGGCCGAGGTCGCCAGGCAGCGAGCGCTCGTACTTCCAGATCATGCGGCCGGTCAGGCCATCGATCGAGAAGACCTTGTTCTGGCTGGCCGTCACGTAGATGCGGCCATTCACCACCGTGGTCTGGCTGTCCTGCGCATCATTGACGCCGAAGGACAGGTTCCACTTCGGCACCAGCTTCTTCACGTTGTCCTGGGTCACCTGACGCAGTTGCGAGAAGCGCGTGCCCTGGTAGTCCTTGCCGTAATGCAGCCAGTTGTTGGCGTCCTTGTCGGCGTGGATCAGCATGTCGTCGCTGACGTAGTTCGGACGCCACTTGAAAGTGGCTTCGAGCACGTTGATGCCGAGCGGGGGTTCCGGATCCTCGGCATGGACGACCATCGGGGCGATCAGCAGCGCTGCCAGCAGACTCCCTGCAACCGAACTCAATGCGCCGGGCCGCCGTGCGCGGCCGTTGTGCTTGTTCATCAGGCTTCCTCCGTTGTTGTGGATGCGCATGCCCGGTCACCGGCCCGGTTTTTATCGGCCGGTACCTGCGGAACATCCTGCGTTCCGATGACACACGCAGGCATACGCCTGCAGCATTCGTGCCACTGAGGCGGTGTCGGATCGGTTGCGGCGGAAATCGGGAACAGGCGGCGCTATCCGGCGAACGGGATGCCGACCCGCCGTTTGCAGGAGGTCGTCCCTGAGACAGTCGGAGGCGGGCGGATGAGACAGCTGTCTCGGAAAAACTGCGCTACAAATGTCGCAGCAGGGCGATCTTCGAGAGGGTTCGACCCGCGCCGGTGATGACGCGCGGCGCCCCGGCGCGCGCCTTCAGCGCCCCTCAAACTTCGGCGTGCGCCGTGCGATGAAGGCGGTCACCGCCTCGGCGAAATCCTGGGTCGCGGCGCAGCGGCCGAAGGCGACGGCTTCGTCGGCCAGTTGCTGCGCCAGCGGCTGACCCGACGTATTCAGAAGTCGCTTGATTTCCGCCCAGCCGTGGCGCGGCCCGCTCGCCAGCCGTTCGACCTCGGCTTCGACCGCGTCGTCGAACTCCGCCACCGTCACCACGCGCTCGACCAGCCCCAGCGCCTTCGCCTCGTGCGCGTCGAAGCGGCGCGCGCTCCACATCAGCTCGCGCGCCCGGCGCTCACCCAGTGCGCGCACCAGGAAGTGCGACTGACCGCCAGCCCCCGGTTGCGCCAGCCCGATGCCGGCGGTGCTGAACACCGCGTCTTCGGCCGCGATGGCGATGTCGGACGCCAGCATCAGTGACAGCCCGTAGCCGACACAGTCGCCGCGCACCGCGGCCACCACCGGCTGGTGTGCATGACGCAGCGCGAGGATGACCGGATTGACCCAGTTCTCGACCAGCGCGCGAAAGGTGGCCAGACGCGCCGGCGCATCCAGCGGCAGACTCTGCGAAAACTCGTGCACGTCACCGCCGGTACTGAAGCTCGCCCCGTCGCCGCGCAGCAGCAGCACGCGGCACTCGGGGTCGGGCAGCACCCGCTCGACCGCCTCGCGCAATGACTGCATCATCGCCGTCGTATAGGCATTGCGCCGCGACGGCCGCGACATGGTGAGCGTCGCGACGCCACGTTCGAGCGAGCTCAGGATGTGGCCGGAATCGTTCGATTTCATCTGCAGCACGGTCTCAAGTACGAAGGCGCGAGCTTATACCGCCGGCAGCGCAACGCGTCCTGTGGGAGCGAGCATGCTCGCGATGGCAGCGTCAACCGAAGTCCGCGGCCAGGGCCGCTCCCACAGAATCATCCACTCGGGTCGTTGCCGAAGCCTCCTGTGGGAGCGGCCTTGGCCGCGACTGGGCTTGTGTTCCGGTGCCGGCGCTGTTCCGCTCACACCTTCTCGAATATGCCGGCCGCACCCATGCCGGTGCCGATGCACATGGTCACCATGCCGGTGCGCGCTTCACCGCGCTGCATCGCCGCGATGACGGTGGCGGTGCGGATGGCGCCGGTGGCTCCCAGCGGGTGGCCGAGCGCGATTGCGCCGCCGAGCGGGTTCACCTTCGCCGGATCGAGATCCAGCGTGCGGATGACGGCCAGCGCCTGAGCGGCGAACGCCTCGTTCAGTTCGATCCAGTCGATATCGGCCTGCGCCATGCCGGCCTGCGTCAGCGCGCGTGGAATCGCCTCGACCGGGCCGATGCCCATGATTTCCGGCGGCACGCCGGCCACCGCGAAGCTGCGGAAGCGCGCGATCGGCGTCGCCCCGGTGCGCTGTACCGCCGCCTCCGACATCAGCAGCACCGCCGCCGCGCCATCCGACATCTGCGAGCTGTTGCCGGCAGTGACCGAGCCGCGCGCGGCGAACGCCGGGCGCAGCTTCGCCAGCCCCTCGGCGCTCGAATCGGCGCGCGGACCTTCGTCGGTATCGAACACGCGTTCGACGATGCGCACCGTGTTGCTCGCCAGGTCCGGCAGATGGCTGCGCACGGTGTAGGGCAGGATTTCACCGGCGAAGCGGCCGGCGGCGATCGCCGCCAGCGCCTTCTGGTGGGACGCGAGCGCGAAGGCGTCCTGGTCCTCGCGCGACACCGCGTACTTGTGCGCCACCTTCTCGGCCGTCAGGCCCATGCCGTAGGCGATGGCGACGTTCTCCGGTGACTCGAAGGCACGCGGATTCACCGTCACCTTGTTGCCCATCATGGTCGGCATCACCGTCATCGATTCGGTGCCGGCACCGATGGCGATATCGCACTGGCCGGTCATGATCTTCAGCGCCGCGTCGGCCACCGCATTGAGGCCGCTGGCACAGAAGCGGTTCACGGTGACGCCCGGCACCGACACCGGGAAGCCGGCGAGCAGCAGGCCGATGCGCGCGACGTTCATGCCCTGCTCGGCTTCCGGCATCGCGCAGCCGACCACCACGTCGCCGATGTCGTTCAGGTCGAATGCGGGCACCGCGTCGACCACGCCGCGCAGCGCGTACGCCAGCATGTCGTCCGGTCGCACGTGGCGGAAGGCACCACCCTTCTTCGCGACCGCCGTGCGCTTCGCGGCGACGATGTAGGCATCCTGTATCTGTTTCATCGCGAATCTCCCGTCAGTTCCGCAGCGGCTTGCCGGTGTCCATCATGTGCGCGATGCGCGCCTGCGTTTCCTTCGTCTTCAGCAGATCGACAAAAAGCGCCCGCTCGACTTCGAGCAGCCACTGTTCGTTCACCCGCGCGCCGGTTTCGATGTCACCGCCGCACAGCGCGGTCGCCGACGCGTGCGCGACGCGGTAGTCGTGCGCGGAAATCATGCCGCCCTCGCGCATGTTCACCAGCATCATGTCCAGCGTCGCGATGCCGCTGCGACCGGCCACCGGAATGTCGACCGCCGGCAGCGGCGGACGCCAGGCGCTGTCGGCCATCGCCACCGCGTTGCGGCGCGCGACGTGCAGCAGTTCATTCGCGTGCATCACGACCACGTCCTCCTGCTTCAGCAGGCCCAGTTCCTGCGCGTGGCGTGCGCTTTTCGACACGTTCGCCATCGCGATGGTCTGGAATACCGACTGCAGGAAGTTCATCGGGTCTTTCGTTGCCGACGCTTCGGCCGCGCGCGCAGCGCGGATCGCGAATTCCTTGCAGCCACCGCCAGCCGGGATCAGGCCGACGCCCGCTTCGACCAGGCCGATATAGCTTTCGAGTGCCACCACCGCGCGCGGCGAATGCATGACGAACTCGCAGCCGCCGCCGAGCGCCATGTTCTGCACCGCAGTGATGACCGGCACCTGGGCGTACTTGATCGCCATCGACGCCTGCTGAAAGTCGTTGATCACGCGTTCCAGCGTCACGAAGTCGCCCGCTTCGAGCACCGGACGGATCTGCTTCAGGTTGGCACCGACCGAGAAGGGCCCCTGCGGCTGCCAGATCACGAGGCCGTCGAAGTCGCGCTCAGCGCGCGCGATGGCTTCGCGGATGCCGTCGAGCACCTTCGGCCCGACGCAGGACATGCGGCTCTTGAAGGACAGCACCGGCACCCGCTCGCCGTCGGCGTCGTCCAGCGTCCACAGCCTCACCTCCTCGCCTTCCCATACGGTGTGCGTCGCGCGCGGCACTTCGGCCAGCACGCGTTCCGGGAACAGCTGGCGCGGCGACACGCTGCGCGGCTCGAGCTTCGCGGCGGCAGCCGACCACGAACCGGCGGCCTCATGCACGCCGTGACGCTCGAACACCCAGGCCGGCAGCGGCGCGTCCGACATCGCGCGGCCGGCGGCGATGTCCTCGCGCAGCCATTGGGCCACCTGCTGCCAGCCGGCGCCCTGCCAGGTTTCGAACGGGCCGGCGCTCCAGCCGAAGCCCCAGCGCATCGCGAAGTCGACGTCGCGCGCGTTGTGCGCGATATCACCCAGATGCACGGCGACGTAATGGAACACGTCGCGGAAGATGGACCACAGGAACTGCGCCTGCGGGTGGTGGCTTGCGCGCAGTGCGGCCAGCTTCATCGCCGGGTCGCGCTCGGCAAGTATCGTCTGCACCTCTTCGGCGACCGTGCCGGCGGCATCGCGGTAATCCTGCAGCGCAAGGTCAAGCACCTTGATCGCCTTGCCATCCTTGCGATAGACGCCGGCCTTGGTCTTCTGGCCGAGCGCGCCGCGCTCGACCAGTGCGGCCAGCCAGGCGGGGGCGACGTAGTGGCGGTGCCACGGATCGTCCTGCAGATTGTCGGTCATGGTCTTGACGACATGCAGCAGCGTGTCGAGGCCGACCACGTCGGCCGTGCGGTAGGTGGCCGATTTCGGCCGGCCGATGGCCGGGCCGGTCAGCGCGTCGACCTCGTCGAAACCGAGGCCCAGCCGTACCGTGTGGTGCATGGCCGCCAGCATCGAAAACACGCCGATGCGATTGGCGACGAAGTTGGGCGTGTCGAGCGCGCGCACCACGTTCTTGCCCAGCGTCGTGGTGAGGAAGTCTTCGAGGCGGTCGAGCAGCGCGGCGTCGGTGCCGCGCGCCGGAATCAGTTCGACCAGCGCCATGTAGCGCGGCGGGTTGAAGAAGTGCACCCCGCAGAAACGGCTGCGCATCGCTTCCGGGCAGCCGTCGGCCAGCGCGTTGATCGACAGACCGGAGGTATTGGTGGCGAAGATCGCGTCAGCACGCAGATGCGGCGACACTTTGGCATACAGGCCGTGCTTCCAGTCCATGCGCTCGGCGATCGCTTCGATCACCAGATCGCAGTCGGCCAGTCGCGCCGCGTCGCGGTCGTAGTTCGCCACTTCGATATGAGCCGCGCGGTCGACGGTGGCCAGCGGCGCCGGTTCGAGCTTCTTCAGACCAGCGATGGAGCGCTTGACGATGGCGTCGGGGTCACCCTCTTTTGCGGCCAGATCGAACAGGATGACGGGAACGTTCGCGTTGGCGCAGTGGGCGGCAATCTGCGCGCCCATCACGCCGGCGCCCAGTACGGCGACGCGACGGATGCGGAATCTGGAGGATGTCACGATGCGGACTCCCGGGAGAGGCGGCCCGGCCGCGCGCGGCGACCGGACCGGGTACGACAGGAAGGACGGATCAGAAGCGGGTCGAGTACTGCACGCCGAGGATGTCGACCGAGTTCTCGTACTCGCCGACCAGCGTGCCCTTGGCCAGCGCATTGCCGCCGTTGCTATTGATCTTCGCGTCCTTGACGAACAGATGGGCGTAACCGACATCGACCGCCGAGGTCGCGTCCGGGCGCCACTGCAGACCGAAGGACAGCCACACGCGATCCTCGTCCGGAACACGCGGCAGGCGCGTGGTGTCGCGCACCGGCGTCTGGTCCCAGGCGAGGCCGAATTTCAGACTCAGCGCGTCGGTGTAGGCATAGGTGCCGCCGAAGGCGACGCGCCAGGTGTCGCGCCACTTCAGTTCCTCGGTCGTCACGTTGACGCCATCAACCCGGTTCACCGCCAGTTCCTGGAGCGTCGACCATCCGGTCCAGCTGATGTCACCGAGCATCGTCCAGCGGTCGGAAATCTTCTGCAGCACGCTGAAGGTGGCCGTATCGGGCAACTCAACATCGGCGGTCACATCGCCGCCGCGCAGTGCGTTGAGCGTCGGTGCGGCGGCTGCGCCTGCTGCGTTCAAGCCGCTGAAGCGCGCGGTGCCTTCGAGCTTGTAATCGACCTTGGAGCGATAGGTCGCACCGAGACGCGTGTCCGGCGACAGCTGGAACATGGCGCCGATATTCCAGCCCCAGGCCGTGTCGTCGCCGCGGATGCGCCCCAGTGCCGTGGCTCCGGCGCCGGCGATGGCCGCCGCGTTGACCGCATTGGTCAGATCGGCATCGATACGCTGGAAGTTCACGCCCAAGCCGATCGAGAACACGTCGTTGACCTTGAAGGCGATGGACGGGTTGATGTTGACCGTCTTCAGTTCGGACTTGATCGCATGAAACCGTCCGGCCCAGTCGTTGTTGTAGTGCGTCTTGAGCCCGAAAGGTGCCCCCACACCGAGACCTGCGAACAGACGGTCGGTCAGTTGCCAGGTCATGTAGCCGGCCGGAATCGCGGCCCAGTCGCCGGCATCGCCGCCATTGCCACCCGGCCCCTGGGCGAAGGCATTGGTGGACCCGCCGTTCGAGAACTCGGCTTGCGGCCGTACGAGGTCGACCGAGAAGGCCACATTGCGCCCGGGCAGCAGCGTCATGCCGGCCGGGTTGAAGAACACCGTGCTGGCGTCCTCGGCGACCGCCGCGCTGCCGGCATAGGCGTTACCGAGGCCGCTCGCGTTGCCTTCGAGCAGCTGGAAGGCGGCGGCGTGGCTGGCGGTCGAGCCGAAGGCGCCGATCGCCAGGGCCAGAACCTTCATCGTGGCACCGTGGCTGCGGCGCTGTTTCGTCTGCGTCATGACTCCTCCTCTGTGCGTCGTAAATGGTGCTGCGCTCACGGCGTGTCCCTGCACAGGGCACACCGAATACTGTCAGGACTGTTCGGGCGCGATCAGTCGCTTGCTGCCGTCCTCGTTCACCGCGACATAGGTGAGCTGCGCCGAGGCGACCTTCAGGATCTTCACACTGTCATAGCCGGTTTCTGCGTAGACGTCGACATCGACCGTGATCGACGTAGTGCCGACGCGCGCGACGCGCGAGTAGAAGGACACGAGGTACTGCGTCGTGATCGGCTGCAGGAAAACGAATGAATTGACCGCCACCGTCACCACGCGGCAATGCGTGCGGCGCATCGCCGCGATCGATCCAGCGACGTCGACCTGGGACATGACCCAGCCGCCGAAGATGTCGCCGGCGGCATTGATGTCGCGCGGCATGGGCAGCATGCGCAGCGCCGGTTGTTCTTCTGGAAGGTGTTCGATGTTCTGGCTCATGGATGACTCTGATGTTGCATTGCGGAAACCGCATGATAGTGCAGCGGTCCGCCGGTATACGGAGCGAAGCCGGCGCCGAAGATGAGGCCGGCGTCGGCCAGGTCTGCATCGGCCACCACGCCCTGTTCCACGCAGCGGCGCGTCACCCGGATCAGCGGCTCGACCAGCCGCGCCGCCAGTCCCGCCGGCACGGTGGCAGCGCCGGTGCGCACCGGTCGGCCATCCTTCCAGACGTAGAAGCCCTGCCCGCTCTTGCAACCGAGGTGCCCGGCGTCCACCCGCTGCTGAAGGCAGGCCGGTGCCGTTGCGCCGCCGGTCAGGCGGGCGCCGGCGGCCATCGCGATGTCGAGACCCACGGTATCGGCCAGTTCGATCGGCCCCATCGCCATGCCGAAATCGAGCGCCGCGCGATCAACCACCTCGGGCGACATCCCTTCGTCGACGCACCTCATCGCTTCGAGCATGTAGGGTCCGAGCACCGCATTGACCAGAAAGCCTGGCGCGCTGGCCACCGGCAGTGGCAGCTTGTCGAGCGCGCCGACGAAGGCGGCGGCGCGCTGCACTGCGAGCTCGAAACTGTCGGCACCGCGCACCACTTCGACCAGCGGCATCTTCGCCACGGGATTGAAGAAATGGATGCCGACCAGACGGCCGGGCACGTGCAGCGCCTGCGCGATGTCCTCGATGCGCAGGCTGGAGGTATTGGTGGCGATCAGGGCGTCGTGTTTCGCGCGCCGCTCGACGTCGGCGAGCAGCGCCTGCTTGGCGCCGAGATCCTCGTAGATGGCTTCGATGATCAGGTCGGCACCGGCGACGCCGGCGCCTGTCGGGTCCGGAATCAGCCGGTCGAGCGCGGCGCGCAGCGCAGTGCGGTCGCGGCGGAACTTGCGCGCAAAGGCCTTCGCCGCGCGCTGCATGGCCGGCGCGATGCGCGCGAGGCCGTTGTCCTGCAAGGTCACTTGGAAGCCGCGCAGTGCGCACCAGGCGGCGATGTCGCCACCCATGACGCCAGCGCCGACGACGTGCACGCGGCGCACCGGCGGCAGCGTCGCGGCGTCGTTCTTCGCGAAGCCGCGCAGACGCTCGCGCAGGTGATAGACGCGCTGCAGATTGGGCGTCGTCGGGTGGGCCACCAGTGCCGCCATCGACGCCGGATGACCGGCTGGCACCGCCAGCGCATTGCCGCCGAAGTCGCGCCACATCTCGACGATGGCGTAAGGCGCCGGGTAGTGCTCGCGACGTGCCTTCTTCGCCACGCCTTCAAGCGCCTTGCGCGCCACCATGCCACGCAGCGGGCCGAGCAGCAGGCGCTGCAGCAAGGGCAGCGGACGGCGCGCCGGGTCGGACAGCACGCGGGCGCGGGCGTGCTCGCGCATCAGCCTCGCCGGCGCGATCTCGTCGACCAGGCCAGCGGCCTTCGCCCGCTTCACATCGAGTGCGCGGCCGGTGAGCATCATGTCCAGCGCGGCCGGTGCGCCGATGCGTTGAGGCAGGCGCAGCATGCCGCCCCAGCCGGGCACGATGCCCAGCAGCACTTCGGGCAGTGCGAAGCGGGTGCCCGGTTCGTCCACCGCGACGATGTGGCGGCAGGCCAGCGCCAGTTCGGTGCCGCCGCCGACGCAGAAGCCACGCACCAGTGCGCAGGTCGGGTAGCGCACGGCGGCCAGCCGGTTGAACAGGTTCCAGCCGCGGCCGACGATGTCGCGCGCGCCCGCTTCGTCCTTCACCGCGCCGAATTCGCCGATGTCGGCGCCGGCAATGAAACCGCCCGTCTTGCCGGACTGGATGACCAGCGCACGCGGTGGCGCGGCGTCGAAGGCGTCGAGCACCAGGCCCAGTTCGCGCATCGCCTCGCCGGACAGCGTGTTCACGTTCTCTCCAGCGCGGTCGAACACGAGCCAGACGAGGTTGTCTTCGTCGCGCTCGATGCGCCAGTGCTTCAGATCGCTTGCATGCACGCTCATGCGGTTTCCACCAGCATCGCACCACCCTGTCCGCCACCGATGCAGATCGAGGCCATGCCGCGGCCACCGCCACGACGCTTCAGCACGTGCAGCAGATGCAGCACGATGCGCGCGCCACTGGCGCCGACCGGGTGACCGATGGCGATCGCGCCACCGTCGACGTTGAGGCGTCGCTCGTCCAGCGTACCGAGCGCGTGTGACAGTCCGAGCTGTTCGCGGCAGTAGCTGTCGCTCTTCCACGCCTCGATGCAGCCGATGACCTGAGCGGCGAAGGCTTCGTTGATTTCCCAGGCGTCGAGGTCGTTCAGTCCGAGGCCGTGACGCTGCAGGATGGGCGTCGCGGCATGCACCGGGCCCAGCCCCATCTGCGCCGGATCGAGCGCCGCCCACTGCACGTCGAGGATGCGGCCAAGCGGCTTCAGGCCGTACTGATTGACAGCCTTCTGCGACGCGAGCAGCAGCCAGCTCGCGCCGTCGGTCACCTGTGAACTGTTGCCCGCGGTGATGTGGCCGTGCTTCCGGTCGAACACGGGGCGCAGCTTCGCCAGCCGCTCGACCGACGAGTCGCGACGCATGCCGTCGTCTTCGGCGTAGAGCTTTCCGTCGCGGTCGGTCAGCGGCACGATCTCGCCGAAGCAGCCTTCGTCGAGCGCACGTGCCGTGCGCTGGTGCGAGCGCATGGCGTAAAAGTCCATCTGCGTACGGCTGATGCCGAACCGGGCGGCAAGATTCTCGGCGGTCTGGCCCATGTTCAGGCCGATCACCGGATCGGTCAGCCCCTTGATCAGGCCGATCACCGGCGCCAGCATCGCCGGCCTGAACTTCGTGATCAGCGATGCGCGCTGGCCCAGCGTCTTCGCCGCATACCACTGCGACAGCCAGCGCACCATCGCGTCGGAGAACAACAGGTGGGCGCGCGACAGCGCATCGACACCGCCGGCCAGCACCAGGTCGGCGCGACCGCGCTGGATGTTGGCGAGACCGGAATCCAGTGCCTGCATGCCGCTGGCGCAGTTGCGCATCACCGTCCAGCCGGGCACGCGATCGCCGCAGCCCATGCGCAGCGCGGCGATGCGGCCGATGTTCGCTTCGTCGGCCGACGGCGCCGCACAACCGAGAATGACTTCGTCGAGCTGGTCCGGCCGGAAGGGCTGGCGCGCCAGCAGCGCGTTGCCGGCCGCCACCGCGAGGTCGGCGGCCGCGAACGGACCGGGCGCGTTGCGCGACTTCAGGAACGGGGTGCGCGCTCCATCGACGACGAATACTTCGGGAAACGACATGGCCACTCCTCAGGCGGCGAGCGCGGTGACGTTGCGCGCTTCGGCCGGCGTCGCGGGCACGGCGTCGGCGCCGAAGTCCTGCGCGAAATCGTCGACCTTGACCACGCGGTCGCGCAGTTCGTCGCGCCGGGTGACCAGCGCGAATTCCTGCGCGTCGATGACGCCAGCCTCGAAAGCGGCGCGCATCATGCCCGGCCCGCGCGCCTTCAGATCGCCGCGCTTCTGCGCCGCGCGCACCTTGGCTTCGATCGCCTCGGCGGCCACCGTCGCCTTCAGCGCATGCTCGATGGCGCCGACCGCGTCGTGCTCGTCCTGCGGCACATACATGTCCGCGGTCAGCCGGTCGCGCGTCGCCGACGGCTCGATCAGCAGCTTCGCCACCTCGCTGCCGAGGCGGTCCGACGGCACCACGTAGGGCCGGCCGAGCGGGAAGATGAGGCGGCGTAGCAGCATGCCGATCAGGCGGTTCGGGAAATTGGAAATGACGCCTTCGAACGCGGTCTGCGCATGGAACAGGGCGTCCCAGATCGCCCAGTGCATCAGCGGCGCGTCGGCTGCCTGGCGGCCTTCGGCCTCGTAGCGCTTCAGCGTGGCCGAGCACAGATACATCAGCGACAGGATGTCACCCAGCCGCGCCGACAGCTTCTCCTTGCGCTTCAGGTCACCGCCCATGGTCAGCATGGCGGCGTCGGCGATGAAGGCGAAGGCGGTCGAGAAGCGCGTGAGCTGCTGGTAGTAGCGTCGCGTCTCCGGCGCCAGATCACCCGGCACGCCGACCCAGTGCGAACCGGTCAGGCCGGTGATCAGCGTGCGCACTGCATTGCTCGCGGTGTAGCCGATGTGCGCGAACAGCGCGTCATCGAACTCCGTAAGGGCTTCCGGCGTATCGTCGGCCAGCGCGGCGCGCATTTCGCGCAGTACGTAGGGATGACAGCGGATGGCGCCCTGACCGAAGATGATGAGACTGCGCGTCAGGATGTTTGCGCCCTCGACCGTGATGCCGATCGGAATCTGCTGGTAGGCGCGGCCGAGGAAGTTCGACGGGCCGAGGCAGATGCCCTTGCCGCCGAGGATGTCCATGCCGTCATTGACGACGATGCGGGCGCGCTCCGTGATGTGGTACTTGACGATGGCCGACACCACCGATGGCTTCTCGCCGAGATCGATGGCCGACGCCGTCATCCGCCGCGCCGCGTCCATCATGTAAAGGTGGCCGCCGATGCGGGCCAGCGGTTCCTGTATGCCTTCGAAGCGGCCGATCGCGGTCTTGAACTGGCTGCGCACGCGGGCATAGCCACCGACCGCACGCGCGGTGAGCTTGGCCATGCCGGTGTTGGAGGCCGGCAGCGAGATCGAACGGCCGGCAGCCAGGCATTCCATCAGCATGCGCCAGCCCTGGCCGGCCATCGCCGGCCCGCCGATGATCCACTCCAGCGGCATGAACACGTCGCGCCCCCAGTTCGGGCCGTTCTGGAACACCGCGTTGAGCGGGAAGTGGCGACGACCGATCTGCACGCCCGGGTGGTCGGTCGGAATCAGCGCGCAGGTGATGCCGATGTCTTCGGTGTCGCCCAGCAGGTGATCGGGGTCGTACAGGCGGAAAGCGAGGCCGAGCAGCGTGGCGACGGGGCCCAGCGTGATGTAGCGCTTGTCCCAGGTCACGCGCATGCCGAGCACTTCGCGTCCTTCGTGCATGCCGCGACAGACGATGCCGTAGTCGGGAATCGACGCCGCGTCGGAACCGGCCTGCGGGCTGGTCAGCGCGAAGCACGGAATCTCCAGCCCCTTGGCCAGGCGCGGCAGGTAGTGGTCCTTCTGCGCGTCGGTGCCGTAGTGCAGCAGCAGTTCGGCCGGACCGAGCGAGTTCGGCACCATCACCGTCACCGCTGAGGCTGAGCAGCGCGTCGACAGCTTGGTGACGATCTGTGAGTGCGCCCAGGCCGAGAACTCCTTGCCGCCGTACTTCTTCGGAATGATGAGGCCGAGGAAGCCCTTGTCCTTGATGTACTGCCAGGTCTCCGGCGGCAGGTCTTTCAGCTCGTGCGAAATGCGCCAGTCGTCGGACAGACGGCACAGCTCATCGACCTCGTTGTCGAGGAAGGACTGTTCTTCGGCGCTCAGTTGCGGTTCCGGGTAGGCGTGCAGTTTCTGCCAGTCGGGATGCCCGCGGAACAGTTCGCCTTCCCACCAGACGGTGCCCGCTTCGAGGGCAATTCGTTCGGTATCCGACATCGGCGGCAGGATGTTGCGGTATACCGCGAGCAGGGGCCGCGAAATCAGTGCGCGGCGCAGCGGCACCAGATTCAGCAGCAGCGCCGGAATGCCGACCAGCACGGCGACGGTGACGCTGGCCGCGACCGACCAGTCGAAATGCAGTGCCGCTGCGACCAGCCAGGCGGCGAGCGCCGCGGTGATCAGCAGCAGTGGCACCCGCATGTAGGCCAGCGCGATCAGGCCCAGCGGCAACAGCAGAAGAAGCGTCCAGGTCATGTGTATCTCCTCGTCCGGTCATGCTGCTGCGATACGCGCGCAAGGCGCTTATGTCCGCAGTCTAGTTGTAATCGTCCGGGCTTTCGCCCCATCAGTTCGATTCCGGCAACGGCGCGCGCAGGCCGCCGAGCAGGAAACTCATCAATCGCGGCACCATGCGCGCCATCGCGTCCGGCTCGTCGATCTGCACGCCGGTCATCACCTGCAGCGTGTCGAAGCCGGATACCGCGTAGGACATGGCGCCGAACATGAAATGCAGGCGCCACACGATGTCCTCGACCGGCACCGCCGGCAGCGCCCGGCTCAGGGCGTCGCGATAGCGGCCGATCACCGGCGCGTACTCGGTCGCCAGGCACTCGCGCACCACCGCCGACGGCTCGGTGAAGGTGCGGCCCAGCAGGCGCATGAATTCGCGTCCCTGTTCGCTCTGCGCCGCCAGCGCCAGCGAACCGCTGAAGAAGCATTCGACGATCACCCTCGCCTTGACCGGCGCACCGCCGGCGGCGGCTTCCGCGTCGTCGAGCGCCTGCATGCGCAGCGCGTTCAGGGGTCGTAGCCCGCGCAGCAGCACTTCTTGCACCAGCACGTCCTTCGAGCCGAAGTGATAATTGACCGCCGCCAGATTGACGCTGGCCGTGGTCGTGATCATCCTCATCGAGGTCGCCTCGAAACCGTGCGCGGCAAACAGCGACTGCGCCGCATCGAGGATGCGGATGCGCGTTTCGGTCACGGAAAGTCGGTTGCGGCGGGCGTCCATGGGGTCGGGCACGGCCTTGTGTTCAAACGTTCGTTTGAATCTAGACCCTCGTATCGCACATGTCAATCCTGCACCGCCGCATAAGCCGGAACCGCGGCGGCTACCTCTTTCGGGGCATTGTCCTGCGTCGCTCCCGCCCGAATAATCAGCCTTCACATCCGCCTCCGCCCTGTGGCACGACCTTGCCCGCGTGAGGTCGCGGCAATCGCAGAACAGGAGATCCCTCATGCCGGACGCACCGGTGAAGTACCCGAAACAACCCCTGGTCGGCGACGGCGGACCGGGCGTGCACTGGATCACCCGCCCCGACCCCGAGGGCTGGACCGCGCCGGTTCTGATGGAATGGGAACTGCGCGGCGAAACGTGGACCGACGAGCACGCGCACGACGAATACGCCTACGTGCTCGAAGGCCGGCTGTTCGTCGAATCGGCTGGTGTGACGGTCGAAGCGACCGCCGGCGACACGGTGTGTGTGCGCGGCGGTTCGATCGGCCGCTACTACGCGCCGGAATACGCGCGCATGCTGGGCATCTACGGCCCCAACCCTGCCGGCGGTGGCACCCGGCTGCTCGGCTTCGGAAAACTGACCGACTGACGCGCGGTCGGGGGCAGCGTCGCTGCCTGATAGCATCGGCGCATGACGCTCTACCAGCACCTCGCCGACCGCACCGCGCAACTGATCGCCGACGGCGTGCTGCGCCCGGGCGACCGCCTGCCCTCGGTGCGCCACGCCTGCCGCGCGCACGACCTCAGCCCGATCACCGTCACCCAGGCCTACGCACTGCTGGAGAGCCGCGGTCTGGTCGAGGCGCGCCCGCGCTCCGGTTACTTCGTACGCGCCCGCCTCGGTCAGCGCCTGCAGGAACCGGCCATGTCGCGGCCGGGGCAGCGTTCGACCGCGCTGAAGGTAAGCGACTTCATCTTCGAAATCCTCGACAGCGTGCGCGACCCGGCCGTCGTACCGCTCGGTTCCAGCTTTCCGGCACCCGAACTGTTCCCGCTCGACCGACTCGGCCGCGCCCTCGCCGCCGCTGCGCGCCGCATCAAGCCGCAGGACACGCTGACCGACCTGCCGCCCGGCCATCCCGAACTGCGCCGGCAGATCGCGCTGCGCTACCTTGGTCTAGGCGCCGACGTCGCGCCGGACGACATCATCATCACCAATGGCGCAATGGAGGGGCTGAACCTCTGCCTGCAGGCGGTCACCCGGCCGGGCGACCTGATCGCGGTCGAATCGCCCACTTTCTATGCCGGCCTGCAGGCCGCCGAGCGGCTGGGCCTGAAGGTGGTCGAAGTGCCCAGCCACCCGCGCGAAGGCCTGAACCTCGCCGCGCTCGACCAGTTGCTGAACAAGCACCCGGTACGCGCCTGCCTGTTCATGCTCAATTACGCCAACCCGACCGGCGCCTGCGTGCCCGACGACGGTCGCCGCCAGCTGATGGCCCTGCTCGACCGCCACGACGTGCCACTGATCGAGGACGACGTCTATGCCGAACTGCACCACGGCGAACAGGCACCCTTGTGCAGCAAGGCGTTGGACCGCGACGGCCGCGTCATGCACGTGTCGTCCTTCTCGAAATGCCTGGCTCCCGGCTTCCGCATCGGCTGGGTCGCCGCCGGCCGCCACGCCGACGCGATCCGCCGGCAGAAACTGTCATTCAGCCTCGCCACCCCGGCGGCGCTGCAGCACGCGCTGGCCGACTACCTCAAACAGGGTGGCTACGACCGCCATCTGCGCACGCTGCGCACCACCCTGCGTGCCCAGCAGGCCACGCTGGTCGCCGACGTCGAAGCCTACTTCCCGGCCGGTACCCGCATGGCCGAGCCCGAGGGTGGCTACTTCCTGTGGCTGGAACTGCCGGAGGGCTGCGACACGCTGGCGTTGCACCGCGAAGCGCTGGCAAGCGGGATCAGCATCGCACCGGGGCCGATCTTCTCGGCGCAACGCGAATTCAGGAATTTCGTGCGGCTGAACTTCGGGCATCCTGAGGGTCCGGCGCAGCGCGAGGCGATCGCGACCCTGGGACGCTTGATCGCCTCCATGCTCTGAAGCACGGGCACGACAGCCTGCCGACAGTGCAGCGCTTTCACCGGCGCTGCAGGAGCGCGACTTGTCAGCGGGATGAAAGAGCGCCGCGCTGGGTGAAGGAAAGCGCGCTTCAGGCTGCCTGTGCCTTCAAGCGTGGGCGTTCTCCTTGTGTCAGAGGGTGTGTCTGACAGCGTTGGAATGGAGTTTCGTATGATCGAAAAGATATTGTCCGCGCCCGGATCGGCGGCGGACTGGGCCGCCGTCCTGGTCGGCCTGGCCAACGCCGCCGTCGGCATCTGGATCGCCGTCAGCGTGAGCCGATTGACCAGGACCACCGAAAAGAACCAGAGCCTGCAGACCATTTACGAGCAATGGATGCGCAAGAAGGAACTGAGCATCCAGGTGCCGGCGATTTCCGAACTGGATGCCGCGATGTACAGCCCGGGCGGTGCGTACACGCTGAAGAGCCAGCAGCAGCGCGTCTGGCTGGTGCTCATCATCGACATCCTGTTCAACTGCTATCTGGCGGCCAAGGACGGGCTCTATCCGCAGGATGTCTATGAGGAGGACATGGAAGCCCACCTCGGCTCGATGCTGCGTTTCGACAGCGCGATGGTGGACGCCCTGATGCGCGAACGGGGCTACTGCGGCAAGGGTGTGGTGGGCGAGTTCTACGAGGAAGTGCAACGGATCAAGCAGCGAATCGAGGCCCGGAACGCGGCCCCACCGGCTCAGCCATAAGCCCCGGCACACGCAAATACGGCTTCGAGCATGACCCGGCGATCCGTCGTCGAAGGGATGTGCTTGTGCAGGCAGCGGCTGTCCCAGATGACCAGCGTGCCGGCCTTGCCGCGCAGCGGAACCGGTGAGAGCTTGCGCCGGCGCATCAGCAGTTCGGCGCGGTAATGCGTCAGACAGCCGGCAAAGTGGTTCTCGATGCGGCCCGATATGGCGCCATACGACGCCGCTTCGGTGTCCCAGCTTGCAGCGCTGCGCCGTTCCACGCTGTAAAGCTCGTGCGCAAGCGGAACCCGCCAGAATCCCGTGGTGGAGTTCGGAACCACCACCAGCGTCCCGTCGTCGTGACCGACATCGGTCAGATAGAGGAAGGCCTTGATGCGGTGCTTGAAACTGTCGATGTGAAAGAACTCGTCGAAAGCGCCGCGCGGTCCGTCCGCCAGCCTGACCTGGGCCCAGTCGCGCACCCGTTCAGCGCGCGCCCCCATGATGGTCTCGACCACGTCGCGAATGCGCGAGTCCTCGAAGAACGGCGCAAAAGCGGCCATCGACGACGCGTCGTGCAGTGAGCGCACCGACGGCGATTGCGGTTCAACCGTGAGCGCAGAGACCTCGGGTACGGCAGCACGCATTGCCGTCACCGTCCCGCTGTCGTACCAATCGTCGACGACACTGAAACCCTGCTCGACGACCTCGCGCGCCTGCCGGTTGGACAAGCTGCTCCGCGCCAGACGTGCATAGACGTGCTGGATTCGTGCGTACTCGAGCAGAAATTTCGTGGTCATCTGATGCCGCCGAGCAGGGTATCGGTTGCCGACTCATGAATGCGGCTGGCGCCAGTATGAACCGACGCAGGAGGACTGGCATCGGCCGAACTTGTGATCCCGGCGGCTTGCAAGGACATCGTCTCGATCTGCTGGGTGCGGTGCGGCACGGAAGACGGTGCGGGCCGGACACGATGCACAGGCCCGGCGCCGAAGCGCTTCCGAAGCGGGCCAAACTTGGCTGCTCCCCGATATCGCGAGGTCACGGTATATACGCTTGCTATTTCACCCTGGCGTGCAGGCATGCTGATCGCGGCGGACAATGCGCGCCCTGATCGCCGGCACAGCATCAACAGGTCGCCCATCGCTCCGACGGAAGTGCTGCGGGACGCGCAACCGCAGCGTTGACACCCCCGAAGATCTCTTTCCTCTCGTGCAGGCCGCTGCCCCAAGTCATCTTTCCAGAACGTTTCTCCGACGAGCCATCCTTCATGTACACCTCCACCTTCACCTTCGCCAAGGGCCAGTACGACGACGACTTCCACGCGCTGGACGCCATCATCGCCGAGGTCGCCCGCGCCATTCCCGGCTACCTCGGCGAGGAAGCCTGGGAGAACGCCGAAACCGGGCTGATCTCGAACGTCTATTACTGGGATTCGATGGACGCGCTGCAGGCACTGATGACTCACCCGGAGCACATCCGGGCGAAGCAGCTGCAGGCGCGCTGGCTCAAGGGCTATCAGGTGGTGATCGCGCAGGTGGTGCGCACCTATGGCGACAAGGGCATCCCGCATCCGCTCGCGTCGGTCACTTGATCCGCATCAAGGGGCGCGACGGATTCCATCTGTGCCCATATTGATTCAACTCCGCTGAATCTGTCCCTGTTCGCCTGCGGCGGGTGTACTGCCGGCATCCCTTTCCGGAGCCTGCAGATGAACACCGATACGACGCTGGCGGGAGGCGCGGTCCGCGCCGTGCCACTCACTTTCCATCCCCGCCCGGGCACCGTGCATGCGCGTGCGGTATCCGGCCGTTTCAACAGCTGGCGCTGGGCCATGGTGTGGCTCACCCAGCTCGTGTTCTACGGCGGTGTATGGCTCACCTGGCACGACGGCGATACGGTGCGGCCGGCGCTGTGGATGGACATTCCGCACGAGCGGCTCTATCTGTTCGATTGGGTACTGTGGCCGCAGGACGCGCTGCTGTTCGCCTTCGTGCTCATTGTCGCGGCGCTGGCGCTGTTCTTCGTGACCGCGCTGGCCGGACGGCTGTTCTGCGGCTTCGCCTGTCCGCAGACGGTGTACACGATGATGTTCACGTGGATAGAGGCGCGGCTCGAAGGCAAGCCTGCCGCACGCCGGGCGCTGGACGCGGCAGCCTGGGGCCCGCGCAAGGCGGCGATCAGGGGCGCCAAGCACGCGCTGTGGCTCGCGCTGGCGGCGTGGACCGCGATCACCTTCGTCGGCTACTTCACACCGATCCGCGATCTGCTGCCGCGCGTCACCGCCTGGGATGTGGGCATGTGGGAAGGCTTCTGGCTGCTGTTCTACGCCGCCTTCACCTATCTGCAGGCGGGCTTCGCGCGCGAATCGGTGTGCCAGCACATGTGCCCCTACTCGCGCTTCCAGGGCGTGATGACCGACGCGCACACGCGTCAGGTCGGCTACGACAGGCTGCGCGGCGAGCCCCGGGCGCATGCGCGCAGCAGCGGCGCTGGCGACTGCGTGGATTGCACGATCTGCGTGCAGGTGTGCCCGACCGGCATCGACATCCGCAACGGGGTGCAGTACGCCTGCATCAACTGCGGCCTGTGCGTCGATGCCTGCGATACGGTGATGGACAAGGTCGGCCGCGCCCGCGGCTTGATCCGCTACGCGTCCGAACACGTGCTGTCCGGACGCGCCCCCACGGCGGTACAGCCACGCGTGAAGCTCTACGCCGCGCTGCTCTCCGTGTTCGCCGCGCTTGGCGTGTGGCAGATGGTGACCCGGCCCGAAGTGCGACTCGACGTGCTGCGCGATCGCGGCGTGCTGATGCGCGAAACGGCCGACGGCCGCATCGAGAACGCCTACCTGCTGAAGGTCGCCAACCTGACGCGCGACGAGGTCGAGTACGTCGCACAGATCGATGGCGTGCCGGGTGCGACCGTCGTCGGCAACGACCGTCTGCGCGTCGCCCCGAACAGCGTGGCCAGCCTCAGACTGACCGTATCCGCGCCCGACGACGGCACGCTGCGCGGCGCGCAGCCGCTGGACATCGTGGTCAGGCCGCGCGACAGGGCGGATGAGCAGGCGAGCGAACGCAGCCGCTTCCTGTTCCGGTAGCGCCGGTTCCGTTCAGTCGCCGAAGGCGAGAAAGCGCCCCGGTTCAGCGCTTCACGGCGCGCAGGCGCGTCGCCAGGAGTGCCAGTCCCGCACCGAACATCGCCCAGGTTTCCGGCTCCGGCACGGCCACGATGTGAGCGACGAAATACGCCGGACCGTTGTAGCCGGCGCTCCAGTCCGCGTAATAGGCCCAGATCGCTTCGGCGTCGGCCGAAATGCCCTGACGCTGACCCCAGATCTGCAGGCCGGCATTCGTTCCGAGACTCACTGGTGTCGCACCCGGCGCGCCGAAACCGCTTTCATTCACCGTCCAGTAGGCGGTGCCGGTGCTGAGGGTCTGCTGGCCGTTGGCGAAACGGAAGCCTTCGCCGCTGATAGAGAAATCCGCGATGAACATGGCCGGACCGCTGAACACGTTACGCGCATGAATCAGCAGGTAGTAGTCCTGCCCCGCCGCCAACGCGACACCCGAGAAGCTCTCGCTGGCCCCCCAGAGCGTGGTCTTGTCGCTGATGATCTCACCGGCATCGGCAAGCAGATCGGTGGACAGATAGACCGTTGCGTAATCGTCCGCCGTGTAGGAACCGGACAGGCTTGCCGCCTGCGCCGGAACAGCGGCGACGATGGAAGCCAACAGTCCCGCGGCAACGAATGCCCTGTTCGTCACGCTCATTGATAGTGCTCCTCTGCTGGAAAGCCACGATACAACAGACCGCGAGCAAGAGCTGCACCAGTGCGGGCCCGACCGACGTCACTCTCCCGCAAAAGCAATGGCTTACGTTCGCCAGGGCCCACCAATGCCATTCCTCGGACAGGTCGGTGTAAAAGCAGCCGACAGGCAGATGCCGCGCCATGCACATCCGGGCTGCCGGCCACAGCCCATGCGTGCGCCCGGGCGCCACGCCCTCCAGCCCCTGCCCCCTGGTCCCTGGCCCCTGCCCTCACATCACATTCGCATGCGGATGCATCGGGTGTTCCAGCGTGTCGGCGATCAGGCGCAGCGCGATGTCGCAGTCCTCGCGCGACATCGGGCCGCCGAGGCAGACGCGCACTGCGTCCGGTGGCGTCCCGTCGGTGCTGAAGGCGGCACTGGCGACGACGGCCACGCCCTGGGCGCGCAGGTTGGAGGCGAACTCGACCATGGACCAGTCGGAGCTGAGCGGCAGCCAGAAGTGGAAGCTCTCCGGCTGCGCGCGCAGCGCGTGCCCGGCCAGCAGCCGCGCCGCTGACGTCTGGCGCGCCACCGATTCGGCACGGATGGCCTGCAGCATGGCTTCGGCGGTGCCGTCGGTGATCCAGCGCGTGGCCAGCGCGGTGGTGATGGGCGAGCACATGACCGTGGTCGCGCGCAGTGCGCCGGCCAGCCGCTCGGCCTGGCGCGGCCCCGGCGCGTGCACGTAGGCGGCGCGCAGCCCGGCACCGAAGCACTTGGACAGGCCACCGATGTAATAGGTGAGCGCCGGCGCAAGTGCGGCCAGCGGCGACGGCACCTCGGGCGGCAGCATGGCGTAGGCGTCGTCCTCGATGATGGGGATGGCGTAGCGCAGCGCGACGTCGGCCAGCGCCTCGCGCCGCGCGCGGGTGACCGTGCCGGTGGTCGGATTCAGCAGCGTCGGGTTGCAGTACAACGCCCGCGGCTTCAGCGTCTTGCAGGCGTGCTCGAAGGCGTCGGCGCTGGGGCCGTCGTCGTCGAGCGGCAGCGCATGCAGCTGCACCCCGAGCTGGGCGGCGATGGCCTTGATGCCGGGATAGGTCAGCGACTCGACGCAGATCGTCTCGCCCGGCCGCGCCAGCAGCGACACCAGCGCGGTCAGCGCGCTGTGGATGCCCGGGCACACCAGCACGCGTTCGACCGCGCACAGCGGCAGTCGCTGGCGCAGCCAGTGCACGCCAGCGGCACGGTCTTCACGCGTGCCGCCGAAGTCCTGGTAGCGCAGCAGGTCGTTCCAGTCGGACTGCGCCATCAGCTGCGCCGCGCTGTCGCGCAAGTGGGCCAGCAGCGCCGGCTCCTGCGGTTCGGGCGGCAGGTTCATCGTCATTTCGGCCGCACTGCCACCGCGCAGCGCCATGCCCGGCGTCGAGCCGCGGACGAAGGTGCCCATGCCGGCACGCGAGTCGATCAGCCCGCGCTTGCGCGCCTCGGCGTAACCACGCGCCACCGTCGTGTAGTTCAGTTCGAGCGTGTCGGCCAGATCGCGCAGCGCCGGCAGACGGTCGCGCGGAGTCAGCCGCCCGCTGCGCACGTCCTCGGCGATGAGGTCGGCGATCAGCAGATAGGCCGGCTTGTTGCTCGACCGGATGCGCTTGAGCCAGTGCTGCGAGGTCTTGTCCATCGGCGTCGGTTCAGGGCAGTCGTCGTTTGCGGGTGATCAGGTCGGCGATGCGCTCGCCGTCGGCACAGCGGCGCACGCGCCACCAGTGCGCGAACTCGGACGTGTCGTCGCGCGCGGCGAGCAGTTCTAAACGCACCGTTTCGCCGGGGTCGATGTTGCCGTAGAAATACAGTTCCCGCTCGGCGGTCAGCGCCGGGCACAGCCCGAAGCAGGCCAGTTCGGCGCGGTCGGCCAGCGCCTGAAAGCTGGCGAAGTAAAGCAGGCCGGCACCGTTGAAATCGTTGTGCGGGCACGGCGTGATGTCGACGGCGCGCAGCACGCTTCCACGTGCAGCCGGCTGCAGCCCCATGCGGGCGACGCCGTCGCCGGTGCGGAACAGCCGGGCGCGCGCCTGCAGCGACAGCGCCGCATCGGTCAGCGTGCGGTCGCCGCACTCCGCGCCTTCGACCGGCGCGCGCACGATGCTGCGGTTGCTGCCCGCGTCGCGCCGCACGAAGGCGGACAGCAGTTCGATGCGCGCCGCGCGCGTGTTGCCGGTGCGCAAGGTCTGCGCGCTGAAGTGCTGGGCGCGGCCGGGCGACACGGCACGTACCGTCAGCGAGAACGGCGCGTTCTCTGCCACCGAGTCGAGCCGCGCCTCGCGCAGATGCACCGCAGTCAGCGCCGCATAGCTCTTGCGACCGGCAGCGTCGACGAACTCCGGCAGCTGCATGCCCTGCGCGCGCGCGATCGCCATCCAGTGCAGATGGCCGCATTCCTTGAGCAGCCAGTTTTCCGCCAGACCATACAGTCCAAGCTGGGGCATGCCGGCGCAGTAGTGCTGCTGCAGCGCCGACGAAGACTGCAGGCGCTCGGCGCTGTCCATCAGCATGTCAGCGCCTCTGCGTCGGCGGGCTGCGCGGCGCGCAATGCAGCGATGCGCGCTGCCAGGAACTCGGCGTCGCGCGCCACGCCGGAGAAGCGGCCAGAGCCCCAGGTATGCAGCCAGGGCAGCCCGAGGAAGTACAGCCCCGGCTGCTGCGTCACGCCGCGCACATGCACCGGATCGCCGCGGCCGTTGAAGACCGGCGCATCGACCCAGCGGAAATCCGGCGAGAAACCGATGCACCAGATGATGCTGGTGATGCCGGCGGCAACCGGATCGAGCGCGGCACGCTCCTCGTCCGGCTGCCATACCGGCTCATAAACGGACGGCGGCGGTGCTGCGATGCCGCGCTCGGCGATGTGCTTGTCGATGGCCGCATTGATGCCGTTGTAGGTGCGGTCCGCGCTGTCCAGCGCAGCGCGCAGGCCGGGTGCGAACTGCAGCATGCCGTCGCGGTAGTCCTGCAGCAGTCCGTAGAGCTGCATGCCTTCGAGCGCGAAGCGGCGCAGATCGATGTCGCGTCCGCCATCGCGGCCGGTGACGTAGTGATTGGTGTTGTCGCGCACGCCCTCACGCAAGGGGTGGGCAGTCACCGGCATGTCGTAGTAACCCATGTCGGCCAGCCAGTCGACGACGTCGCGACCGCGGTAGAAGCGGGCGCAGCGCGGCGCGTCCCCCACCGCCAGATGCACGATGCGGCCGGCCAGATGCAGATCCTCGGCGATCTGCGCGCCGGACTGGCCGGAACCGACCACCAGCACGGCGCCCGGCGGCAGCGCGTCGGCGTTGCGGTACTGCTCGGAGTGCAGTTGCGTGATGCCGGCCGGCAGCCGTTCGGCCATGCGCGGCACGATGGGCACGTGATAGCCGCCACTGGCCACCACCACCTGGTCGGCGGTCCAGTCGCCGGCCGAGGTCGACACGTGAAAGCCGCCGTCAGGCCGCGGTGTCACGCGCTGCACCGACACGCCCTCGCGCAGCGGCGGATTCACCTTGCGGCGGAAGGCGTCGAGCCAGGCATTGATCTCGTCCTTCTTCATGAAACCGTGCGGGTCCGCGCCGTCGTAGGCGTGGCCGGGCAGCGCGCACTGCCAGTTCGGCGTGACCAGGCAGAAGTTGTCCCAGCGCTGGGTGCGCCACACGTGCATCGCGCTGTGCTTTTCCAGCACCAGATGTTCGATGCCGGACTGCTGCAGGCAGGCGCTCATCGACAGGCCGGCCTGGCCGCCGCCGACGATGATGACCGGCAGATGGGGGATGGTTTCGGGGGTGCTCATGGCGTTCTCCTTGCGGCGGTCATTCGTCGAAACTGACCAGTTCGATGTGGGTGTGCGGGTCGTCGCCCCAGCGGGCGGCGAGCTGTTCGAGGTCAGCCAGCTGGTCCATCGCGGCCGAACAGGCGAAGCCGTACTTCGCGCGTACCCGCTCGGAGGCGATATGCAGCGCCTCGCGCGCCGAAGCCATGAAGTCGGGCAGCGGATAGCGGGCGCCCGGCGCGAAGTAGTCCTTGATTACCAGCGATGGCGAGTAGCAGCGGGTTTCGGTCGCGTCCGGCCAGCGGACGGTGAAGTGCATGGCGGGCATGTGAAGTCCTCAGACGGTTTCGGTTTGGCGCGCCGGTGCGATGCACAGCGCGCGGTACAGGTCGACGTGGCGCGCGGCGCTGGCCGCCCAGCTGTAGCGACGGCACACAGCGGGCGGCGTACGCAGCAGTGCGGCGCGTGCGGGATCGAGTGCGTGCCGCATCGCCTGCGCGATCGAAGCGGTGTCGAGCGGGTCGGCCCAGCTCGCGGTGTCGTCGTCCAGGTATTCGGTGAACGGTGCGATACGCGAGGCGACCACCGGCGTGCCGCTGGCCAGCGCCTCCAGCACGACCAGACCGAAGCCCTCGCGCGTGGAGGCCATCACCAGCACGTCGGCGAGACGGAACAGCGACGGCATGTCGGCGTCGTCGAGCGCGCCGGTGATGACGACGTCGCCCCCCTCCCCGGCGCTCAGGCCGCTGGCGTACACATCGTCGCGGAAGGCCTGCGCGTAGTCGGCGTGATCGAGCAGGCTGGCGCCGCCTGCGATCAGCAGCTGTGCCTGCGGCAACGACGGCTTGAGCAGGGCGAAGGCCTGCAGCACGCGGCGCGTGTTCTTGCGCGTCTCGATGCCGCCGACAGCGAGGAGAATCGGGCCGCCGCGCAGGCCGAGGCGCTGCGCCAGTGCGCCGTCACGCGCATCCGGCGTGCTCGTGTAGCGCACCAGATCGACGCCGTTGTTCACGCAGTGCGCCTGCACGCCCAGATCGTCCTGCAAGGCTTGCTGCCACAGCCGGCTCACGCACAGCACCGCGCGCGCAGCCAGCACGCCACGCGTCTGCCAGGCGGCGAGCTGCGGGTCGGCGAACGGGTCGAGGTGATGCACGGTGCGCACGAAGCCGGCGATCCGTCCACGCTGCTGCAGCGTGGCGAGCGCATTCGCACCGAGGCCGTCCTGCGCGTGCAGCACGTCGAACGTCGCGGGTTCGAGACGCGGCGAGAGGTGGTCGACGAAGGCGGCGATGCGTGAGCGAGCCATGCCGACGACGTCGCGCGCGGCGGCAGCGACCGGCACCGGCTCGAAACGGCAGTCGATGGCGCGGAACAGGCTCTGGCCGTCGGCGGCAGGCGCGAACACGGTCACCTCATGGCCCTGTGCACGCAGCGCCTGCGCCAGCTCGATCGTATGCACGACGCCGCCGCGCGGATTGACCGAGTGCGTCAGCAGGCCGATGCGCAGCGGCTCAGACATCGATGGTCTCCCGCGGAGCGCGGATGAAGGGCTGGTCCTTCACGTTCCACAGCAGCGCCCGCTCACCGCGCTGGGTCAGCCACACCTCCGGCGCCGCGGTGACGCGGCCGACGCGCGCCGCCGCGATGCCGCGCGCGGCGAAGCGTTCGAGCACGCGCAGCCGCTGCTGCGGACGCACCGACAGCACATAGCCGAAGCTGGGGAAGGACAGCAGCCAGCGCAGCAGCGGCACGCCATCGGGGCGCGGGATGCTGTCGAGGTCGATCTGCGCACCGACGCCCGAACATTCGAGCAGCATCAGCGCGCTGCCGATGGCGCCCGCCATGCTCACGTCCTTGCCGGCGTCGCACAGGCCGTCTTCGGCCAGGCGCGGCAGTATTTCGATGTCGCCGCGCAGCCGCTCGGCCGGCGCACGGGTCGACGCATTCCAGTACGGATACGGTTCCTCGAAGGCGCCGCGCAGGTCGACGGCGAGGATGAGGTCGTCGTCCGGCTGCGCGTCGAAACTGGTGATGAGCTTGCGCGCGCGGCCCAACACCGCGACCGCCAGCTGGCCCCGCGCGGCGCGGTGGTTGCTGTGGCCGCCGACGATGGGCACGCCGTAGCGCGCCGACGCGGCGGCGAGACCGTCGAGCACCGGCTCGGAACTGTCGGCACCGTCGCTCCACAGCGCATCGACCACCGCGATCGGCCGGCCACCCATCGCGCAGATGTCGCTCACATTGACCATGAGGCCGCAGTAGCCGGCGAACCACGGCATGCGTGCGACGAATTCCTCGACCAGACCTTCGATCGCGAACAGCAGCCAGCCCTCGCCCGACGGATCGGGGATGGCGGCGCAGTCGTCGCCGACCGCCACCGCTTGCGCCATGTCGGCGACGCCGCCGGGCAGCGCGCGACCGAGCGCGGCCATCACGTCGGAAATGTCGCGCTTGTGTGCGAAGCCCGGGCTGCCACGCAGCGCATCGGTCAGTTCGGTGAGCGACATCGCGGGCTGCGTCATGCCGACGCTCCGGCGCTGCGCGCGACGAAGCCGGTGTAGACGTCGTAGCACGGCGGGTAATGATCGAGCTGCGCCTGCATCAGCCAGTGCGGCCGGCCGTGCAGCGTTTCCGCCTGCAGCGGCGTCCAGTGCAGGCGGCGGAACAGCGGCAGGTTCTGCGCCTGCACGTGCGCGAGGAAGGTATGGCAGCCGCGCGCGTGCGCGCTGGTCACCGCGAGGCGGATCAGCGTGGCACCGAGCCGGCCCTGGCTGCGGAAGGCCGGATGCACGGCAAGGCGCGAACCCCACCACAGGCCGGGATCGCTCGCGCGGTCTTCGTGGATGCGCACGGTGCCGACCACCTGGTCCGGCATGCCGCCGACACAGGCGAGCGCGACGATGATCTGCGCATGGTCGTCGATGGCGTCGCGGTCGTCGCCCGGGAACACGCCCTGTTCGACGCAGAACACGGCGCGGCGCAGCCGCATCGCCTGGTCGTGTTCCCAGTCGCCATGCGCCCACTTGATGCGGAATTCGCAGGGCGCGAAGCGTGGCGGCAGTTCGCACAGGTCCTTCGCGTCAGCCGACAGCATGGGCGGCCTCCGTGCGTTCGAACGAGGACAGCGACGAACAGGCGCCGCACTTGCCGCAACCGGCCTTGATATCGGTCGAACGCAACCCGGCGACGGACACCATTTCGCCGAGCGGCGCCAGGATGGAACGCATGAAGTCCGGCGTCGGGGCCGGATGGTCTTCCAGCGGCGTACCGCTGATCGGCACGAAGGGCACGACGAAGGGATAGACGCCGAGCGCGACCAGTTGCGCGCTCATGTCGAGGATGGCCTCCTTCGTGTCGCCCAGCCCGGCCAGGATGTAGCTGCTCACCTGACCGCGGCCGAACACCTCGACCGCCGCCGCGAAGGCCTCCATGTAGCGCGCCATCGGCACCGTGGCCTTGCCCGGCATGATCTGTTCGCGCAGCGCCGGCGTCACCACTTCGAGGTGCATGCCCAGCGTGTCGATGCCGGCCGCCTTCATGCGCGCAAACCAGCGGTCGTCGTCCGGCGGTTCGCACTGCCCTTGTATCGGCAGATCGACCGCGGCGCGCACCGCGAACGCCGAATCGCACAGCACCTGCGCACCGCGGTCTGGCGTGGCCGGCGTGCCGGTGGTCATGACCATGTGCTTGACGCCGTCGAGCAACACGGCGGCGCGCGCCACTTCGGCCAGCTGCTCGGGCGTCTTGTGCGCGATGGTGCGGCCGGCCGCCAGCGACTGGCCGATCGAACAGAACTTGCAGGCCTTGCGTCGGCTTTCGTAGCGAATGCAGGTCTGCAGCACCGTGGTCGCCAGCACGTCCGCGCCGTGCAGCGTCGCGATATGCGAATACGGAATGCCGTCCAGGGTCTGCAAGGCATAGAAGCGCGGCTGCTTCGGAAAGCTCGCCAGCGCGATCGGAATGTGGCCGCGGCGGATCTGCACGCGGCCGTCGGCGTCCGGTGCGTCGGCCGTGAAGGGCGACGCAAAGGCGCTGCCGGTATGCACCGGCACCATGATGGTGACGCCATCCACCGTCACCGCCTTGTGGTCGGACGGCCCCGCGCCACCGCGGCGGCTGGGTGCGCCGGCCTTCGGATCAGCCAGCCGCAAGCCGTACGACTGCAGGTCCGTCATCAGTTGCCGGCTGGAGGCGTCGGGGGTCGTGATCGTGCTCATCGGCAGTGCTCCGGAGTGAGGTGTCGTGCAGGGCGACCGTGGTCGAGGCGGGCCGGTCGTTGATGGCCAGACTCAGCAGTTCCGGCCGCGCGTAGTGCCCGACCGAATCCATCATGCGTTTGCGCTTGGTCACCAGCGCCATGTCGAGATCGGCCACCACCATGCCTTCGCCTTCTGTCAGCGGCGGCGCCAGATGGACCCCTTCGGGCGACACGATGGCGGTGTGGCAGCCGCCGCGCAGCGCCCGCTGCAGGCCAGCGTCCGGCGTGATGGACTGGATCTGTTCGTCGCTGAGCCAGCCGGTGGAATTGATGACGAAGCAGCCGGATTCCAGCGCGTGGTGGCGGATGGTCACTTCCATCTGGTCGGCGAAGATCTGGCCGACCATCGAGCCCGGGAACTGGGCGCAGTGGATTTCTTCGTGCTGGGTCATCAGCGCGTAGCGCGCCAGCGGGTTGTAGTGTTCCCAGCAGGCGAGGGCGCCGAGCCGGCCGACGGCGGTGTCGACCACCTTCAGCCCGGCGGCGTCGCCCTGCCCCCACACCATGCGCTCGTGGTAGGTCGGCGTGATCTTGCGACGCTTGAGCCGCAGACTGCCGTCGGCGTCGAACACCAGCTGCGTGTTGTACAGGCTGCCGTGGTCGCGCTCGTTCACGCCGAGCACCACGACAATGCCACGCGACTTCGCCTTCTCCGCGACCGCCTGCGTGACCGGCCCGGGCACCGTCACCGCCCGCTCGTACAGCTTCAGGTGGTCGGCGCCCATCTGCACCGGTGGCCGTACGAAGGAGAAGTACGGGTAGTAGGGCACGAAGGTTTCCGGAAACACGGCCAGCTGCGCGCCGCGGTCCGCCGCCTCGTCGATCGCCTCCAGCACGCGGGCCAGCGTACCGTCGGTGGATTCGAGATCGGGCGCGATCTGGATGGCCGCAGCGCGGATGATGCGCGGCGCGCTCATGGCCGGCGCCCCGATCCATTGATCGCTTCACGACGGACCGCTTGCGACACGCCGCGAACGCCCGCGCCAGAATCCGACCGCGGGTCAGCGGGAAGAACGGTCGCGCCCTCCCACGGCCAGGTGCCCGAGGCGCGAGGCGACGCATTCGCGGTCGCCGCCACGCGCGGCGAGTCTGAAGCGGAGCCCCACGGCCAGGCGCCGCCCGCCCTTGCCTCGGCGGTCCGCTCGTCCCGACGCGGCCCGATCGGCAATATGGCGCAGGGATGCCGCGCTCCGAAGAAAGTGCGGGCGCCCATGATCACAGCGTCCAGGTATCGAGGATGAAGGCGTTGTCCTTGCGATGCAGCAGGATGATGTCCAGCACATCCAGCGGATTGATCGGACGGATGCCTTCGATCAGCGCGCCTTCGCCGTGGCCGTACAGCGCCTGCAGCGCGAAGCGGCATGCATATACCTTGCCGCCTTCCTCGATGAACTTCGAAATCTGCTTGTTGAAGTTCTGGTGGCCGGGGAAGGCTTCGTCGCCCAGCGTCGGGAAGCCGCGCTTCACGCCCAGCGTGACGCCCGGGCCGTACAACAGCACCGAGGTGTCGAAACCCTTGCGCTGCAGTCGCGTGGCCTGCAGCAGATTGACGAAACCGATGGACCCCTCGAAGGCGACGGTGTGGAAGGTGACCAGCGCCTTCTCGCCGGGCTCGGCCTTCACGTCCTCGAACACCTTCTCTTCGTAGTCGACGAGGAATTCGCCCTTCTCGTTGGCGGGGCGGGTGACTTTGGGCATGGCAATCTCCGGTGGTGATATGCGATCAGGAAAGTGGCGTCCGGAACATTGACTGTCCTTCAGACGCTCGCCCTTCCATTCGCATGCGCCGTGCCACCGGCGCCCGGATGAGTGCAATCAATATGCGATCAATGGATGCACACGCCGCCTTGCGGCCGCACGCACCCCGCGCGGGGTTGAAAAACCCTTTTCAAAGCATGGATTTAGAGGCTCGAGCACGCACCGGAATGAAGCACGCGGATGCGATCAATGCACCCGATCATTGGCGATCGCGCCGAGCCGGCTGTGGCGATGCGTCTTACGCCAAAGGCATGTGACGGGCCCGCGAACGTGCCGGCTGGCGCGGCTTGACGCGGGTGCGGCGTGGGCTACTTGAGCGCGTAGCCCTCGTCTTCCAGCACCTGCCGGATATCGGCTTCGCTGACCAGCGGGCTGTGCTCGACGCTGACGGTGCCGGTCGCCAGCGCGACCTCGACCGTGTTGATGCCGGGCAGTTCGTGGATCACGTTGGTGATTTCATGGACGCAGTCCTCGCTTTCGAGGCCGTCGACGGTGATCACGGTGGTGTGCATGGATAGAGGTCTCCGCAACATGCGGCGGCCGGAGACCGGCGCGCCGTCGGGTAAGGTAATGGTATGAGCTCATTCCGTCACCTGCCATGCCCACCGACATCGATCCGCGGCTGACCGGCCTGGCCGCCGCGCTCGGCATCGGCCTGCTCATCGGCATCGAGCGCGAGCGCCGCAAGGGCGAGGGCCCGGCCCGCGCCGCGGCCGGCCTGCGCACCTTCACGCTGACCTCGCTGCTGGGCGCACTCGCGATGCTGCTCGGCGGCGGCGCGACGCTGGCCGTGCTGGCCGCCGTGGTCGGCGTGCTGGCCATCGTGTCCTACCGCCGCTCGCGCGAGGACGACCCGGGCCTCACCACTGAAATCGCGCTGGTGCTCACCTTCATGCTCGGTGCGCTGGCCATGCACGACGCGCGGCTGGCGATCGGCATCGGTGTGCTGGTCGCGATCGCGCTGGCCGCGCGCAGCCAGCTGCACCGCTTCGTCGTACGCGTGCTGTCGGAACAGGAGGTGCACGACGGCCTGCTGCTGGCCGCTGCCGCGCTGGTCATCCTGCCGCTGGTGCCCGACCGCACGGTCGACCCGCTCGGGGCGATCAACCCGCGCACCTTGTGGACGCTGGCGGTACTGATGATGGCGATCAACGCCTGCGGCCATATCGCGCTGCGCGCGGCCGGTCCGGCGCTCGGCCTCACTTTCGCCGGCTTCGCCTCGGGTTTCGTGTCGAGCACCGCCACCATCGCCGCCATGGGTGCCGAAGCGCGACGCGACCCGGCGCTGCGCGCGGGCGCGGTGTCCGGCGCCGTACTGTCGTCGCTGGCGACTGTGGTCTATCTCGCCGTGCTGCTGGCGGCGACCAGTCCGGCCGTGCTGCGTGCGATAGCGCTGCCGCTGCTGGCGGCCGGTGTCGCCGCCGCGGCCTACGGCCTGCTGATCGCGCTGCGCAGCGTGCGGACGCGCGACGGCGACACGCCGCCGCCCGGCCGGCCCTTCAACCCGCGGCTGGCCATGCTGTTCGCCGCCACGATGGGCGTGCTGCTGCTGATCACCGCCTTCCTGACCGACCGCTACGGCGCCAGCGGTGCAGGCCTGGCGGCAGCGCTGGCAGGCTTCGCCGACGCCCATTCGGCGGCGGCCGCGGTTGCCTCGCTGCAGGCCGGCGGCCGCATCACGGCCGAGCAGGCGGTGCTGCCGATACTGGCCGGCTTCACCACCAATGCGTCGAGCAAGCTCATCGTCGCCGTCACCACCGGTGACCGCGCCTTCGCCCTGCAGGTCGTGCCCGGCGTGCTGCTGTCGGTCGGTGCCGCCTGGCTGACGCTGCTGGTCTGAGGGCTGGCGGCACACGCTGTTCGGCGCTGCCGAGGGTCGTTGCTGCGAAGCCGCGTGATCGGCACGGCGGCGAGCACCTTGTGAGAGCGGTCTGCAGACCTCGACTCGGCCGGCGCCCCGGTAACGCGGCCGTACAAGCGCGGCGGCCGCAGCAAAAGGCCCCGCGCCTCCACGGCAGGCATGCACCTGGCCTGCGCCGGCTTCGATAGCGCTGGCACGCGGCCGCGCAGCCCGTAGAATCCGGCCATGAGACGATCTGCCACCGCCCCCCTGCCCGCCGCGACCGTGCCGGGCGCCCGCCGCCGCGATTCCGAAACCATCCGCAACCTGCTGCCTTACCTCTGGGCCTACAAATGGCGCGTGCTGATCGCGCTTGCCTGTCTGGTACTGGCCAAGGGCTCGAACGTCGCGGTGCCCCTGGTGTTCAAGCAGATCATCGACGCGCTGGCGCCGGCAGCCGCCAGCAGCCGCGCGGCGCTCGAAGCAGCGCCGCTGCTGGTGCCACTGGGTCTGCTGGCCGCCTATGGTGCGCTGCGCTTCTCGACTTCGATGCTGACCGAACTGCGCGAAATCGTGTTTTCGCGCGTCACCCAGCAGGCGGTGCGGCGCATTTCGCTGCAGGTGTTCCGCCATCTGCACGCGCTGTCACTGCGCTTCCACCTGGAACGCCAGACCGGCGGCCTGACGCGCGACATCGAGCGCGGCACGCGGGCGATCGGCTCGCTGATCAGCTACACGCTGTACTCCATCCTGCCGACGCTGGTCGAGATCGGGCTGGTGCTGAGCATCCTCGCGGTGAAGTACGAAGCGAGCTTCGCGCTGATCACCTTCGTCACGCTGGCGCTCTACATCACCTTCACCGTCACCGTGACCAACTGGCGCACGACGATACGGCGCGAGGCGAACGAACTGGATTCGGCCGCCAATACGCGGGCGATCGACAGCCTGCTCAATTACGAGACGGTGAAGTACTTCAACAACGAGGACTTCGAGGCGCGCCGCTACGACGAACAGCTGGTGCGCTGGCAACGCGCGCAGGAGCGCAGCCAGGTGTCTCTGTCCTGGCTCAACATGGGCCAGGCCTTCATCATCGCCATCGGCGTGACGCTGATGATGTGGCGCGCCACGGTCGGCGTGGCCGAAGGCCGCATGACCATCGGCGACATCGTGCTGGTCAATGCCTTCATGATCCAGCTCTATATTCCGCTGAACTTCCTCGGCGTGCTGTACCGCGAAATCCGCCAGTCGCTGACCGACATCGAGCGCATGTTCGCGCTGATGGAAACGCACCGCGAAGTCGCTGACGCGCCGGACGCGCTGACGCTGGCCGACGGCCCGTGCGAGGTACGCTTCCAGCAGGTGAATTTCAGCTACGAGCCGGCACGGCAGATTCTGCACGACGTCGATTTCACGATACCGGCCGGCCATCGCGTTGCCGTCGTGGGCCACTCGGGCTCCGGCAAATCGACGCTGGCGCGACTGCTCTACCGCTTCTACGACGTGGCCGAAGGCAGCGGTCGCATCACGATCAACGGCACCGACATCCGCCAGCTCACGCAGGACAGCCTGCGCGGCGCCATCGGCATCGTTCCGCAGGACACGGTGCTGTTCAACGACAGCATCCACTACAACATCCAGTACGGCCGGGTCACGGCGTCCGCCGCCGAGGTCGAGGCCGCCAGCCGCGCCGCGCAACTGCACGACTTCGTGCAGAAGCTGCCGGACGGCTATGCAACCAAGGTGGGCGAGCGCGGGCTGAAACTGTCGGGCGGTGAGAAGCAGCGGGTGGCCATCGCCCGCGCGCTGCTGAAGAACCCGCCGATACTGATCTTCGACGAAGCCACTTCAGCGCTCGACTCGAAGACCGAACAGGCGATCCAGGGCCAGCTCGAACAGGTGGCGCGCGGCCACACGACGCTCATCATCGCGCATCGGCTGTCCACCATCATGGACGCCGACCAGATCCTGGTGATGGACGCCGGCCGCATCATCGAACGCGGCAGTCACAGCGAACTGCTGGCGCTGGATGGCGCCTACGCCCAGATGTGGGCCTTGCAGGCACAGGAAGAGGACGGCACCACGCTCTGAAAGAAGGCGAAAAAAAACCGCGCCGAAGCGCGGTTTTTCAGGTGCGGGGAGATCCGCTCAGGCCGTCTTGCGACGACGCACCGCGATCATGCCTGCCAGTGCGGTGCCGATCAGCGCCAGCGACGCCGGTTCCGGAACGGCCGGCGGCGGCGTGGTCGGCTTGGTCGTTGCGGTCACGCCAGCCAGCTTGATGTAGTCCTTGTAGTCCGACGACGAACCCGGCGTCACCAGCCAGTAGCGCGAGTAGGTGCCGTTGGTCGTGCTGCGCGGGTCGCTGTTGCCGGTGAAGTCGCCGATCTTGGTCCAGCCGCTCAGCGTCGAGAAGGTCTTGCCCGTCACCGTGGTATTGATATCAGCCACGGAGGCTCCGGTATATGCATACACCGTGATGTCGGAATCGCCGCTGAACCAGCCGATGTCGACCAGATTCAGATTCATTTCCGAACCGAACGAGAACAGCATGCCTTCCATCGCGCCTTCGTTGTCCATGGCGTGATCGGGATTGGTCGCGTAACCGTAGCTGTTCACCTCGTCGTTCGAGGAGGAATCACGGCTCGTCATGCCCAGACCGCTGCTGCCCTGGTAGGTCAGGTAGGCGCGCTCGATGGTCGAACCCGAAGCGGTGTTGGCGAAGCCCTGGATGTTCACCGACTGGCCTGCGCCGTTGGTGTAGGTCATCGACGAATATTCGGAGATGTTGGAGCCGAAACCACTGGCGCCGACGTGCGAGGTAGCGGTCGAGGTGAACGACCAGCTGTACTGCGCCGCCGAGGCCGCACCGGCAAAACCCGCGATCACCACGGCGCCGATTGCATTGATCAGTTTCTTGTTCATTGTCTTTCCTTGGTCAGAAGGGGACATTGCTGTCTTGATACCTTCCTAGCAATTTTAGGGCCAGAAGTACTTAATCTTTTAAAAACAACAACATGAAGACTGTGAAAATGTGTGCTGTAAATAATTTCGACAAGATGTTTCATCGTCCGCCGAGCTCGCTGCGCAGCGCCCTGGCCTTGTCCGCATCCGGGAAGGTCCGGCCCGGCTGCAGCGCGGCGTCCAGTTCCTGCAGGGCCTCTGCCTTCCGGCCGGTCTTCGCCAGCACCCAGGCGAGGTGATAGCGGATTTCCGGGTTCTGCGGACTGCGCAATCGCGCCTCGCGCAAGTGGCGCAGGCTGGCGTCAGTCTGGCCCTTCTGCGCCAGTATCCAGCCCAGCGTGTCGAGCACCAGCGGGTCTGCCGGCGCCAGTTTGAACGCGCGTTCGGCCGTCGCTTGCGCAGCTGCGTCTTTGGTCTGCCATTGCAGATTAGCCAGGTTGTTGAGCACCGGCGCCGAATCGCCGCCCGTTTTCAGCACGGCTTCCAGTGTTGCCTTTGCCTCGCGCAGCATGCCGGCGTCGGTCTGCGCCTGCGACAGCAGCAGCTTGAATGCCAGATCGCGCGGACGCTCCTTGACCAGCGTCTCCACTGCCGCCCGCCCTTGGGCCGCGTTGCCGGCACGACGATGCGCTTCGTACAGCCCCCCCGCCAGTTCGACGTTGCCGCCCTTGCCGAGGCCGTTCCGGTAGTGGGTGATCGCGTTCTGCCACTGGCCGCGCGCCATCGCGACATCGCCCGCCAGTCGGTGCACCTCGGCGGGCGCGGCCGGTGACTTGAGCAGTTCCTGCGCACGCGCCTCCGCCTTGTCGAGCTGCCCTTCGGCCAGCATCTGCTCGCCCTGCATGATTCTGGCGGGCAGATAGTTCGGATCGCCCTGCAGGGCCTTCTCCAGACTGTAGCTGGCGCCGGCCGGATTGCCGGCCATGCGCTGCAGCTGGGCGATGCGGTACTGGGCTGACGGATCGAAATCGGCAACCCGGGTCATCGAGGTCAGCGTGGCACGCGCGCCGGCCGCGTCGCCGCGCGCCAGCTGCACACGGGCCAGTGCCGCCTGGATGGCCAGATAGCCCGGCTGTCCCTGGCTGACGCCCTTGGCTGCTTCCAGCGCCTTGTCCGACGCGCCGGTCTGCAGGTAGAGCTCGATCAGCGCGACATGGCCTTCGACATGGTTGCGGTGCTTGTCGTGCAGGGTTTCGAGGCCGCGCAGCGCGTCCGCGGCGCGCCCTGTCGCGGCGTCGAGCATGGCCTTTTCGTAAAGCGCCGAGGCGCTGTTGGGTTTTTCCTTGATCAACGCATCGAGGCGCGCACGAGCCTGATCGGGCTTGCCCTCGGCAACTTCGAGCTTGGCCAGGTTGAGCTTGACGCTGTCGAAATTGCGGTCGGCGGCGAGTGCCTTGTCGTAGGCCTTGCGTGCGCCGGCGAAGTCGCCGGCCGCCGCGCGCGACACACCAAGCAGGTTCAGCGCCGCGAGATTGTCCGGCTCGCGTTTGACCACCGCCTCCATCAGTTCGACCGCCTTGCGCGGCTGGCTGTCGCGCAGCGCAACGAGCGCCAGCGCGGTGCTGGCGCGCGCCTGACCGGGATCCTGTTTCAGCACATTGCGCAGTTGCTCGATGCCGAGCGCAGTCTGCTTCGCGTCGATCAGGCTCAACCCGAGCGAGGTCTGTGTCTGCGAGGACGCGCCCAGCTTTGCCGCCTGCTCGAGCAGTTCGGTCGCCTGCTGGTGGCGCTTCAGGCGGCTGTACGCGCTGGCCATCAGCGTCAGTGCCTCGGGATCACGCGCACCGCTTGCCGTACGCATCAGCGGTTCGAGCGTCGACACGGCCGCGGCCGCTTCACCCATCGCGATCTGCAGCGACGCCAGGGGCTTGCGTGCCGCCATCTGCGACGGGAAGAAGCGGATGTGCAGTTCGAAATACTCCTTGGCCTTGACCGCCCCACCGAGGCTCAGATGTGACAGGCCGGCGATCAGCGCCAGATGGGAGCGGCTGGTCAGGACCGACCGCGGCAAAGGATCGACCAGCCCGACCACCTCGCCGAGCAGCTTGCGCGCCGCCGCACGGTCGCCTTCCGATTCCGCGATCACCGCGCGCAGGTAGGCTGAGCGCGGCTCGTTCACATCGACTTTGGACAAGGTCAGCAAGGACTGCTTGGCCTCCGGCATGCGCCCGAGGTCCATCAGCACCGAGCTGCGGCCGAGCAAGGCTTCGCTGTTGTCGGGTGCCAGCTGCAGCGCGCGGTCGTAATGCGACAGGGCCACCGGCAGTTGTGCGGTCGCGTAGGCAACCGCGGCACGCATGCCCCAGGCGTCGGAATCATTGGGTGCCAGCGTGGTCGCCTGTTCGGCCATCGTGGCCGCCTCCGCAGGGCGACCAGCCTGAAGCGCAATGCGCGACTCCATCACGACCGCCGAGGCGGACGACGGATTCAGCGCACGCGCCTCGCGCACCGTCGACAAGGCCTGCGGATACTGACCCAGTTCCAGATGCGCCTTGGCGCGCAGCACGATCACTTCGTAACGGATTCCGGGCGGCAGATCGTCCGGCGACAGCGTGTCGATCACTTCCTTCTGGCGCCCGGTCGATACCAGCAGGTTCGCCAGCGGAACGATGTACTCGGCACGCGACACGCCGCGCTGACGCGCCTCGTTCAGCGCGACCTCGGCCGCTGCGTAGTCACCCTTGCGCAGCGCCGCACGCCCCATGAGCATGTGCGCGGCGAGAAAGCCGGGATCGGCCTTCAGTGCGTTCTTGAGCTGGATGATGGCGCCGGCGTCGTCCTTGCGTTCGAAGCGGACCAGGGCATCCTCGTAGTAGCGGCTGGCACCGTCGGCCGCCTGCAGCGGTCCAGCGCCAAGCAGACCGGCAGCGCACAGCGCTGCGACGAGGGAGAAGCGGAAGCGGGTCATGGGCGGCTGTCGATGTAAACAGACGCCGGAGTATAGGCCGCAGCCCGCCGCTGCCGCCCGCGACCGCGTCACGGGAGCCGCGCGGAGGACGGCGTGCGCAGGCCGGTCAGCCGGCGACCGGCTGCGTATCGTGGCGAGTGCGATCCGGCGAAAGCGCTGCGGCGGGCCTGTCGCTGCACGGCGCCGCCCCTTGCCAGGCAAAGCTGAGACTGGCCGCATCGCCCAGCGCCTCGCGCCAGACCAGTGCCGCGCCTGCGTGGTCGCACAAGAGAAGCTGACCACCGTCCGCGCGCGCCTGCACGCAGAACAGCGCGTCGATGCGGCTGGCGCCCGCCCGGCGGGCGGCGTCGGCAGGGCGGGCCAGCACATCGGCCACGTTCAGCTGTGCGTCCCATAGCAGGAAGCCCTGGCGCGCGGGCACCAGCGGCAACCAGCGCCCGTGGCCGGCGTCGCCCAGTCGTGCGACGTAGAGCGCGCCATGTTGCAGCGCCCCACCATCCGGCAGCGGGCCGATGAATTTATAGACGTGCTCGGGCTGGGCGGCCTCGGTCAGATAGAGCACGCAGCGCCCGTCCTTTGCCTGCAGCGGTGCGCTTGCAAGGTAGGTAACGCCGGCCAGTACGGCATGTCGGCCGGTCGGATCGAGATGGAGGGGATGCAGGGGCGCCACGGTCATGGTCGGATCTTGAGTGGAAACAATTCCGACACTGTCGCCCGGCGAAGTTACCGGCCGATGAAAACCTTCAGCCGCGGCCGAGCGCCCGGTCGACCACATCACGGGTGAGCGAGGCGGCGAAGGCCTCGATGAAGGCGTAGGTGTAGCCGCGCAACCAGGCGTTGCGGTGCAGACCGATACGCGTGGTGCTCGACTCGAACAGATGGGCGCAATCGACCGCGCGCAGTCCGCGGTCCTGCTCCGGATCGAACGCCATCTGCGCGACGATGCCGACGCCGAGACCCAGCGCCACGTACGTCTTGATGATGTCGGCGTCGATTGCGCTGAGCGCTACACGCGGCGTCAGCCCGCGCTCGGCGAAGGTCTGGTTCACGCGCGATCCGCCGGTGAAGGAAAAGTCATAGGTGATCAGCGGCCAGGCGGCGATCGCTTCCAGTGTCAGCGGTTTCACGTCGAGCAGCGGATGACCGGGTGGCGCGATCAGGCAGCGGTTCCACTGGTAACAGGGCAGGCTGACCAATTGTTCGTAGTCGTCGATCGCTTCGGTCGCGATCGCCAGATCCGCCGCGCCGGACAGCACGAATTCGCAGCATTGCGTCGGATTGCCCTGGTGCAGTTCGATCTGCACCCCGGGGTGGGCGCGCAGGAACTCCGACAGCACGCGCGGCAGCACGTAGCGCGCCTGGGTATGGGTAGTGGCGATCGACAGCCGCCCCAGGTCGCCGCTGGCGTATTCATCACCAACCTGACGCAGCGCGCCGATGTCGCGCAGCATGCGGCGGGCAATGGCGACCACCTCCTCGCCGGGTCGGGTGATCGCCACCAGTCGCTTGCCCTGGCGCACGAACACATCGACGCCAAGCTCCTCCTCCAGCAGGCTGATCTGCCGCGACACGCCGGACTGCGAGGTGTGCAGCGCGCGCGCCGCCTCGGACACGTTCAGGTTGCGCTGGGCGACTTCGGCGATGTAACGCAGCTGTTGCAGGTTCATGTCCCACTCCAATTAGCACTGGAAGTCATTTCGATCTTACTTCAAAGCATTTCCAATTATCTTCGAAGGCCGCTACCCTCGGTCGCCTTAAAGTGCAGAAAGTGCATTCATGGATTTCGGTTATTCGGTCGCTGGCTTTTTCGTCGGCGCCATCGTCGGTCTGACCGGCGTGGGCGGCGGTTCGCTGATGACGCCGCTGCTGGTGCTGCTGTTCGGTATCCACCCGGCGGTCGCGGTCGGCACCGATCTGCTGTACGCGGCCGTGACCAAGGCGGGCGGTGCGGTCGTGCATGGTCGCAATGGAACAGTGGATTGGCGCATCGTCGCTGCGCTGGGCACCGGCAGCGTGCCGGCGGCGGCGCTGACGCTGTGGTGGTTATCGACGCATTCCGGCTCGGCCTATGGCAGCCAGTCGCTGATCAGCGGTACGCTCGGTGTGGCGCTTGTTCTGACTGCGTGCGCGCTGCTTTTCCGAGCCCGTCTGCAGGCTCTGGCCGAGCGGCCGGGCATCGGCGAATTCCGCGAACGCCATCTGCGGGTGCTGACCATCGCCACCGGCGCAGTGCTGGGTCTGCTGGTGACGATCTCTTCGGTGGGCGCTGGCGCGCTTGGCACGGCGGCACTGGTATTTCTCTATCCGCGGCTGTCTGCCGTGCGCATCGTCGGCAGCGACATCGCGCATGCCGTGCCGCTGACCCTGGTGGCTGGCATGGGCCATTGGTGGCTGGGCAATGTCGACTGGACGCTGCTCGGCGCGCTGCTGGTCGGTTCGCTGCCCGGCATCGCGCTCGGCAGCCAGATCGCGGCGCGCATGCCCGAACGATTCCTGCGTCCGCTGCTGGCCAGCATGCTGTTCGGCATCGGCGGAAAACTGAGCCTGAACCTTCTAGGCTGAAAGAGGGCAACGGGTAGTCCGGCATGGGTCGGACACCCATGACTGGACCACCCTTATGTATCGCTACGACGATTACGACCGCGCGCTGGTGATCGAGCGCGTCGCCCAGTATCGCGACCAGTTGCAGCGCAATCTGGCCGGCGAACTGTCGGAAGACGAATTCCGCCCGCTGCGTCTGCAGAACGGCCTCTACATCCAGCGCCATGCGCCGATGCTGCGCATCGCCGTACCCTACGGCATGCTGTCCAGTGTGCAGTTGCGCAAGCTGGCCGACATTGCCCGCCGCTACGACCGCGGCTACGGTCACTTCACGACGCGCCAGAACATGCAGCTGAACTGGCCGAAGCTGGAGGACACCGCTGACATCCTGGCCGAACTGGCGACGGTGGAAATGCACGCCATCCAGACCTCGGGCAACTGCATCCGCAACATCACGACGGACCCCTTCGCCGGCGTGGCCCCCGACGAGATCGTCGATCCGCGTCCGTACTGCGAAGTGCTGCGCCAGTGGTCGACCTTCCATCCGGAGTTCGCCTTCCTGCCACGCAAGTTCAAGATCGCCGTCAGCGGCACGCTTGAAGACCGTGCGGTGACCTATGCGCACGACGTCGGCCTTCAGCTTTACCGCGACGACAAGGGCGAAGTGCTGGTACGCGTCATCGTCGGCGGCGGCATGGGTCGCACCCCGATACTGGGCAGCGTCATTCACGACGCCCTGCCCTGGCCGCACCTGCCGACCTATCTCGACGCCGTGCTGCGCGTCTACAACCGGTACGGCCGCCGCGACAACGCCTACAAGGCGCGCATCAAGATCCTGGTCAAGGCGATCGGCGCCGAGGAGTTCGCGCGTCAGGTCAATGAGGAATGGCAGCTGGAGCGCGACGGCATCGCCACCGTCACCGAAGCCGAACTCGATCTGGCCCGCGCCGCCTTCTCGGATCCGGACGCTCCCGCCCGCCCCGCGCGCGATGCGTCCTTCGATGCGCACCTCGCCGAAGACCGCGCCTTCGCCCGCTGGGTCTCACGCTGCGTGCGTGCGCACAAGCGTCCGGGCTACCGCTCGGTCACGCTGTCGCTGAAGCCGCACGGCGTCGCACCGGGCGACATCACGTCGGAACAGATGGAAGCCGTCGCCGATCTGGCCGACCGCTACAGCTTCGGCGAACTGCGCGTGACGCACGAACAGAACCTGGTGCTCGCCGACGTAGCGCTGGCCGACCTTTACGACCTGTGGCAGGGCGCGCGCGCGCACGGACTGGCGACGCCCAATATCGGGCTGCTGACCGACATGATCTGCTGCCCGGGCGGCGACTTCTGCTCGCTGGCGAATGCCAAGTCCATCCCGATCGCGCAGGCGATCCAGGCCGAGTTCGACGATCTGGACTACCTGTACGACATTGGCGACCTGGAGCTGAACATTTCCGGCTGCATGAATTCCTGTGGTCACCATCACGTCGGCCATATCGGCATTCTCGGCGTCGATAAGGCCGGTTCCGAGTGGTACCAGGTGTCGATCGGCGGCGCCCAGGGCAACACCACGTCGCTCGGCGACGTGATCGGCCCGTCGTTCGCAGCGGACGAAGTGCCGGGCGTGATCAAGAAGCTCATCGAAACCTATGTCGAGGCGCGCACGCCGGAAGAGCGCTTCCTCGACACCGTACGCCGGCTCGGCGTCGCGCCGTTCAAGGCCCGCGTGTACGGCGAAACCGCAAAGAAAGCCGAGGTGGCCCATGGCTGACCTGATCCGCGGCAACGCGCTCGCAGAGAACGAATGGACCTGGGTGAAACTGCCGGAGTCGACCGAACCGGTGCGCAAGGCCGCCGGCAAGGTGGTCATGTTCAAGCTGACCGGTGAACCGGCCGCACCCGAGGACGTGGTCGCCGCCTGTGCAGTGCCGGCCGGCAAGGTAATGATCCCGCTGACCGTGTGGCTGCGCCGTCGTGAAGAGCTTGCGGCACGCGTTGCCGCGGGCGAGATCGCGGTCTGGCTGGACAGTCACGAGGAACCGGCCGAACTGGCGGAAAGCCTCGGCGGCGATCTGAACCGGCTGCCGTTGATCGGCGTGAACTTCCCCAAGTTCATCGACGGCCGCGGCTTTTCGATCGCCTTCATCCTGCGCACCCGTTACGGCTACCGCAACGAATTGCGCGCGCTGGGCGACGTGCTGCGCGACCAGATGTTCTTCTTCCGCCGCACCGGCTTCGACGCCTATCTGCTGCGCGCCGACCAGAAGCCGGAGCGCTGCATTGCTGCGCTGAACGACTTCACCACGCCCTACCAGACCTCCACCGACGGCATCACGCCAGTGTTCCGTCGGCGCATTGGGCAGAAGGCGATCGCATGAAGAACCCGCTGATCCATCCGAACATCACCGACGCGATGCGCGCGACGGTGGCGCAGAAGACCGCGGCGGCGACCGAACTGCTGAGGCAGGCCGCCGCCGAGTTCCAGCCCATCGGCTTCGCCAGCAGCATGGGCGCGGAAGACATGGTGCTGACCGACCTGATCCAGCGCAACGCACTCGAGATCGAGATCTTCACGCTGGACACCGGCCGCCTGCCGCCCGAGACCTACGACCTGATGGCGAAGGCGGAACAGCACTACGGTGCGCGCCCGGTCACCTTCTTTCCGCGTCACGAGGCGGTTGAAGAGTACGTGCGCAAGCACGGCATCAACGCCTTCTACAACTCGGTGGACCTGCGCAAGGCCTGCTGTGCGATGCGCAAGGTCGAGCCGCTGAAGCGGGCGCTGGCCGGCAAGAAGGCCTGGATCACCGGCATGCGGGCCCAGCAATCGGCGACGCGGAGCGCACTCCCAACGCGCGAATTCGACGAAGGTCACGGTATCGAGAAGTTCAATCCGCTGTCCGACTGGACCGAGCGCGAGGTGTGGGTCTACATCCATACGCACGAAGTCCCGTACAACGAACTGCACGAGCGCTTCTTCCCGAGCATCGGCTGCCAGCCCTGTACCCGCGCGATCTCGCCGGGCGAGGACATCCGCGCCGGACGCTGGTGGTGGGAGAACCCGGAAAGCAAGGAGTGCGGTCTCCATGTCAAGGCCGGCTGAACACCGCTCTTCTGGCAAGGTCTGGCTGGTCGGCGCCGGTCCGGGCGCAGTAGACCTGCTGACCGTGCGCGCGGTCCGGCTGCTCGCCGAAGCCGAGGTCGTGCTGCACGACGCGCTGATCGGCGACGACGTGCTGTCGCTCGCACCTCAGGCCAAGCACATTGCTGTCGGCAAGCGCTGCGGCAAGCAGTCCGCCGCTCAGCGCTTCATCAACCAGAAGCTCATCCACGCCGCGCGCACGCATGCCCGGGTAGTGCGTCTCAAGGGCGGCGATCCGATGCTGTTCGGTCGCGCTCAGGAAGAGATGGATGCGCTGGCCGCAGCGGGTATCGAGTACGAGGTTGTTCCGGGCATCACAGCGGCCAGCGCCGCCAGCGCGCAACTCCGCGTATCACTGACGCGTCGGGGCATCGCACGCAGCGTTGCGCTGCTGACGCCGCGTGCCGGCGAGGGCGAACATCCCTCTCAGGCGCTGCGCGCCAATGCCGACACACCGACGCTGGCGCTTTACATGGCCGCGCACGAATCGATGGCGATTGCACGCGAACTGATGAGCTACGGGCGCGACCCGTCTACTCCGGTAGCGCTGGTCGAGAACGCGAGTCACCCGGCATCGCGCGAGGGCTTCACGACGCTGCAGGGGCTGTCGGAACAACCGATCGGCGCCTTGCTGGGCACCGCGGGAACACCCGAGGGGCCGGTGCTCGTGATGCTCGGTGACGTATTCCATGAAGTCCTGCAGCAGCACACGCCCCTCTGGCAGGACGACAGCGCCAGCGCGGCCTGACGCCGCGACTCCATCACGCACACTCCACTACGCGACAGTGTGCGAACGACGCCCAAACAAAAAGCCCCGCATCGCGGGGCTTTTCGTTTGATACCGATGGAACTCGCTTACTCGGCGACTTCAACCGGCTCCGCACTCTCGTCCGGGCGATCCATCAGCTGGACGAATGCCATCGGCGCATTGTCGCCGACGCGGAAGCCCATCTTAAGGATGCTCAGGTAACCGCCATTGCGGTTAGCATAGCGGGGGCCGAGCACGTCGAAGATCTTGCACACGACTTCGCGGTCACGCAGACGCGAGAAGGCGAGGCGGCGGTTCGACAGGTTCGGCGTCTTGCCGAGGTTGATCAGCGGCTCGACGACGCGGCGCAGTTCCTTGGCCTTCGGAACCGTGGTCTTGATGGCCTCGTGGCGCAGCAGCGACACGGCCATGTTGCGGAACATCGCTTCGCGATGCGAGCTGGTGCGGTTAAGCTTTCTGAGACCGTTACGATGACGCATGGTGACTCCGTATAAATTATGCGGCCACCGCGGGTCAGGCAGGTGGCCGGTTCATCTTGTATCCGGCGCGGTGCGCCGGTACGGTGTTATGCCCGATCGAGGCCGGCGGGCGGCCAGTTCTCGAGCTTCATGCCCAGCGTGAGACCACGCGAGGCAAGCACTTCCTTGATTTCGTTCAGCGACTTGCGACCCAGGTTCGGGGTCTTCAGCAGCTCGTTCTCGGTACGCTGGATCAGATCGCCGATGTAATAGATGTTCTCGGCCTTCAAACAGTTGGCCGAACGCACCGTCAGCTCCAGGTCATCGACCGGGCGCAGCAGGATCGGATCGATCACCGCCGGCTTGCGCTGCTCGACGGCCGGCGCCGTACCTTCCAGCTCGGCGAACACCGACAGCTGATCAACCAGCACGCGGGCAGCGTAGCGCACCGCCTCTTCCGGCTCGACAGCACCGTTGGTTTCGACATCCATCACCAGACGATCGAGGTCGGTACGCTGTTCGACGCGCGCCGACTCAACCGAATAGCTCACGCGGCGAACCGGGCTGAAGCTCGCATCGAGAACGATGTGACCGATCGCCTTGTTCTCCGAAGAGCTCTGACGAACGGTACCCGGCACGTAACCACGGCCCTGTTCGATCTTGAACTGGAGATCCAGCTTGCCACCCGGCGCAACGTGAGCGATCACGTGTTCCGGGTTGACAATCTCGACATCGTGCGTGACTTCGATATCGCCAGCCGTCACGACGCCTTCGCCGTTACGCGACAGGCGCAGGTAAGCCTCGGACCGGTTGTGCAGCTTCAGCACGACACCCTTCAGATTCAGCAGGATGTCGACCACATCTTCACGCACGCCGTCCAGCGTCGAGTACTCGTGCAGAACGCCTTCGATCTGCACTTCGGTCGGCGCGTAGCCGGGCATCGACGACAGGAGAATGCGACGGAGCGCGTTGCCCAGCGTGTGCCCGAACCCGCGTTCGAACGGCTCCATCACAACGCGTGCGTGAGCCGGGGAAAGATTTTGTACGTCAATGATTCGCGGTTTCAAGAGAGCATTGCTTTGCATCTGCAGTCCTCAGTGACGTCAGCAGGCTGATCGCACCAGCGATCAGCGGGAGTACAGTTCGACGACCAGACTTTCGTTGATCGTCGAGGGCAGGTCGGTACGGGCCGGCAGCGACTTGAACACGCCGCGTGCAGCCTTGGAATCGACGTCCAGCCACTCGGGGAAACCGCGCGAAGCCTGGGCTTCGAGCGCGCCCTTCGAGCGCAGATGGCCCTTGGCACGTTCGGTCAGCTCGACCACATCACCCGGACGCACTTCGTACGACGGGATGTTGACGCGCTTGCCGTTGACCAGCACGCCGTTGTGACGCACGACCTGACGCGACTCGGCACGCGAAGCGCCAAAACCCATGCGGTAAGCAACCGTATCCAGGCGGCTTTCCAGCAGTTGCAGCATGTTCTCGCCGGTCTGACCCTTGCGGCGTTCAGCCTCGGCATACACGCGGCGGAACTGACGCTCGAGCACGCCGTAGATGCGACGGATCTTCTGCTTTTCACGCAGCTGCTGACCGAAACCGGACAGACGCTGGCCGGACTTTTGTCCGTGCTGCCCCGGGGCATACGAGCGGCGCTCGATGGCGCACTTGTCGGTGAAGCACTTTTCGCCCTTCAGGAAGAGCTTTTCGCCTTCACGACGGCATTGACGGCACTTCGCGTCGAGATTACGAGCCATTCTCTAATTCCTCTTAGATGCGCCGACGCTTGGGCGGACGGCAACCGTTGTGCGGGATCGGCGTGATGTCGGTGATCGACGAAATCTTGATGCCGAGCGCATTCAGCGCACGAACGGCCGACTCGCGACCCGGGCCGGGACCCTTGATGCGGACTTCCAGGTTCTTCACACCGCATTCGACAGCGACCTTGCCAGCGGCCTCTGCGGCCACCTGTGCTGCAAACGGCGTGCTCTTGCGCGAACCCTTGAAGCCGGCGCCGCCCGACGTTGCCCACGACAGGGCGTTGCCCTGACGGTCGGTGATCGTGATGATGGTGTTGTTGAAGGAAGCGTGAATGTGCGCGATGCCTTCCGCGACGTTCTTCTTGACCTTCTTCCGGACTTTTGCAGCACTCTTGACCATGATCGTGTCCTATTGCTTATTTCTTGGCGCCAGCGATCGACTTGCGCGGACCCTTGCGGGTGCGGGCATTCGTGCGGGTGCGCTGACCACGCAGCGGCAGGCCACGACGATGACGAACACCGCGATAGCAGCCCAGATCCATCAGGCGCTTGATGTTCATCGTCACTTCACGGCGCAGGTCACCCTCGATGGTGAACTTGCCGACCTCTTCCCGCAGCCGATCCATTTCGGCCTCCGAGAGGTCCTTGATCTTCGTCGTGCGGGCAATGCCGGCAGCGTCGCAAATCTTTTGTGAGCGGGAACGACCAACCCCGAAAATCGCCGTCAGAGCGATCTCGGTGTGCTGGTGGTTAGGAATGTTAACGCCGGCGATACGGGCCATGCAGTCACCCCGAAAAGCGAAACCTTAAATGTTATCAAAGACCACTAGCTAACGTCAACCTTGACGCTGCTTGTGACGCGGATCAGCACAAATGATGCGGACGACACCGTGGCGACGGATCACCTTGCACTTGCGGCAGACGCGCTTTACAGATGCTTGGACTTTCATCCCATTTCTCCAACTGGAACCAAACGCCGGACCTACTTGGCGCGAAACACGATGCGACCTTTGCTCAGGTCATAAGGCGTGAGCTGCACCGTTACCTTGTCACCGGGCAGAATGCGGATGTAGTGCATCCGCATCTTTCCGGATATGTGCCCGAGAACCACGTGTCCGTTTTCGAGCTTCACGCGAAACGTCGCATTCGGCAGGGTTTCAACAACTTCACCCTGCATTTCAATGACATCTTCCTTGGACATAGCTACCTAACGCGTCGGGAACCCAGCCCCGCGGAAATTCGCCTTCTTCAGAAGGCTCTCGTACTGATGAGACATCACGTACGCCTGCACCTGGGCCATGAAATCCATCGTCACTACAACGATGATCAGCAACGATGTGCCGCCGAAGTAGAACGGAACATTCCACTTCAGGATCAGGAACTCAGGCAACAGACAGACCAGCGTGATGTACACCGCACCGACCAGGGTGAGACGCGTCAGGATCTTGTCGATATAGCGCGCCGTCTGTTCGCCCGGACGGATGCCCGGAACGAAGGCACCGCTCTTCTTCAGGTTGTCCGCAGTCTCCTTGGCGTTGAAAACCAGCGCCGTATAGAAGAAGCAGAAGAAAACGATTGCCGTCGCATACAGCAACACGTAGATCGGCTGACCGGGCGACAACGTGGCGGCCAGATCCTTCAGCCAGCGTGTGCTGTCCGTCGTTGCGAACCAGCCGGCCAGCGTCGCCGGGAAAAGGATGATCGACGACGCGAAAATCGGCGGAATGACACCGGCCATGTTCAGCTTCAACGGCAGGTGCGAACTCTGTCCGCCATACACCTTGTTACCGACCTGACGCTTCGCGTAGTTGACCAGGATCTTGCGCTGACCACGTTCTACGAAAACCACCACTGCAGTCACAGCAAACACCAGCGCAACGATGAACAGCGCCGTCAGCTCGTGCATCGCACCGGTATTCACAAGCTCGAGAAGTCCGCCGATGGAACCCGGAAGCCCTGCAGCGATACCCGCAAAGATGATGATCGAGATACCGTTGCCAATGCCGCGTTCGGTGATCTGTTCGCCCAACCACATCAGGAACATTGTCCCGGTGATCAGAGTCGAGATCGTCACGAAGCGGAACATCATTCCCGGATCGAGCACCAGTCCCTGCTGCGACTCAAGCGCAACGGAAATACCGAAGGCCTGGAACAGCGCGAGCGCCAGCGTGCCGTAACGCGTGTACTGCGTGATCTTGCGACGGCCCGCCTCACCTTCCTTCTTCAGCGCCTCAAGAGACGGCACTGCGACGGTGAGCAGCTGCATGATGATCGACGCCGAGATGTACGGCATGATCCCCAGCGCGAAGATCGTGAAACGCGACAACGCACCGCCGGAGAACAGGTTGAATACGCCGAGGATGCCGCCCTGCTGCCCCTGGAAAAGTTCCGCGAGACGAGCAGGATCGATACCCGGGACCGGAATGTGCGCACCGAGGCGATAGACCAGCAGCGCGCCTGCGAGGAACCACAGGCGACGCCACAGATCACCGAACTTGGCGCTACGGCCGGGCTGCTGGGCGGCAGTAACCAACGCTTACTCTCCGACCTGGCCGCCAGCGGCTTCGATCGCCGCGCGCGCACCCTTGGTCGCACCGATGCCCTTGAGCACGACGCGGCGGGTGATCTCGCCCGACAGAACCACCTTGGCAGACAGCGCGTCGCGAGACACGAGGCCAAACTGCTTGAGCACCAGCAGATCAACGTCCTCGACCGGCAGACGCGACAGCGACGAAAGATTGACTTCCTCGTTGCGGGCACGCGTCAGCGACGTGAAGCCACGCTTCGGCAGACGGCGCTGCAGCGGCATCTGGCCGCCTTCGAAACCGACGCTCTTCCAGCCGCCCGAACGCGACTTCTGACCCTTGTGGCCGCGGCCGCAGGTCTTGCCCAGGCCACTGCCCATGCCGCGACCGACGCGACGGCGCGCGTGCTTCGAGCCCTCGCCGGGCTTGATGTCATTCAGTTCCATTTAAGCCTCGACCTTCAGCAGGTAAGACACCTTGGTGACCATGCCGCGGACTGCCGGCGTGTCCTCAAGGACGACGGTGTGATGCAGACGGCGCAGACCCAGGCCGCGCACCGTGGCGCGGTGATCCTGCTTGCGACCGATCAGGCTCTTCACCAGAGTGACCTTCAGAGTTTTATCAGCCATCACAGACCTCAGCCGAGAATGTCCGCCACGGTCTTGCCGCGCTTGGCGGCAATCTCCGACGGCGTGCTCATGCGCAGCAGGCCGTTAAGCGTGGCGCGCACGAGGTTGTAAGGATTCGACGAGCCGAGCGACTTGGCGACGACGTCCGTCACGCCCATCACTTCGAACACGGCGCGCATCGGACCACCGGCGATGATGCCGGTACCGGCTGCGGCCGGCTGGATCAGCACGGTCGACGCGCCATGGTGGCCGACGATCGGATGATGGAAGCTGCCATCGCGAAGGCTCACACGAACCATCTTGCGACGCGCCTCTTCCATCGCCTTCTGCACGGCCACCGGCACTTCACGCGCCTTGCCCTTGCCCATGCCGATTCCGCCGTCGCCGTCACCGACCACGGTCAGAGCCGCGAAACCGAGAATACGACCACCCTTCACCACTTTGGTGACACGGTTGATCGACACCATTTTTTCACGCAGGCCGTCGTCGCGTTCTTCCTGGGCCTGGTTTTGCTTGCGTTGCGGTTTAGCCATCGCTTGAGTCGCCTGATCAGTTAGAACTTGAGACCGCCTTCGCGGGCGGCCTCAGCGAGCGCCTTGATACGGCCGTGGTACTTGAAACCACCACGATCGAATGCCACCTGCTCGATACCTTGCGCGCGAGCGCGCTCGGCAATCAGCTTGCCGACCAGCGTGGCCGCCTTCACGTTGCCGCCGTTGCTCACTTCCTTGCGCACCGACTCTTCGATGGTCGACGCAGCCGCGAGCACGCGGGTGCCGCAACCGGAATAGACCTGCGCGTAGATGTGGCTGTTGCTGCGGTGAACCGACAGACGAACGGCCTTCAGTTGGGCGATGCGCGCACGGGTCTGGCGGGAGCGGCGCAGACGGGAAATGTTCTTGTCCATGTTCGTCACCCTTACTTCTTCTTGGTCTCTTTGATCACCACCACTTCGTCCGCGTAGCGAACGCCCTTACCCTTGTACGGCTCGGGCTGGCGATACGCGCGGACTTCAGCGGCGACCTGACCAACGAGTTGCTTGTCGACACCCTTGATGCGGATTTCCGTCGGCGCCGGCGTTTCCACTTTGATGCCTTCGGGCATCTGATGAACGACCGGGTGCGAGAAACCAAGCGACAGGTTCAGCTTGTCGCCTTGCGCCTGCGCCTTGTAGCCCACGCCGACCAGCAGCAGCTTGCGCTCGAAACCCTGGGTGACACCCTGAACCATGTTCGCGACCAGCGCGCGCATGGTCCCGGAAAGCGCCTTGGTATTCTCGGCGCCTTCGATCTGACCGAAACGGATCTCGCCGCCATCGACAGTGACCGAAACAGCCGGGTTGATCACGCGGCGGATCTGGCCGAGCGGACCCTTGACCGACAGCTCGCCGTTGCTCAGGGCAACGTCGACACCCTTCGGTACAACAACTGGATTCTTTGCAATACGTGACATGTCTTCGTCCTCAAGCCACGATGCACAGCACTTCGCCGCCGACCTTCTCGGCGCGGGCCTTGCGATCGGTCATGACGCCACGGGGCGTCGAAACGATGGCCACACCCAGACCGTTCATCACGCGAGGCAGATCGTCCATGCCGCGGTAAACGCGAAGACCAGGACGACTGACGCGCTCGATGCGCTCGATGACGGGGCGGCCCGAGTAATACTTCAGGACCAGTTCCAGCTCAGCCTTGCCACCATCGGTGCGCACGCTGAAACCGTCGATATAACCTTCGGACTGCAGCACCCCGGCGATCGCCACCTTGAGTTTCGAGGACGGCATGACAACAGAGCCCTTCTGTGCCATTTGTGCATTGCGGATGCGGGTCAGCATGTCCGCAATCGGATCACTCATGCTCATCTTGTACCCCTGTTACCAACTAGCCTTGACCATGCCGGGCACTTCGCCGCGGAAGGCCGCTTCACGCAACTTGTTGCGGCAAAGACCGAATTTGCGGAACACACCGCGCGGACGCCCGGTTTGCTCGCAACGATTGCGAAGACGCGTCGGGCTGGAATTGCGCGGCAGCGCTTGCAGCTTCAGGCGAGCGGAAGCACGATCTTCGTCGGACGCGGACATGTCAGCGATGACAGCCTCGAGCGCAGCGCGCTTGGCAGCAAACTTCGCGACCAACTTCTCACGCTTCTCTTCACGGTTTTTCAATGCCAACTTGGCCATGGCAACCTCAATTCTTGAACGGGAACTTGAACGCGGCGAGCAGAGCCTTGGCTTCCTCGTCGGTCTTGGCGGTCGTCGTGATGCTGATGTTCATTCCACGGACCTTGTCGACCTTGTCGTACTCGATTTCCGGGAAAATGATCTGTTCCTTGATGCCGATGTTGTAGTTGCCACGGCCGTCGAAACCCTTGCCGGACACACCACGAAAGTCACGCACGCGCGGCATCGCCACGGTGATCAGACGATCCAGGAATTCGAACATGCGGGGACCGCGCAGCGTCACCATGCAGCCGATCGGATAACCCTCACGGATCTTGAAACCCGCGATGGCCTTACGGGCCTTGGTGACGACCGGCTTCTGACCAGCGATCTTGACCATGTCGCCCACGGCGTGTTCAAGAACCTTCTTGTCACCCACCGCTTCGCCGACACCCATGTTCAGCGTGATCTTGGTGATGCGCGGAACTTCCATCACCGACTTGTAACCGAAGCGAGCCGTCAAATCGCCCACAACGGTTGCCTTGTAAAAATCTTGCAAGCGCGCCATTGTCGTTCCTTAAGCCTTGACCAACTCGCCATTCGACTTGAAGAAACGGACCTTCGTACCGTCTTCAAGCGTCTTGATGCCCACACGATCACCCTTGCTGGTGGCCGGGTTGAACAGCGCAACATTCGAAATGTCGATCGGCATTTCCTTCTCGACGATGCCGCCCTGCTGACCCTTCATCGGGTTCGGCCGCTGATGCTTCTTCACGCGGTTTACGCCCTCAACCAGAACCGAGCGCTCATCAACGCGACGCAGCACGGTACCGCGGCGACCGCGATCCTTACCCGTCAGCACCACCACTTCATCGCCCTTGCGAATCTTTTCCATCTGACTCTCCAGCCTGGCCTCAGAGAACTTCCGGCGCCAGCGAAACGATCTTCATGAAACGCTCGCCGCGCAGCTCACGCGTGACCGGCCCGAAAATGCGGGTACCGATCGGCTCGAGCTTGTTGTTCAGAAGCACTGCGGCATTGCCGTCGAACTTCACGAGCGAACCGTCCGGACGACGCACACCCTTCGCAGTGCGAACAACCACCGCGTTATAGACCTCGCCCTTCTTGACGCGACCGCGGGGCGCAGCATCCTTGATGCTGACCTTGATCACATCGCCAATACCGGCGTAACGGCGCTTGGAACCACCCAGCACCTTGATACACATGACCGAGCGCGCGCCGGTGTTGTCGGCCACGTTCAGCATGGATTGCATCTGGATCATTTGTTATCTCCAACTTATCCCGCTCTGAGAGCGGTCAGTCTTGGACCCGTCAGGGTGTAGGACGAGCCCAACAAAACTTTGAGGCTCGGCGAAGCAAAGCGCGCCACAATAGCACGCAGGGAGGGACTACACAAGCCCCTCCCTGAAATACATCTTCAGATCACGCGAGCCTGTTCTACAACCTGCGTAACCTTCCACGCCTTCGTACGGCTGATCGGGCGGCACTCTTCGATCTGAACCAGATCGCCTTCGTGCGCTTCGAGGCCTTCGACGTGCGCGTGATACTTCTTCGACCGCATAATCACCTTGCCGTAGAGCGGGTGCTTCACACGACGCTCCACCAGAACGGTCACGGTCTTGTCCATCTTGTCGCTGACCACTCGGCCGACCAGCGTGCGATGAACCTTTTGATTGGTCTCGCTCATTTCGTACTCGCTTTCTGTTGCAGCAGGGTACGAACGCGCGCGATATCGCGGCGCACGTTCTTAAGTTCGCTGGTGTTGGTCAGCTGTTGAGTGGCCTTCTGCATGCGCATCGAAAACTGCGCCTTCAGGAGATCCATCAACTCCTTGTTCAATTCAGCGGCATCTTTCGTCCGCAGATCCTTGGCTTTCATCGCTTACCCCAGCTGTCGCACGACAAAGGTGGTTTCGAGCGGGAGCTTGGCTGCTGCCAGGCGGAACGCCTCGCGCGCCAGCGCCTCGTCGACGCCGTCCATCTCGTACAGCACCTTGCCCGGCTGAATTTCCGCAACCCAGTATTCCGGATTGCCCTTGCCGTTACCCATACGCACTTCCGCCGGCTTCTTCGAGATCGGCTTGTCGGGGAAAATGCGAATCCAGATACGACCACCGCGCTTGATGTGACGCGTCATCGCACGACGTGCGGATTCAATCTGACGAGCCGTCAGACGACCGCGCGACGTGGCCTTGAGACCGTACTCGCCAAAGGAAACCTTGGTGCCGCGGGTGGCGAGGCCCGTATTGCGGCCCTTCTGCTCCTTACGGTACTTTCTTCTCGCCGGCTGCAGCATTGCTAGCTCCTGACTTTCTGACTCGTTGCTGAGTGGACTTCACGTCGGCATCCCCTGCCGGTGCGCCGCCTTCGGGCTTCGCATCACGAGCGGGACGGCGGCCTGCCGGGCGGTTGTCGCCTTCGGGGCGACGACCGTCACGACGCGGACGACGTGCGTTATCGTTTTCTTCGGTAACAGCAGGCGCTTCGCCGCGGGCGAGCATCTCACCCTTGAACACCCACACCTTGATACCGATCACACCGTAGGTCGTCTTCGCTTCCGACGTACCGTAATCGATGTCTGCACGCAGCGTGTGCAGCGGCACGCGACCTTCGCGATACCACTCACGGCGAGCAATCTCGATACCGTTCAGGCGACCCGACGACATGATCTTGATGCCCTGGGCGCCGAGGCGCATTGCGTTCTGCATGGCGCGCTTCATCGCGCGGCGGAACATGATGCGCTTCTCGAGCTGCTGGGCGATCGAATCGGCGATCAGTTGCGCATCGATCTCCGGCTTGCGGATTTCCTCGATGTTGACGTGCACCGGCACGCCCATCATCTTGGCCAGTTGCGCCTTGATCAGCTCGATCTCTTCGCCCTTCTTGCCGATCACCACGCCCGGACGGGCCGAGTACACGGTGATACGGGCATTCTTCGCCGGGCGCTCGATGACCACGCGGCCGACGGACGCGTGCGCCAGCTTCTTCTTCAGGAACGCGCGAACTTGCAGATCCTGATTGAGCATGCGCGGGAAGTCCTTGCTGGACGCGAACCAGCGCGAAGCCCAGTTATGCGTGACCGCCAGACGGAAGCCGGTCGGATGAATCTTCTGTCCCATAACCTTCAGTCTCCAACCGTGACGAACACGTGGCAGGTCGGCTTCACGATGCGATTACCGCGTCCCTTGGCCCGGGCGGTGAAGCGCTTGAGCACAACACCCTTTTCCACGTAAATGGTCTTCACCTTGAGGCTGTCGATATCGGCACCATCGTTATGCTCGGCATTGGCGATTGCGGACTCGACGACCTTCTTGATGATCTTTGCGCCCTTCTTGGGGCTGAAAGCCAGAATATTCAGAGCCTGACTGACCGACTTGCCGCGGATCAGATCGGCGACCAGCCGACCCTTTTGCGCCGACAGACGCACACCGCGAAGATTTGCACGGGTTTCCATTGTCATCGCTCCTTACTTCTTCGCTTTCTTGCCTGCGGTGTGACCCTTGAACGTACGGGTCAGCGCAAACTCGCCCAGCTTGTGACCGACCATGTTTTCCGAAACATAGACCGGAATATGCTGGCGACCGTTATGCACGGCGATGGTGAGACCGATGAAGTCCGGCAGGACGGTCGAACGACGCGACCAGGTCTTGATCGGACGCTTGTCATTCGACGCGCGAGCCGTGTCCACCTTGGCCAGCAGGTGGGCGTCGACGAACGGGCCTTTCTTGATTGAACGTGCCATTGCCTACCTCTTATCGCTTGTAGCGGCGCTGCACGATCATGTTGCTCGTGCGCTTGTTGCTGCGGGTGCGGTAGCCCTTGGTCGGCTGACCCCACGGGCTGACGGGAACGCGGCCTTCACCGGTACGACCCTCACCACCACCGTGCGGGTGATCGATCGGGTTCATCACGGTACCGCGAACCGTCGGACGCACACCGCGCCAACGGGTTGCGCCGGCCTTGCCAAGCTTGCGCAGGTTGTTTTCTTCGTTGCCCACTTCGCCGATGGTCGCGCGGCACTCAACGTGCACACGACGGATTTCACCGGAACGCAGACGCAGTTGGGCGTAGGTGCCTTCGCGCGCCAGCAACTGAACTGACGTACCCGCAGCGCGCGCCAGCTGCGCGCCCTTGCCCGGCGTCATTTCGATGCAATGCACCGTCGAACCGACCGGAATGTTGCGCAGCGGCAGAGCGTTGCCCGACTTGATCGGCGCTTCCGAACCACTGACCACCTGCTGACCGATCACCATGCCCTTCGGAGCAATGATGTAGCGGCGCTCGCCATCGGCGTAGCACAGCAGCGCGATATGCGCCGAACGGTTCGGGTCGTACTCGATGCGCTCGACCGTAGCGACGATGCCGTCCTTGTTGCGACGGAAGTCGATCACGCGATACTGCTGACGGTGACCACCACCCTTGTGACGGGTCGTGATCCGGCCGTGATTGTTGCGACCCGAGGTCTTGTTCTGACTCTCGGTGAGCGAATCAACCGGACGGCCCTTGTAGAGGGTCGGATTGACGACCTTGACGACGGCGCGGCGGCCGGCCGAAGTCGGCTTGACTTTGACGAGTGCCATTAGACAGCCCCTCCTTCAGCGAACTCGATGTCCTGGCCCGGCTTGATGCGCACAAAGGCCTTCTTCCAGTCGCTGCGACGGCCGAACGTGCGGCCGAAACGCTTGATCTTGCCTTTCACGTTCAAGACCTGAACCGACAGGACTTCGATCTTGTTGTCGCCCTTGCTGAACAGCAGTTCGACCGCAGCCTTGATCTCCGGCTTGGTAGCATCCGGCGCAACCTTGAACACGACCTGGTTGTTACGGTCGGCAATAAAGGTCGCCTTCTCGGAAATCTGCGGCGCGAGCAGAACCTGCATCAGCCTTTCCTGCGAAAAGTTGCTCATGCCCACATCTCCTCGAATTTGCTCATCGCGCTGCGCGTGACCAGCACCTTGCCGAAGCGGATGAGCGAAACCGGATCCGTCTCGTGCGCTTCCAGGACCAGCACGTTGTGCAGGTTGCGCGAAGACAGGAACAGGTTCTCATCGAGTTCGTCGGTGATCACGAGCACCGAATCCAGACCCATGCCCTTGAGCTTGCTCGACAGCAGCTTGGTCTTCGGAGCCTCGACATTGAAACTCTCGACCACAGCGATGCGGTCTTCGCGAGCCAGCTGCGAGAGGATCGCGGCGATGCCGGCGCGATACATCTTGCGATTGACCTTCTGCGAGAAGTTCTCGTCGGGCGAGTTCGGGAAGATGCGGCCGCCACCACGCCACAGCGGGCTGGACGACATACCGGCGCGTGCGCGACCGGTGCCCTTCTGACGCCACGGTTTGCGCGTGGTGTGCTTGACCAGCGTACGGTCCTTCTGAGCGCGGGTACCCTGGCGAGCGTTGGCCTGATAGGCCACGACCACCTGATGAACCAGCGCTTCGTTGTACTCGCGGGCGAACAGCGCGTCCGGTGCTTGCACCGTCGCCGCCTGTTGACCGGCGTCGTTCAAAACCTTCAATTCAGCCATCGCGCTCTCCTCAGCCCTTGACCGCCGGCAGCACGACAACGTCGCCGCCCTTGGAACCCGGAATTGCGCCCTTGATGAGCAGCAGCTGACGGGCCTCGTCGATACGCACGACCTCCAGCCCCTGTTGGGTGCACTTGACGTCACCGAGGTGACCGGCCATGCGCTTGCCCGGGAAAACGCGACCCGGGTCCTGCGCCATACCGATCGAACCCGGCGAGTTGTGCGAGATCGAGTTACCGTGCGACGCACGGTTGGACGAGAAGTTGTGGCGCTTGATGGCACCGGCAAAGCCCTTACCGATGGACGTACCCGTCACATCGACCTTCTGGCCTACCGAAAACACCGAGGCGGGGCTGATCACATCACCCGCCTTGAATTCGGCGAGCTTGCCAGCGTCCACACGGAATTCACGCAGCACCTCACCGGCCTCGACACCTGCCTTGGCGAAATGACCTGCGGCGGCTTTGTTCACGCGAGTAGCGCGACGCTTGCCGAAAGCGACCTGCACCGAGGTGTAACCGTCGGTTTCTGCTGTCTTGATCTGGGTGACGCGATTGTTCGACACATCCACGACCGTCACCGGAACGGTTTGCCCGTCATCGGTGAAAATACGCGTCATGCCGACCTTGCGACCCACAAGGCCTAGAGTCATGTTTTTCTCCTCATCCCGGTTGCGATTGACCGGGATCCGTTTCAACTGCCACCGGAACATCCGATGACGCTTACCGGCAAAAAAAACGCCGGAAAAGACTGCACTTACTGAAGCTTGATCTCGACATCCACACCCGCCGGCAGATCGAGCTTCATCAATGCGTCGACGGTCTTGTCGGTCGGATCGATGATGTCCATCAGGCGAACATGGGTACGGATTTCAAACTGATCGCGCGAACTCTTGTTCACGTGCGGCGAACGCAGCACGTTGAAACGCTCGATGCGGGTCGGCAGCGGCACGGGACCACGAACGACGGCACCGGTGCGCTTTGCGGTATCCACAATCTCAAGAGCCGACTGATCGATCAGGCGATAGTCGAATGCCTTGAGGCGGATACGGATCTTCTGGCTTTGCATTGGATTTTCCCAAAGAGCGAAAGAGCAAAGCCGGGTAGCACAAGCCACCCGGCGCAAAAGCTGACGATTGTACTAATTATTCGACGATCTTTGCAACCACGCCGGCGCCGACGGTACGACCGCCTTCGCGGATCGCGAAGCGCAGACCTTCTTCCATCGCGATCGGGGCGATCAGCTTCACCGTGATCGACACGTTGTCACCCGGCATCACCATTTCGGTGCCGGCCGGCAACTCGATCGAGCCGGTCACGTCCGTCGTACGGAAGTAGAACTGCGGGCGGTAGCCGTTGAAGAACGGCGTGTGACGACCACCTTCTTCCTTCGACAGCACGTAGATCTCGGCCGTGAAATGCGTGTGCGGCTTGATCGAGCCCGGCTTGGCCAGAACCTGACCACGCTCCACGTCTTCACGCTTGGTGCCGCGCAGCAGCACGCCAACGTTGTCGCCCGCCTGACCCTGATCCAGCAGCTTGCGGAACATTTCAACGCCGGTGCAGGTGGTCTTCACCGTCGGCTTGATACCGACGATTTCGATTTCCTCACCGACCTTTACGATACCGCGCTCGATACGACCGGTCACCACGGTGCCGCGGCCCGAGATCGAGAACACGTCTTCGATCGGCATCAGGAAGGCGCCATCCACTGCGCGCTCCGGCGTCGGGATGTAGCTGTCCAGCGCAGCGGCCAGCGCCATGATGGCACCTTCACCCAGGTCGGTCTTGTCGCCTTCCAGCGCCTTCAGAGCCGAGCCCTTGACGATGGGCACGTCGTCGCCCGGGAAGTCGTACTTCGACAGCAGCTCGCGCACTTCCATTTCAACCAGCTCGAGCAGCTCGGCGTCGTCAACCATGTCGCACTTGTTCAGGAACACGACGATGTACGGCACACCGACCTGGCGGGCCAGCAGGATGTGTTCGCGCGTCTGCGGCATCGGGCCGTCAGCGGCCGAACACACCAGGATGGCGCCGTCCATCTGGGCGGCACCGGTAATCATGTTCTTCACGTAGTCGGCGTGACCCGGGCAATCAACGTGCGCGTAGTGACGGGTGGCCGTTTCGTACTCAACGTGCGCCGTGTTGATCGTGATGCCGCGTGCCTTCTCTTCCGGCGCTGCGTCGATCTGATCGTACGCCTTCGCCTCACCACCGAACTTCGACGACAGAATCGTCGTGATCGCCGCCGTCAGCGTCGTCTTGCCATGGTCAACGTGACCAATCGTGCCCACGTTCACGTGCGGCTTGGTGCGCTCAAACTTTCCCTTTGCCATTTCTAACCCCTAAATCCCAAAACTCACTTCTTGTTGATGATGGCGTCAGCGACGTTCTTGGGCGCTTCCGCGTAATGCTTGAATTCCATCGAGTAGGTTGCGCGACCTTGGCTCAGCGAGCGCAGCGTGGTCGAGTAACCGAACATCGACGCGAGCGGCACTTCAGCCTTGATTGCCTTGATACCACCCGGCAGGTCTTCCATGCCCTGGACGATGCCGCGACGACCGGACAGGTCACCCATGACGTTGCCCATGTAGTCCTCAGGCGTCTCCACCTCGACGGCCATCATCGGCTCGAGCAGAACCGGGCTGGCCTTGCGCATCGCATCCTTGAAGGCCATCGAAGCAGCCATCTTGAACGCGTTTTCGTTCGAGTCCACGTCGTGGTAGGAGCCATCAAACAGCGTGACCTTCACATCCACCACCGGGAAGCCAGCCAGAACACCGTTCGGCAGGGTTTCCTGCAGGCCGCGATCGACAGCCGGGATGAACTCGCGCGGCACGGTACCGCCCTTGATCGCATCGACGAACTGATAGCCCTTGCCCGGCTCGTTCGGCTCAAGCTTGATCCAGACGTGGCCGTATTGACCGCGACCACCGGACTGCTTGACGAACTTGCCTTCCTGCTCAACCGACTTGCGCACGGCCTCGCGATAGGCCACCTGCGGCGCACCAACGTTTGCCTCGACACCGAACTCGCGCTTCATGCGATCAACGATGATTTCGAGGTGCAACTCACCCATGCCCGAAATGACGGTCTGACCGGATTCTTCGTCGGTACGCACGCGGAAGGACGGATCCTCCTGCGCCAGACGACCCAGCGCCAGGCCCATCTTTTCCTGGTCACCCTTGGTCTTCGGCTCGACGGCGACGTGAATCACCGGCTCCGGGAATTCCATGCGCTCGAGCGTGACTTCGGCATCGGGATCACACAACGTTTCACCAGTGGTCACCGACTGAAGGCCGATCGCAGCAGCGATGTCGCCCGCACGAACCTCTTCGATTTCCTGGCGATCGTTGGCGTGCATCTGCACCAGACGGCCGATACGTTCCTTCTTGCCCTTGACCGGGTTGTACACCGTATCACCGGACTTCAGAACGCCCGAATAGACGCGAATGAAGGTGAGCTGACCGACGTACTTGTCCGACATCAGCTTGAACGCGAGTGCCGAGAACTTCTCGTCGTCAGCCGCTGCACGCTCAACCTGCTCGTCGTTTTCACCGATGCCCTTAACCGGCGGAATATCAACCGGGGACGGCAGGAAGTCGACGACGGCATCCAGCATGCGCTGCACACCCTTGTTCTTGAATGCGGTACCGCACAGCATCGGCTGGATCTCGCCAGCGATGGTGCGAGTGCGCAGACCCAGGATGATGTCAGCCTCGGAGAGCTCACCGCTCTCGAGGTACTTGTTCATCATCTCTTCGCTGGACTCAGCAGCCGCCTCGACCATCTTCTCACGCCACTCTTCACACGTGGATTGCAGCTCGGCAGGAATGTCCTCGTACGAGAACTTGATGCCTTGCGAAGCCTCATCCCACAGAATGGCCTTCATCTTGATGAGGTCGACGACGCCCTTGAAGTTCTCTTCCGCACCGATGGGCACAACCACCGGAACCGGATTCGCGCTCAGACGAGTCTTCAGCTGTTCGTACACCTTGAAGAAGTTGGCACCGGTACGGTCCATCTTGTTCACGAAGGCGAGACGCGGCACACCGTACTTGTTGGCTTGACGCCACACGGTTTCCGACTGCGGCTGAACGCCACCCACGGCGCAGTAGACCATGCACGCACCGTCGAGCACACGCATCGAGCGCTCAACTTCGATCGTGAAGTCGACGTGACCCGGGGTGTCGATGATGTTGATGCGATGCTCGGGGTAGTTGCCGCCCATACCCTTCCAGAAGGTGGTCACGGCAGCGGAGGTGATGGTGATGCCACGCTCCTGCTCCTGTTCCATCCAGTCCGTCGTGGCGGCGCCATCATGCACCTCACCCAGCTTGTGGTTGACGCCGGTGTAGTAAAGAATCCGCTCGGTCGTCGTCGTCTTGCCGGCGTCGATGTGAGCGGAAATGCCGATGTTCCGGTAGCGCTCGATCGGTGTCTTGCGTGCCACGATACAGTCCTTTGAAACAAGAGGCCGCCACAAGTGGCGGCCAGTCAGTTAAGCGAAATTTGGAATCAGAAGCGGAAGTGCGAGAACGCCTTGTTGGCATCCGCCATCCGGTGAACTTCGTCTCGCTTCTTCATTGCAGCGCCGCGACCCTCAGCCGCTTCCAGCAGCTCGGCAGCCAGACGCAGCCCCATCGACTTCTCGGAACGCTTGCGCGCAGCCTCACGCAGCCAGCGCATCGACAGCGCCATGCGACGCGACGGACGCACCTCAACCGGGACCTGGTAGTTGGCACCACCAACACGGCGGCTCTTCACCTCGACCACCGGCTTGACGTTGTTGATCGCCTGGGAAAACACCTCGAGCGGATCCTTGCCACTCTTGGTCTTGATCTGGTCAAAGGCGCCATAGACGATACGCTCGGCAACAGACTTCTTGCCGGCAGACATCAGCACATTGACAAACTTGGAAAGCTCGACACTACCGAATTTCGGATCCGGCAGAATGTCCCGCTTGGGTACTTCGCGACGACGCGGCATTTTTTAACCCCTCAATCTCTTGCGATTACGCTTTCTTCGGACGCTTGGCGCCGTACTTCGAACGGGACTGCTTACGATCCTTCACACCCTGAAGATCGAGCGAGCCGCGGACGATGTGGTAGCGCACACCCGGCAGATCCTTCACACGGCCGCCGCGAATCAGCACAACCGAGTGTTCCTGCAGGTTGTGGCCTTCACCGCCGATGTAGGAAATGACCTCGAAGCCGTTGGTCAGACGCACCTTGGCGACCTTACGGAGCGCCGAGTTCGGCTTCTTCGGGGTCGTGGTGTACACGCGGGTGCAGACGCCGCGCTTTTGCGGGCAGGCTTCGAGAGCCGGCACCTTGGATTTGCTTACCGGCGACGTGCGCGGCTTGCGTACAAGCTGATTGATGGTTGGCATTTTTTCGAGATTCCAAAAGACCGGAGGCGACGCCTATCCAGTGGCCCGCCTCCGCGACTCGTTCGCCTTGAGCCCGCTACGGTTGGCGGACCCACAAAGAGGCCGGATTATAGGCACATAAAAACAACAGGGTCAACCCCGCGGCATTGTCCAAATACCGCGGGGTTGTGCTCTCTACTGCGTAAGACGATTACTGCGCTTCACCCGCATCGGCGTCCGCCGTCACGGGGTCATCACCGAACAGCACGCGATCGGCTGCCGCGGCGTCGTCGCCGACAGCCTGGGCACGACGGGTGCGGTGGTAGGCCAGACCCGTACCGGCCGGGATCAAGCGACCGACGATGACGTTTTCCTTCAGGCCGCGCAATTCGTCGCGCTTGCCCATGATGGCCGCCTCGGTCAGCACGCGCGTCGTTTCCTGGAAGGACGCCGCGGAGATGAACGAGTCGGTCGACAGCGAGGCCTTGGTAATACCCAGCAGCATGTACTGGTATTCGGCCGGACGCTTGCCTTCGGCGACCAGACGATCGTTCTCGTCGAGCACCTCGGAACGTTCGACCTGTTCCTCGCGGATGAACTTCGAATCGCCGGAATCGACGATGACCACGCGACGCAGCATCTGGCGGACGATCACCTCGATGTGCTTGTCGTTGATCTTCACGCCCTGCAGACGGTACACGTCCTGCACTTCGTCGATGATGTAGCGCGCCAGTTCCTCGACACCCTTCAGACGCAGGATGTCGTGCGGCTCGACTGCGCCGTCGACGATCACCTCGCCCTTGTTCACCACCTGGCCGTCGTGCACCGTGACGTGCTTGTCCTTCGGGATCAGGAACTCGTTCACCGTGCCATCCGGCTCGGTGATCACCAGACGCTGCTTGCCCTTGGTGTCCTTGCCGAACGACACCGTACCGGTGACTTCGGCCAGCAGGCCTGCGTCCTTCGGCGAACGGGCCTCGAACAGCTCGGCCACGCGCGGCAGACCACCGGTAATGTCGCGGGTCTTCGCGGACTCCTGCGGGATGCGCGCCAGCACGTCACCAACGCTGACCGCCTGACCGTCCTTCACGGTGATGATGCAACCCACCTGGAAGGTGATCGACACGGCCGTATCGGTACCGGCGATCTTCACTTCGTCGCCCGACTCGGTCAGCAGCTTCACCTGCGGGCGCAGGCCCTTGGTGCTGGTGCTGCGACGCTTCGGATCGATAACCACCAGCGTCGTCAGGCCGGTCACGTCATCGACCTGCTTCGCCACGGTCACGCCTTCCTCGACGTGTTCGAAGCGCACGATGCCCGAGTACTCGGTAATGATGGGGCGGGTATGCGGATCCCAGGTCGCCAGGCCGGTACCGGCCTTGATGGTCTGACCTTCATCGACCTGCAGCGTCGCACCGTACGGCACCTTGTGGCGCTCGCGCTCACGCCCGTGATCATCGGTGATGATGATTTCGGCACTGCGCGCGATGACGATCTTCTCGTTCTTCGCACTGGTGACGTAGCGCATGTTCTGCGTGAAGCGGATGACACCCGCGCTCTTTGCCTCCACACCGCTGGCGGCGGCAGCTCGCGAAGCCGCACCACCGACGTGGAAGGTACGCATGGTCAGCTGCGTGCCCGGCTCACCAATCGACTGAGCGGCGATCACGCCTACCGCCTCGCCGGCGTTCACGATCTGGCCGCGACCGAGGTCGCGACCGTAGCACTGGGCGCACAGGCCGTAGCGCGTTTCGCAGGTCAGCGGCGTACGCACCTTCACCTCATCGACGCCGAGCGAATCCATCAGATCGCAACGGTCTTCGTCGATCAGTTCACCGGCGTAGATCACCGTTTCCTGCGTCTCCGGATTGACGACGTCGGCAGCCGTCACGCGGCCGAGCACCCGCTCGCGCAGCGGCTCGATCACTTCACCGCCCTCGACCAGCGCCTTCATGACGAAGCCTTCGGCCGTGCCGCAATCGTCTTCGGTGACCACCAGATCCTGCGTCACATCGACCAGACGACGGGTCAGGTAACCGGAGTTCGCGGTCTTCAGCGCCGTATCGGCCAGACCCTTACGGGCGCCGTGGGTCGAGATGAAGTACTGCAGAACGTTCAGACCTTCACGGAAGTTCGTCGTGATCGGCGTTTCGATGATGGAGCCGTCCGGCTTCGCCATCAGGCCCCGCATACCGGCAAGCTGACGGATCTGGGCGGCGGAACCGCGGGCACCGGAGTCGGCCATCATGTAGATGGAGTTGAACGACTCCTGCTTCACCGTGTTGCCGTTGCGATCGACCGTATCTTCCTGACCGAGCTGGTCCATCATCGCCTTTGCGACCTGGTCACCGGCGCGGCCCCAGATGTCCACCACCTTGTTGTAGCGCTCGCCGTCGGTCACCAGACCCGAGGTGTACTGCTGGGCGATTTCCTTCACCTCCGCTTCGGCGGCGCTGATGATGGTGTGCTTGGCGTCCGGCACCAGCATGTCCTTCACCGCGATCGAAATGCCGGCGCGGGTCGCGAGACCGAAACCGGCCTGCATCAGCTTGTCGGCAAAGATGACGGTTTCGCGCAGGCCGCAGCGACGGAAGCTGTGGTTCACCAGCTTCGAGATTTCCTTTTTCTTCAGCGGCTTGTCGAGCACCGAGAACGGCAGGCCCGGCGGCAGGATTTCTGCCAGCATGGCGCGACCGACCGTGGTGTCGTAGCGCGTGATCTTCTCGCGCTTCTCACCGTCGACGACTTCGACTTCGCGGATGCGCACCGCCACCTTCGAGTGCAGTTCGACGAAGCCGTTCTCGTAGGCGCGGCGCATTTCGTTCACGTTCGCGAACATCATGCCCTCGCCCTTGCCGTTGATCTTGGCGCGGGTGGCGTAGTACAGACCGAGCACGATGTCCTGCGACGGCACGATGATCGGCTCGCCGTTGGCCGGCGACAGCACGTTGTTCGACGCCAGCATCAGCGTGCGCGCTTCCATCTGCGCTTCCAGTGACAGCGGCACGTGGACGGCCATCTGGTCACCGTCGAAGTCGGCGTTGAACGCCACGCAGACCAGCGGGTGCAGCTGAATGGCCTTGCCTTCGATCAGCGTCGGCTCGAACGCCTGGATGCCGAGACGGTGCAGCGTCGGCGCGCGGTTCAGCATGACCGGATGTTCGCGGATCACCTCTTCCAGGATGTCCCACACCTCCGGCACTTCCTGCTCGACCAGCTTCTTGGCGGCCTTGATGGTGGTCGCCATGCCGTTCAGTTCGAGCTTGTTGAAGATGAAGGGCTTGAACAGCTCGAGCGCCATCTTCTTCGGCAGGCCGCACTGATGTAGCTTGAGCTGCGGACCGACCACGATGACCGAACGGCCGGAGTAGTCGACGCGCTTGCCCAGCAGGTTCTGACGGAAACGGCCGCCCTTGCCCTTGATCATGTCGGCCAGCGACTTCAGCGGGCGCTTGTTGGCACCGGTCATCGCCTTGCCGCGACGACCGTTGTCGAGCAGCGAATCCACCGCCTCCTGCAGCATGCGCTTTTCGTTGCGCACGATGATTTCAGGCGCCTTCAGTTCGAGCAGACGCTTCAGGCGGTTGTTGCGGTTGATGACGCGGCGGTACAGGTCGTTCAGGTCGGAAGTCGCGAAGCGGCCGCCGTCCAGCGGCACCAGCGGACGCAGGTCCGGCGGCAGCACCGGCAGCACTTCCAGAATCATCCACTCGGGCTTGATGCCCGAATGCTGGAAGCCTTCCAGAATCTTCAGTCGCTTGGAAATCTTCTTCATCTTCGCTTCTGAGCTGGTGGCTTCCAGCTCGCCGCGAAGCTTCTCGACTTCACGGTTCAGGTCGAGCGAGCGCAGCATGCCGCGCACGCCTTCCGCACCCATGAACGCGGTGAAGTCGTCGCCGTATTCCTCGACCTTGGCCAGATAGTCGTCTTCCGACAGCAGTTGGCCGCGGTTCAGCGGCGTCATGCCCGGATCGACGACGACATAGCCTTCGAAGTACAGCACGCGCTCGATGTCGCGCAGCGTCATGTCGAGCACCATGCCCAGACGCGACGGCAGCGACTTCAGGAACCAGATGTGCGCGGTCGGGCTGGCCAGCTCGATGTGGCCCATGCGCTCGCGACGCACCTTGGACAGCGTGACTTCAACGCCGCACTTCTCGCAGATGACGCCGCGGTGCTTCAGACGCTTGTACTTGCCGCACAGGCACTCGTAATCCTTGACCGGGCCAAAGATCTTGGCGCAGAACAGGCCGTCCCGCTCCGGCTTGAAGGTGCGGTAATTGATCGTTTCCGGCTTCTTGACTTCGCCGTAGGACCAGGAACGGATCTTGTCCGGCGACGCGAGACCGATGGTGATCGCGTCGAACTCTTCTTCCTGCGTGACCTGCTTGAAAAGATCCAGCAATGCTTTCATGGCAACTCCTTTGGGGCTAGTGGCTAGGGGCTAGGCGGAACGCTTTCGCGCCCAGTCCTAGAACCGCTCCAAATCAATGTCGATGGCCAGGGATCGGATTTCCTTCACCAGCACGTTGAACGACTCCGGCATGCCGGCATCGATCTTGTGCTCGCCCTTGACGATGTTTTCGTAGACCTTGGTACGGCCGGTCACGTCATCGGACTTCACGGTGAGCATTTCCTGCAGCGTGTAGGAAGCGCCATACGCTTCCAGCGCCCACACTTCCATCTCACCGAAACGCTGACCACCGAACTGCGCCTTGCCGCCCAGCGGCTGCTGCGTGACCAGCGAGTACGGGCCGGTCGAGCGGGCGTGCATCTTGTCGTCGACCAGGTGATGCAGCTTCAGCACGTGCATGTAGCCCACGGTGACCTGGCGCTCGAAGGCCTCGCCGGTGCGTCCGTCGTACAGCGTCATCTGGCCGCCAGCCGGCATGTCGGCCAGTTCCAGCATGCGGCGGATTTCGCCTTCGTGCGCACCGTCGAACACCGGCGTCGCGAACGGCACGCCGTGCTTCAGGTTGCTTGCCAGCTCCAGCACTTCGCCGTCGTTCAGCGAGGCGATATCTTCACTGGTGCCGCTGCGGTTGTAGATCTCGTCGAGGAATGCGCGCAGTTCGGCCATATTGGCCTGACGGCGCAGCATCGCGTCGATCTTCTTGCCGAGGCCGCGTGCCGCCATGCCGAGGTGGGTTTCCAGGATCTGACCGATGTTCATCCGCGACGGCACGCCGAGCGGGTTCAGCACGATGTCGACCGAGGTGCCGTCTTCCATGTAGGGCATGTCTTCGATCGGCGTGATCTTGGACACGACACCCTTGTTGCCGTGACGACCGGCCATCTTGTCACCCGGCTGCAGACGACGCTTCACCGCCAGATAGACCTTGACCATCTTTTGCACACCCGGCGGCAGCTCGTCGCCCTGGGTCAGCTTCTTCTTCTTCAGCTCGAAGGCAAGGTCGAAGTCGGTGCGCGTCTTCTCCAGCGACTCGCGCAGGCTTTCCAGCTGACCTGCGATGTCCTCTTCGGCCATGCGGATGTCGAACCAGCTGTGCGGCTCGACGCCATCCAGATACTCACGCGTGATGGTCGCGCCCTTGGCCAGACGCTTCGGGCCGCCGTTGGCCACGCGGCCGATCAGCAGACGCTCGATACGGGCGAAGGTGTCGCGTTCGACGATGCGCATCTGGTCGCCCAGATCCTGGCGGTAGCCGCGCAGCATGTCGTCGATGATGGACTGCGCGCGCTTGTCGCGCTCGATGCCTTCGCGCGTGAACACCTGCACGTCGATCACCGTGCCGTTCATGCCCGAAGGCACGCGCAGCGAGGTGTCCTTCACGTCCGAGGCCTTCTCGCCGAAGATGGCGCGCAGCAGCTTCTCTTCAGGCGTCAGCTGGGTTTCGCCCTTCGGCGTCACCTTGCCGACCAGCACGTCACCGGCTTCGACTTCGGCGCCGATGTACACGATGCCGGACTCGTCCAGACGGCCGAGCTGTGCTTCGCCGAGCGAGGCGATGTCGCGCGTGATTTCCTCTGGGCCCAGCTTGGTGTCGCGGGCGACCACGGTCAGCTCTTCGATGTGAACCGACGTGAAGCGATCTTCAGCGACGACGCGCTCCGACAGCAGGATCGAATCCTCGAAGTTGTAGCCGTTCCACGGCATGAAGGCCACCAGCATGTTCTGGCCGAGGGCCAGTTCGCCGAGGTCGGTCGAGGCACCGTCGGCCACCACGTCGCCCTTGGCGATGATGTCGCCGATCTTCACGACCGGACGCTGGTTGATGTTGGTGTTCTGGTTCGAGCGCGTGTACTTGACCAGGTTGTAGATGTCGACGCCGACTTCGCCCGGCACGGTTTCCTCGTCATTGACGCGGACCACGACACGGCTGGCATCGACGTAGTCGACCACACCGCCGCGCAGCGCCTGCACCGCCGTACCCGAGTCGACCGCCACGGTGCGTTCGATGCCGGTACCGACGAAGGCCTTCTCCGGACGCAGGCAGGGCACGGCCTGGCGCTGCATGTTGGCGCCCATCAGTGCGCGGTTCGCGTCGTCGTGTTCGAGGAACGGAATCAGCGATGCAGCAACCGACACGATCTGGCCCGGCGCGATGTCCATGTACTGGACCTGGTCGGGCGTCGACAGCATGAATTCGCCCTTGTGGCGGCAGGACACCAGCTCGTCGCTCAGTGCACCTTCACCATCCAGCGAGGCATTCGCCTGCGCGATCACGTACTTGCCTTCCTCGATCGCCGACAGGAAGTCGATCTGGTCGGTCACGCGGCCGGCATCGACGCGGCGATACGGCGTTTCCAGGAAACCGTACTTGTTGGTGCGGGCATACAGCGCGAGCGAGTTGATCAGGCCGATGTTCGGACCTTCAGGCGTTTCGATCGGGCACACGCGGCCATAGTGGGTCGGGTGCACGTCGCGCACTTCGAAGCCTGCGCGCTCGCGCGTTAGACCGCCCGGACCCAGAGCGGACACGCGACGCTTGTGCGTGATTTCCGACAGCGGGTTGGTCTGGTCCATGAACTGCGACAGCTGGCTGGAACCGAAGAACTCCTTGATCGCGGCCGAAATCGGCTTGGCGTTGATCAGGTCATGCGGCATCAGGTTGTCCGACTCGGCCTGCGACAGGCGTTCCTTCACCGCACGCTCGACACGCACCAGACCGGCGCGGAATTGGTTCTCGGCAAGTTCGCCGACAGAACGCACGCGGCGGTTGCCGAGGTGGTCGATATCGTCGATCTCGCCCTTGCCGTTGCGCAGATCCACCAGGATCCTGATCACGTCGACGATGTCTTCGTTCGACAGCGTCGGCGCGCCTTCGATGGCGTCACGACCGACACGGCGGTTGAACTTCATGCGGCCAACGGCCGACAGGTCGTAGCGCTCTTCCGAGTAGAACAGGCCGTGGAACAGCGTTTCCACCGCATCTTCGGTGGGCGGCTCGCCCGGACGCATCATGCGGTAGATGGCCACGCGGGCCGACCACTGATCGGCGGTCTCATCGGTACGCAGGGTCTGCGAGATGTAGGGGCCGCGGTCCAGATCGTTGGTGTACAGCGTGCTGATCTCGCCGACGCCGGCGGCCGACATCTTGGCCAGCAGGTCTTCGGTGATTTCGTCGTTCGCGTTGGCGAGGATTTCGCCGCTGTCCTGATCGACGACGGCGGTCGCGATCACGCGGCCGACCAGGAAGTCTTCCGGCACGGCGATGGATTCGGTGCCCGATTCGGCCAGTTCACGGATGTGCTTGGCGGTGATGCGCTTGTCCTTGGCGACCACGACCTTGCCCGACGCATCGACGATGTCGAACTTGGCGATCTCGCCACGCAGACGTTCCGGCACCAGCTTCATTTGGATGCCGCTCTTCGACGCCAGGTTGAAGCTGTCGAAGTCGAAGAAGGTTTCGAGGATCTGTTCCGGCATCATGCCGATGGCCTTCAGCAGGATGGTCACCGGCATCTTGCGGCGACGGTCCACGCGGAAGTACAGGTAGTCCTTCGGGTCGAATTCGAAGTCGAGCCAGGAGCCGCGATACGGGATGATGCGAGCGGAGAACAGCAGCTTGCCCGAACTGTGCGTCTTGCCGCGGTCGTGCTCGAAGAACACGCCGGGCGAACGGTGCAGCTGGCTGACGATGACACGCTCGGTGCCATTGATGACGAAGGAGCCGGTGGTCGTCATGAGCGGAATTTCGCCCATGTACACTTCCTGCTCCTTCACTTCCTTGATCGTTTCCTTCGGCGCTTCGCGGTCCATGATGACCAGACGGACGCGCGCGCGCAGCGGGCTGGCAAAGGTCAGACCGCGCTGATGACATTCCTTCACATCGAAGGCCGGTTCGCCCAGCATGTAATGGACGAACTCGAGACGGGCATTGCCGGAGTGCGAGCTGATCGGGAAGATCGACGTGAATGCGGCCTGCAGGCCCTGATTGCGACGATGCTCGAGCGGCACGTCGGTCTGCAGGAACTGCGTGTAGGACTCCAGCTGGGTGGCCAGCAGGAAGGGCACGTCGAGCACCGCATCGCGCTTGGCAAAACTTTTGCGGATGCGTTTCTTCTCGGTGTAGGTATAGGCCATGAAATCTCCGGACAAAGAGTGCGATGGCCGGGGAAAACGGAGCGTGCGCCACCCGGCGCGCGACCCGTGTTTCACCACGGAATGCAATCAGGACAGCGTCACCGGCGGTTGGCCTCTACCAACCCCTGGGCTGACAGCGAAAGCGCGGGTTGAACACCCGAGGCGGGACTTTCGCTCGACCGACGACGGTCTTCCGTGATCGCTTCGGAAGACAAGGAAAAGGCGGTTTAGTGCCGCGTTTTCCTGGTATTCCGAACATGCTGCATAAACGACAACGGGAGCGCGTGCCGCAAAGCACGCGCTCCCGCCAACCAGAGTCGAATTACTTCAGTTCGACCTTGGCGCCGGCTTCTTCCAGCTGCTTCTTCAGGGCTTCAGCGTCAGCCTTGGAGATGCCTTCCTTGACGGGCTTCGGAGCGCCATCAACCAGGTCCTTGGCTTCCTTCAGGCCCAGGCCGGTCACTGCGCGCACGACCTTGATGACTTCAACCTTCTTCTCGCCGGCAGCGGCCAGAACGACGGTGAATTCGGTCTTCTCTTCAGCAGCCGGGGCAGCGGCGCCGGCAGCCGGGGCGGCAACGGCCACAGCGGCAGCAGCCGACACGCCGAACTTCTCTTCCATGTCCTTGATGAGCTGCGACAGCTCGAGAACGGTCATGGCGGAGATGGCTTCCAGAATCTGGTCTTTGCTAACGGACATTTCAAAACTCCTGTTTCAAGCGCGGTGCATCAACATGCAGTCGCGCGGATGATTGCTTGATCTGAATTGAGGCCTGAACTTAAGCGGACTGCTTTTCGCGTTCGTCGCGCAGGGCTGCAACGGTACGGACAAACTTGCCCGGAACTTCGTTGAGCGTCTGAACGAACTTGGCGATCGGCGCCTGCATCGTGCCCAGAAGGGTGGCCAGCAGTTCTTCGCGGCTCGGCATGGAGGCCAGCGCCTTGACGCCAGCGGCGTCCATGACGTAATTGGCCAGCGCGCCACCGCGAATCACCAGCTTGTCGTTGCCCTTGGCGAAATCCTGAATGACCTTCGCGGCCGAAACCGGATCGGCCGACATGCCGTAAAGCAGCGGACCGGTCATTTCATTCGCCAACCCCTCGAACGGGGTACCCGCAACAGCGCGACGCGCCAGCGTGTTCTTCAGAACACGCAGGTAGACGCCCTGCGCACGGGCCTGGGCACGCAAACGCGTGACATCGCCCACTTCCAGACCTTTGTTCTCGGCGATCACGATTACTTGCGCGCCCGCAACTGCAGCGGATACGCCGGCAACCACTTCCTTCTTCTGATCGAGATTGAGTGCCAAGGTCTACTCCCATGATTACAGTCGTCCGGATCGCATCACTGCTCACCGGATCAACCACGTGCGGCGACCGTATTCAGGAGAAGAAACTGTCCGTGAGGACACCATCCATCCTGTGTCGGGTAACGCCATCTGCGCAGGCGGCACTTGCGCACCATTAGACCCTTGCGGGCACCTGCGGTCTTTGACAACCCGCCGCGCCATGCTGGCCGCGACGGCCCAAAGTCCTGTTGTCATGCACCCGGCGAACCGGGCGCGAAATTCAATTCCTTACTGCACCGTCGCCTGATCGACGCGGATGCCGACGCCCATGGTGGTCGTCACCGACACCTTGCGCAGGTAGACACCCTTGGCGGCTGCCGGGCGCGCCTTGTTCAGCGCTTCGATCAGAGCCTTGATGTTGGTCGTCAGCTGTTCCGGCGTGAAGGAGGCGCGACCGACCGTACACTGGACGATGCCACCCTTGTCGGTGCGGTACTGCACCTGACCGGCCTTGGCGTTCTTGACCGCGGTGGTCACGTCCATCGTCACGGTGCCGACCTTCGGGTTCGGCATCAGGCCACGCGGACCAAGGATCTGGCCCAGCGCGCCGACGACGCGCATTGCGTCCGGCGTGGCGATGGCCACGTCGAAGTTCAGATTGCCTTCCTTGACCTGGGCGGCCAGATCGTCGAAACCGACGACATCGGCGCCAGCGGCCTTGGCTTCCTCGGCCTTGGCGCCCTGGGCGAACACGGCGACGCGCACGCTCTTGCCGGTGCCAGCAGGCAACACGACCGAGCCGCGGACCAGCTGGTCCGACTTCTTCGCATCGATACCCAGATTCACGGCCAGATCGACCGACTCGTCGAACTTGGCGTTGGCGGTTTCCTTGACCAGCGCCAGCGCGTCGGCCAGCGGGTATGCGCGGTTGCGATCAACCTTGGCGCGCAGCGCCTGAACGCGCTTCGAGAGCTTTGCCATGATTACAGGCCCTCCACCGTGATGCCCATGCTGCGGGCGGAACCAGCGATCGTGCGCACAGCGGCATCCAGATCGGCAGCGGTCAGATCCTTGTTCTTCACCTTCGCGATCTCTTCGAGCTGGGCGCGGGTGACCTTGCCGACCTTGTCGGTGTGCGGCTTCGGCGAGCCCTTGGTGATGCCGGCAGCCTTCTTGATCAGGATGGTCGCCGGGGGCGACTTCATCACGAAAGTGAAGGACTTGTCCGCGTAGGCGGTGATCACCACCGGGATCGGCAGACCCGGTTCCATACCCTGGGTCTGCGCGTTGAACGCCTTGCAGAACTCCATGATGTTCAGACCGCGCTGACCCAGCGCGGGACCGATCGGGGGCGACGGGTTCGCCTTGCCGGCCGGCACTTGCAGCTTCACGTAGCCGACGATTTTCTTCGCCATGATGACTCCATTTGCGAGTGATAGCGTGGCGGACACTCAGGCCCGGCCACTCCTCATCCGGCGCGTGAGCGCCGGAAACAATCACGCGGCAGACCCGAAAGGCCCTGCCGCGCACCGTGGCGGCGCCTTGCGGCACCGCCTTGAACTTCAGGTCAGACCTTCTCGACCTGCGAAAACTCGAGCTCGACCGGCGTCGCACGACCAAAGATGGTCACCGACACGTGCAGACGGCTCTTTTCGTAATTGACGCTTTCCACCGAGCCATTGAAGTCGGTGAAAGGACCTTCCTTGACGCGCACCAGCTCGCCCACCTCGAACAGCACCTTGGGACGGGGCTTCTCCACCCCTTCCTGCATCTGCTGCATGATCTTGTCGACTTCCTTGTCGGAAATCGGCGTCGGCTTGTTGGCCGAGCCGCCAACAAAGCCGGTCACTTTCGGCGTGCTCTTGACCAGGTGCCAGCTGTCCTCGTCCATCTCCATCTCGACGAGCACATAGCCAGGGAAGAACTTGCGCTCGGACACCGCCTTCTGGCCGCCGCGCATTTCGATCACTTCCTCGACCGGCACGAGAATCTGGCCGAACTTGTCCTGCATGCCCGAACGCGCAACACGCTCGGTCAGCGCGCGCTGAACCGACTTCTCGAAGCCGGAATAGGCGTGCACAACGTACCAACGTTTGCTCATGATTTCTTCCAGCCCAGGATCAGGTCGTACAACACCCACTCGAGACTCTTGTCGGTCAACCACAGGAAAAGCGCCATCACGACCACGAAGCCGAACACGATGGCGGTCGTCTGCAGCGTTTCCTTGCGGCTGGGCCAGGCAACCTTCTTGGCCTCGGCCACCGACTCGTTGGCAAAAACGATGAAGCGCCGCCCCGGCTCGGTGAACCACGCCACCGCGATACCGGCACCCAGACCCGCGAGCACGGACAGCACCCGCACAGCCATGATCTGGTCGGCAAAAACATAAAAGCCGGCCACACCCGCAATCAACAGGGCAATGGCCAGCGCAAGCTTCAACTGGTCAGTCATGAGCATCCGGAAGTGCGCACGCACTCCGCAAAATTTTGTCCGGCTTGGCCACCGGAGTGGCAGGGGCAGAGGGAATCGAACCCCCAACCTTCGGTTTTGGAGACCGACGCTCTGCCAATTGAGCTATGCCCCTGCAAAACGCGAACCGGGCCGCACGCGCGACCCGGAGTACAACTCTTTACTCGACGATCTTTGCAACCACGCCGGCGCCGACGGTACGGCCGCCTTCGCGGATCGCGAAGCGCAGACCTTCTTCCATCGCGATCGGGGCGATCAGCTTCACCGTGATCGAAACGTTGTCGCCCGGCATCACCATTTCGGTGCCGGCCGGCAGTTCGATCGAGCCGGTCACATCCGTCGTACGGAAGTAGAACTGCGGGCGGTAGCCGTTGAAGAACGGCGTGTGACGACCACCTTCCTCCTTCGACAGCACGTAGATCTCGGCCGTGAAATGCGTGTGCGGCTTGATCGAGCCCGGCTTGGCCAGAACCTGACCACGCTCCACGTCTTCACGCTTGGTGCCGCGCAGCAGCACGCCAACGTTGTCGCCCGCCTGACCCTGATCCAGCAGCTTGCGGAACATTTCAACGCCGGTGCAGGTGGTCTTCACCGTCGGCTTGATACCGACGATTTCGATTTCCTCACCGACCTTTACGATACCGCGCTCGATACGGCCGGTCACCACGGTGCCGCGGCCCGAGATCGAGAACACGTCTTCGATCGGCATCAGGAAGGCGCCATCCACTGCGCGCTCCGGCGTCGGGATGTAGCTGTCCAGCGCAGCGGCCAACGCCATGATGGCACCTTCACCCAGGTCGGTCTTGTCGCCTTCCAGCGCCTTCAGAGCCGAGCCCTTGACGATGGGCACGTCGTCGCCCGGGAAGTCGTACTTCGACAGCAGCTCGCGCACTTCCATTTCAACCAGCTCGAGCAGCTCGGCGTCGTCAACCATGTCGCACTTGTTCAGGAACACGACGATGTACGGCACACCGACCTGGCGGGCCAGCAGGATGTGTTCGCGCGTCTGCGGCATCGGGCCATCAGCGGCCGAACACACCAGGATGGCGCCGTCCATCTGGGCGGCACCGGTAATCATGTTCTTCACGTAGTCGGCGTGACCCGGGCAATCAACGTGCGCGTAGTGACGGGTGGCCGTCTCGTACTCAACGTGCGCCGTGTTGATCGTGATGCCGCGTGCCTTCTCTTCCGGCGCTGCGTCGATCTGATCGTACGCCTTCGCCTCACCACCGAACTTCGACGACAGAATCGTCGTGATCGCCGCCGTCAGCGTCGTCTTGCCATGGTCAACGTGACCAATCGTGCCCACGTTCACGTGCGGCTTGGTGCGCTCAAACTTTCCCTTTGCCATTTTCGATCACCCTGGTTGCTTGATAGAGATCTGCGTCAAACATCGACTGACATCCTCAGTTGTCACCAGGATGCCGCACGCAAAAAATTTTGGTGCCCATGGGCAGGATTGAACTGCCGACCTCTCCCTTACCAAGGGAGTGCTCTGCCACTGAGCTACATGGGCACTGAAACATCTTTGCCCGGACACACGCCCGAGCCGTGGAGCGGGAGACGGGAATCGAACCCGCGTCATTAGCTTGGAAGGCTAAGGTTCTACCATTGAACTACTCCCGCCAAACCGCTCCCTACCACTCCATCGCGGCGACATGCACTCGCGATGTTTGCTGCAAATTTCTCGCCGTCTTACCCGAACCCCGCTTGCTCAAGGGTTGTGGTGGAGGGGGAAGGATTCGAACCTTCGAAGGCAGAGCCGTCAGATTTACAGTCTGATCCCTTTGACCGCTCGGGAACCCCTCCGGCGACCAGCGAAACCCGCGATTATGGTGAGGGTTTCTCGCGCTGTCAAACCCCGGAACAAAAAATTCATCCGGGGAAGGCCAGCAGCGGCTGGATGTCGAGCAGGCGCGATGCAGTTTTTGCATCGGCGCCGGACAGCCGCGGGATTATGCCAAGAATTGGCGCGTTGAGGCGACTTTTCAGCGCGGAAATCGTCGCCTCCTGCTCCAGCATGCCCTCGGGCTGGCAGTTCGCGACCCAGCCGGCCAGCGTCAGCCCGCGCGCGCGCGCCGCCTCGGCCGTCAGCAGCGCGTGGTTGATGCAGCCAAGCCTGAGCCCGACCACCAGAATCAGCGGCGCCCCGATGTCGACCGCCAGATCCGCGGTCGTCCAGTCGTCACCCAACGGCACGATGAACCCACCAACCCCTTCTACGATGACGTGATCAGCCTCTGCGCGCAGCGCAGCCAAGGCGTCCAGCACCACAGCCCGGTCGATCGATCGCCCCTCGCGTTGCGCGGCCACATGCGGCGCCAGCGGCGCTTCGAACAGATAGGGATTGGTCAGCGCCGTCGGCTGGTCGAGCCCGCTGGCCTGCGCCAGCGCGTCGGCGTCCTCGTTCGCGAGGCGGCCGGAGGCGTCCGGCGATGCCCCCGACGCGACCGGTTTCATGCCGACCGCGTTCACGCCGTTTGCCCGCAGCGCCTCGATCAACGCGCAGGACACCAGCGTTTTGCCGACACCGGTGTCCGTGCCAATGACGAAATGCAGCTTTTCCACGCTCATGTCAGCTCCGGTCTCCTGAGGACGCTCGAGCGACCACCCAGGCCAGTTGATAGGTCAGAGGCACGCCACGCGCTTCACGCCCTGCCTCCAAACGGTTACACACCTGCCGCAGTGCTGCGCGGCCGAGCAGAGCACGGCGCGCGCCGTCCGGCACGCGTGAGGCACCGATATCGCGGTTCGACTGCAGCAGCGCGCGCGCATCGGCAAAGTACTCGACGTGCGTTTCGCGGCGCACCAGCTCCACCGCGAAGCCGCTGCCGGTCAGTGCGGCGGTCAGCGCCTCGGGCGCAGGAAATGACACCGTATGACGATGCGCATCCAGACCGGCGAACGCGTCATCGATCTCGGCGAGTGTGCCGTGGAGAACGGTGCTGAAGCACATATGGCCGCCCTCCCTGAGGACGCGCCGACACTCGGCCAGCGCAACCGGCAGATCGCACCACTGCAGCATCAGGCTGGAGAACACGATATCCGCGCTTGCAGAGGCAAGCGGGAGGTGGTGTGCATCGGCACAGACACGTGCTGTTCGGCCGCCTTGCTCGTGGGCACGCAACATGCCCAACGAGAAATCGACCGCGTAGTGCATTGCCCCAGGATAACGCGCATGCAAGCCGGTCGATGCGAAGCCGGTCCCGCAGCCGAGATCGAGCACCCGCCGGGCGGCTCTGTCCGGCAGCAGCTCGAGCAGGCGGTCGCACACCACACGCTGCAGCCCGGCCGCCGCGGCATAGCGCGTCGCCGCTCGCGAGAACGAGGCCCGTATCGCGGTGCGCTCAGTCATCGGCGCACACCCACGCACACAGATCGGAGAGGTCGCCGTGCCGCCAGGGCAGATGCGCCGCACCCGGCACCGGCATCCAGCGCGCAGCGTCCTCTTTGGCCGCCGCGCCGATGTCGACCACGTGGTCCTGCTCGCCATGCAGGCAGCACAGCGGCACTGGAAGCGAGTGCAAGCTGTCCCGGAGATCCCGCTCGCGCAGCCAATCCAGTCCCTGACGCAGCGCCGGAGCGGTCGGTGGCACGTCGTCCATCAACGCTGCCATCGCGCCTCGCGCACCGCGCGCGTCGCTGTCGCCGAGCGCGGCCAGCGCGGCAAAGCGAGTGCGGGTGCGCCGCGGGTTTTGCTCCAGGCCATCCGCAAAGGCGTCGAAGCGCTCTTCGGTCATGCCATATGGCCAGTCGCCGGCCTGCATGAAGCGCGGCGAAGCGCCCACGAGGAGCAGTCGGCGCACCGGCATCCGAGCCGCCCAGGCGATGGCCAGCAAGCCGCCCAGCGACCAGCCGACCAGCACCTCGGCGTCGGGCACCGCCTGTACGAGCTGATCGACACAGTCGTCGAAACCGTCGCAGCGCTGGCCGACGTTCAATCCGTAGCCGGGCAGATCGGGCTGGACGACACGGCACTGTGCGCCCAGCGCCTGCGCCAACGGCGACAGCAGGCGGCCGTCCCAGCCCCAGCCGTGCACCAGTGCGACGCGCGGCCCCTGCGCGCCGTAGTGACGGGCGGCCAGCACCTCATTCATGGCCGGCCTCGTTCAGCGCAGCGCATAGCGCGTCGATGTGTGCGGCCTCGTGCGCCGCGCTGAGCGACACGCGCAAGCGGGCGCTGCCGGCGGGCACCGTGGGCGGCCGGATGGCGGGCACCCACAGGCCGCGCTCGCGCAGCCGCGCCGACAGCGCCAGCACCTCGGAATTGCCGCCCACCCGCACCGGCTGGATTGCCGTGTCGGACGGCATCAACGGCCATCTGCATGCGGCGAGCGTCTGTCGCATGCGCAGGCGGTGTGCCGCCAGACGCGCCCGCCGCTCGTCGCCCGCCTCGATCAGGCACAGGCTCGCCAGCACCGCACAGGCGGTCGCCGCGGGCGCTGCAGTGGTGTAGCGGTAGCTGCGGCCGGTCTGCATCAGCCATTCGATCGCGTCCGCGTCGCCCGCGACGAAGGCGCCGGCCACACCGGCCGCCTTGCCCAGCGTACCGACGTAGATCAGGCGCGGCGACGCGATGCCGAAATGCGACAGCACGCCACGCCCCTGCGCGCCGAGCACGCCGAAACCGTGCGCGTCGTCGACCACCAGCAATGCGTCGTGGCGCTCGCACAGGGCCAGCAGTTCGGGCAGCGGCGCGATGTCGCCATCCATGCTGAAAACGCCGTCGGTCACGACGACCTTGCGTCCGTCTGCGGCGTCGAGCGCACGCGCAACCGCGGCGACTTCGCCATGCGGATAGCGACGCACCGTGGCGCGCGACAGCAAGGCGGCGTCGACCAGCGAAGCGTGGTTCAGCCGGTCCGCGATCACCGTGTCGCCGCGCCCGGCGAGTGCGGGCAGCACCGCGAGGTTGGCCATATAGCCGGTGGAGAAATAGAGCGCGCGCGGCATTCCGGTGAACCGTGCCAGCGCGGCCTCCAGTTCCTCGTGCGGTCGCTGGTGGCCGCTGACCAAGTGCGACGCACCGGCGCCGGCACCCCAGCGGGCAGCGCCGGCGCGGAAGGCGTCGACGATCTCAGGATGGTTGGCGAGCCCGAGGTAGTCGTTGCCGGCAAAGGAAACCAGACGCCGACCATCGACCATCGCCTCGGGGCCACAGGGCGCATCCAGCACCAGGCGGATACGCAGAAGATCGTCCGCCGCCAGTGCTTCGAGGCGGGCGCGAAAGTCGGTCGCGCTCATGCGAGGGCGGCGTCCAGCGCAGCCAGCGCCCCTTGCGCAAGCAACGCGCTCTGCGTTTCATCGAGCACGTAGGGCGGCATGAAGTACAGCGTATTGCCTATCGGTCGCAGCAGCAGTTCGCGCGCCAGTGCCTCGCGATGGAAACGGCGGCTGAAATCGGCGTGCGGCGTATCGACGTCGAGCGCCCAGATCATGCCGGCCTGGCGGAAATCGCGGGCGGCCGGATGCGCCGCAAGCGGTGCCAGCGCCTCGCTGAAAGTCCGCGCCCAGGCCTTGTTGCGTTCGAGCACGTCGAGCTGTTCGAACAGTTCCAGTGTCGCCAGCGCGGCACGGCAGGCGAGCGGATTGCCGGTGTAGGAATGCGAATGCAGGAAGCCGCGCGCCATCGTGTCGTCGAGAAAGGCGTCGAACACGAAGGGCTTGCTCAGCACCAGAGACAACGGCAGCGTGCCACCGGTGATGCCTTTGGACAGGCAGATGAAATCGGGCCAGCCTTCGCCGTTGGCATCCAGCGACTGCTCGCTCGCGAAGAAGGTGCCGGTGCGACCGCAGCCGACCGCGATCTCGTCGGCGATCAGGTGGACTTCATAGACGTCGCACAACGCACGTGCGGCACTGAGCCAGCCGGCGTCGTGCATCGCGAAACCGCCGGCGCACTGCACCCGCGGTTCGATGATCAGCGCGGCGATCCGCGCGTGATGCGCTTCGAGGAATACGGTCAGCGCGTCGAGCGCGTGCAGTGGTGCGCTCGACGCCGGGCTGGGCAGCACATGCGCGCCGCGCACCATGGGCGCATAGGCGTCGCGGAACAGCGGCACGTCGGTCACCGCCAGCGCGCCGACCGTTTCGCCGTGGTAGCTGCCGGCGAAGCAGATGAACTCGTTCTTTTCCGGCCGCCCGCTGTTGCGCCAGTAATGCAGCGACATCTTCAGCGCGATCTCCGTCGCCGATGCGCCGTCCGACGCGTAGAAGGCGTGACCGAGGCGACCGCCGGTCAGGGCCGACAGCTTTTCCGACAGCGCCACCACCGGTTCGTGCGTGAAGCCGGCGAGCATCACGTGGTCCAGCGTGTCGAGCTGGTCACGCAGCGCCTGCACGATGTGCGGGTGGCTGTGGCCGAACAGATTGGTCCACCAGGAACTGATGCCGTCGAGGTAGCGACGGCCATCCGGCGCATACAGCCACGGCCCTTGCGCGCGGCTGACGGCGAGCAGCGGCAGCGACTGATCGGCGTGCCACTGCATCTGCGTGCAGGGGTGCCAGACGGCGGCGAGACTGCGGGAAACGAGGGAATCTGAGGCGGACACGTGACGACACCGGCAGCGCCCCCGCCCGACGGCAGAGGCAACGAGGCAGGTATTCTAACCGCCCGCCCGGCACCTCGTCCGGGCGGGCGGCGGAATCACGCTGCGCTGAGCTTCGCCGCCGCGTCACGCAGCGCGGTGCGCAGCCCCTCTTCCACCACCGGGTGATAGAAGGGCATTTCGAGTGCGCGCTGCACCGTCATGCCCGACTGCATGGCCCAGGCCAGCAGGTGAGCCAGGTGCTCGACGTCCGGACCCATCATTTCGCAGCCGAGCAGGCGACCGCTGGCCTTGTCCGCATACACATGCAGCAGGCCCTTGTTGCGCAGCATGACGCGCGAACGGCCCTGGTCCTCGAACGACACCTCGCCGGTGACGAAGCTGTCCGGCGCCAGATCAACGTAGCGCTTGCCCACGGTCGCCAGCTGCGGGTCGGAGAACACGACCGCGATCGGCTCTCGGCGCAGGCCGGGCTGCACGTCCGGGAAGCGGGCCGCGTTCTCGCCGGCGATGCGGCCCTCGTCGGCGGCCTCGTGCAACAGCGGCAGGTCGTTGTTGGCGTCACCGGCGATGAAGATGTGCGTGCGGCCACACTGCATCGTCGTGCGATCGAATTCAGGCACGCCGCTGGCGGCAAGCGTCACCGACGTATTCTCGAGCCCGAGGTTCTTCACGTTGGGCGTACGACCGGTGGCGGCGATCACCCACTCGAAGTCCTTGGTCACCACGCGGTCGTCCTGCAGTTCCTGCACGATGCGCACGCCGTCCGGTCGCTCCTCGACCGACACCACCTTCGCGTCGGCGTGCAGCGGAAACTCCTCGGCAAAGGCGTTCGTCGCGTAGGCCTTCAGCGCCGGGTCGGAGAACGGGCCGACGAAATGACCGCGGCCGAATACTTCGACGCGCACGCCGAGGCGGTGCAGCGCCTGGCCGATCTCGAGGCCGATCACGCCGGGGCCGAACACCGCCACCGATTCCGGCAGCTCGGTCCAGTCGAACACGTCGTCGTTTACGATGAGGCGCTTGCCGGCCGGCTTCAGCATCGGCGGCACTGCAGGCGACGATCCGGTCGCGATGACAGCGCGGCCGAAGGTGACCACCGTGTGCTCATCGACCTGCAGGCTGCGGTCGTCGATGAATTTCGCGTAGCCGCGCAGCTTGTGCTCGGCCGGAATGCTATCGACACCGCGCACGACGAAGCCGACGAAGCGGTCGCGTTCGCGGCGCACGCGCTCCATCACGGCGCGGCCGTCGATGCGCACCGACCCTTCGAGACGGATGCCGAAGGCGTCCCACTTTTCGGTCACGTGCGCCGCTTCCGCCGCGGCGATCAGCAGCTTGCTCGGCATGCAGCCGACGCGGGCGCAGGTGGTGCCATAGGGGCCGCCCTCGATGATGACGGCCGACTTGCCGCCGGCGATGGCGGCGCGGTAGGCGGCGAGGCCGGCCGTGCCGGCACCGATCACCGCAACATCCACGATCATTTCCTTCATGTCAGTCTCCCCGGTCGGACGATCAGGGCTGCGCACCCTGCGGTGCGCAAGCCTGATCGTACGGCGGGTCGCCCCGCCGTACGCCCATCTCGTGCGGCTTACTTCGCCGCCGCCCACTTCTCCAGATCTTCCCAGCCGCCGATGTGCTGACCGTTGATGAACACCTGCGGCACGGTCTTCGCACCAACGATGGCACCCAGAGCACGCGAACGCTCGGTGTGCGGCAGGTTGATCTCGGCGTAGTGGTAGCCCTTCTCCGCCAGCAAGGCCTTGGCCTTCGCGCAGAAGCCGCAGCCCTCGCGGGTCAGAATGGCCACCTGATCCGGCTTCTTCGCGTTCGGGTTGATGTAGTTCAGCATCGTGTCCGCATCGGACACCTTGAACGGGTCACCCGGTTCCTGCGGCTCGATGAACATCTTGCTCACCACGCCGTCCTTCACCAGCATCGAATAGCGCCAGCTGCGCTTGCCGAAACCGAGGTCGGCCTTGTCGACCAGCATGCCCATACCTTCGGTGAATTCACCGTTGCCGTCGGGAACCAGGGTCACATTGTCGGATTCCTGGTCCTTGGCCCACTCGTTCATGACGAAGGTGTCATTGACCGACACGCACAGGATGTCGTCGACGCCGTTTGCCTTGAACGCCGGCGCCAGTTCGTTGTAGCGCGGCAGATGGGTCGACGAGCAGGTGGGCGTGAATGCGCCGGGCAGAGAAAACACCACCACGGTCTTGCCCTTGAACAGATCGTCGGTGGTGACGTTCTTCCACTCGTTGTTTTCGCGAACGCGGAACGTGACGTTGGGGACGCGCTTGCCTTCGTGGTTCTGCAGACTCATGTTCATCTCCTTGAGTGATGGACGGGATTCAAAAGGGTGATGCCACACACCGCTTGCGGCGCTGCACATCGACAGGACGCATTCTGGACACGCGCCAGCATTCGGTCCAATTGATTGATTTGATCGTATTGATCGTATAATCCGATCAATAATCCGGAGCACGACGATGTCCGCCCTGCCTTCGCTGCGCCAGTTGCGCTACCTGATCGCCGTATCCGACAAGCTGAACTTCACGCAGGCGGCGGAATCCTGTTTCGTCACCCAGTCCACGCTGTCGGCCGGCATCAAGGAACTCGAGGCGACGCTCGGCTCGCTGCTGGTCGAGCGCGAGCGGCATTCGGTCATGATGACGCCGGTCGGCACCGAGGTCGTCGAGCGTGCGCGCCGGCTGCTGGCCGAAGCGGAGGACCTCACAGAGTGGGCACGCAACGCCGAGCGGCCGATGAGCGGCCTGCTCAAGCTCGGCGTCATCCCGACCATTGCGCCCTTCCTGCTGCCCGCCGTGCTGCCCGCGGTGCGCGCGCGCTACCCCGAACTCAAGGTGGCACTGCGCGAGGACCTGACCCGCAACCTGCTGTCGCGGCTCGCCGCCGGCCAGATTGACTTCGCGCTGATCGCGCTGCCCTACGACACCGGCAACCTGCAGGTACAGCCGCTGTTCGACGAGGAACTGCTGCTGATCGCGCCAGCCGGCCGTGAGGCCGACATGCCCCGCGACATCGGCAAGCTGGACCCGGACGCGCTGCTGCTGCTGGAAGAAGGCCATTGCCTGCGCGGCCATACGCTGGGCGGCTGCAGGCTTGACGAACCGCGGGTGACCGGCATGGAGGCGACCAGCCTGTTCACACTGGCGCAGATGGTCGAGGGCGGGCTCGGCATGGCGCTGCTGCCTGACATGACGCTGCGCTCCGGCCTGCTCGGTCACATGAATCTTGTCGCGCACCGCTTCTCCGAACCGCGTCCGCGCCGTACCATCGCACTGGTCGCACGCAGTTCGAATGCCCGCCAGGAGTGTTTTTCACGGCTGGCGGAACTGATCGCCGGGCAGGCGCCGCAATCCGCTCCGGGGCCACTGGACGGAACTGCCGCCTGAAGGCTGCACTCACATCCGCGTCAGCATCAACGAAGGGAGCATCAAAATGAGCACGATCAACATCGGCATTCCTGAAGACCAGCGCCGCGCCATCGCCGATGGCCTGTCGCGCCTGCTGGCCGACACCTACACCCTCTACCTGACCACGCACAACTTCCACTGGAACGTGACCGGCCCGATGTTCAACACGCTGCACCTGATGTTCGAAGGTCAGTACACCGAACTGGCGCTGGCCGTCGATCTGGTGGCAGAGCGCATCCGCGCGCTGGGCTACCCGGCACCGGGCACCTACTCCGCTTACGCCAAGCTCACGTCGATCAAGGAGCCGGAAGGCGTGCCGTCGGCCAACGACATGATCCGCCAGCTGGTGGCCGGCCAGGAAGCCGTCGTCCGCACCGCGCGCAGCATTTTCGCCGTGGTGGACGAGGCACACGATGAACCAACGGCCGACCTGCTGACGCAGCGCATGCAGATCCACGAAAAGAATGCGTGGATGCTGCGCAGCCTGCTCGAAGGCTGATCTACCGCACAGCAGCACACACCGGCCCGAAAGGGCCGGTTTTCATTTGCGCGCCAGCATTGCGCAGACCCACACCACCAGCGCGCACAGCGCCGCACTGAGCAGGATGTGCGACGGAAAATGCGCGCCGCGGGCCACCTGCACCGCGCCGGCCAGCCCTCCCAGCAGCAGTACCCCGGTCAGCGCCAGCCGGTGCCACCCGCCAGCCAGCACCGGTAGCAGCGCCAGCCACATGAAGGCCGTGGCGGCGTGGCCGCTGGGCAGGCACTTGCCCGGTCCAGCTTCTTCAGGTCGCGGATCCAGCAGGCGAAAGAACTGCCCCGAGCCACCGAAGTCGGCGACATACCAGGGGCAGCTGTGGGACGACTGCGCCCGTGCCAGATTCACTGCGATCACCGCCAGCAGCGAGGCGACGAGCAAGAAGGCCAAGCGGGCGCGCAGCACTGCCGCAGTGCCGCGCACGCGCAACACGCACCAGCCCGCCAACAGGCCCAACCAGACCAGCACCGCCAGCCATTTGAGGCCGTCGTGCAGCACACCCGACAGCAGCCAGTGCCTGCGCAGCGGAAAGCCGCCGGCCACGGCGTCGAAGAACCACGTGGCGGTGATCAGATCGCCGTCGCTCCAGCGGTTGCACCAGAGCGCCAGCAGCGCCGACAGCACCGCCACGGCGAGCAGGTCGGCGTGCCGCCGCATCACTGCGCGGCAGGCATCTGCAGGCGCCCCTGCTTGAAGGCCGCGGCGGCGGTCTGGTAATAGGCGATCGCCTCCTTCACGCGCTGCGGGTCCGGCTCGGTCGTCGTCGATTCCAGTGTTGCGGGGTCGACGCGGTACGCCCTCACCATGCGCTGCGGCGACAGCACGGTGAGCAGGTCGCCGCGCAGATAGCCCAGGTCCTGGTAGTTGGAGATGAACACGCGATCCAGCTGCACGTGTTCCTCGAAGAAGGCGCGACCGAAGAAGTGGTCGTCGCCGTTCTTGCCCATCACTTCGAGCAGTGTCGGCGCCAGGTCGATCTGGCTCAGACGGTCGGTGAATTCGCCCGGCGGCAGCATGTCCGGCGCGTAGAAGATCAGCGGAATGCGGTACTTCGCCACCGGCAGGCGCGTCCTGCCGGCCACCGACGCGCAGTGGTCGGCGACGAACACGAACAGCGTGTCGGCGAACCACGGCTGCTTCTTCGCCTCGCGGATGAACTGGCCGATCGCCCAGTCGGTGTATTTCACCGCACCGTGCCGGCCGCCCGGCGACGGAATGTCGATGCGCCCGTCCGGGTAGGTGTAGGGCCGGTGGTTCGACGTGGTCATGATCTGCGCGAAGAAGGGCTTGCCCTCGGCCGCCTTGCGGTTCATCGCGATCAGCGCGTTGGCGTACAGCGACTCGTCCGCCACGCCCCACACGTTCTCGAACACGATGCTGTCCTTCGGGAAGTCCGTGCGGTCGACGATGAGGTAGTCATTGCCGCGGAAATAGCTGTTCATATTGTCGAAGTAGCCGTAGCCACCGTAGATGAACATCGGCACCACACCCTGCGGCGCGAGGATTTCCCCGACTGTCGACAGGTTGTTGTTGTTCGTCCGTCGGACGATGGCCTGACCGGGCACCGGCGGCGTGCCGAGCGACAGCGCCTCCAGACCGCGCACGGTGCGCGTACCGGTGGCATACACGTTGGCAAAGCGCAGTCCTTCGGCGGCGATGCGGTCCAGTTCAGGCGTCAGGCCGTCCTTCGATCCATAGGCACCGACGTACTCCGCCGACAGGCTCTCGATGGTCACCAGCACCACATTGCGCGGCCGGCGGGTGAAGGGCGACTTGTCGTGCGGCGGATCATCCATCGCGCTCGGGCTGTCCTCGGCGCTCAGCGGCAGGCGCTCGACATGCAGCGTACGCAGCACCTCGTCCGCCTCTTCCTGCGGCAGCGTCGCGTACCAGCGCGCGTAATCCAGTTCGTTGCGACGCATCGCCGCCGCCAGCGAGAAGAGGCCGTTGCCGGCCAGTTCGTCAGCGTAGGCGTCGCCGCTGCCTTCCATCTGCTCGATCGTCGCCAGCTGCGCCGCCGTCGGCAGCAGCACGGCCGCCGCCAGCATGGCGACGCGCACGCGCCAGGGGCGCGCGGAGACCGCGAACGACAGTCGCCGTCGCAGCACGATCACGAGCAGGGCCGACAGCGACACGATGCCGCCGACCAGCGCACCGACCGGATAGGACTCGACGATGTTGCCGATCACTTCCTGGGTGTACAGCAGATAGTCAACCGCGATGAAGTTGAAGCGGGTCGAGAACTCGTCCCAGAACACCACCTCGGCGACCGCACCGAACAGCAGCAGCGCCACCGCCAGCCAGAGTGCGCCCCAGCGCACTCCGCCCATGAGCCGGCTGGCGCGCAGCCGCGCCGGCAGCAGGGCCGAGATCGCGAGCAGCGGCGCCAGCATCCAGGCCAGCGTCGCCGCGTCGAACCACAGGCCGCGCCCGAACACGTGCACTGCGGCGCTGCCGGCGTCGGCGTACAGCCAGAGGCCCAGCCGCAGCAGCGTCCAGACTGACAGCGCCGTCAGCGCAAGTACCAGCAGGAAGGGCAGCGCGCGCCGCTGTGGCGCAAGGAATTCAGTCATGGAATGAAATCATCAGGCGGCGGATCGCTCGCCGAACCGCTTGTACAGGATGGGCAGCAGCAGCAGTGTTAACGCAGTACAAGAAACCAGGCCGCCAATGACAACGATTGCAAGCGGCCGCTGGATTTCCGAACCGGGCCCGGTCGCGAACAGCAGCGGCACCAGACCGAGGGCCGCCATCGACGCCGTCAGCAGCACCGGCCGCAGCCGGCGCTGCGCACCGTGCACCACGGTGTCCAGCATCGACAGGCCGGTCGCGCGCAACTGGTTGAAATAGCTCACCAGCACCACGCCATTGAGCACCGCGATGCCGAGCAGCGCGATGAAACCGACCGACGCCGGCACCGACAGGTATTCGCCGGACAGCGCCAGCGCGAACACGCCGCCTATCATCGCGAACGGCACGTTGGCCATCACCAGCGCAGCCTGGCGCAGCGAATCGAAGGTGCTGTAGAGGATGAGGAAGATGAGCACCAGCGCCGCCGGCACCACCAGTGCCAGCCGCTGCGCCGCGCGCTGCTGGTTCTCGAACTCGCCACCCCAGGTCAGCCGGTAGCCCGGCGGCAGCTCGACCTTCTGCAGCACCTGCGCGCGAGCGTCCTCGACGAAGCCGACCAGATCGCGCCCGCCGACGTTGGCGATCACCACCATGTTGCGGCTGCCCAGCTGGCGGTTGATCTGCACCGGCCCGCCGACGCGCTCGAAGCGCGCGAGCTGTCCGAGCGCGATACGCCCACTGCCCGGCAGCGCCACCGGCATCTGCGCCAGTTCGTTGGCCGCCGCCGTACTGCCGCTGGCGCGCACCAGCAGCGGAATGCGCCGCTCCTGCTGCTGGATCAGGCCGACCCGCTCGCCCTCGATCTGCGCACGCAGGCTCGCCGCCAGCGTGTCGATGTCCAGTCCGGCACGCGCCAGCGCGTCGTTGTCAGGCACGACGCGCAGGTACTGCACGCCTTCGTTGCGCACGAAGAAGACGTCCTCGGCACCCGGTGTCGCGCGCAGCACTTCGGCAATCTCCTCCGCCTTGCGGTTCAGCACGTCGAGATCCGGGCCGAAGATGCGGATCGCCAGATCACCGCGCACACCGAGAATCATCTCCGACACCCGCATTTCGATCGGCTGCGTGAAGGCGTAGGCCACGCCCGGAAACTCGTTCAGCAGTTCGCGGATGCGATGGATGATCGCCGGCTTGTCGACGCCCGGCGGCAGGCTGATGAAGGTATCCGTCTGGTTCAAGCCCATCGGATCGAGACCGATCTCGTCCGAGCCGGCACGCGCCACCACCTGCAGCGCCTCCGGCACCCGCTCCTTCAGCGCGCGCTGGAACTGGGTATCGATCGCCAGCGACGCATCGAGACTGATGGACGGCAGTTTCTCCAGTTGCACGATGAGGCTGCCCTCGTCCATCGTCGGCATGAAGGTCTTGCCCAGCCCCATGTACAGCACTACGGCGACGACGCCGAGCAGCCCGGCAATGCCGCCCACCACCGCCGGTGCGGCGAGCGCCTTCTTCAGCAACGGTGCGTAAAGCCGGGCGAGCGTGCGCGGCAGCCAGGGATCGGCGTGCGACTTCGCACTCAAGGTGAGCCGCGCCAGCAGCGGTATGACGGTCAGCGACAGCAGCAGCGAACCGGCCAGCGCAAACACGATGGTCAGCGCCACCGGCGCGAACAGCTTGCCCTCCAGCCCCTGCAGGCTCAGCAGCGGCACGAACACCAGCGCGATGATGACGATGCCGGCAGTGGTCGGCACCGCCACCTCGCGCACCGCGTCCAGCACCACCTGCTGCCGCGGACGCTGGTCGGCGCCCGGCTCGTGCAGATGGGCGACCACGTTCTCGACCACCACCACGGCAGCGTCGACCAGCAGGCCGATGGCAATCGACAGTCCCCCCAGGCTCATCAGGTTGGCCGACAGGCCGAACTGGCGCATCAGCAGGAAGGTCCACAGCGCCGACAGCGGCAGCACCACGGCCACGGCCAGCGCGGCGCGCAGATTGCCGAGGAAGAGGTAGAGCATTACGCCGACCAGCACCACCGCTTCCAGCAGCGCCTTCGACACCGTGCCGACGGCGCTCGACACCAGTTCGCCGCGGTCGTAGAAGGGCACCACCTTCACACCGGCAGGCAGCGCTGCCTGCACCTCTTCCAGCCGGGCACGCACGCCGGCCACCACCTGCTGCGCATCGGCGCCACGCAGACCGAGCACCAGGCCCTGCACCGTCTCGCCCTCGCCGTTGTGGGTGACGCCGCCCATGCGGGTGAGCGCGCCCAGCTTCACCTCGGCAACGTCGGCCACCCGCACCTGAGCGGTCGGTGTCGCGTGCACGACCAGACGGCCGATATCGTCGAGCGAGGTGAGGCGGCCCTGCACGCGCACCAGCAGCGTTTCCTCGCCTTCGTTGATGCGGCCTGCACCGTCGTTGCGGTTGAAACGCTCCAGCGTGGACCGCAGCTCGTCCAGCGTGATGCCGGTGGCGGCCATGCGGGCGGCGTCCGGCACCACTTCGTAGGCGCTGGCCAGGCCGCCCAGCACGTTCACGTCGGCCACGCCGCGCACCGTACGCAGCGCCGGACGGATCACCCAGTCGAGCAGCGCGCGCCGCTCGGCGATCGGCAGATCGCCTTCGACCGTGAACATGAACATTTCGCCCAGCGGCGTGGTGATCGGCGCCAGCCCGCCGGTCAGGCCCGGCGGCAGGTCGCCCATGATGCCGTTCAGCCGCTCGCTCACCTGGTTGCGCGCCCAGTAGATGTCGGTGCCGTCCTCGAAATCGATAGTGACGTCGGTGAGGCCGTACTTGCTGGTCGAGCGCAGCATGGTCTGCTTTGGCAGGCCCAGCATTTCAATCTCGATCGGCGTGGTGACGCGCGTTTCCATCTCTTCCGGCGTCATGCCGGGCAGCTTGACGATGATCTTCACCTGCGGTGCCGACACGTCGGGGAAGGCGTCGATCGGCAGGTTCATCGCCGCATTGAGGCCGGCGGCGATCAGCAGCAGCGCCGCCAGCACGGTCAGCAGCGGGCGCGCGAGCGCGCTGCGGGTCAGGGCGTCGAGCATCATTCGGCTCCGCCGTGGCCCAGCCACACCGCCTTGATCGCCGCCACCCCGCTGACCGCGACCGGGGCCTTCGCGTCGAGCGCGCCGCTGACGGTGGCCTGCGCGCTGTCCTGCGACAGCACCTGCACCTCGACTGCACGGAAACCCTGCGCGGTGCGCATGAACACCCAGCTCCTGCCGTCGTGATGAAGCAGCGCGCCCGCCGGCACCGACCAGGCGGCGGCTGCCGTCGCGCTGCGACGTACCTTGACCCACTGGCCGGGCCGCAGTCCGTTCTTCGTCGGTGGCAGTTCGGCGCGGATGAGCACGGTCTGCGTGGCGTCCGACGCGCCCCAGCCTATCTGCGTCACCCGCGCCCTGCCGGCGCTTCCGTCGACCTCGATCAGGTCGCCCTCGCGCACCGACGCCGCCTGAGCGACCGGCAGGTTCAGTTCCAGCATGAGCCTGTTCGCATCGGCCAGGCGCAGCAGCGGGTCCGCCTCGTTCACGCGCTGACCGGGCAGCGCCATCCGTTCGAGCACGGTCGCAGCGGCCGTGGCGCGCACCTGGATGCGGCCGGCCGAAGCGTCGGCCGCCGACACTCCCATCAGGCGCAAGCGCGACTGTGCGGCCGCCAGCGCAGCGTCGGCCTGCGCCGCGGCCGCCTCCGACTCGCGCACGCGGCGCTCGGCGATCAGCCCCTCGGCATGCAGTGCGCGGTCGCGTTCGCGGTTGCCGCGCGCCAGTTCGGCCGCGGTGCGCGCCTGCGACAGCGACGCGCCCATGTCCGGCAGGTCGGCGCTGCGCAGCTCCGCCAGCACGGCACCGGCCGCCACCTGCTGGCCTTCGGCCACCGGTACCCGCACGACCACGCCGCCGGACGGTGCGGTCGCCACCCACTCGGCATCGGGCGAAGCGACCACGCGCGCAGACCACGGCGCGGCCAGCGCACTCTTTGCCTCGACCGGCAGCGCTTCGCGCACGCCGAGACGCTGCATCTGGGTCGGTGCGAGCACGATGTCGGCGGCCTGCGCCGAAGCGGTGATCAGGCCGAGCAGAAGTAAGGCAGCAAAGGGTTTCAAGGCAGTATTCCCAGACTGTGGTTGTAGCGCGCGACGGCGCGCGACCAGGCGATCTCGGCCAGCGCCGCGGCGCGGCGTGCGCTGGCTGCGCGCGCCTCGACCAGCAGGCGCTCGGCCAGCGATGTTTCGCCGAGACGGTAGGCGCGGCGCCCCAGTTCGACCTCGCGCTCGGCGACTTCCTTCTGACCGAGCGCCAGCGTGCGCGCCTGTTCGCGCGCGTGCAGTTCGTGTTCGGCCTCATGCAGCGCCAGTTCGGCGTTGCGGCGGGCGAACGCCAGCTCGTCCTCGGCGCGTGCCAGTTCGATCTGCGCCGGCGACAGCGCAGCGCTGCGGTGGGCCTCGCCACCGAAGGGGATGGAAATCGTCGCGCCGACGCTGTCGGTGGTGGGCATGTCGGCCGCCGTTTCCGAGCGCACGCCGACCAGCAGGCGCGGGGCGCCACTGCCCTGCGCCTGCAGCGTGCCGAGCGCACTGCGCGCCCGCTCGACGTGGGCCTGCGCCATCAGCACCGGCGGATAGCCCGTTGCCTGTGTCGCCACCGCTTCGCGCACCTGCTGCGGCAGCGCCTTCTGTCCGGTCAGCGCGGTCCAGCCGAACAGGCTGTGCGCCAGCTCGACCTGCGCCTCGTACAGCACGGCATCACGTTCGCGGCGGGCCGTTTCGGCCGACAGCTTCTCCACCGGCGCCGCGTCGCCGGCGCGGATGCGCCGCGCCACGTCATCCTCCAGCGCGCGGTAAAGATCGACGTCGGCATCGGCCAGACTCACTTCGGCTTCGGCCTGCAGCACGCGCCACAGCTGCTCGCGCAGATCACCGGCCACGCGCCAGCGGTAGGCGCGCAGTTCCTCCTCCGACTGCAGCCGGCCGGCGTCGGCCTCGCGCCGCAACGCGTCGCGCTGGCCGGACCGCCACAAGGGCAGTTCCAGCCCGGCTTCGAGTTCGCGCAGTCCGGTGTGACCGGGCAGACGGTCGGTCTGGTAGCGCATCTGCACCGCCGGCGGGCCGGACAGCACGCTGTCGGCGCGGGCGGCGAGCGCGCGTGACTCATTCATGCGCGCCTGCGGCAGCGCGCTGCCAGGTGCGCGACCGGTCGCCAGATCGAGCGCACGCGACAGCGTCAGCGCACTGTCGCGCAGCACCGGCTGCTCGTGCTCATCGGCGTGCGCGGTCAGCGACTGCGCCCATGCCGGCGGGCACAGCAGCACACAGGAGAACAGAAGTACGGAGCGCATGGACGCAATCGACGGATACGGACAGTCGGCAAGCTTGCGCTCGGGCGGCTTGCCGCAGGGTGAACGCAACATGAACGTCTGTTCATGTTGCGGCCACACGGCGTGCAGGCAGAATGGCGTCCGGATTCGCGCCCGGCGGGCGCGTGCAGACCCTTACTCCAGTTTCCACCGACATGCGCATCCTGGTCGTCGAGGACGACAGCGAAATCGCCGGATTCATCTGCCGCGGCCTGCGCGAAGCCGGCCACGCGGTCGACCACGCGCCGAACGGCCGCGAGGGACTGTTCCTCGCCACCGGCGAGCAGTACGACGCCATCGTGCTCGACCGCCTGATGCCGCAGATGGATGGTCTTTCGATGCTGGCCGCGCTGCGTGCCACCGGCTCGCGCGTGCCGGTGCTCATCCTGAGCGCGCTGAGCCAGGTCGACGAACGCATACGCGGCCTGCGTGCTGGCGGTGACGACTATCTGGTGAAACCGTTCGCGATGTCCGAACTGCAGGCGCGGCTGGAGGTGATCACCCGGCGTGGCCTGATGCCGGTGGCCGAATCGGTACTGCGCGTGGCCGACCTCGAACTCGACCGCATGACGCACACGGTGCGGCGCGGCGGCGAGGAGATCGCGCTCAAGCCGCAGGAATACCGCGTGCTCGAATTCCTGATGCGCCACGCCAGCCAGGTGGTCACCCGCACCATGCTGCTCGAAGGCGTATGGGACTACCACTTCGACCCGCAGACCAACGTCATCGATGTACACATTTCGCGCCTGCGTGCCAAGGTGGATCGCCCGCCCTGGCCACCGCTGATCCACACGCTGCGCGGCAGCGGCTACTGCTTGCGCGCCCCCTCATGAGCGGACGCGACGAGGTCGACGCCGGCCAGCCCTATCTGGTCGAACAGGACGGCCAGCTCACGCTGGCCTTCAGCGAACTGGCGGTACAGAGCACGATGGACGCCGCAGCGCCGGAGCGGCTGGTGCTCGAATACTCGCGCCTGATGATGGCGTCGCTGCTGTTCGTGCCTGACCCCGGCCACATCGGCATGGTTGGTCTCGGCGGCGGTTCGCTGGTCAAGACCTGCCACCGCCACTTGCCGCAGGCGCGCATGACGGTGGCCGAGATCTCGCCGGCGGTGATCGCGCTGCGCGATCGCTTCCACATCCCGCCGGACGACGACAGGTTGACCGTCACCTGCGCCGACGGCGCCGAGTGGGTTGCGGCGCACGACCGCGCCTTCGACCTGCTGTGGGTGGATGGCTTCGACATCGGTGGCATGCCGGCGGCGCTGACCACGCAGCGCTTCTACGACGACTGCCACGCCGCGCTGCGCGACGGCGGCGTGCTGGTCATCAACATGTACGCTGGCGATGCGCTGAACAGCGCCTGGGTCGAGCGCGTGGCGTCCAGCTTCGCCCGCTCGGTCAGCGTCGTCGACACCACCGATGGCGACAACCGCATCGTGTTCGCCGCCCGCGGCAACGCCTTCCGGCTGTCGGAAATGAAGCTGGCGCAGCGTGCCCGCGCACTCGAAGCGCGACTGGGCATCGCCCTGCCCGGCATCGCACGCGCACTGATCGACGGCCGGCGGCGCGCACTGGCCGACAGCGAGCAATGAGCCTGCGCCTGAGCACCAGCGCCCGGCTGACGCTGGCCAACAGCGCCCTGCTCGCCGCCGGCTTCGGCCTGCTGCTGATGCTGGTGACCTGGCTGGCCGGGCAGTACATGCTGGGCCACGTCGAGGAAAGTGTCGAAGCCGAGCTGGACATCCTCACCGCCGAGTTCCGGGTCGATGGCGTGCGCGGCATCAGCGGCCTGATCCGCCAGCGGCTGGACGTGCGCTCGGCCAATCACGACCGCGTCTACCGGCTGGAGGACGCAGCCGGCAACCTGCTGATCGGCAACCTGGACCGCTGGCCGGACAGCGCCGGCCGCGAGAGCCTGCCCTTGCGCCTGCCCAGCCTGCTCCACCGCGGGCAGACCGAGATCGTCGCCCGCTGGGTGCGCCTGCCGGACGGCAGCCGGCTGCTCGTCGGCTTCGACGAATACGAGGTCGAACAGGTGCGCAGCGACATCCGTCGCGCCGCACTGGTGAGCTTCGGCCTGATGTTGCTGGCCTCGCTGGGTGGCGGCTACCTGATCACCCGTGCCGCACTGCGGCCGGTCGAAACGATACGACGCGCCGCGCAGCAGATCATGGACGGCGATCTGCAGCACCGGGTGCCGCTGCGCAGCGGCGACGGCGCGGATGAATTCGACCGCCTGGCGCAGACGCTGAACGGCATGCTCGACCGCATCGCGCGGCTGATCGCCACCGTGCGCGGCGCCACCGACAACATCGCGCACGATCTGCGCTCGCCGCTCACCCGTCACCGTGCGCGCATCGAGGCGGCATTGAGCCATCCGCCCACGGCGGACGAACTGCCGGACTGGCTGGAGCGCAATCTGGCCGACGTCGACCAGGTGCTGTCCACCTTCCAGTCGCTGCTGCGCATCGCGCGCGTCGATTCCGGCCTGCTGCGTGGCGAGTTCAGCGAACTGGACCTCGGCCGCCTGGTGCGCGACGCGGCCGAACTGATGGAGCCGCTGGCCGAGGAGCGCGGCCTGCGCCTCGTCGTCAGCGTGCCGGCGGGCGCCGTCTGCACCGGCCACCGCGACCTGCTGTTCCAGACCGTACTCAACCTGATCGACAACGCCATCAAGTACAGCCCGCACGGCGCCGCGGTCGACCTGTCGCTGACGCGCGACGGCGACGACTGGCGCCTGTGCGTGCGCGACGAAGGAGCGGGCATTCCGGCCGCCGAGCGCGAGCGCGTGTTCGAACGCCTGTACCGGCTGGAAAGTGCCCGCGACACGCCCGGCCTCGGCCTCGGCCTGAGTCTGGTGCAGTCGGTGGTCGCGCTGCACCGCGGCACCATTGCGCTTGACGACGCCATGCCCGGCCTCGCGGTGACGCTGCGCCTGCCGGCCAGACCGGCCGGCCCACACTGAACATCTGCCGCCGACGCACGATCGGCGTTCAGGCCGCCCCGTGCTTGTCCGCCGGATCGCTCGCGCGAATTGGCCGGTAGCGGTCCACCCAGGCCGGGAAGTCTTCTGCCGGCATCGGCCGGGCAATCAGATAGCCCTGTGCGACATCGCAGCCGAGTGCGCACAGCGCGTCCCAGTGCTGCTGCGTCTCGACACCCTCGGCCACCACCTTGCGCCCGAGGTCATGCACGAGGTCTATCGTTGAGCGGACGATGGCGGCGGAGTCGCTGCTGACCGCCATCGCGCGCACGAATGACTGGTCGATCTTGATGCAGCCGACCGGCAGCTTCTGCAGATAGCTGAGCGAGGAGTAACCGGTTCCGAAGTCGTCGATGTAGAGCCGTATGCCTTCTGCGCGCAAGCCGTGCAGCACGCGCAGCGCGAAGTCCGCGTCCTCCATCACGGCGCTCTCGGTGATTTCGATCTCCAGCAGTCCGTTCGCGGTGCCCCAATGCGCCAGCATCTGACGGATCTTGTCCACCAGATCCTCGTCGCGCAGATTGCGCGCAGACAGATTCACCGCGATGGGCAGCGAACGCCCCTCGTCGTCCCACTGCCGGTTCAGGCGCAGCACGCGCGCGATCATCCACTCGGCGAGCGGCCGGATCAGTCCGGTCTGCTCCGCCAGCTCGATGAACTCGGACGGCGGAATCAGGCCGCGCGTCGGGTGCTGCCAGCGCACCAGCGCTTCGGCACCGCAGACGATGCCATCGCGCATGTCGACCTTGGGCTGCAGATAGAGCCGCAGGTCGTCCGCCTCGATCGCGCGTCGTAGATCACCGGCCATGTTCAGGCGGTGCGAAGGCGCGGGATACAGTGCCGGATCGAACACGACGCAGTCGACGCCCTGCCTCTTCGCCTGACGCACGGCGATGTCCATGTGCCGGTAAAGGTCGTGCGGCGTCGATCCGTGATCCGGATACAGCGCGATGCCGGTCCGCGTCGATACATCGATCGGCAACTCGACCAGCTGGAAGGGCTGCGACAGCACCTCGCGCAAGCGACGCGCCATCGACAGCGCCGCGGCACGGTCGCTGTCCGGCAACAGCAGCGCGAATTCGTCGCCGCGCAGTCGTGCGACGAAGACACCGTCCGGCGTCGCACGACTGAGCCGGCCGCCGAATTCGCACAGGATCTGGTCGCCCTGGGTGAAGCCGAGCGCGTCGTTGATTTCGCTGAGCCGCTCGATATTCATCTGCAGCAGCGCGAACGGGCGTTCGTGCTGACGGCAGCTGCGCAGCTCGGCCGCCAGCGTGTCGCTGAACAGGGTCTGGTTGGGCAGACCGGTGAGCAGGTCGTACTGGGTCAGCCGGTACATGGCTTCCCGCGTGCGCGCCTGTTCGGCGTGCGTTCGCAGCGTGGATACACCGTAGGCCAGATCGTCGGCCGACTCGCCGATGAGCGCCATTTCCTCGTCGCCGAAACCTTCGCTGGCCGCCCGATGAACGGTCAGCAGACCGATGCCGCTGCCCCCCACCCGCAGCGGGCAGGCGACCACTCCGCCGGGCACGGGAGCCGGCAGCGGTGGCAGCACGTCGTCACCAGCCGGCTCGGTGTCGCTGACGAAACGCATCTGCCCGTCGGCGACGATGGCGTCCATCGCCGCGCGCCGCGCTGGCGCGTTGGCGGCCGCCCATGCGCGCAGTCCGTCGATGCCGTCCGGATGGCCGCACTGGGCGGTCGGAACATAGTTACCGGCAGCGTCGCGCAACCAGACCAACGCCATCGGGTAGGCGCCGATTTCGACCAGCGCGCGACACATGCTGTCCAGCAGTTCGCGCTCGCCGGTGGCGCGCAGCATCGCGCGATTGCCCGCGCTGAGCGTGCGCAGGGCACGGCTCACCTGTTCCAGCTCGCGCACGCGCTGCTCGAGTTCGCCGTTGAGCAGACGTATCCTTTCCTCGGCGCGCTTGCGCTCGGTGATGTCAGCGCCCAGCACGTAGTAGCCGGTCACCTCGCCGCGTTCGTCCTGCCGCGGCATGTAGTTGATCACCTGCCAGACGCCCGGAAAGGGTTCCCAGTCGTAGTTCTGCGGCTCGCCCTTCAGGACTTTCTCGATCAGCGGCGCGGCGATCGCGTAGCGCGTCTCGCCGAGCACCTCGCGCACCGAGCGACCGGCGATGTCGGGGTGATGAGGCGCAAAGCGCTCTCTGTAGTGGCGGTTCACATACACATAGCGCTGCTGCGCATCGACATAGGCGATCAGCGCCGGCACACGGCTGATGACGGTGCGCAGATGCCCTTCGCTCGCGCTCAGCTGTCGTCGTATCAGCCCGTAGGTGGCGCCGAGCAGCGCAAGCATCAGTATCAGCACGGCCCCGCCGGCACCGACCAGCAGGTCGCTCGAGTGCTTCTGCGCGACGTTCCGGTCGACCAGGAGCCGACGCTCCTCGTTGTCCATCTCGCCCAGGATGCGATCGACGCGCTCGCGCGTCTCGCGCAGCGGCGCCGCGGCCACGAAGGCGTTGGCGGCGTCCTGGCCTTCGTTCCTGCGCAGCGCTTCGATCCGGCGCGAGAGGCCCAGCCGCTGGTCGATCACCGCGCGCAGCTGTGTCCAGCGCGCGCTCTGCGCCGGATGGTCGGAGGTGAGCGTGCGCACGCGGTCCAGCTCGATCTCGCGGCGGGCAATCGCCCGGTCGCGCTCGTTCAGCCGCGCCGGATCGCCGGTCAGCCGGAAGTTCTGTGTGCTGAGTTCTATCTGCAGCGTCTCGACGCGCACGCGCGCCAGGCCGTTCAGCACATCGTGCGTGTGCGCCACGCGCAGCGCGGCCGCATTGGCGTCGTCGGCAACCTTCCAGGTCATTGCCGCCATGCCGGACACAATCAGCACGGCCAGCAGGAATGCGCCAAGAATCCGCCTTTCGAACCGTGACGATACGGACCGGGCGGAATGCCTGTCGCTCACCTCAGTGACCGCTTTCCCCGTCGGCCGGCTTCACGTCGAACGCGATGCAGATGCGTTCCTCGTTCGATTCGAACGGAATCGTCCGGTGGAACAGCGAGGACGGGAACAGCACGATGTCGCCGACCGCCGGCAGCAAGGTCTTGCGCGGAAAATCGTCGTGCTCGCGCGGATAGTCGTCACCGTCGGTGCTGAATTCGATGCCGCCGGCAGTGCTGCCTGCCGGCCGGTCCGACGGCATCGCCAGGTAGAGCACGCCGGACAGCCAGCCCTCTTCGTGGATGTGCGAGGTCAGGTGGCCGCCCTTGCTCATCTTCACGTACCAGGAACTGGCGAATTCGGTGCGCACCGGGAAGTCCTGCGCATAGACGCAGTCGTGCGCCGCCAGCGTGGCGCGGTAGCGCGCCACCTCGTCGCGGATCAGCCCGACCAGCCGCGCGATCGACGCTTCGGCGCGGCGGAACAGGTGGCCGGAGGACTGGATGCCGTAATACAGCCGCCCCTGCTTGCGGCTCTGGATGTCGGCGTTCGCGATATCGCGCAGCAGATCGGCGCGCAGGCTGTCACCGGCGTCGGTCAGCGCGTCGAGGTGACCGTGATGGACCAGCGCCAGCGGGTCCGGGCAGAAGCGGTAGGTGTCTGCAGTGCGCCGGTTGCGCGCGTGGTGGGCGGACAGCGTGGCAATCATCGGCGAGCGGTGGCGGGTGTCGAGCAGACCGTGCAGCCGCGCCTCGAATTCGTCGCTGCGGCGCAGCTTGTACAGGCAGTACAGCACGCGGTCCTGCCAGTCGAGCACGCGGGCGCGCTCGAAATACGGCAGCGCCTTGTCGTACTCGTGCAGGTCGTGGTGCAGCAGGCCGAGGTTGTAATTGGCCATGCCGTGCTCCGCATCGAGCGCGAGCGCGGCGCGGAAGGCGGCCAGCGTGCCCTCGCCGTCGCCCTGGTCGCGCAGGATTTCGCCGAGATTGCTGTGCGCGTCGGCATAGGCCGGCGCCAGCGCAATGGCGCGGCGGTAGCTTTCAGCCGCATCCATCATCAGGCCATAGGCGCGCTGCGCGGTACCGAGGTTGAACCAGGCGGTCGCCGTCGGCTGGATGTCCAGCGCCCTCTGGTAACAGGCCACCGCCTGCTCGGCGTCGCCTGCCTTCTGCAGCGCCGCGCCCAGATTCGACCACGCCTCGACGAAACCGGGCTCGGCCTCGACCGCGCGCCGGTAGGTCGCGATCGCGTCGCTCCGCGCGCCCTGCCGGTCGAGCACCGTGCCCAGGTTGAACAGCGCCAGCGCGAAGCGCGGCTGCAGCGCGATGGCGCGGCGGTAGCTGGCGGCCGCGTCATCGCGACGGCCGAGCGCGTCCTGCACGACGCCCATGTTGTAGAGCAGTTCGGGGAAGTCGCGCTTGATCGCCACGGCGCGTGTATAGGTGGCGAGCGCCTCGTCCAGCCGGCCGCGCTGCTGCTGCACCAGACCGAGGTTGCTGAGCAGTTCGGCCGAGCCGGGATTCGCCTTCACCGCGGCAGCGAAAGCGGCCTCCGCCTCGTCCAGCCGGCCGAGGCTGGCCAGTGCCGAGCCGAGCACACTGTGCAGCACCACGGCGCCGGGATAGCGGGCCAGCAACTGGCGCGCCGCGTTCGCCGCTTCGGCCAGACGGCCGGCGTTGTACAGATTGAATACCGGCTGCAATTCGCCGGGGCCGGGCTGACGGACGGGGGCTTGCGTGGGCTTCATGATGTCGGTGCGGGTAACGGGTCGGAGCGGACGCCGGGCGCATATATATAGCGAGCAAAGCGGCAGCGCCAGTTGACCGCGCTCAGTCCTCCGTACGAAGTGCAATGCAGCAATCGGCCGCCACGGTTTGCGAAGACCGCGTGACGGGCTGTCCATCCAGCAGCACGACACCGGCATCGATCAGGCGCTGCGCTGCAGCACGCGACGGCGCCAGCCCGCGCTCGACCAGCAGCGCGTCGATGCGCACCCGGCCGTGGCGCTCCGGCGCCGGTCTTTCCTTGGCGGCGGGCTCCGGCGCCGGTCGGGCGCTGCGACGATGGAATGACTTCATCGCTGCCCCGGCATCACCAGCACCGACGGATAGGGTGCGTCCGGCAGCACCTTGGCCGGCACGCCCCACGGGGTCGCATCGGGCGGCGGATCGGCGGTTTCCAGTTTCACGATCCGCCGCTGCGTCGCCTCGTCCGGCGCGTCCTCGACCCAGGTGACGCGCAGCCACAGGCCGTCGCGCAGCGCCAGCGGCGGTGTCTGCGCGTTGGTGAAGGCGGCCTGGTGCGCCCCGGGCGACCAGATGAAGGTGACGCCACCGACCACGATACGCTCCCAGTTCTGGAAACGGCGCGTGCTGCCCTGCCCAGGATGGGTGATGTCCTCGCGCCACTGCGCGTGCGCGAACACCGGGCCTTCTACCGTCAGCACGCGACCGGCCATCATGTGTTCGACCAGCCGGTTGCGGTCCCAGGTATTGACGCCGTAACCGAGCGCGGCGATCAGCAGCGCAAAAAGGGCAAGCACGCGCGCGGTACCCGACCTCTCGCCGCGCCGGCGCGCGCGCAGCCAGAAGCCTCCGGCCACCGCGAGCAACGCCAGACCGAACAGCACGTAGCCGTGGAACTCGGCCGCGCCCGGCCGCGACACGTCGAATACCGGCTGCCAGTTCATGGCATGTCCTCGCCGTCGGCGGCGAATTCGTCGAGTCGCCAGCGGCCGCTGGCGTCGGCGCGCAGATGGAAGGTGTAGGGCGCGCAGTACAGCAGGCGATCAGCGCCCTCGGTCTGCGGCCGGGCCTGCGCCAGGCAAGCGCTCAGGCGCGCATCGAACAGTGTGGGCACGACCTGCACGAAGGCGGCGCGGTCGAGGCGGCGGCCTTCGTACAGGAAGGGCAGGCGGGTCAGGTCGGCAATGGCCGCCGCGTCGCGTGCGCGCAGGGCGGCGCGGAAACGTTCGATGAAGGCGTCGACATCACGTCCGGCGTCCGCCGCGCCCGCTGCCGAGGGCGTGCCGGCAACCAGTGCGGCCAGGGCCAGCGCAGCAGCCCTCATTCCGGGTCCTGCGCGCATGCAGGCAGATCCGGCTGTTCGGTGCAGACGCGCGGCCAGGTCGGCAGATCGAGCGCGACCAGCGGGTTGTCCTGCAGCCCGGCGCAGGCACGGTCGGTCGAGGGCAGCACGCACCTGCGCACTTCGCGCCCACCGCGGCCGTCCTGCGCCTCGGCGACCGCCAGCCGGCCGCCGCGGAAGTAGAGCCGCATCAGCAACGGGGTGTCGCCCGGTCCCTGCGCCACCCAGAGCGTGCGGCAGCCGGTGTAGTCGCGGCCGACGCCGCTGTTGCGCGGAAAGGCGAGCAGGAAGCCGCCCGGGGTCACGTAGGCGCCGGCGTCCGGCGGCGGCGTCTGCAGCGCGCAGTGACGCCCGTCGGCCGGTATGCCGCCGGGCGCAGCGGCCACGGCAGCGGACAGCGCAGTCAGGCCGGTGACCAGCAGTATCGGCAGGCGGATGTTCATGACGGCTCCGGCGATGACGACGCGATGAGCGCAGTTTAGGCCGCCCAATCGGTTCCCGGCCAGTCATCCATATGGACGCGCGACAGTCCGGAATCCGGACGGCGGCAGCGGTCACCACGTTCGATTCCTGTCCGCGGCGGACTCCGCATCGGCGCGCACCCCGGCGCTGCCCCGTGCAGCGTCCACCGGCCTCCGGCAAGGCTCTCCGCCACGATATGCATTCGGGTAGGGACGGATTCCCGGCTCTGGTACGCGCCTTGCGTCTGCCGCTCCATCCGCGGACACCGATCCGCACAGACGGAGACGACACATGAAGCGATCCACCCTTGCCCTGTTCATCCTCGCCGCGTTCGCCCACAGCGGCCCGGTGCATGCCGGCGTCACCACTGCCGACATCGAGAACGACGCCCGCACGACCGGCGATGTGCTGTCCTGGGGCATGGGGACGGAAGGCCAGCGCTACAGCCCGCTGACGAAGATCAACACCAAGAACGTCAAGCGCCTGGTGCCGGCCTGGTCCTATTCCTACGGCGGCGAGAAGCAGCGCGGCCAGGAAGCGCAGCCGCTGGTGGTGGGCGGCAAGATGTTCATCACCGCGTCCTACTCGCGCATCTTCGCGCTCGATACGAAAACCGGCCGCAAGCTGTGGTCCTACGAGCACCGTCTGCCCGAAGGCATCATGCCCTGCTGCGACGTGATCAACCGCGGCGCCGCGGTGTATGACAACCTGGTCATCTACGCCACGCTGGACGCGCAGCTGGTGGCGCTCGACCAGAACACCGGCAAGGTGGTCTGGAAAGAAAAGATCGACGACTACCAGGCCGGCTACTCGTCTTCGGCCGCGCCCATCATCGCCAAGGGCCTGGTACTGACCGGCGTGTCCGGCGGTGAATTCGGCATCATCGGCCGGGTCGAGGCGCGCGACGCCAAGACCGGCAAGATGGTGTGGGTGCGCCCGACCATCGAAGGCCACATGGGCTACAAGTTCGACGAGTCCGGCAACAAGGTCGACAACGGCATCAGCGGCACCACCAACGCCAGCTGGCAGGGCGACCTGTGGAAGACCGGCGGTGCGGCCACCTGGCTCGGCGGCACCTTCGACGCGAAGACCGGCCTCGCCTACTTCGGCACCGGCAACCCGGCACCGTGGAACAGCCACCTGCGCCCGGGCGACAACCTGTACTCCTGCTCGACCGTGGCCATCGACGTCGCCACCGGCCAGATCAAGTGGCACTTCCAGGGCACGCCGAACGACGGCTGGGATTACGACGGCACCAACGAATTCGTCACCTTCGACGCCGGCGGCAAGCGCCTCGGCGGCAAGGCCGACCGCAACGGCTTCTTCTACGTGCTGGACGCGAACACCGGCAAGTTCGAGCGTGGCTTCCCCTTCGTCAAGAAGCTGGACTGGGCCAAGGGCCTGGACGAGAACGGCCGTCCGATCTACGACCCGGCCAAGCGCCCGGGTGACCCGACGGCCAGCGAGGACGGCAAGAAGGGCTCGGTGGTGCATGTATCGCCGTCCTTCCTCGGCGGCAAGAACCAGATGCCCATGGCCTACAGCCCGGACACCGGTCTGTTCTACGTGCCGGCCAACGAGTGGAGCATGGAAATCTGGAACGAGCCCATCACCTACAAGAAGGGTGCGGCTTACCTCGGTGCCGGCTTCACCATCAAGACGGCCGACGCCAAGGACATCGGTGGCGACTACATCGGCGCGCTGCGCGCGGTCGATCCGAAGAGCGGCAAGGTGGTGTGGGAAATCACCAACAACGCGCCGCTGTGGGGCGGCGCGATGACGACCAAGGGCGGCCTGGTGTTCTGGGGCACGCCGGAGGGCTTCTTCAAGGCAGCCGACGCGAAGACTGGCAAGGAACTGTGGTCCTTCCAGGTCGGCACCGGCATCGTCGCGCCCCCGATCACCTGGGAACAGGACGGCGAACAGTACGTCGCCGTGACGGCCGGCTGGGGCGGCGCAGTGCCGCTGTGGGGCGGCGACGTCGCCAAGAAGGTGAGCTATCTGAACCAGGGCGGTTCGATGTGGGTATTCAAGCTGATGAAGGACTGAGCACCCCACCCGCCGACCCGGCGCTGCGCGACAGCAGCCCGGGGCAACGTCTCCTCATGGTGTTCGCCTGTACCGGGTGAGCGCAACCGGCGCCTCGTGCGCCGGTCTTTTTTTGTACTTCTGCACATGGACATGAGCACCCGCACCGCCGCCGCTTTGCTCGGCCTCGCCCTGCTGATCGCCAGCCTGCCCGAAACCACGACCGACGCCCCCACCCGCACCGTCGCCGCATCGGCGCGCTGAGCGCCCGGCGGGCCCTTGAGAGAGCGAGCTTGCTCGCGATGGCAGGCTGACCCGAAGCCGCTGCTCACCCACGGTCCGACGATTCCGGCGCGAACGCGTGCGATGTCACAGCGGGCAGTGGCTTATCGTGTCACGATCCCGCCCGCTTCACATTCCATCCGCATCCACACGGGACTCCTCATGAAGAAAGCCGCAGTGCTCGCCGTCGTCGCCCTTCCGCTCATCGCCTACACCGGCGGCGCCTGGTATCTGGGCCAGCGCATCGAAAACTCGCACAATGCCCAGGCCAAGCAGACCGAAGGCATCCCGAACGTGAAGCTGGTCAAGCGCGACTACCAGCGTGGCGTGTTCTCCTCGACCGAAACCGTCACCATCGAACTGATGGGCGACACTGCGCGCGCGCTGCAGGCCGCCGGTGAAGAAGCCATCGAACCGATACGTCTGACCGTGCGCACCGACATCCGCCACGGTCCGTGGATAGGCGGCGCCGAGTTCGACGCCGGCGTCGCACAGTCGGAACTGGTGCTCGAAGGCGAGGCGCTCGAAATGGTGCGCAAGGTGTTCGGCGACCGCAAGCCGCTGGATCTGCGCACCGTCTACCACTTCGCCGGTGGCGGCCGCAGCGAACTGTCCAGCCCGGCCTTCGTGTTCGACGTGCCGGCGGAGGACGACGACGACGCGATGCGCGTGAGCTGGGACGGCATCACGGCCCGCATCGACTTCGCCGAAGGCATGACGCAGTACACGATGAGTGGCGCTGCACCGAAGCTGGAAGTGACCGACGCCGCCGGTTCGCGCATGGCGATGACCGGCCTCGCCTTCAGCGGCGACCAGACGCGGCTGTTCGACGACGACCCGCTGCTCTACGCCGGCTCGCAACGCTTCACCGTGGACGCCATCAGCTTCCACGATCGCTCCGGCAGCGCGGCACTGCCCAAGGTGGAACTGGCCAAGCTGGTGTACGAGGTCGACATCCCGAAGGACGGCGACTTTGTCGATCTGGTGGCCCGCATCGGCGCCGAGAAATTCGAAGTGGCCGGCACGGGCTACGGCCCGGCGCACTACGACTTCTCGCTGCGTCACCTGCACGCGCGCACGACCTCGCGGCTGTATCGCAGCTTCATGACGATGTCGGCCGATCCCGCGCTGATGACGAATCCGGAGGCGATGCAGGCGCAGATGGGGCAGCTGATGGGGCCGGCAATCGAACTGCTGGGCCATGCTCCAGTCGTGGCCATCGACCGCCTGGCCTTCAACACGCCGCAAGGCCCGACCTCGCTCAGCGCGAAGGTATCGCTACCGGGCATCACGCCGGATGAGCTGGCCAACCCCTTGGGCCTGCTCGGCAAGGTCGACGCCAGCGGCGCCCTATCGCTGCCGGAAGCATTGGTTCGCAGCATGATGGTTGAACGCAACAAGGCCGGCCTGCTGGCCGTGGTCGGCGACGAGGCCGATCCGGACGAGCTTGCGGCCATGGCCGACGCCCAGTTCGAACAGACGCTGCAGCCGCTGACCAGCCAGGGCTACGTTACGCGTGCGGACGGCCAGCTGTCGGCCAAGATCGCCTTCAGCAAGGGCCAGCTCACGGTGAACGGCCTGCCCTTCAACCCGACCGCGATGGCGCAGCCGGCACCGGCGGCGCTGGCTGAGTAAGTAGTCAGCCGGACTGCGTCGGCGACGACGCGGCCGGCCTCCGGCGGCGCTCGTGCAGGCGGGCGCCCAGCCACAGCAGCGACAGCCCGGCCAGCATCAGCAGCGACATGCGCGGCTCGGGCACTGGCGCCACCGCGACCGAATTCAGCGCGAAGTTGCTGCCCTGGCTCACACCGGGTGGCAGCACCGTTATGAACCCGCGTCGCAGCGAGAACGCCAGGGGGTCGAAGTCGGCCGGAATGCTGTCATCGACCAGCACGCCGGGCTGCGTCGTACCGGCCACCGAGAAGCTCAGTTGCAGGAAACGCACGACATCTGGGGTCGCAGCTTCCGCCACCGCCACGCGGAAGTAGAGGCTGTCGCGATACAGCCCCGCGGAGAAGTCGTCGTTGATCACATCGATCTCGCTGTTCGGCGACTGTGCCGTGTACTGGGTGAAGCTCAGCGCGCCTATCGTCGCGCTGAAACCGGAAATCGCTCCCGGGTAGTAGCCGATCCAGTTCAGCGGCTGGCCGTCGGCGACCGTCGGGTCATACAGCAGCGAGCCTGTGATCGCGTCACCGACATCGATGCGGGGTATCGCATAGCCCGCGCTGACGCTGTCCACGACGCCGGAGAAACTGAGCCGCGTCACCGCCTCGGCCGGCACCGTTGCCAGCATCGCCGCCACCGTCGCGGCTGCCGCACCGGCGCGCCGCATGGCCCGCAATCCACCGAGTTTCATCTGCCCTCTCCTCTTTGTTGTCTGAACTTTCAGTCAAGCAGGCGCCGACGACGTTGCGTTGATCCGGATCAGTCTTGCGCGCGGTCAGCCGGCCAGGTCGTCCGGCGTCAGTTCGGCGGCGATGCCGGCAGCCACCGCGTACAGGCGCTCCGCCTCGTCGGCGTCGAACTCGCCGTGCTGTCGCTTGCGCACGCCGTGCTCGTGCAGCAGCAGGTGGCGAGTCGGCACGACGTCGCGCTGCGCCAGGCTGCTGCGCACGCATTCCAGCGGGCAACCGTCGAGCGCGAGAATGGGGCGACCGGAGCGGGCAATGCGCACCAGGTGATCGACGTTGCCGCCGACGCCGGCGATGCAGGACATCTCGGCCCGCTCGCTGCGGTCCAGCTTCACGGCGATGTGATTGGCCATCTGCGCAGCGCTGGAACAGCCGGAGCAGGCGTAGACGAGAGGCAACTGGCGGTGACGGGCGCTCAAGACGATTCTCCTTGCCGGTGCGTCGGCGACACAGGCCGCCGACGCTGGCGGCTGTTCGCATCCACCGACCGCGCCCCGGGCCGCCTCGCGCCAGCGAGACACGACAGACGGGGGCGAAACAGGTGTCGGCTACGGACGGGCTTCCGACAGTCTGGAGGGCCGACTTTCGCGCCGCCTTGCGCTGCGACAAGGATTGCGCGAACCACCGCCGGTCCATGCTGTCACGATGGATGTCTGCCCTTTACGGCAACGAAGGAGAGCGACATGGCTGAAACCGACGCTGCAGCCCTGGCACTGGCGAAACCCGCGCCACGCGTGCCGCGCTCGACCGCCCAGCGCATCAGTGCGATCCGGCGCTGGACACCTGTCCTGTGGTCGATCCGCATCGAGCGGCCGGCCGACTACCTCTTCCAGCCGGGCCACTACGCCCGCCTCGGGCTGCCGGTCGACACGCCGGAGGCCGCGGTCTGGCGTCCTTACTCCATCGTATCGGCCACCACCGACAGCGAGCTGGAATTCCTGCTGGTGCTGATTCCCGGCGGTGCCTTCACCTCGCAGCTGGCCGCACTGCGCGAGGGCGACACCGTGCTGCTGGAGCAGGCGGTATTCGGCTTCTTCCTCGACAGCCAGCTGGCGCCCGGCGACACGCTGTGGATGCTGGCGACCGGCACGGGCCTCGGCCCCTATGTTTCGCTGCTGCGCACGCCCGGCGCGCTCGACCGCTATACGCGCGCCGTGCTGGTGCACAGCGTGCGCCGGGCTGACGAACTGGCCTACCGCGACGAGATCGAGGCGCCGGCCGCGGTGTCGCACGGCCGGCTGACCTATGTCCCCATCGTCACGCGCGAACCCGGTGTCAGCGCCTTGGCCGGTCGCATCCCGCAGCTGATCGCGAATGGCGCGCTGCAGGCCCAGGCCGGGCACACGCTGGATCCGGCCGACAGCCGCGTCATGGTGTGCGGCAACCCGGAATTCACCACCGAAATGCGCGCACTGCTGGCCGAGCGCGGCTTCACGCCCTGCCGGCGCAACAGTCCGGGCAGCATGCTGTTCGAGAAGTACTGGTAGGGCACGGTCAGCGCGGTACCCGCCACAGATACCAGCTGGCGGCGGTGCGGTGCGGCGACCAGGGCAACGCCAGTTCGGCCATCTGTCGCGGCGTCGGCGGGCGGTCGAGACGCCGCAACCGACGGTAGCCCTCGCGCACGCCGAGGTCGTCGGCCGGCAGCAGATCGGTGCGGCCCAGCGTGTAGATGAGCATCATCTCCACCGTCCACCGGCCGATGCCGTGCAGCGCGGTCAGCCGGGCGACGAGCGCTTCGTCGTCCATGCCGCGCGCCTGCGCCAGCGTCGGCACGACGCCGCTGCGGGCCGCTTCGGCGATGCCGCGTATCGTGTCCACCTTGCGGCCGGAGAAACCGCAGCCGCGCAGCGCGTCCGGCGAGGTGGCGCAGACCTGCTCCGGTGACGGAAAATCACCTTCGCCGTAAAGCGCCAGAAAGCGCGCGATCATCGTGTCGCCGGCGCGCACGCTGAGTTGCTGGTAGGCCACCGCGCGCAGCAGCGCCTGCCACGGCTCGCGCGCCGGTTTGGGCGCGTGCAGGCAGGGGCCGACCGTGGCGACCAGCGCCGCCCAGTCGTCGTCCAGCGCGGCCAGAAAGTGCGCTGCTTCGTGGTGGTGATGCATCGTGTCGAGGGTGTCCATGTCAACGTAGTATCGCGACCGTGGCCGGGCGATGTCGACCGTGACTTGCCTGCGGAAGGACCCGTTCGGGCGGCCTCAGCCACCGCCAGCGGCTTGCCGAAGCCGCGTCGCGGTCAGAAGACCGCTCCCACAGGGGTGGTGCGCCCGATCGACGACCTGAGCCTCGATCGGGGTTCTGTGGGAGGGGTCTTCTGACCCCGACAGCGGCCGGGATCGAAGCTTGCTGACTGCGGCGACCCACCCGGATTCGAAAGCAATCGGCGGAGTGCGTCGTCGGTGCACAGCGATTAATGTCCCGGTATCGACCACCCGAAAGAAGCGGAAGCACGATGACGAACACCGCCAGCCGCCGTGAGGCACGCGCCGCAGCCACGCTGGCCGACCCGCGCTGGGCGACGGTACGGGCGCGCGATGCGGGTGCCGACGGACAGTTCGTCTACGCGGTCAGCAGCACCGGCGTGTACTGCCGCCCGTCCTGCGGCGCGCGCACGCCGCGGCCGGAGAACGTGACCTTTCACGCCCGCCGCGCCGACGCCGAGGCGGCCGGCTTCCGGCCCTGCAAGCGCTGCCGGCCGGACCTGCCGCCCCTGGCCGAGCGGCAGGCCGCCATGGTGGCCGCACTGTGCCGGCAGATCGACGACGCCGACACGCTTCCTTCGCTCGACGCACTGGCCGCGTCAGCCGGGTTCAGTCGCTTCCACCTGCTGCGCGTGTTCAAGGCACACACCGGGCTGACACCGCGCGCCTGGGCGGTGGCACGACGCGCGGCACGACTGCGCGAGCGGCTGGCCGACGGCGCCAGCGTGACCGAGGCCATCGTGGACGCCGGCTACGGTTCGACCAGCCGGGTGTACGAAAAAGCGGCCCAGCCGCTCGGCATGACGCCGCGTCGCTATCGCGCCGGCGGCGCCGACACCGACATCCGCTTCGCCATCGCGCAATGCGCGCTCGGCGCACTGCTGGTCGCAGCCAGCACGCAGGGCGTATGCGAGATCGCGCTGGGCGACGACGCCGACGCGCTGGCACGCGCACTGCAGGACCGCTTCCCGCAGGCACGCCTCAGCGGCGACGATGCCGACTTCGCGCGTCTGGTGGCGCAGGTGGTCGGCTTCGTCGAGGCGCCGCGCATCGGTCTGGCGCTGCCGCTGGACATCCGCGGCACCGCCTTCCAGCAGCGGGTGTGGGCGGCGCTGCGCGCGATACCGCCGGGACAGACGCTGAGCTACACCGAACTGGCGCAGCGCATTGGCGCACCGGCCGCGGTGCGCGCCGTCGCCAGCGCCTGCGCCGCCAATACGCTGGCGGTGGCGGTGCCCTGTCACCGCGTCGTGCGCACCGACGGCAGTCTGTCGGGCTATCGCTGGGGCGTGGCGCGCAAGCGCGCACTGCTCGACCGCGAGCGCAGCGACTGATGGACCTGTTCGACGAACAGGAACGCGAGGCCGGCATCTACGCGCTGGCGCCCGGTGCCGCGCTGCTGCGTGGCTGTGCGCGCGACGTCGCGCCGACACTGCTGGCCGCGATCGACGACATCGCCGCCAGAGCGCCCTTCCGTCACCTGATCACGCCCGGCGGCCACACGATGTCGGTGGCCACCACCAGCTGCGGCGCGCTGGGCTGGCACTCGGACGAACAGGGCTACCGCTACACCTCGCGTGACCCCGGCAGCGAGCGACGATGGCCGGCGATGCCGGCCTGCTTCAGCGCGCTCGCACACGACGCCGCGGCGCGCGCCGGTTTCCCCGGATTTGCGCCCGACGCCTGCCTGATCAACCGCTACGTGCCGGGCGCCAGGCTCACGCTGCACCAGGACCGCAACGAGCGCGATTACGGCGCGCCCATCGTGTCGGTGTCGCTCGGCATTCCGGCCGTCTTCCTGTTTGGCGGCCTGCGGCGGATCGACCCGACGCAGAAGCTGCGTCTGGTGCATGGCGACGTGGTCGTGTGGGGCGGCCCGTCGCGGTTGCGCTTTCACGGTGTGCTGCCGCTGGCGCACGCCGAGCATCCGCTGACCGGCGCCTGCCGCATCAATCTCACCTTCCGCGCAGCGGCCTGAAACCGCCGGCGTTCAGGCCAGCAGCGCCTGCATGATGCGGCGGTGCATGGCGCGCGGCGTGATGCGGGTGGACCACGCCGACAGCTTGTTCAGGACCCCGGGCACCACGCAGGCGCGACCGTCATCGAGCGCGCGCAGGCCGGCTTCGGCCACCGGTCGCGGCTGCATCAGCATCAGCTTCAGCGTGGCCGACGCCTCGTGCCCGGCGGTGCGGGTGAAGGCAGTATCGGTCAGGCCGGGCGCCAGCACGGTGACGGTGACGCCATGCGGCGCCAGTTCGTCGTGCAGGGCTTCGCCCAGACTGAGCACGTAGGCCTTGGTCGCCGCGTAGGCGGCGTAGACCGGCGACGCCATGAAGCCGAGCAGGCTGGCCACCAGCAGCATGCGACCGTCGCCGCGGCGGCGCATGTCCTCGCCGTAGAGGCGGGCGAGCTGGGTGAGCGCCGACACGTTCACGTCCAGCATCTGCTGCAGGCGCCGCGAATCCGCCTCGACGAATTCGCCGTGCACGCCGAATCCGGCATTGTTGATCAGCGTGTCGACACGCAGCCCCAGTCCGTCGGTCCGTCGCTTCAGTTCGATCGCCGCGTCCGGCTGCGACAGATCCAGCGCGGCCACGCGGACGGCAACCCGATGGGCGGCCGTCAGTTCGGCGGCCAGCGTCTCCAGCGCCTCGACGCTGCGCGCCACCAGCACCAGATTGCGTCCGCGCGCCGCGAGCAGGCGCGCGAACTCGACACCCAGTCCGCTCGACGCGCCGGTCACCAGCGCCCAGCCGCTTCCATTTCCTGCACTCATGTCCGTCTCCCTCTTTGTCGTGCGCCGGTCGAGTCCGGTGCGCCGCGCATCTGTAGTGCGGTTGTGAAGCGCCTGCGATCCTCTGCAATTACGATATAGACCCGCGGCCCGTACCCTGCCGACCTGCGCGCGGATCTGCTGTTAATCTCGCGACAGAGAGGCGGCCACGGGGTCGCCGGAACGACGCCACCCTGACTTCACGCCGTGCACCTTCCCATCCTCGTCGACCCGACCCTGGACAGCACGCTGCAGGCGCAGATCGTCGCCCAGATGCGCGCGCTGATCGAGCACCACCTGCTGCCGCCCGGCGCGCCGGTGCCGGCGACGCGCGACCTCGGGCGACAGATCGGCGTATCGCGCAACACGGTCACCGCCGCCTACGAGGAACTGATCGCGCAGGGCTATCTGTACACCGAGCGCGCGGTCGGCACCTTCGTCGCGAAGACGCTGCCCGACACCCTGATACGCTCGCCGGACAGCATCGACGATCTGCGCAGCGGCGCCGAACACCGTGCGCTGAACCTGCCGCTGCCCTACGGCGGCCGCGGCCTGACCGGCCTGCATCGTCCGGCCCAGCCCGGCCTCGCAGCCGACTTCGTGTTCGGCCGCGCCGACCCGCGCAGCTTTCCGGAACGCATCTGGCGCAAGCTCATCGTCGAATGCCTGGGCGGCGCGGCCGAGCGCATGAGCGAATACAGCCACCCGGCCGGTCTGCCCGAACTGCGCCAGCTCATCGTGAACCACCTCGCCACGACGCGCGGCATGGTGGCCTCGACCGAACAGCTGCTGCTGGTCGCCGGTTTCCAGCAGGGCATCGATCTGGTCGCGCACCTCTTTGTCGGCACCCGCACGCCGGTCGTGATGGAGGCGCCCACCTACCGCGGTGCGGCCTTCCTGTTCGAAAGCTATGGCGCCCAGGTCATTCCGGTGGCGGTCGATGCGCACGGCGTGGACGTTCGACAGCTGCCGCAGCGGCGGGTGAAGCTGGTCTATGTCACGCCGTCGCACCAGTTCCCGACCGGCGGCACCATGCCGCTGCACCGGCGCCTCGCGCTGCTCGAATGGGCCGCGCGCAACGGCGCCTACATCCTGGAAATCGACTACGACGCCGACTACCGCTACGAAGGCGCGCCGCTGCCGACGCTGCAGTCGCTGGACCGCAACGGCTGCGTCATCTACGTCAATTCATTCACCCGCACGCTCGGCCCCGGCCTGCGCATCGGCTACATGCTGCTGCCGCGCGACCTGGTGCGCACCGCGGTAACGATCAAGTCGCTGATGGACAACGGCCTGCCCTGGCTGGAACAGGCCACGCTGGCACAGTTCATCCGCGACGGCAGTTACGACACCCACCTGCGCCGCCTGCGCACCGCCCACGAAGGGCGGCGCAACGCGCTGGTCGGCGCGCTGCGCACGCATCTGCCCGAAGTGCGCGTCCAGGGCGCCGACGCCGGCCAGCATGTGTTGCTGCGCCTGCCGGAATCCTGTCCGCCTGCGGTCGAGGTACAGGCTGCCGCACGCAGCTTCGGCACCGGCGTCTATCCGCTGTCCGACAGCCCGGTGTGGTTCCACGAACTGCTGCCGGGGCACGAACGCTGCCTGATGCTGGGCTACGGGCATCTGGCGGAGGAACAGATCGAGCGCGGGATCGAGGGGCTGGCGCAGGCGCTCGCCCGCTGACGGTCACCGCAGCCGGGATAAGGCGCTCGCCACCCGCTGGCACCATCCTTTTTTCTCCGACTGGCCCTGTCTCCCGCCACCGCCACTGACTAACTTTCACCGGGCAGACATCGGGACCGGGCTCCACAGAGGGCCCGCCCATTCACCCCTTGTCACCTCTTCTACCGGGAGAAAGCCATGTCCACCCATTCGAGCGAAACCCTTGTCGTGCGCGGCGCCTGTCCGCAGGATTGCCCCGACACCTGTGCTTTCCTGTACCACGTCGAGGACGGAAAGCTGGTCGAGGTGACCGGCGACCCGGACCACCCGATGACGCGCGGCGGGCTGTGCGTGAAGCTGAAGAACTTTGCCGAGCACCACTACAACCCGGACCGTCTGCTGTACCCGATGAAGCGGGTCGGCCCCAAGGGTTCGGGCATGTTCGAGCGCATCAGCTGGGACGAAGCGCTGGCGACCATCAAGTCGAAGTGGACCGACATCATTGCGCAGTACGGCACGCAGGCCATCATGCCGCACGCCTACCTCGGCCATCAGGGCACGCTGAACGGGCTGACCGCCGGCGACGCCTTCTTCAACCGGCTGGGTTCGACCGTGGCCGAGAAGACCTACTGCGAATCCGGTTCATCGACCGCCTGGATCATGACCGTGGGGCCGACCGGCGGCATGGACGTCGAAAGTCTGGCCGTGTCGAAGTACATCATCGTGTGGGGCATGAACATGCTCAACACCAATCTGCACGGCTGGCCCTTCGTGCTGAAGGCCAAGGCGGCCGGCGCCAAGATCGTGGTGATCGACCCGGTGCGCACCCGCACCGCCAAGCAGGCCGACTGGCACATCCGCATCAGGCCGGGCACCGACGCCGCGCTGGCGCTGGGCATGATGAACGTGATCATCAGCGAGGACCTGTACGACCACGACTACGTCGAGAAATACACGCTGGGTTTCGACCAGCTGAAAGCGCGCGCGGCCGAGTTTCCACCCGAGCGCGTATCGGACATCACAGGCATTCCGGTGGTCGACATCCTGACGCTGGCGCGCGAGTACGCCGGCACCCAGCGCTCGGCGATACGCCAGGGCGTGGCGGTCGAACGCAGCCCCGGCGGCGGCGACGCAGTGCGCGCCATCACCTGCCTGCCGGCGCTGACCGGCGCCTGGCGCTATCCGGGCGGCGGCACCATCGAAATGCCGATCTGGGAATTTCCGTTCAAGTTCGACTTCATGTGCCGGCCGGATTGGATTCCGCCGGGCACCCGGGTGATCAACGAACTGGACCTCGGCGCCGCGCTGACGGGTGCAATGCCGCTCGATCCGCCGATCAAGTCGCTGTTCGTCTACAACTCCAACCCGGTGTCGCAGGCACCAGGCGCCGGCACCATCGTCGAAGGGCTGCAGCGCGAAGACCTGTTCACGGTGTGCAGCGAACTGTTCATCACCGACACGGCCAAGTACGCCGACATTCTGCTGCCGGCGACGATGCAGGCCGAGCAGCTGGACATCATGGTGACCTGGGGCCACCTCTACATGCACCTGAACCAGCCGGCCATCGCGCCGCCCGGTGAGTGCGTGCCCAATGTCGAACTGTTCCGCCGGCTGGCGAAAACCATGGGCTTTACCGACGAGCACTGGGATCTCGACGACTGGGAAATGCTGCGCCGCTGCTATGACTGGGACGCGCCAGTGATGAAGGGCATCACGCTGGAAACGCTGAAGGAGAAGGGCTGGATGCGGCTCGACGTCGGGCTGCCGGACGAGCGCACACCGCATGCCACCGGCGACTTCAAGACGCCCTCGGGCAAGTGCGAATTCGCGTCCAGCCTGGCGGCCGGCGGCAACTTCGTCGTACCGGTCTGGCGCTCCGGCTACGAAGCGATGCAGCCGGGCACGCCGGTCGACCCTGTGCCCAACTACATCCCGTCGGTCGAAACCATGATGCCGGACGGCGCCAGCGCCTTCCCGATCAATCTGGTGTCACCGAAGCCGCACGCCTTCCTGAACACGCAGTACGCGAACGAACCGACGCAGCAGCGGCGCCAGGGCGAGCAGATCATCGTCATCCACCCGATCGACGCCGGCCCGCGCAGCATCGAACAAGGCAGCTATGTGCGCGTGTTCAACGACCGCGGTGCCTTCGAGGCGCGCGCCGAAGTGAGCGAGGACGTGTCACCCGGCCTGATGATGACCAATGTCGGCCACTGGCCGGGACTGAACCGCAGCGGCACCGCGGTCAACTCGACCACCTCGACCCGGCACTGCAATCTCGGCCAGGCAGGCACCTATTCCGACAACCGCGTCGACGTACAGAGGGTCTGAATCATGACCCATGTCGTGACTGACAACTGCCGCGGCTGCCGCTACACCGACTGCGTGGCGAGCTGCCCGGTGGCCTGCTTCCATGTGAACGAGGTGCGCGTCTATATCGACCCGGCGGTGTGCATCGACTGCAGCGCCTGCATTCCGGCCTGCCCGGTGCACGCCATCGTCGAGGAATTCGACCTGGCGGACGACCAGCAGCACTGGATACGCATCAATGCCGAGGCGGCGCAGCGCTATCCGGTCATCCGCGCCCGCCTGCCGCCGCTCGACGGCGCCGACGCGCGGCGGCAGCAGCTGGGACTGTGATGCGCGATGGCCATACCCGGAACTGAAGGCCACCCGCTGCGCGTGGCCGTGGTTGGCAGCGGGCCCGGCGGCTTCTACGCCGCCGAGGCCCTGCTGGAAAGCGGCCTGCAGGTGGAGATCGACCTGATCGAACGCCTGCCCGTACCCTTCGGCCTGGTGCGCTTCGGCGTCGCCCCCGACCACGCGAAGCTGAAGTCGGTCACGACCGTGTTCACGCAGATCGCCGAAGATCCGCGGCTGCGCTTCTTCGGCAACGTCGAGCTCGGGCGTGACCTGTCGGCAGAGCAACTGGGCGCGCTCTACCACGCGGTAATCGTCGCCACCGGTGCGGCCGGCGACCGCCGGCTCGGCATCGCCGGCGAGCACCTGGCCGGCGTGCATGCGGCCGGCGATTTCGTCGGCTGGTACAACGGCCGGCCGGAATGCGCCGACCTCGAATTCGATCTGCAACAGGAGGTCGCGGTGGTGATCGGCCAGGGCAATGTGGCGATCGACGTCTGCCGCATCCTCGCCAGCCCGGTCGATGTGCTGCGACGCACCGACATCGCAGCGCATGCCATCGACGCGCTGGCTCGCTCGCGCATCCGCGAAATCCACCTGGTGGGCCGGCGCGGGCCGGTGCAGGCGAAGTTCACGCCGAAGGAGCTGCGCGAACTGGGCACCCTGCCCGGCTGGCAGCCACGCGTCGATCCAGCGGCACTCGCGCTCAACGACGCCAGCCAGGCCGAACTGGTGCTGCCGGGCTTCGTTCACGCCCCGCGCAACCTGGACATCCTGCGCGGCTTCGCGCAGACGCCCGCCGACGACGGGCGGCGCCCCTTGCACCTGCACTTCCACTGCGCGCCGGTGGCGCTGAGCGGAGCGACGCGCGTCGAACGGATCGAGCTGGAAGCGCAGGCGCTGTCGGGTGAGCCCGGCGCACAGTCCGCGGCCCCGACCGGCGAGCGGCTGAGCCTGCCGGCCGGGCTGGTGCTGCGCAGCGTCGGCTACCGCGGCACGCCGGTGCCCGGCCTGCCCTTCGATCGGGTACGCGGCGCGCTGCCGCATCGCGACGGCCGCATCGTCGACACCGGCGGCGAGGTGCTGCGCGGCTGGTATGCAACGGGCTGGATCAAGCGCGGCCCGACCGGCGTCATCGGCACCAACCGCGCCGACAGCGTGGACACGGTGACCAGCCTGCTGGCCGACCTGGCGCAGCTCGACGCCCCGAAAGCCGGGCGCGCCGGCCTGCTCGCGCAACTGGCAGCCGACCACAGAAAAGTAGTCGATTTCGCCGGGTGGCGCGCAATTGAGCAGGCGGAAGCCGAGCGCGGACGCGCAGGCGGAAAACCTGCAGAGAAGTTCGTCCGCGTCGAAGACATGCTGGATGCCGCCGCGGTTGCCGAAGCCCCGCAATCGCGGGAGCGAGCGTGCGCGCGCTAGCGGCCTGAAGCGGAGCCCGCGGCCTGCGCCCGCCGCATCGCGACCAGCGGTCGCTCCCACACGGAATGCGCCCGATCCACGGCTGGCGCCAGGGCCGGGTTTCTGTGGGAGGGGTCCTCTGACCCCGACAGCCGCCTGGATCGAAGCCCGCGGACAGCGGCGGCCGTGTCGCGGCCAAGGCCGCTCCCACAAAAGCACTCGCGAGTCTTGGCTCGGGCCGGGCTTCGTGGGCGCGAGCGTGCTCGCGATGCCGACCCGAAGGTCAGGCGCTGCCGTAGCGCTGGCGCGCCACCACGGCGAGACCGCAGCCCACGCTGCCGTACAGATCACCCTCGACCGGCTGCGCGTCCGGGAAGCGGGCGGCCAGGGCCTGGCGCAGCGCCGGCACGCCGCTGGAGCCGCCGGTGAAGAACAGCGTATCGACCGCCGACGGCGCGAGACCCGCCTGGGCGACGCAAGCGAGCGCGGCGTCGCCGACTCGGGCGATCTCGGCCGCGATGGCGTCCTCGAACGCGGCACGACTGACCGGTACGTGCAGGCCCGCCTCGGCCACGCCCAGATCGAGATCGACCCGTGGCGTGTCCGACAGCGCAATCTTCGCCGCCTCCGAGCGGATCGCCAGATGGTGACCGCTGCGCTCGCGCAGCACGCGCAACAGCCGCTCGAAGCGACGGCCATCGACCACGTCGCGCGCCATGTCCTGCAGACCGGGCAGCACGTCGCGGCGGTAGGCCAGGTGGATGGTGTGCCAGGTGGCGAGGTTGAAGTAAGTGCTGTTGGGCAGCACGGCGCCGCTGGCCAGCAGGCCGCCCATGCCCAGTTCGGGCATCACGCAGGCGAGCGACAGACGCTTGTCGAAATCGGTGCCGCCGATGTGCACGCCCGTATTGCCCAACAGGTCGGCGCTGCGATCGACATGGCGTCGGCGCTCGGGTGACAGCCGCACCAGCGAGAAGTCGGAGGTGCCGCCACCGATGTCCACCACCAGCACCAGCGATTCGCGTTCGACCGTCTGCTCGAAGGCGTGCGCGGCGGCGATCGGCTCGAACTGGAAGCTCACGTCGCGAAAGCCGGCGCGGCGCACGATGTCGGCCAGCGTGTCTTCGGCCAGCTTGTCCGCCTCGGCGTCGTCGTCGACGAAGCGCACCGGGCGGCCAACCACCACCTGTTCGAAGCGCGTTTGCGCCGCCGTCTCGGCACGCTTCTTCACTTCGCCGATGAAGCCACCGATCAGGTCGCGGAAAGCCAGGTGACGGCCGCCGACGTCGGTACCGGCATCCATCAGGCCGCTGCCGAGCAGGCTTTTCATCGAACGCATCAGCCGGCCTTCGAAACCTTCGAGGTATTCGGCCAGCGCGGCGCGGCCGACCGCCATCGAATCCTCGTCGAGATTGAAGAACACCGCGGACGGCAGCGTGGGCTTGCCGTCTTCGAGCGGCAGCAGGCGAGCCAGCGGGCCGTCGTGGATGGCGGCGGTGGAGTTCGAAGTGCCGAAGTCGATGCCGCAGGCGGAGGTGTTCATCGGGCAGTGCGGTGGTGCGGAAGGCCGCGCAGCGTACGGGGGCGGCGCACCGCGTGCAAGTTCAGCATGCGTTCGCGCGCACGATTTCGGCAAGCGCGCGTTCGCTGCCCGGCGCAGTGTCGAAGAAGAGCGAGGGCTCGATCAGTTCCAGCTCGATCAGCACCGGCCGGCCGTGCAGCCGCAGCATGTCGACGCGCGCGTAGGCGCAGGGGCCGGGTGCGGCCGCCAGCGCCGCCTCGGCCAGCGCGAATTCGTCGTCGGCCGGCGCGTGTGCGCTGGCAACCCCGCCCCAGATGTCCTGGCAACGGTAGTCGCCGGCCTGCGGCACCTTGCGCACCGCGTGCGAATAGCGGCCGCCGAAGAAGATGAGCGACACCTCGCCGTCCGCGATGCCCGGCACGAAGGGCTGCAGCAGCACGTCACCCTCGGCGGCCAGCGCACGCAGGTGATCGGCGCAGGCGGCACTGTCGGCGGCGCCACGGAAGGCTCCGAAAGCGCCTATCGACACCGCTGGCTTCACCACCACCTCGCCGCTGCCGAATTCAGCCAGCACCTGCGCGACCTCTGCACTGCGCCGCTCGATGAAGCGCGTCGGCACGATGTCCACACCGCGCGCCGCGAGGTCGAACAGGTAGCGCTTGTGGCTGTTCCACTCGATCACCGGCAACGGATTGAGCAGCCGGCTGCAGCGATCGACCCGCCGTGCCCAGGCGAGGAATTCGGGCAGGCGCGTGTGGTAGTCCCAGGGCGAACGCAGCAGCACGCAGCGATAGGCCGACCAGTCGACGTCGGCGTCCCACGCGACCAGATCGACCGGCACGCCGCAGGTGGCCATCAGCAGTTCGGCGTCGCTGTCGGGCTTGGGCATGTCGGCGCAGGTGACGAAGGCGATCTCGGGACGGGCGCTCATGGCGGAACGGAATCCTTGACGTGGACGGGTGCTGGACGTGTGGTGGAAGGCGGGGCTGGCGACGTCCGGTGCGTACGCCTGCAGCCGCTGAGAGAGGCGCCATGATACCGGCGCCGGGCACCCTCGCACCGTATCCGTCAGGTGCGCAGGGCACTCGCCATCCTCATGAAAGAAAACATTTTTTGCAATGCACAAGTACAGTCCGCCAGCGGCGCGCCGATATCTGAAGCGAGCGCCGCCGATGCGAGCATGGCGGGCCTTTTGGTAATCCGGACGAGCAGCAGAACCTTGACTTCAACCCCGCATCCATCGAACTCCACCTATTCAGAACGGCCTGCACACGGGCAGGTGGAGGGCGACCGGCGATTCCGCCTGCTGTTCGAGCGCATACCGGACCCGATGCTGCTGCTCGACGTCGAGTCGGGCGTGTTCACCGACTGGAACCCGGCGGCGATGCGCATGCTGAACTTCCCGGCCCGCGAGGAGGTGATCGCGCTGCGTCCGGCCGACATCTCGCCGGCGCACCAGCCGGATGGCCGTGCGTCCGACGACAAGGCGCGCGAAATGATGGACATCGCGCGGCGCGAAGGCAGCCACCGCTTCGAGTGGACCATCTGCAGCCCGTATCGCAGCGAGGTCGTGATCGAGGTACTGCTGACCACCATCGCCATCGACGGCCGCGAGGTGTTCATCACCACCTGGCGCGACCTCAGTCAGCAGAAGCGCACCGAACGCGACCTGGTAGCCAACAAGCTGCGCTGGAAGTTCGCGCTTGAAGGTGCCGGCGACGGCGTATGGGACTGGAACATCCAGGACGGCACCGTCTTTTTCAGCCCGCGCTGGAAAACCATGCTGGGCTACGAGGAACAGGAAATCGACAACGCCTTGTCCGAATGGTCGGAACGCGTACACCCGGACGACCTGCCGCGGGTGATGGCCGACGTGCAGGCTCACCTCGACGGCCGCACGCCGGGCTACCGCAACGAGCACCGCATGCTCTGCCGCAACGGCGAGTACAAATGGATACTGGACCGCGGCAAGGTGATCAGCGATGACGCCGACGGCCGGCCGCTGCGCATGGTGGGCACCCATACCGACATCACCGAACGTCGCCGCGTGCAGACCGAGCTCGAGCGCGCCGAAGCCACCCAGCGTGCGCTGCTCGACGCGATGGCCGACGGCGTGTTCGTGGCGCAGGAGCACCGCTTCGTCTTCGTCAATCCGGCCCTGCCGCGCATGCTGGGCTATACGGTCGAGGAATTCACCGGCCTCACTTTCGCCGACGTGCTGCACCCCGACTTCCTCGAACTGTGGAGCGAACGCTACGAGCGCCGCATCGGTTCCGGCCCGGAACCGCAACGTCGCTACGAGGTGCAGTTGCTGAACCGCGACCGCGATCGGCCGCTGTGGATCGAACTGATCGCCTCCCGCTTCACCTATCGCGACGAACCCGCCGTGCTCGGCATCGTGCGCGACATCAGCGACAAGAAGATCAACGAACAGACCATCTGGAAGCAGGCCAACTACGACGCGCTGACCGGCCTGCCGAACCGCCACCTGCTGCTGCATCACCTGCGCCAGGAAATGCGGCTGAGCCAGCGCAGCGGTCGCCAGCTGGCGGTGCTGTTCATCGACCTCGACCGCTTCAAGGAGGTGAACGACACGCTGGGCCACCCGGCCGGCGACAGCCTGCTGCAGCAGGCGGCCCAGCGCATCACCGGCTGCATGCGCGACACCGACGCGGTCGCCCGTTTCGGCGGCGACGAATTCGCAGTGGTGCTGGGCGGGCTGGAGCACCCGGACGTCGTCGAGCAGATCGCCGGCAAGATACTGAGTGCACTGCATCAGCCTTTCCAGCTGTTCAACGAACTGGTCTATGTGTCGGCTTCGATCGGCATTACGCTCTATCCGGACAGCGCGCAGAGCCAGGAAGATCTGCTGAAGCAGGCCGACCAGGCGATGTACGACGCCAAGCGCGCCGGACGCAACCGGATGAGCTATTTCACGCCGTCGATGCAGGCCAGTTCCGAACGCCGTCTGCGCCTGGTGTCGGACATGCACACCGCGCTGACCACCGGCCAGTTCCACCTGGTCTATCAGCCCATCGTCGAGATCGCGACCGGCCGCGTGCGCAAGGCCGAAGCACTGATGCGCTGGCAGCACCCCGAACGCGGCCACGTGTCGCCGACCGAATTCATACCGATCGCCGAAGAGACCGGTCTCATCCTGCCGATGGGCGACTGGATCACGCGCACCGCGGTCGGTTTCGCGCGCCATCTGCAGCAGCGCCTCGGCGACACGGTGCAGATCAGCATCAATCATTCGCCGCTGCAGCTGCGCAATCGCAACGGCGACTACCCCGGTGTGGTCGAGCTGCTGCGCAAGCTCGACGCGCCGGGCAGTCTGGTGGCGGTCGAAATCACCGAGGGCATGCTGGTCGAGGCCGACGAACCGGCGCTCGACTGCCTTTACGCGATGCGCGACGCCGGCGTCCAGGTGTCGCTGGACGACTTCGGCACCGGCTATTCCTCGCTGTCCTACCTGAAGAAGTTCGACATCGATTACCTGAAGATCGATCAGTCCTTCGTGCGCGGTCTGTCGCGCGACTCCAGCGAGCTTGCACTGTGCGAGGCGATGATCGTGATGGCCCACAAGCTGGGCATGCAGGTGATCGCCGAGGGCGTCGAAACCATCCACCAGCTCGAGCTGCTGCGTGCGGCACACTGTGACTACGCACAGGGTTACCTGTTCTCGCGACCGCTGCCGGCCGAACACTTTGAAGCCTGGTTGCGCGAGAATGGCTGAAATGCACCACTCGTCCGGCGCCCTGCCGGATGGCCCCGCAGCCCGCACGTCAAATAGAGAGAATGGCACTAGACCTCATCAAGGCCACTGCACTGATCCTGGCGCTCAGCCTGCTGCAGGGCTTCAACGCCCGCTTCTGGGGTGAGCGCCACGCCGCCCGGGCGATCGGCTCGGGACTGATCTTCGGCGTCATGTGCGTGGTCGGCATGATGATGCCGATCACCCTCACCCCCGGCGTCATCTTCGACGGTCGTTCCGCCGTGCTCAGCATGGCCGCGCTGTTCGGCGGCCCGCTGGTCGGCGCCATCGCCGGGACCGTGGCCGCCGCCTACCGCCTGCACCTGGGCGGCGGCGGCGCGCTGGTCGGCGTCGGCGTCATCACCTTTTCGGTGCTGCTCGGCCTGCTGATGCGCGTGCTGGTCCGCAGCGGCAAGGTCACGCCCGGCTTCCTGTCCTTCCTCGGCCTCGGTGTCGTGGTGCATGTCGTGGCGCTGCTGTCCTTCCTCGGGCTGCCCGGTGACACCGCCAAACGCGTGTTCGATATGCTGGCCCTGCCCTATCTGCTCACGCTGGCGCCGGCCACCGCGCTGCTCGGCATGCTGCTGCTGGACCTCGACGAACGTCAGCGCACGGGCAAGGCGCTGCGCGACAGCGAGGCGCGCATGCGTGCGATCACCGAAGCGGTGCCCGACGTGCTGATGGTGCTCGACGAGGATGGGCGTTATCTGAAGATACGCGCGCCGGACGAAAAGCTGCTCGTCGCCGACGCGGAGTCGCTGAACGGCAAGCTGATGCGCGATGTGCTGCCGCCGGAAAAGGCGGCCATGTTCCACGACTACGTGCGCCGGACACTGCAGTCCGACAGCGCGCAGATGCTCGAATACACGCTGGACACGCGGGACGGTCCGCGCGTGTTCGAGGCGCGCGCCAGAGCGCTCGACGCCCCCTTCGAAGGCCGCCGCGCGGTGGTGCTGCTGACGCGCGACATCACCGACCGCGTGCGGCTGGAGGAAGAACAGCGCATCGCCGCCATCGCCTTCGAATCGCAGCAGGGCATGATGATCACCGACGCCTACAGCGTCATCCTGCGCGTGAACAAGGCCTTCACCGCGATCACCGGATTCAGTGCCGAAGAGGCGATCGGCCAGCGCACCAGCCTGCTCGCATCCGGCCGGCACGACACCGCCTTCTACCGCGCCATGTGGTCCAAGCTGCACGCCGATGGCGTGTGGGAGGGCGAAATATGGAACCGGCGGCGCAACGGCGAGGTATATCCGGAGCGACTGTCGATCAGCGCCGTGCGCAACGCCGATGGCATGGTGACGCACTACGTCGCCGCCTTCATGGACATCACCTTCAGCAAGGCGGCCGAGGACGAGATACGCCGGCTCGCCTTCTACGACGCACTGACCGGACTGCCGAACCGGCGCCTGCTGTCCGACCGGCTCGGTCAGGCGATGGCATCGACGTCACGCACCTCGCGCCATGGCGCGCTGATGTTCATCGACCTCGATGACTTCAAGAACGTGAACGATCTGCTCGGTCACCACAACGGCGACCTGCTGCTGCAGAAGGCCGGTGCCCGGCTGCGCGACATCGTGCGCGAGACCGACACCGTCGCGCGCTTCGGCGGCGACGAATTCGTCGTGCTGCTGGCCGACCTGCCGGAGCACTCGATCGACGCCGCGCAACAGGCGGAGCGCGTGGCCGAGGCGATGCTGGCCGCACTCAATCGTCCCTACGTACTTGACGGTCAGACGCGCCAGACCAGCGCCAGCATCGGCATCGCGATGTTCAGCGGAAGCACGCATTCGATCGACGAAATGCTGCGTCGCGCTGACCTGTCCATGTACGAGTCGAAGCAGCGCGGCAAGAACCGGCTGCACTTCTTCGACCCGGTCATGCAGGAAACCGTCACCGCGCGGCTTCGACTCGAAGACGAAATACGCACCGGGCTGGCGACGCGGCAGTTCTGCGTGCACTACCAGGCGCAGGTCGAGAACGGTCGCGGCATCGTGTCGGCCGAGGCGCTCGCACGCTGGCGCCACCCGGACAAGGGCTTCATCCCGCCGGTGCAGTTCATACCGGTGGCCGAGCGCGCCGGCCTGATGCCCGCACTCGGCCTGCAGGTGATGGAGGACGCGCTGGAACAGCTCGCGCGCTGGGCGCGCAAACCGGAAACCGCCCATCTGTCGGTAGCGATCAACATCAGTGCCGCCCAGCTCTACCAGTCGGAGTTCGCCGATTCGGTGCTTGAGGCCATCTCGCGCACCGGCGCACCGCCGGGCAAGGTGGTGCTCGAACTGACCGAGTCCATCCTGCTCGGCGACGTCGATGGCGCGATCGACGTGATGCAGCGGCTGCGCGCACGCGGCATCCGCTTCTCGATCGACGACTTCGGCACCGGCTACTCGTCGCTGGCCTATCTGCAGAGCCTGCCGATCAACGAACTGAAGATAGACCGATCCTTCGTGCGCAACCTGCCAGCCAGCGAGGGCAATCTGGCCATCGTCCGCGCGGTGGTCGCGCTGGCCTCGGCGCTGGGTGTCAAGGTGATCGCCGAAGGCGTGGAAACGGAAGACGAGCGCAATGCGCTGGCCGGCAACGGCTGTCAGTTCTTCCAGGGCTACCTGTTCGCGCGGCCGCTGCCGGCCGACGAGTTCGAAGGTCTGTTGCGCGAGGATCTGCAGCGCACGCGCTGAAGCAGGCGGACATTCATCGGGCGTGCTGTCGATTTCGCGCCGGCTGCTTCGTCGACCGGGCAGGACCGGTGCGTGCCGGTCCACTTCACCCTCGAAGGAGATCCGGCCATGACCTCACCCCAGCCCGTGCCCGCGGGCATGCACACCGTCACCCCGCACCTCGTCTGCGACAACGCGGCAGCCGCCATCGATTTCTACGTGCGCGCCTTCGGCGCGACGGAACTGATGCGCCTGCCCGGCAGTGAGGGCAGAATCCTGCATGCGCAGGTGCGCATCGGTGACTCCGTCGTCATGATCGTCGACGCCCACCCGGAATGGTTCATGCGCGACCCGAACAGCTACGGCGGCACACCGGTCGTACTGCACCTGCAGGTGCCCGATGTCGACGCGCTGTTCGCGCAGGCGGTCGCCGCGGGTGCGACCGCGCAGATGGCGCCCGAGGACATGTTCTGGGGCGACCGCTATGGCCGGGTGATCGACCCGAACGGTCATGTCTGGGCGATCGCCACCCATGTGCGCGACGTGAGCCCCGAAGAACTGCTCGCCGCCAGCGCGAACCCCTGCCCCGAAAGCGTCACCAAGGAGACCTGAATGCCGCACATGCTGCTCATCATCGAACCGGTCGGCCAGCGCGCCACCCGTACCGAAGCGGAAGGCCGCGACCTCTATGCACAGATGGTGGCTTTCGGCGAAGGCCTCGCCGCGCGCGGCCTGCTGATGGGGTCGGAATCGCTGCGCGTCGAGTCGACGCGCGTACAGGTTCGCGACGGCCGCACGCAGGTGGTCGACGGCCCGTTTGCCGAAGCGAAGGAAATGATCGGTGGCTTCTTCATGCTGGCCACCGACGACCGGCAGCAGGCGCTGGACATCGCACTCGCCTGCCCCGCCGCCGCCTGGGCCACGGTCGAAGTCCGCGGCTTCGGCCCCTGCTTCGACGACAGCAAGGCGCCGGGCTGACAGCCGCTGCCAACTGCATCGCGAGCAAGCTCGCTCCCACAAAAACGGCCACGTCGGCTGATCAGGCATGTCCCTGCGGGAGCGGCCTTGGCCGCGACACGGCCGTTGCAGTCCTCAGACTTCGATTCAGGCTGTTGTCGGGGTCAAGACCCCTCCCACAGAATCCGGCTCCAGCCACTGATCGCACAGGATTCTTGTGGGAGCGGCCTTGGCCGCGACGCGGCCGTCACAGTCCGCCGGCTCCGATACAGGCCGCAGTCGGGGTCAGAAGACCCCTCCCACAGAGTCCCGACCCAGGCCCAGGCGGCAGGTCGACGGCACCTCCTGGAGGAGCAGCCGCCTACTTCACACCCCACAGTTCGCGCAGGCGCGCGTCCCGGCCGCAGCTCCAGCGGTAGTAGTTATAGCGGGCCGGATTCTTGCGATAGTAGTCCTGATGGTAGTCCTCGGCCGGGTAGAAGGTGTCCGCCATGTGGATCTCGGTCACGATGGGCGCCTTGAACGGCTTGCTCTTTTCCAGCGCGGCAAGCGAGCGCCGGGCGGCGTCGAGCTGGGCGGCATCGTGGGCGAAGATGGCGGTGCGGTAGGGCGTGCCGATGTCGCAGAACTGCCGGTTCTTCACTGTCGGGTCGATGCTGTGCCAGAACACGTCGAGCAGCCTGTCGTAACTCACCTTCGCCGGGTCGTACTCGATCTGCACCGCCTCGGCGTGGCCGGTGGCATGCGACGACACCTCTTCGTAGCTCGGATTCGTGGTCTTTCCGCCGGTGTAGCCGGAGGTGGTCTTGAGCACGCCGTCGACCTTGTCGAAATCGGCTTCGACGCACCAGAAACAACCGCCGGCGAAGGTGGCGCGGGCGGTGGTCTGCGCCATTGCGCCACCGCTCAGCGCCAGCAACGCAACGAATCCGGCCAACGTGCGCAGGGTGTTCATGCCGCCGCCGGCGCGAAGCGCAGCGCCACGCCGTTGTTGCAGTAGCGCTTGCCGGTCGGCGCCGGCCCGTCGTTGAACAGGTGGCCCTGATGGCCGCCGCAGCGCGCGCAGTGGTATTCCGTGCGCGGCAGGATGAGCTTGTAGTCGGTCTTCGTGCCAACTGCGCCCGGCAACGCGGTGTGGAAGCTGGGCCAGCCAGTGCCGCTTTCGTACTTGGCGTCCGACGAGAACAGCGCGAGGTCGCAGCCGGCGCAGTGGTAGGTGCCGCGGCGCTTCTCGGCATTGAGCGGGCTGCTGCCCGGACGTTCGGTGTCTTCTTCGCGCAGTACGGCGTACTGCGCCGGTGTCAGGCGCTTCTTCCATTCGGCGTCGCTCAGTTTCAGCGACGCCGGCGCGTCGGCGCGCAGCGGCAGGGCGGCGAAGCCCAGGCCGTGCAGCGCAAGCAGGCCGAGCAGTTGGCGGCGGTTCATGGTGTGTCCTCCACGGTGTCGTCCCTGTACGGGACTGACTTTCGGACGCCGGAGCGCCGGGCGGGGTTCCGCCGGCGCCGCGTCCCAGATCGATACCGCAGAAGACCGGGTACGGTGTCCGATGCTTACATCGACGCGACGTAAGCGCAGGCGACGGCCCACCCATGACGCCGGCGTTCATTCCGGGCAGAATGCCAGCGCCGTATCCCACCACCCGTGCGGAGCCCAAGAACATGAACGATGCGGACGACCTGCCTCAAGTGAACGACGCGGACGAGAACCGCCCTCCGAAAGACGATACGGACGAAAACCGCCGTCCGAAAGACGACGCGGACGAAAACCGCCGTCCGATTGCCGCCCGCTCGGCCGGCTGGGCGCAGCGCAGCGCGGCCTGGCTGGCGCGCACCGACGTGACGCCAAACCAGATTTCCGTCGTCAGCATCCTGTTCGCCGCGGCCGGTGCGGCGCTGTTGCTGTGGAGGCCAACACCCTCCGGGCTGATCGGCTGCGCGCTGGCGATACAGGGGCGGCTGATCTGCAATCTGCTGGACGGCATGGTGGCGGTCGAGGGCGGCAAGAAGTCGGCGCTGGGTGCGCTGTACAACGAATTTCCGGATCGCGTCGCCGACTCGCTGCTCATCGTCGCACTCGGTTACGCCGTCGGCTGGCCAGCGCTGGGCTGGTTCGGCGCGCTGACGGCGGCGCTGACCGCCTATGTGCGGGTGTTCGGCGGCGCGCTCGGTCTGGCGCAGAGCTTCCGCGGGCCGATGGCCAAGCAGCACCGCATGGCCGTGATGACCGCGGCCTGCCTGATCGGCGCCGGCGAACTGGCCTGGGCCGGCAGTCACTGGGCGCTGCAGGCGGCCTGCGTGGTCATCGCCGCCGGTTCGGTGATCACCTGCGTCACGCGCACGCAGGGCATCGCGCGTCAGCTCACCGCCGGGGCACCGTCATGCTGATTTCCGCGCTGCTGATCGGAATCACCCGCGCGCTGGTGGGCGCAGCGCCGCGCTGGCAGGGCAGCGCGCCGTCGCCGGCGCAGCGCATCTACTTCGCCAACCACTCCAGTCATATCGACACGCTGGCGCTGTGGTCGGCGCTGCCGCGCGATCTGCGCCGGCACACGCGGCCGGTGGCGGCCGCCGACTACTGGAACACCGACGCGGTGCGCCGCTGCATCGCGGTGCGCGGACTGAACGCGGTGTTCATCGAACGCCAGCGCAGCGAGGCGACGAAAGACCCGCTGGCACCGCTGACCGAGGCGCTCGCGGCCGGCGATTCGCTGATCCTCTTTCCGGAAGGCACGCGCAATCTGCAGCCGCTGCCGGGGCCGTTCAAGGCGGGGCTGTTCCATCTGGCCGAGCGCTTCCCCGAGGTCGAACTGGTGCCGGTGTATCTGGAGAACCTGCACCGCTGCATGCCCAAGGGCACTTTCTTCCCGGTGCCGCTGATCTGCACCGTGCGCTTCGGCGCGCCGCTGGCGCGTATCGAGGGTGAAGACAAAACGGCGTTTCTGGAGCGCGCCCGGCGCGCGGTTATCGATCTGACCTGAACCGACGCGGCCGGCCTGCCGCGCGACAACAAAAAGGAAACGGAATGAGCGCACAGGACAAGTTCTACTGGCTGATGGGCGGCATCGGTGCCGTGCTGCTGCTGTCGTCGCTGATCGGTTGGGTGCTGTCGCGGCGGGTCAGCGGCGAGTCGGGCCGCGCCGTGGTCGACAACCTCAATGCGCGCATCAAGGCCTGGTGGATCATGGTGGCCGTGTTCGCGGTCGCCTTCATGCTCGGCAAGATGGCCACCATCGTCATGTTCGCGCTCATATCGTGGTTCGCGCTGCGCGAATTCATGACGCTGACGCCGACCCGGCCGGGCGACCACCGCGCGCTGTCGGTGTCCTTCTTCATCGCGATTCCGCTGCAGTACGCGCTGATCGCCGACCAGTGGTACGCGCTGTTCTCCATCCTGATCCCCGTCTACGGCTTCCTGCTGCTGCCTTCGCTGTCGGTGCTGGCGCAGGACACCGAGCACTTCCTCGAACGCGCGGCCAAGATCCAGTGGGGCGTCATGCTGACCATCTACTGCATCAGCCACGTGCCGGCGCTGCTGCTGCTCGACATTCCGGACTACGCCGGCCAGAACGCGCTGCTGCTGTTCTACCTGCTGCTCGTGGTGCAGCTGAGCGACGTGCTGCAGTACGTGTTCGGCAAGCTGTTCGGCAAGACGAAGATCGCGCCGGTGGTGAGCCCGTCGAAGACGGTGGAAGGTTTCGTCGGCGGCGCGCTGTCGGCCACCGCGATCGGTGCCGCGATGTGGTGGATCACGCCCTTCACGCCGCTGCAGGCGGCCGGCATGTCGGCCGCCATCGTCGTGATGGGTTTCCTCGGCGGGCTGGTGCTGTCGGCGGTCAAGCGCAGCCTGGGCGCGAAGGACTGGGGCAGCATGATCCAGGGCCACGGCGGCATGATGGACCGCATGGATTCGGTCAGCTTCGCCGCACCGGTGTTCTTCCACCTCACGCGCTATTTCTTCACGCCCTGATCGTTCGCTGCCGAAGTCTGCGCGGCCGGCACGTTTACGCCGCGTATACAGCGGCGCCCACGATTTATAGACAGTCTTTGCACGTGCCCGCCTAGTCTTCGCACATCGTCTGCGGAGGGATCGTGATGGGAACGCTGTACGGAATCTGCGCCGCGCTGGCCGCGGCGCTGTTCGTCTATCTGCTGTGGGCGCTGTGGCGCGCGGAGGATCTGTGATGACCGCCCAGATGTGGATGCTGCTGGGCGGCTTCGTGCTGGCCGTCTGGCTGATTGCGCTGCCGCTGGGTCGCTGGCTGGCCCTGGTGTCGGAACGGGCGCCGCGACCGCTGGCCGGCATCGAGGCGTCGCTGCTGCGCGCCTGTGGCGTGAGCGGTGAGGAGCAGGGCTGGCGTGGCTACGCCGACGCGCTGCTGCTGTTCAACCTGATCGGCGTGATCGCGCTGTACGCGCTGCAGCGGCTGCAGCCCGGGCTGCCGCTGAATCCGCAGCAGTTCGCCGCGCCGACCTGGGATTCGGCGCTCAATACCGCAGTGAGCTTCGTCACCAACACCAACTGGCAGGGCTACGGCGGCGAGTCGACGATGAGCCACCTGACCCAGATGCTGGGCCTGACGGTGCAGAACTTCCTGTCCGCGGCCACCGGCATCGCGGTCGCCTTCGCGCTGATGCGCGGCTTCGCACGCAGCGGCGCCGGCGGCATCGGCAATTTCTGGGTCGACCTCCTGCGCATCACGCTGTGGCTGCTGCTGCCGCTGTCCTTCTTGCTGGCGCTGGCGTTCGTGGCGCAGGGCGTGGTCCAGAACCTGTCGCCCGACCTGACGGTCACGCTGCTCGAACCGCTGCATACCGATGCGGGTACGGTCGGCACGCAGACGCTGGCCATGGGTCCGGTCGCCTCGCAGGAGGCAATCAAGATGCTGGGCACCAACGGCGGCGGTTTCATGAACGCCAATTCGGCCCACCCCTTCGAGAACCCGACGGCGTGGACCAATGTGCTGCAGATGCTGGCCATCTTCGCGATTCCGGCCGGGCTGTGCATGGCCTTCGGTCGCCTTGTCGGCGACCGTCGTCAGGGCTGGGCGCTGCTGGCGGCGATGACCGTGCTGTTCGTTGCCGCGGTGATCGGCATCATGTCGCTGGAGCAGGCAGGCAACCCGCATCTGGCCGCGCTCGGGGTGGACCAGGCCGCCAGTGCGCTGCAGGCCGGCGGCAATATGGAAGGCAAGGAGGTGCGCTTCGGCATCGCCGCCAGCGCACTGTTCGCGGCGATCACGACGGCGGCGTCCTGCGGTGCGGTGAACGCGATGCACGCGTCGCTGACGCCGCTGGCCGGCGGCATCACGATGCTGCTGATGCAGCTCGGCGAGGTGGTGTTCGGCGGCGTCGGCTCGGGGCTGTACGGCATGCTGCTGTTCGCCGTGCTGGCGGTGTTCGTCGCCGGGCTGATGACCGGGCGCACACCGGCCTACCTGGGCAAGAAGATCGAACCGGCGGAAATGAAATGGGTGGCCGTCGCCATCCTGGTCACGCCGCTGCTGGTGCTGTCGGGCACCGCGCTCGCGGTGAGCAGCGAGGCCGGTCGCGCCGGCCTGCTGAATCCGGCCGCGGCCGGCTTCTCCGAAGTGCTGTACGCCTTCTCGTCGGCCGCCAACAACAACGGCAGCGCCTTCGCCGGGCTGTCTGCCAACACCCCCTTCTACAACCTGACGCTGGCGATCGCGATGGCGCTCGGCCGCTTCGCCGTCATCGTGCCGGTACTGGCACTGGCCGGCGCGCTGGCCGCCCGCACCCGCGCCGTGCGCGATCCCGCCGCCGCGCAGGACGCCGCAATGCCGACGCACGGACCGATGTTCGTCGTGCTGCTGGTGCTGACCGTGCTGCTGGTGGGCGCGCTCACCTACCTGCCCGCGCTGGCGCTCGGCCCCGTGGTCGAGCACATCAACCTGTATCGCTGAGGTTTTCAGGATCATGACCAACACCTTTCATCCTTCGCGCCCGGCTGCCGGTCTGCTTGATCCCGCGCTGCTGCGCGGCGCGGTGCGCGATGCCTTCATCAAGCTCAACCCGGCTGCGCAGTGGCGCAATCCGGTCATGTTCGTGGTCTGGCTGTGCGCCGTGCTGATCAGCGCGCTGTGGCTGCAGGCGCTGACCGGTCAGGGCGAGGCGCCGGCCTGGTTCATCGGCGCCAATGCGCTATGGCTGTGGTTCACCGTGCTGTTCGCCAATTTCGCCGAGGCGCTGGCCGAAGGTCGCAGCAAGGCGCAGGCGGCCAGCCTGCGCAGCCTGCAGAAGCGCGGCACGGCGAAGAAGCTGCGTGCGCCGCGCCAGGGCGAGCGCTGGGACGCCGTCGATACCGGCGCGCTGCGCATCGGCGACGTGCTGTTGGTCGAAGCCGGCGACACCATGCCCTGCGACGGCGAGGTGATCGAAGGCGTGGCCTCGGTGGACGAAAGCGCCATCACCGGCGAGTCGGCGCCGGTCATCCGCGAGGCCGGCGGCGATTTCTCGTCGGTCACCGGCGGCACCCGCGTGCTGTCGGACTGGGTCGTCGTGCGCTGCACGGTCAATCCGGGCGACAGCTTCCTCGACCGCATGATCGCCATGGTCGAGGGTGCGAAGCGGCGCAAGACGCCGAACGAAGTGGCGCTGACCATCCTGCTCATCGCGTTGACGCTGGCATTCCTGATGGCCACCGTGACGCTGCTGCCGTTCTCGCTGTTCGCGGTGCAGGCCACGCAGCAGGGCGTGCCGGTCACCGTGACCGCGCTGGTGGCGCTGCTGGTATGCCTGATCCCGACCACGATAGGCGGCCTGCTGTCGGCCATCGGCGTGGCCGGCATGAGCCGCATGCTGGGCGCCAACGTGATCGCCACGTCGGGCCGCGCGGTCGAGGCGGCCGGCGACGTCGACGTGCTGCTGCTCGACAAGACCGGCACCATCACGCTGGGCAACCGCCAGGCCGCCGCCTTCCTGCCGGCACCCGGCGTGAGCGAACGCGAACTGGCCGATGCCGCGCAGCTCGCCTCGCTGGCCGATGAAACGCCGGAAGGACGCAGCATCGTCGTGCTCGCCAAACAGAAGTTCGCGCTGCGCGAACGCCAGCTGCTGTCGCACGACGCCGCCTTCGTGCCCTTCACCGCGCAGACCCGCATGAGCGGCGTGAACTGGGAAGGCCGGCAGATCCGCAAGGGCGCGGCCGAAGCGGTGCGTCAGCATGTCGAATCACTGGGCGGGCAATTCGCGCCCGAACTGGTGCGCATCGTCGAGGACGCCGCCCGACGCGGCAGCACGCCGTTGGTGGTGGCCGACGGCGAGCGCGTGCTCGGCGTGGTCGAACTGAAGGACATCGTCAAGGGCGGCATCCGCGAGCGCTTCGTCGAACTGCGGCGCATGGGCATACGCACCGTCATGATCACCGGCGACAACCGGCTCACCGCCGCCGCCATCGCCGCCGAAGCCGGCGTCGACGACGTGCTGGCCGAAGCGACGCCGGAAGCCAAGCTGGCGCTGATCCGCCGTTACCAGGCCGAAGGCCGCATGGTGGCGATGACCGGCGACGGTACCAACGACGCGCCGGCGCTGGCGCAGGCCGACGTCGCGGTGGCGATGAACAGCGGCACGCAGGCGGCGAAGGAGGCCGGCAACATGGTCGACCTCGACAGCAATCCGACCAAGCTGATCGAGGTGGTCGAGATCGGCAAGCAGATGCTGATGACGCGTGGCGCGCTGACCACCTTCAGCATTTCGAACGACGTCGCCAAGTACTTCGCCATTCTGCCGGCCGCGTTCGCCGCCACCTATCCGCAGCTGGGTGTGCTGAACGTGATGCAGCTCGCGTCGGGCGAGTCGGCCATCCTGTCGGCCGTCATCTTCAATGCGCTCATCATCGTCGCACTGATCCCGCTGGCGCTGCGCGGCGTGCGGTACCGCGCGCTCGGCACCGCCGCGCTGCTGCGTCGCAACGGCCTGCTTTATGGCGTGGGCGGTTTCGTCGTGCCCTTCGTCGGCATCAAGCTCATCGACGTGCTGCTCACCGCGCTGCACCTCACCTGAACACGGAGTCCTGTCATGAACGCCGCACTGCACGCCCTGCGCCCCGCGCTGTCGCTCTTCCTGCTGCTGTCCGCACTGACCGGCCTCGCCTACCCGCTGCTGGTCACCGCGCTGGCGCAGACGCTGTTCCCCGAACGCGCCGCCGGATCGCTGATCCGCGACGGCGAACAGCTGAGCGGCTCGGCGCTGATCGGTCAGCCTTTCTCGTCGCCCGGCCACTTCTGGTCGCGCCCGTCGGCCACGGCAACGCAGCCCTACAACGGCGCGGCCTCCGGCGGCAGCAATCTGGGCGCAAACAACCGCGTGCTGGTGGACGCAGTGGCACAGCGCATCGCCGCGCTGCGGGCCGCCGCCCCGGACAACCGCGCGCCGGTACCGGTCGATCTGGTCACCGCGTCGGCCAGCGGCCTGGACCCCGACATCAGCCTCGCTGCAGCCCGCTACCAGGCGGCGCGCGTGGCGCGCGCCCGCGGCGTCGCCCCGGCTGCGGTCGAGGCCTTGATCGACCGTCACGCGCGTCACCCGTGGCTGGGCTTCGTCGGCGAGCCGCGGGTGAACGTGCTGGCACTGAACCGCGCGCTCGACGCGCTGCGCTGAACATGGACCACGACCTCCTCGTGCTGCTGATAGGTCTGCTGGCCATCGCCGCGCCGCTGGCGCTGGTCGGGTGGCTGGTCGTGCGCAGCGGCCGGCGTTCCGGGCGCTAGACTGCGACGATGACCGACGAACCGATACGGCCCGACCCGGACGCCCTGCTCGCCGCCGCACAGGCGGCGGAGGCGCGCGCCGCGCGCGGCCGGCTGAAGATCTACTTCGGCTCGTCGGCCGGCGTCGGCAAGACCTGGGCCATGCTCGATGCCGCGCAGCGCCTGCGCGAGCAGCAGGGCGACGTCGTGGTCGGCATCGTCGAGACGCACGGCCGCAGCGAAACCGCGCAGCAGCTGCAGGGGCTGGAACGGCTGCCGCGCCGCGCGCTGACGGTGCAAGGGCGCACGCTGGAGGAATTCGATCTCGACGGCGCGCTGGCCCGCCGGCCGGCCGTGCTGCTGGTCGACGAACTGGCGCACAGCAACGCGCCCGGCTCGCGTCACCCGAAGCGCTGGCAGGACATCGACGAACTGCTCGACGCCGGCATCGACGTATGGACCACGGTGAACGTGCAGCACATCGAAAGCCTGAACGACGTGGTCGGCGGCATCACCGGCATCCGCGTGCGCGAGACGGTGCCCGACCACGTGTTCGATTCCGCCTCCGAGGTGGTGCTGGTCGACCTGCCAACCGACGACCTGCTGCGCCGGCTGCGCGAAGGCAAGGTGTATCTGCCGGAGCAGGCCGAGCGCGCGGTGAAGAATTTCTTCCGCAAGGGCAATCTGATGGCGCTGCGCGAACTGGCGCTGCGCCGCACGGCCGAGCGGGTCGAAGAGGACGTGCGCAGCTACCGGCGCGAACACGTTGCGCAGGCCAGCCGCGCGGTGTGGCAGGTGAGCGATGCGCTGCTCGCCTGCGTCGGCCCGGACGCCGGGGCCGAACGGCTGGTGCGCGCGGCCGCCCGCCGGGCGGCACAGGCCGACGCACCGTGGCATGCCATCTACATCGAGACGCCGGCGCTGCAGCGCCTGCCCGAAGCACGCCGCCGCGCGATACTGGCCACGCTCAAGCTGGCCGAGTCGCTGGGCGCGACCACCGCCACGCTGACCGCGCAGGACGCCGCCGTGGCCGCCGTGGCCTACGCGCGCGAACACAATCTCGGCACCCTGGTGACCGGCTATTCGCTGCGCGGCAGGATCAGCACGCTATGGCAGCGCGCCACCGGCCGCAGCCATTTCGGCGAACGGGTGGCGGCGCTGGCGCCGGAAATCGAATTCATGGTGATCGCGCGACGCGACGACGGCCGCCCGCTCCCGTCACCGACATCGCCCGCCGAGGACGAGGACGGCGAGGCGGTCGCGCGCTCGCTGCGCGGCTATCTATGGGCCGGCGCCTCGTGCGCCGCGGTGACGGTGCTGGCGACGCCGCTGGCGCCCTACTTCGACCTCGCCAACATCGTCATGCTGTTCATGCTGGCCGTGGTCGCCATCGCCGTGCGCCACGGTCGCCGGGCGGCGCTGGCGTCGGCCGTACTGAACGTGCTGGCCTTCGATTTCTTCTTCGTGCCGCCGCGCTTCACCTTCTCGGTCAGCGACGCCGAGTACCTGATCACCTTCGCCGTCATGATGGCGGTCGGTCTGGTCATCGGTCAGCTCACCGCCTCGCTGCAGTACCAGGCGCGCGTCGCCCGCTACCGCGAGGACCGCGCGCGCAGCCTGTTCGAAATGGCACGCGATCTCGGGCGCGCGCTGACGCTGGAACAGGTGGCCGAGATCGGCGAACGCGCGGTCGAGCGCGCCTTCCGCGGCCACGCCGCGCTGCTGCTGCCGGACGCCGCCGAACGACTGGCACCGGCCTCGCCCGACAACGACCGTTTCGCGCCCGACGCCGGTCTGGCGCAGTGGGCCTACGACCACAGCGAACCGGCCGGCGCCGGCACCGGCACACTGCCCGGTGCGCCGGCGCTCTACCTGCCGCTGCAGGCGCCGATGCGCACGCGCGGCGTGATCGCCGTGAAGCCTGCGCACGCGCGGCTGCTGATGATTCCGGAACAGCGCCAGCTGCTCGACACCTATGCCGCGCTGGTCGCCATCGCCATCGAGCGCGTGCACTTCGTCGCCGTCGCGCAGGACACACTGCTGTCGATGGAATCGGAACGCTTGCGCAATTCGCTGCTGGCAGCGCTGTCGCACGATCTGCGCACGCCGCTGACCGCGCTGATCGGCATGTCGGAGAACCTGTCCGGCGCGCTGGCGCGCGAGGGGTCCGCCCACGGCCCGGCCATCGCCGCCATCGTCGAACAGGCGCGGCGCACCGCACAGCTGGTGAACAACCTGCTCGACATGGCGCGGCTGCAGGCTGGCGCAGTCGCGCTGCGCCACGACTGGCAGTCGCTGGAAGAACTGGCGGGCAGCGCGATCCGCGCCATCGAGGGGGCGCTGGCACGACACGTGGTGCGCGTCGATCTGCCGTCCGATCTGCCGCTGCTGTACGGCGACGCCGTGCTGCTCGAACGCGTGCTGGTCAATCTGCTGGAGAACGCCGCCAAGTACACGCCGGCCGGTACGACGATACGCATCTCCGCCGCGCGCGACGGCGACGCGATCGCGGTCGAGGTGAGCGACGACGGCCCGGGCCTGCCGGCCGGCGATCCGGAAAACCTGTTTCGCAAGTTCACGCGCGGCGAAGCCGAGTCGAGCACGCCGGGCGTCGGTCTCGGACTGGCCATCTGCCGCGCCATCGTGCGCGCGCACGGCGGCGACATCGACGCCGCCAACCGGCCGCCGCCGGCCCACGGCGCCGTGTTCCGCTGGACCCTGCCGCACCGCGACGCGCCGGCGGGCACCGATCTGCCGCCTGCGGCAGACTGTGCGGCATGAGCAGTCTGCAGCCCCCGGTGTCCCGCGTACTGATCGTCGAAGACGATGCGGCGATACGCCGTTTCGTGCGCCAGGCGCTGGAGGAGGCCGGGCATCAGGTGTTCGAGTCCGATGGACTTCAGCGCGGCCTGATCGAGGCCGGCACGCGCAAACCGGATCTGCTGGTGCTTGACCTCGGCCTGCCCGACGGCGACGGCGTGGACCTGATCCGCGACCTGCGCGGCTGGAGCAGCGTGCCGGTCATCGTGCTGTCGGCGCGCGCCGGCGACGACGACAAGATCGCGGCGCTCGACGCCGGCGCCGACGACTACCTGATCAAACCGTTCTCGGTCGGCGAACTGATGGCGCGCGTGCGCGTCGCGCTGCGCCGCCGCGGCGGCGCGCCGGCCGATGCGGCAGGCCCGCTGCGCTTCGGTGAGTGCGAACTCGATCTGGCACGCCGCCTGATCACGCGCGCCAGCGAGCCGGTGCACCTGACGCCGGTCGAGTACCGGCTGCTCGCCACGCTGGCGGCGCACGAGGGCCAGGTGCTGACGCACCGCCAGCTGCTGCGCGAGGTGTGGGGCCCGAACAGCGTCGAGCACGGCCACTACCTGCGCATCTACATGGGCCATCTGCGGCGCAAGCTCGAAGCCGACCCGGCACGACCGGCACATCTGCTGACCGAAACAGGCGTCGGTTACCGCTTCGTCGCGGACAGCCGCTAGGGTCCGGCCGGGTGGGGTTTGCCCCGTGGGGGATAATGGCCCTTCCTTCACACCGGAGCCACGCATCGGACAGCGGGTGGCCTGCAGCATGGACGTAGCGCTACTGTTTGCACTCATCCTCCTCAACGGCGTCTTCGCGATGTCCGAGATCGCCGTCGTGTCGTCGCGCAAGGCGCGCCTGATCGGTCTTGCCGAGGACGGCAACAAGGGGGCGCAGGCCGCCATGCGGCTGCACGACGACCCTTCGAATTTCCTGTCGACGATACAGGTCGGCATCACGTCGATCGGCATCCTGAGCGGCGCCATGGGCGAAACGGTGCTGGCCGATCCGCTGGCCGCCTGGCTGTCGGGATTCCCGCTGATCGAGCCCTATGCACGCACGATGGCGCTGTCCGTCGTGGTGGTCGGCATCACCTATTTCTCGGTCGTGGTCGGCGAACTGGTGCCGAAACGGCTGGCGCTGCTGGCGCCGGAAGGCATCGCCTCCCTCATTTCGCGGCCCATGGTGCTGCTGGCGCGCGTCGCGCGTCCGCTGGTGTGGGTGCTGTCGGTCACCAGCAACGCCATCCTGCGCATCGCCGGTGCGCGCCGCACCGACGAGCCGCCGATCACCGACGAGGAAATCAAGGTGCTGATGGGCCAGGGCGCGGAAGCGGGCGTGTTCCACCAGAGCGAACAGCAGATCGTGTCCAACGTGCTGCGCCTCGACGAGTTGCGCGTCGGCGCCATCATGACGCCGCGCAAGGACATCCACGCGATCGACCTCGACGACCCGGAGGACGACATCCGCCGGCGCATCGCCGACAGCCCCTACAGCCGCGTGCTGGTGTGCCGCGACGGTCTCGAACACGTGCTCGGCGTGCTGCAGAGCGGCGCCCTGCTGAAGCAGTCGCTGGCCGGCGAAACGATAGACCGGCGCAGCATCGAAGCGCTGCTCGAAGCGCCGCTCTATGTCCCGGACACCGTCAGCACCGCGCAACTGCTCGAGAACTTCCGTCGCACGCGCAAGCACCTGGCGCTGCTGGTCGATGAATACGGTGACCTGCAGGGACTGGTCACCGTCAACGACGTGCTCGCCGCCATCGTCGGCGACATGTCGGTGCCGACGGCGCACGAAGAAGCGGACGTGGTGCAGCGCGCCGACGGCTCGTGGCTGGTGAATGGCGGCACGTCGATCGAGCGCGTCAAATCCGTGCTCGGCATCGCCGACGCATTGCCGGGCGAAGACAGCGGAAACTTCCACACGGTGGGTGGACTGGTGCTGCACATGCTCGGCCGCATCCCGGTCGCCACCGATTTCTTCGAGGTCGCCGGCCTGCGCATCGAGGTGATGGACATGGACCGCAACCGCGTCGACAAGGTGCTGGTGCAGCGACTCGAACCGCTGCCTGTTCCCATCGAGGCGGAGTAAACCGAAGCGCGCGCCACCGTCGCATGCACCACGCAGCGGCGTGCGCCGGGCAGCTGCACCGCCCTTCGATCACCTGTCGCACCCTGTTGCGCACCCTGAGCCGTCCGCGGAACAGAAGCGCATGAAGTATTTGTGACAGCTCTTGCACGCAGGCGGACAACGGCGATACTCGGCTCTCCTCCTCCACAGCAATGGCTGTGAGTTCTCAAAGGCGGCCTGCGGGCCGCCTTTTTTTTCGTCGGTACGCCGACGATTACCAGGGCGCCTACGCCCGGCGCGTCGTCGGCGCCCCTCTCGATCTTCGCTGATCCGGCCAATCCGCTGCGCGGGATACCTTCACCATCTCTCACAACACGCGAACACGTCGCCGGATACGTCATGACTGACGTCATCCATGCGGCTGATTGTCATAGATGAATGGCATTTTCCGGGTAGGGTTCGTCGCATCTTGAACAAGAGGTGGATCATGAGTCTGCGTGTCCTGTGTGTCGCCCTGCTCTTCCCGTGCGTTGCTGAAGCGGCGCGATACGAACTGGACGTCCAGGCCAGCTTTGTCGAAATCGAGACAGCGAGCTATGTTCCCGGACAGCAATCGGGTACCTGGCTATTTCAGCGCCATTACACGCAGTACGCACTGGATGGCAGTTTTGACGCGGAAGTTCTGGTGTCGGCCTACGACCCGAGCATCCAGCGCGTGCGGTTTGATTCGCTCGAACTGGAGGGGACAGACGGTTGGCTGCCGGAAGTCATCATGCCGCTGCAGATGCGCTACAGCCCGACGAGCGGCGAAATTCGCCCCCTGCCCGAGTACCCATACTCCGATAATTTCTACGGTCCGCCGACGCCATTCACATGCATCTGCGTCACGCTGCCGCAATGGGGGCCATTCGTCGTCTATGGCGGTGCACTGAGCGGAGCGCAGCTCACTCTGTCGCTTACGCACTATCCGGGAAGTATCGAAATCTATGACTCGCTGATCACGGTGCCGCCGTACTTCTATCCTGGCGCCGTCGGCGGCGGCTTGCCGCAGCCAGCGCCACCCGCTCTGCCCGCCTGGGCCGTCGATGGGCGGACCAAGCGCGTCGTGATGGTGGGCCAGATCGCCGCCATTCCCGAACCGGCGACCACCGGCATGTGGGTAGCAGGCGCCGCGCTGATCGGTTTGGCCGCGCGCCGTCGCCGGGAACTACCCGCATGAGTGTCAGCGTGCTGCGTCCGCACTGACGCGCGCGCGTTCGGTCAGCAGTTCGCGCTCGCGTTCGTTCTGCGTCAGCGCGGCGGCGCGGCGGAACTCTTCGCAGGCTTCGCTGTGGCGGCCGAGCTTGGCCAGCAGGTCGCCGCGTACACCGGGCAGCAGATGGTAGTGGCGCAGCGCCGGTTCGTCGCGCAGCGCGTCGGCGACCTCCAGGCCAGCCGCTGGGCCGAAGGCCATGCCGACGGCGACCGCGCGATTGAGTTCGACCACCGGCGACGGCGCGATCTGCGCCAGCGCGTCGTACAGCGCGGCGATGCGCGGCCAGTCGGTGTGGTCGGCGTGGGCGGCGCGCGCATGACAGGCGGCGATGGCGGCCTGCAGCGCGTACGGGCCGTAGCCGCCGCCCAGCGCGTCGACGCGTTCCAGCGCAGCCAGCCCGCGTCGGATCAGCAGACGGTCCCAGCGCGTGCGGTCCTGTTCCAGCAGCAGCACCGGTGTGCCGCGTGCGTCGGTGCGCGCGTGCAGGCGCGAAGCCTGGATTTCCATCAGCGCCACCAGGCCGTGCACTTCGGTCACCTGCGGCGCCAACTCGGCCAGTATGCGACCGAGGCGCAAGGCCTCTTCGCACAGCGCCGGGCGCATCCAGTGCTCACCGGCGGTCGCGGCATAGCCCTCGTTGAAGATGAGGTAGATCACCTTCAGCACGGCGTCGAGCCGCTCACCCAGTTCGGCCGGACCGGGCAGTTCGAAGGGCACGCGCGCCTCGCTCAGCGTGCGCTTGGCGCGCACGATGCGCTGCGCCAGCGTCGCCTCCGGCACGAGAAAGGCGCGTGCGATGTCCGGCGTGGCGAGACCACCGACCATCTTCAGCGTCAGCGCGACGCGCGCTTCCACCGACAGTACCGGGTGGCAGGCGACGAACATCAGGCGCAGCACGTCGTCGCCGATGGGCTCGTCGAGTGCGCTGTCCGGGGCCGGTGGCGCGCCGTCCTGCAGCTGCGATTCGATTTCCCAGGTCAGCGCATCGGCCTTGGTCGCCTGCATGCTGCGGTGGCGCAGCAGGTCGAGCGCGCGGTTCTTCGCGGTGGCGGTGAGCCAGGCGCCGGGGTTGTCCGGCACACCCTTGTCGGGCCACTGTTCGAGCGCCGTCACCAGCGCATCCTGCGCCAGCTCCTCGGCGAGGCCGACGTCGCGCACCATGCGCGCGAGCGCGCCGATGATGCGCGCCGACTCGATGCGCCAGACGGCGTCCAGCGTGCGGTGCAGGTCGGCCGTCATCGTCCGGTGTGCAAAGTCGTCGAGGTTCCGTCTGTCATCCTTGGTCTCCCTCAGGCTGTATCCATCCGGCGGAAGCGTTCCACCGCCTCACCGGGCGCGAAATCGTCCAGTTCAAACACCTGACGCACCTCGATCTCGGCGTCGCGCCCCTCGCCGGCCGGGTTCGGAAAGCGGCGTGTCCAGTGCAGCGCCTCTTCGCGCGAGGCAACCTGGATCAGCGTGTAGCCGGCGATCAGCTCCTTCGTCTCGGCGAACGGGCCGTCGACGACGCTGCGCCCTGCACCGCGGTACCGCACGCGCCAGCCTCTAGAACTGGCCTGCAGCCCGGAGGCGTCGAGCAGCACGCCGGCGCGCATCAGTTCTTCATGATAGGTGGCCATCGAAGCCATCAGTGCTTCCTCCGGCATCACCCCCGCCTCGCTGTCGGCGGTGGCCTTGACGATGATCATGTAACGCATGGCAGCTCTCCTGGAGTCGGCGCGACAGGCGCCGTCGCAGGGTCGACGAGCGACCGGTGGGCAAATCGACAGCAGGGGCCGCTTCCACAGGAGGTGTGCCCGATCAGTGCCCGGAGCCCGGGTCTTGTGGGAGCGAGCTTGCTCGCGATAGCGGCCTCGATCGAAGCTCGGCCTCCCCCGCCAATGCAGGAGACGGAAAGACCTCCGCCCGCCAACCGCCCCTCTCCCGCATCAGCGCGAGAGGGACCGCAGATGAGGAGCGGACGCACACCGGCCGCATTCACCCCTGCGCCATCACCGCGCTCGCCACCGCGAAGTAGGTGAGCAGCGTCAGCAGGTCCTGCACGATGGTGGCGAGCGGGCCGCTGCCGTAGGCGGGGTCGCTGCCCAGGCGGGCGAGCAGCCAGGGCAGGAAGAGGCCTATCGTCGTCGCGATGCCGCCGGCCATCACCAGTGACAGGGCCACCGCGAACGCCAGTGTCGGATCGCCGAACGCCAGCCAGACGCAGGGAAAGGTGAGCCCGCCCAGCACCAGTCCGATCAGCAGACCGGTGCGCACCTCGCCGCCGACCAGCGCGCCGATCGACGCGTGACTGAGCGACAGACCGCGCACCGCGACCGCTTCGGTCTGCGTGCCGATGGCGTCCGCCAGATAGACCAGCCCCGGCACGAAGAAAGCGAGCGCCGGACTCAGCGACAGCGTGTGTTCGAAGCCGGCCATGATGACGGTGGCGAACATGCTGCCGGCCAGACCGATCAGCAGCCACGGCAACCGGTGGCGCAGGCGGCGCAAGGGCGGCGATTCGATCGCCTCGCGGGCGCGCCGTGTCTCGCGCGTGATGCCGGCGAGGCGGTGGATGTCCTCGACGTGCTCACGACGCAGGATGTGCAGCAGCGCGGTCGACGGCACCACGCCGAGCAGCCGGCCGCGCGCATCGACCACCGGCATCGCGTTCAGCCCGTGATGCAGCGCCAGCGAAGCGACCCGCTCCTGGTCGGTATGCGCATGCACGGTGGGGCAGTCACGCTGCATCACCGCGTCGATGCGTGCGCCCTGCGCCGCGCGGAACAGATCGGCCAGCGGCACGATGCCGATCAGGCTTTCGTCGTCATCGATCACGCACACGATATCGAGGCAGTCGTAGTGCCGGGCGCGCAGGTCGGCCAGCACCGCATCGACCGTCTGCGCCGGATGCACGCGCGGCACGGCAGCCAGCAGGTCGCGGCCGGCGCTCTCGTCGGCCGGCAGAACGCTCGGCGCCAATGAATCGTTTGCGGGAGGGGCGTGGGCGCTCATGACGGGCTCCATCCGGACAGTGTGACGCCATGGTGCCGCATCACGCGGCACCTCGTCATGCGCAGGATCAGCCGGCCGCCGGCGCCGGCCAGACCGGGAACACGATGAGACCGAAGATGGCGAGCAGCCAGAACACCGCCGACAAGGCGTAGGGCGCGAGCATGGTGACCAGCACCACGCCCTTCCAGTCGTCATGGCCGGGCGACGCAGGCAGCGCCCCCGCATTGACGGCCTCTTCCTGATAGAAGGTGACCAGCGTCGAAATGCGGTATTCGGCCAGCAGAAAGAGCACCGACAGCACCAGCCCGGCGACGCCCAGGCCCACCCGGTACGGCGCGTGGGCCAGGAAGAGCGACCCGCCCTGCGAGAACGCGAACGCCAGCAGCGCCCCTAGCACGGCGGAGAACACCGTGAACATCGCGAAGCGCATCGTGCCGTAGTGACGGGCCGTCTCGACGGCGATGCGGGCGCGGGCGAGTTCAGGGGTGTCGCGGTGGCTGCACATGACATTCGGCTCCAGGACTGAAGAGCGGACGATACGCCAGGGCGGCCGCAGAAGGAACGCTGTGGCGTTCAGTCGCCGATCAGGGGCAGGACCGGAACACGAGTGCCGGCAGTTCGCCCGACGTCGCACACACACGTACGCCGGGCAAGCCGGCGAAGCGATCCGGTGCGGTGTAGCCCCACGCAACCGCGACGAAGGCGAGCCCGAGCGACTGCGCCACTTCGAGGTCGCGCAACTCGTCGCCGACGCTCACCGTCTGCGCGGGCGTCGCACCGGCCGCATTCATCGCCCGCCGCGTCTTCGCCGCCTTGCCGAACAGCGACGCGCCGCAGCCCCAGAGGTCGATCAGCGGACGGCAGTCGTCGCCGAGCACCCGCTCCACCGTATCGCGCGCATTCGACGTGACGATGCCGATCTGAGCGCCGCCCGCCTTCAAGGTGTGCAGCACTTCGGGCACGCCGTCGAACAGCTTCACTTCATCCGCCCGCTCGCGCATATAAGCACGCATCGCCGCCGCCACCGCCGGCAGCTTCCACAGCGGCAGCCCTGCCTCGGCGACGATTTCACGCGCGCCCAGGCGACGCAGGCGGTCGAGGTCGGTCGTATCGACAGCGCGGAAGCCATACCGCTGCGCCGCGTGCGCCCACGCGTCGAGAAACAGATGGAAGGAGTCGGCGAGCGTGCCGTCGAAATCGAACAGGACGAGGGGGTGGGTCATGCGAATGCAAGGGTGCGCTGCAGGCAGCACGCGGACCTCCGCCGCGTCGGCTCGGCGTCAGGCCCGATCATTCTCCGCCGGATACCAGACGTCGATCAGCGGCCCGACCTCGGTCTCGCTCACCTCTGACCGCCCCGCGAGCCAGGATCGGACCGCCTCGCGATGCTGCTCGTTGGCCGACCCGCGCTTGCGCAGACAGGCCATCCCGCGCGTCGAGCCGCCATACAGCAGGCCGCTGCCCTCGATCGCGTCGCCGATGAAAGCATCCCAGAAGGCGCCCATCTCGTCCGCCGACAGGCCGTCGCGCAGCCTGAAGGCGACCTCGAAACCCAGTTCCTGAAACTCGTCGATGTGCAGCTTCTTGCGCAGGCGGCGCGAACGGTGATGTGACATCCAGTACTCCCGAATCCGAAAACAGAAGAAGGGCCACGGGGCCGGCGGCATTGCTCCACCAGCTCTGCAGCAGGTCCGGCGTGTTATCGCCGGGCCGACAGTATCGCCCTGCCGACCCCACGGGTGACAGCAAAATCCATGGCGGATCCCGGGAAGGCAGCGACTCAGGTGAGGCTGATGATGAGGCCCGCGTCCCGCTCCGCCGCCCGCATCACGAAGGCCCTGAGCGTGCCGAAGTATTCCAGGCAGTAGCCCAAGCTGTCGTCCTCGGCCGGGTCACGGTCCCAGATGCCGGGGTAGATGTCGAGCCGCGTCATCTGCGCCGGGTCGAAGCGTGCGCGCATGAAAGTCTCGTCGATGCCGGTGAGCGCTCCGGCCACCACCTTCACCTCCGCCGCAGTCATGCCGCGCGCGGGCCCGTAGCCGACCTCGACCTCGCCGATCACCGCACCGCCGTGCATCAGGAAGTTCAGCGGCGGCACCCCCTCCCACGCGGTGCCGGTCAGCATGTAGTGGATGCCGTGCCAGGCCTTGTCGAGATCGGTGGCTTCGACCTCGCCCGGCGCCAGCGGAAACTCCACCGCCGGCGCCTTTGCGCGCGCTGGCCGGCCGAACAGGCGCTGGAAGAAACCGGTCTCCGCAACGCCTGCCTCGGCACGCGCGGCTTCGTACATGCCGTCATCGTCCGGCGACACGACCTTCCACACCAGCGGCGGATCGGCCAGCACGCGGGCCAGGTTCGCGTCGCTGACGGTATGCAGTTCGAGAATCATGCTCATGGGTGGGGATCACGCGGAGACACGCTGCTGCTCTGCTGCTGCCGCGGCCCGCGGCACGAACGATACGGCGCGGAACCGCACTGTGTTCAGCATCAATCGCACCCGACCGCTCAGGCCCTGGCGACGCGATCGGACAGCACCTTCATCGCCTCCGCCGTCCTGCTGCCCACCTTCATCTTGAACCAGATGAAGGGCACGAAGGAAAGTCCCAGCGTGGGCACGGCCATCAGGCCCATGAGTATGAGCGCGGCCAGGAAGGCCCAGTCGGGCAGCGACGCCAGCGGCGTGACCTCCGAGCGGATGCCCTGCTCGATCAGGCGGTGCTCTCCCGTGCTCAGGTTCTGGACGAACACGCAACTTCCGCGGCTATGGCTGCGGCGGCTCATCCAGCCGACCCTGACGCGATGCCCCTCACGGGCATTCACATGAATGCCCGTGAACTCGAACACCTCCTCCTTGCCCTCATCGCTGACAAGAAACAGTCGGTCCTGCGTGTGGGTGCTCGAAGTGGACGAACTGTAGCCGTTGGCATTCGTCGTGTGCGACACCACGGTCGACTGCTGTCGGTCCGCTGCCACAACGCTGCCAACGAACGTGGTCAGGAAATAGGTATCGCCCTTGATCTGCACGGCGGCAGCCTTGTCGTTCATGCTTCCCCCTGAAAGAAGCCGGCCACGGACCGCCGGCGCCCGCGGCCACGCTTGCCCGCGCGATGTCAGTGTCGACGCGCCGGATGACGGATGTTCCCGGCATGGTCATGAGTGCGCGTCACCCGAAGCGTGTCATTCCCGGCGCGACGGAGCAAGCCGCCGTGCGCCCCGAACGCGGGGCCACGATGCGTATCGCGCGCAGCGACGGACGCGGCGCGCGGATGTCGCCGCACGCTGCGCACGAGGAAAACACGTCGGAGACAGAGAGGCCCCGGGCGGCCGGCGCCACTGTCCTCGGCAATCCGGTAACGGGGACGGCCCTCCATGAAGACTCGACACACGTCACTTGCCCGTATTGATCAGCGGCGCGACGGACATGCCCGACGGCACGACGATGGTGTTCGAGTTGCCCTTCTCGGCAAACTTGAACAGCGCAAGATTGGCCTCATGCTGCAGGTACTCGCGCGTCAGCGAGCCGGCGATGATCTGGTTCGACTCGGCGATGCCACGCGCCTCGGTCACCTTGATGTCCGCTTCCCGCTTCGCGATTTCCGTCTGCACCTGCATGGCCTCGAGCTTCTTCTGGTTGGCCACCGCCTGCTGGATCGACTGCTCGATGGACGGATCGGTCTGAACGGAACGGATGACCGCGCGCGACACCACGAAGACGCCCGGATCATTCCTGTCCAGTTCCTCCTGCAGCTTCTTCGCGATGGCCACGCCCAGCTGTTCACGCTGCGTGTGGATCACCAGAGAATCGAGCTTGGCGATCTCCTCGTAGCAGGCGTTGCGCGCGATGCGCCAGACAAGTTCGTAGGCCGGCATGAAATAGCCGTCGGTGTGCCGCGCCGACTGCGACGCGTACTTGGTCGACAGTTCGGAAATGCTGCCAGGGCTGGTGCGGTAATAGATCGACACATCCATGTCGCGCAGCGACAGATTGTCCTTGGCCTTGGGCGTCAGGTCCGACATGTCGATCACGATGTCCTTGGCCGAGAACTCATGCACCGACGAAATGAGCGGCCACTTGAAATAGACGCCGGGCCCGATCTCCTCCGCCGAGATCACCCCCAGCGTGGTCCGGATGCCCACATTCCCCGTCTGTATCGTGCCCGCCGTCGACATCACAACGCCGGTCGCGACCACCATCCCGACCGTCATCAGAACCTTCCGTGCATCCATCCCCCCGCCCCCCGTTGCAAGTGATCTTTCCCGTCGACCGCGCCAGTGCGATCGCCGCGAAATGATAGGGGCAAACCGCATGTCATCCATCGGAACGCAGGGTCAGAAGGTTCATGCGGCGCGCACATGCGTCACACGTGGCCACATTCGCAGTGAAGGCCGACCGGGCACGCTTTGGCCAGAGAACACCGGCCAAGCCACAAGTCGGTCCATTCAAAAAAGATACGGATGACTGCAAAACGTGGGCTGTCCTCTATTACGCACCACCCTGTTACGCACCACGAAAAAAAGCATGAAGTACGGCGTGCCGGCAGTAAAGACCTCGTCAGAGCACCATCGTGCGATGCGCCTCATTCACGGCCTGCCTGCGGCTCCGGCGCCCGGTACTTCGACTTCAGTATCGCGCGGGCAACCTCCTGGCGTATTGCGCGCAGGATGGGCCGGTCATAGTTTGATCTGAAGATGAAGTACTCGCCGTTCGCGTTGGTCGCGTAAACCGTCAGGAAGTAATGAAACGTGGCCTCATTCCGCGCCCATTCGACCTTCTCCTCAACAATGCACGCCTCGCCGCCATCGAAAGCGCCATGCAGCGGCGTCGCAGGGAGCTTCATCTGGCGGAACTCAGCGAGCGCACGGGCATGATAGGTCCGCATTTCGCAGCGATGCAGCCACCACTGGCTCGCTCCGATAAAGACGGCGCTCAAAAGAAAGAAGATCTCGAACATTCGCCGTCTCTCAGCCTCGCATCAGTGCGAAAGCCATGATGACCGCCACCGCAACGCACGCGCCGCGCAGTGGATACAGTGACCACGCATTCAGCAGCACGAACAGCCCGAGCAGGCAGCGGCCGCGCAGGCGTCTGTCCTGCCGAAGCCGCCGGAAGTTCGCCTGCAGCGCGTCGCGCTCACCCTGACAGGCGAAGAATGTGTGGTAAAGCGGCAGGCCGATCAGCCAGAGCGCGGCGAAGAAGGCGCACAGGAAGAGCAGGGTCATGTGGGCGGTCTCCGTCGCGGCACGAAGGAATTGACGGGAATCACGATGCATCACCACATCAAGCCTTGCGCTCGCCTGAGGCGTGCGGCGCATACCGGGGCCAGTCGGCCGGAACCAACAGAGCCCGCCCGATGAACGGCCCGAACGCGACCAGGGCAATCGATAGCAGCGCCAACGACGGCGGCGCCGTGACGCCGAACAGCAGAGCTCCGCCATTCAGCATCGCAACCCCGATCAGTACCCACCGCAGGGCGGCGCGTTCGAGCGGGTGCGGATTCAATTGCAGCGCACCGGTGCACGACGGACATTTCAGAAACCATCTGAACGCCAGCCAGGATGATTCGCCCTGCAGTGGCACCTTCTTCAATCGCCTGCGCGAAAGCTTCTCTCCGCAAAGAGGGCAATCACACTTCATGCGAAGTCTCCATCAAACGGCGCAGCGCGAGGACCACAGCGCATTGCGTGTAATCAGGTGCGAAGGTAGGCGACATAGAACGGAAACCCTGCGAGCGCACACACCATACCGGCGGCAAGCCACGAGGCGCCAAAGGCCGGATACCCGAGCCGTAGGAAAGCAAGAAAGCCCAGAAAGGGCGAGAACAGATAAAGCCAGTCCGGTGAAGAGAAGGCCGACATTTCCGCCAGATCGGGAAAAGCCCAGCGCAGCAGAATCACTATCCCGCACACGGGCACGCTCAGTATCAGCGCAATGCCTTGCGGGGTGTCCAGTCCATGCCCATAGCGAAGCCATGCCCGGCCGAGGTTCATTCTTTCATTATCCCTACACTGCTAGTTCGTCCAGTTGGACCGAAACGGATCACCAGTAAACTTTGCCGCCAGTTCCAGTGGCATTGGCCAAGGCCATAGCGCAGTGTTTCCGCGGCAACTTCGTCAGGCGCGCCGAGAAGTCCGACCACCTCGACGCGCGTCAGCTTGAGCAGCGCGCCTGTACGTATGAGCGACAGCGCCATTCCGCCCCGCACACAACCCGGATCGTTGAGTTGTACCTGCGCGCGCCGGCTCACCCATTGCTCCGCAACGAAGCTCTCCTCCGGCTCGTGCACGGAAGTGACGTACCGGAAGCCGACGACAGTCAAGGCTGCGACGGACACTACGCTGGCAAGAAGGAGGGCACTCCGCATGACATGACGGGTTCGAGAAGGGGCATCCACAATGTACTTCGGTATGCCCACGTGCTGAATGAAATCAGCCTTTCGGCCGGATCAGCGATCAACATGAAAGTCTGGGGCCGTCTGAGCGGCTGGGCGCCGAGGTCGGGCTGAAGGACAGATACGCAATCTGCAGCAGGCCTCAAACATGCACGTTCAACAAGCTTTTCATGTCGTCGCTCGCCTGCCGATCACGATTCGGCCTTCATTCATTGGGCAAGGTCACGCTCATCTACGGCTCACGCGAACCCGGCTCTTGAGCACCACACGAGGGGCAGGACGAGACCGCGCGATCCGCTGGACCAGCGACGTACCAGAGCCCCCAGATAAGAAAGCCCGCAGTGCCTACGATTACGGCCAAGGTGTAGCGTCCGCCACGCAGGCCGAAGGTGGACGCGAACAACAGCGCGAGGCCAAGGACCACCAGACCGAGCAGAGTCGCACCGACGACGTCGATCATGCTGCGTCGCCGTGCTTCGTGTTCAAGCTCTGTTCCGCATCTCTGGCACGTACGTTTCGTTCCCTGAGTTGTGATGTGCATATGGGCGGCGCTACCGTGTCCGGCTCAGAAGTGAAGGGCTCGCGCTGGTTATCGACGAAAGTAACCTTACGCCCCGCGAGGCGGATTGACGCAGCCTAAAGGCGGGTGTTCGGCGGTCCGGCTGACGGGATGGTTAGGCGCACCTGCGCCACCGGACGCCCTCGGCAGACGCAAGCTACGACGCGAAAAGCTTGAATAACTCATAGGTGCGGCCAGCTTTGAGACAGGAGATAAATGCCCAGAGCTAAAAGTGCCAGACCAAGCACTTCTACGACGAAGGCAACGAACAAACCTGCGTCTTCTAGTTGGTTCCGCTGCTCGGACGGAAAACGGCCAAATGTGACAGCACGGCAAGCGAACCAGCCCACCGACCAACCGACCGTTTGCACACAGAACTCCCAACCAAGCCACCAAAGCGCACGTAACACGCCCAGCAATAGGGTCCTTGGCAGTGAGATTATGTCCAGGAAGTCAAACATAGGACGGATTGGGGGCGCCTAACGTCTGAGTAGTGACCTCATGCCTTGCGATCTAGTGGATGGTTTGCGCCATCGCTGAGGCGAACGGGCTCAAGATCAAATGGATTCACGCCTTCGAGGCACCCCACGTTGTACCCGTACTCATTCGGGTTCGAGCGGCGCTGATGGTGGGTGTAGATGCCGCAGTTTGAACAGAAGTAGTGGCGAGCTACGTTTGTATTGAACTGATAGCTGTTCAGTGAAGCTTCACCCTGCAGGACCTTCAGGCCGCTCTTTGGGACGGTAGCCATGATTGCGCCTTTTCGTCGGCATATTGAGCAATTGCATCGCAGCGGATTAACGATGCCATCTGGGAGATCGAGCTCCAGTACCACGGTGCCGCAATGACAGGACGCGCGGTGCTTCGCTTTGATCTTCGTTCCTCCAACACTCTTGATCATTGCGACTCCTCAACCCCGAGTTTCCTGGCGCCTAACGTGTCCGAGTCGACCGACCTGTTAGCCATCAGCCCTCCGTGCGCGTCTTGCTCGAGTCCGCGTGGGATGAGCCGTGGGATACCCATCGTCGTCAACTGGCGCGCCACTAAACATTGCCACTGCTCGCCGGCTCATATAACCGCCTTCCTGCATACGCGCGCGTACGAGGTCGATGAGGCCGCCTGGGAAGCGGATCTTGAAGTTGATTTCACCTAAGTCGGACGCCATGTCGCCCAAGGACTTTGCGGAGAAGTGGGACGTGATTATCTGCCGCTTCTTGACACGAACCGTACCGATTCGACCAAGATCCTCCGGTGACCAGTGCCACATTCCGTGAGCGAGCGCGTCTCGAGCTTGCTTCAACGTGAGGATCTTCTCGTACTGGCGCCGAAGAACTTTCGCTCGCCCCTTTGGCGCCGCGTCTGCCACCCGCTCCTTCCAGAGCTCCAGGACAGCCGTGAACTGGATGTTATTCAGTTCCTTCGGTAGCTCCGGAACTTCTTTGGCCTCCGAATCGAAGGTGCGCACCGTTTGCACGAAGATCTCGTGCTCCAACGAGGCCCACTGAATGAAGATCATCCCAATGAAATGCACCTCATGATCAGAGAGCTGTGGGTCCCAGAGACGTTTTAGACGGCGGGTTGTCATCGCGCGGCGGTGCTGCTGACGGCTAACGTTTGACATGAGAGGCGCTGACCGGCTTGCCGGGCAGCGTCCTCTCGATGGAAGGGTTAGGCGTCGGGTTGCAGCACATGACCGGTACTTGCGGAAAGACGAAATTCTTTCCAACCACCCGGTGGATCCCATTCGCCCGCGCCGCGGATCTCGTTCTGATTGACCTCATGAAAAACGACGCCATCGACACCTAGCTCTTCGCTCTGCCAAAGGATTTCTCCGGTGACATCAATGGCCATGACTCTCTGCGCTGAGGCGACTAGGAGTTGATCGCCATTTGCATACAGGCAACCGAAATAGCTATCGAGTGGGAACTCAACCACTTGATGAGAGCTGAGACTGACTAGATAGAGACGCTCTCCGAACCCTACTGCCGCGAATTCTTTCCATAGAACAGCCGCCTCAAAAGCAGTACCTTCGTCTTGGGCTCTGTAGACCTCAATCTTCAAGAGAGGCTCTCCAGCCTGCTCAACCATCGCATATGCATCAGGGGTTGGCAGCCTCGCCGGGACGTGACCGGCGCGAACGGTTTGAACTCTGAGCCAGGACGCAGGAGCGGTGCGGGCGAGAGTGATGACAAGACTCATCTGCGACGCCTAACTTTGTTTTCTGGCGCATTTTTGCGCCATAACTATGGACGCTGCCGGATAAACGGGCAGGGGTGATCGTTCCGAAACGGTTTCAGGCTCACGCTTTTGGCGCGCCATGCTGTGTATTCATCCAGTATTAAACAGCGATGAAAAACCTCACCCCTTCTATTTCTCATCTAGGGTCATCCGGAATGTACCCGAACAGGCTGTGTGCAACTATGCCATCAGCCTTTCGGCCAGCCAGTCCATCAGCACCCTGACCCGGTGCGGCACATGCCGGTTGCCGGGCAGCACGGCATACACGCCCAGTTCCGGTGTCGCGCAGTCGGTGAGCACAGGCAGCAGTCGGCCGTCGGCCAGCCAGGGGTCGAGGATGAAATCGGGCTGGCAGGTGAGGCCCATGCCGCGGGCGGCGGCTTCGGTCAGCACGTCGCCGTTGCTGGCGGTGAGCGGGCTGCGCAGCGGCACGGTGACGGTGCGGCCGTCGGGCGTGGTGAAGGTCCAGCTCGGCTGGGTGGCGACTGCGGTGTAGCCGAGGCAGGCGTGGTTCGCCAGGTCTTCCGGCGTGGCCGGCGCACCGTGGCGGGCGAGGTAGTCGGGTGAGGCGACGGCGATCAGCCGGCTCGTGCCGATGCGGCGCGCGACGGTGGCTGGGTCGAGCTTCGCGGTGACGCGGATGGCGATGTCCATGCCCTCTTCAATCAGGTTCACGCGGCGGTCGTTGTAGTCGATGTCGAGCGTGACTTCCGGGTAGTGCTCGGCGAAATCGAGCAGCAGCGGCGACAGGCGCTTCAGGCCGTAGCTCAGCGGCGCGCCGACGCGGATCGGGCCGCGCGGTGTCTGCCGCTCTTCGGCGATGCCGGTTTCGGCGGCTTCGACCAGGTTCAGGATGACGCGGCATTTCTCCAGATAGGCGGTGCCGGCCGAGGTGAGCGACAGCCGGCGCGTGCTGCGCGCCAGCAGCTTGGCGCCGAGGTGGGCTTCGAGCGCGGCGATCTGACGGGTGACCACCGAGCGGGCAACACCCATCTGCTGGGCGACGGCGGAAAAGCTGCCCAGTTCGGTCACGCGAACGAAGAGCTGCATGGCGTCGAGTCGATCCATTGTTGCGATTCCTGCAACGAGTATTTGCGGATTGTCGTCTATTTCGGACAAGCCGGAATGACTAAGCTGCAGTCATCGAATCACGGATGTCCGCCATGAGCACCGCCGCACTGCACACCTACCCGTCCAGCCTCTTCGTACCGCACGGCGCGCCGACCTTCGCGCTGCGCCCGGGTGCGGCCGGTGCGGCGCTGAAGGCGAAGGCCGACCTGCTGCCGCGGCCGCGCGCCATCGTCGCGGTCAGCGCGCACTGGGACAGCACCGTACCCACGGTCGGCACCGCCGACCGGCTGGACACCATTCACGATTTCTACGGCTTCCCGCCCGAGCTGTACGCGATCCGCTACCCGGCGACCGGCTGCCGCGAACTGGCGGGCATCGTCGCCTCGGCCATCGAGGACGCCGGCCTGCCGGTGCAGCTCGACGCCGAACGCGGCCTCGATCACGGCGCGTGGGTGCCGCTGCGCTTGATGTACCCCGACGCCGACGTGCCGGTGATTCCGCTGTCGCTGCAGAGCCGCGGCGGCGCCGAAGGTGCGTACCGGCTGGGCCGCGCGCTGGCGCCGCTGGCCGCGCAAGGCCTGCGCGTGCTTGGCTCCGGCAACCTGACGCACAACCTGCGCGACTGGCAGATCGTCGCCCACGGCGACGGCCGCACGCCGGCCTATGTGCGCGCCTTCGCCGACTGGTTCGCCGAACGGCTGGCGGCAGGCGACACCGACGCGCTGCTCGATTACCGGCGCCGCGCGCCGGACGCCGTGCGCGCCCACCCGAGCGAAGAACACCTGCTGCCCTTCTTCGTCGCGCTCGGCGCCGCAGGCGAAGGTGCGACCGCCGAGCGCTTCCACGCCGGCATCGACGACTACGTGCTGGCGATGGACGCCTGGGCCTTCACCCCCGCGCAAGGAGCGCTGCAATGAGCCTGAAGAACACCGCCGCCAACTACGGCCGCATCGCCAAGTGGTTCCACTGGACGACGGCGGCGCTCTTTCTCGCCGCCTACGTGTCGGTCTATTACCGCCAGTGGTTCACCGAGAAGCAGACGCCGGAGAACATGACCGCGCTGCAGATCCATCTGTCGGTCGGCGTCAGCATCGCGGTCATCGTGGCGCTGCGCGTGATCTGGCGCCTGATGAACCGCGCGCCCGCAGACGAGCCGGGTACGCCGCTGGCGCACCTCGCCGCTCACCTGGGCCATCTGGCGCTGTACGCGGTGATGATCGTCGCGCCGATCACCGGCTACCTCGGCACCGGCGTGAACACGGATTTCTTCTTCCTGTTCGAGATTCCGAAGTTCGAGAGCACCGCGCTGTTCCAGAGCGTGGTGGCCGAAGACATGGGTCTCGACTTCAAGACCTTCGAAAAGCCGATCGACTTCATCCACAAGGATGTGCTCGGCGCCTGGCTGATCTGGCTGCTCGTGCTGGGCCACGCCGGGGCCGCGCTGTACCACCACTTCGTCCTGCGTGACCGCACGCTGGTGAAGATGACTTCCGGCGGCTGAGCCGCCCTCACCCTCGCTGCATATATATATAGATGTACCCAAACCGGAGAACCGCCATGACCTCGCTGAAAACCCTCATCGCCTCGCTCGCCCTCGCCGCTGTCGCCGCCCCCGCGCTGGCCGCGCCGGAAACCTTCAAGCTCGACCCGAACCACAGCTTTCCGCGCTTCTCGTACAGCCACTTCGGCTACTCGACCCAGCTGAGCCGCTTCGACAAGACTTCCGGCACGATCACGCTGGACCGCGCGGCGAAGACCGGCGCGGTGGACATCACCATCGACACGAAGTCGGTCAGCACCGGTTCGTCGCTGTTCAACGAGCACATCCAGGCCGAGGATTTCCTCGACACCGCCCGCTACCCGACCGCCACCTTCAAGTCGACCAAGGTCGTGTTCGACGGGGACAAGCCGGTCGCTGTCGATGGCACGCTGACGCTGAAGGGCGTGAGCAAGCCGGTGACGCTGAAGGTGACCAGCTTCCATTCGATGCCGCATCCGATGACCAAGAAGGACGCCATCGGCGCCAACGCCACGGTCACCGTCAAGCGCACCGACTTCAACATGGGCAAGTACGCGCCCAACGTCGGCGACGAGGTGACCATCGACATCGCGGTCGAGGCGATCAAGGAGTAAGCGGCAGGAGATGCGCCCGACCTGCGGCCGGGCCGGGATTCTGTGGGAGGGGTCTTGACCCCGACAGCGGCGGGTCGTCATACGCACTGTCGCGGCCAGGGCCGCTCCCACAAGGATTGCGCCAGATCCGCGACCCGAGCCTGGAGCATGGTTCTGTGGGAGGGGTCTTGATCCCGACAGCGGCGGGTCGTCATACGCACTGTCGCGGCCAGGGCCGCTCCCACAAGGGTTGCGCCAGATCCGCGACCCGAGCCTGGAGCATGGTTCTGTGGGAGGGGTCTTGACCCCGACAGCGGCGGGTCGTCAGCGCACTGTCGGGGCCAAGACCTCTCCCACCGGGGGCGTCGACGTGCGCAACCCAGCTTCTCTAACAAACGCAATACGGACAACGGAGATCATCATGAGCGCCGCCCCACCGCAAGCCCATGTCACCCGCATCGCCCGCCGCCGGGCACGGGTCGGGTTCGAGGTCGAATACGAAGCGCTGATCCGCGAAATGTTCGAAGCCATGCGTCATGCGCCCGGCTTTCTCGGCGCCCAGATGATCACGCCCGAGCAGCCGGGCGGCGATTACCAGGTGATCGCGCATTTCCGTTCCGAAGCCGATCTGAAGGCGTGGGACGAAAGCCCGGCACGCGCGGCGCTGCAACCACGGCTGTGCGCCGCCGGCGAGAACGAGCCGGAGTACCGGGTGGTGACCGGGCTGGAGGCGTGGTTCGGCCCGCAGGTGGTGGCGCCGTCCACCCACCCGCCGCGCGCCCGCATGGCGCTGGTGACCTGGATGGGCATCTTTCCGACCGTGTCGCTCTTCCTGTGGCTGGTGGCGCCCTGGCTGACGCCGCTGCCCTTCCTGCCGCGCGTCGCGCTACTGACCGCGCTGATCGTGATCACGATGACCTGGGTGGTGATGCCGCGGCTGACGCGGCTGATGCGCGGTTTCCTGAATCCGGCGGCGGGCAGATAGCGCCCGTCTTCGAAGGGCGCACCGGCCTTGTGGGAGCGAGCTTGCTCGCGATTGCGGCCTGGATAGAAGCCGGCGGCGCCTGACGGCCGCGTCGCGGCCAAGGCCGCTCCCACAGGGGACGCGCCGATCCGCGCCCCGAACCTTTGCCGAGGTCTTGTGGGAGGGGTCTTCTAACCCCGACAGCGGCCTGCCGAAGCCCCATCGCGACCAGAGGTCGCTCCCACAAAAGCAGTCCCGGATCACGGTCGGAGCGGGGTTCCGGTGGGAGCGAGCTTGCTCGCGATTGCGGCGTGGATCGAAGCCGATGGCTTGCGCCGCCGCGCTGCTTACGCCGGCAACTCGTCCAGCGCACCGTCGAGGTGGGTCTGGTCGCCCCAGCGCTCGATGCGCCAGCCGTTCGCATCGTGCGCGATCCAGTTCAGCGCGCAGTTGGCGATGTCGAAGTCGCGCTTGCCGGTCAGCGGCATCCCGCGCACACGGCGGGCGACAATGTCGAGCACGCCGCCGTGCGTCACCAGCAGCAGCGTGTGACCGGCGTGGCGCGCGCGCAGCGTTTCAATCAGCCCCCAGATGCGGGCATCGAACTGCAGCAGGCTTTCGCCGCTGCCGCCCGGAAACTGCGCGGCGGGCTCCCGCGCTTCGAAACGGTGGAAGTCCTCCGGGTGGCGCTCGCGCGCCTCGGCGTAGGTCAGCCCCTGGAAGGCGCCGTAATGCCGTTCGCGCAGCGCCGGCTCCGGCATGACCGGCTGGCCGCGCGGCACCGCGATGCGCCCGGCCGTCACCCAGGCGCGGCCAAGGTCGGACCCGTAGAGCGTGTCGATGCGCTCGGCCAGCAGCGCCTGTGCGGTGGCCTGCGCCTGCAGCAGGCCGCGCTCGTTCAGCGGAATGTCGATCTGGCCCTGCACGCGACGGTCGACGTTCCAGGTGGTTTCGCCGTGGCGGACCAGGCAGATGCGGGTGGTGGCGGTCATGGAGCGATCCTTGTGCGATGCAATATTGTAGGGCGTCGGCAGCTGCTACGTTCAGCGGACGCGTCGCGGCCAAGGCCGCTCGCACAGAGACGGTGAGCCCGATCAAGGAGCGGAGCCTGAATCCGGGTTCTGTGGGAGGGGTCTTCTGACCCCGACTGCGGCCTGAATCGAAGCCAGCGGACTGCATCGGCCGCGTCGCGGTCAGAAGACCGCTCCCCCAGTGCGTCGCAGCCGCCTCAGCGGTTACCATCGCGCCTTCACCTCCATCCCCACGCCATGCGCGCCCTGCTGACGCTCGCCGATCTGACCGACCGACTGAACGAGGCCTGCGGCCGCGTGCTGCCGTGGACCGTGCTGGCGGCGGTGCTGCTCGCGGTAGGCAATGCGCTGGCGCGCAAGTTCGACGCCGGCTCGAATGCGCTGCTGGAGGCGCAGTGGTATCTGGTGTCGGCCGCTTTCCTGCTCGGTGCCGGGCGCGTGCTGAAGCTGGATGAGCACGTGCGCATCGATCTGCTGACCGCGCGTCTGTCGCCGCGTGGCCGGATCAAGGCCGACATCGCTGCGGTCGCGCTGACCGTGCTGCCGGTATGCCTGCTGATGCTGTGGCTGTCCTGGCCCTGGTTCCTGTCGTCGTGGCTCAGCAATGAAGTATCGGCCAGCGCCGGCGGCCTGCCGTTGTGGCCGGCCCGCATTCTTGTGCCCGCCGGCTTCGCGCTGCTCACCTTGCAGGCGCTGGCGCTGATCGTGCGCCGGGTCGCTGCGCTCGCCGACGACGCGGAGGCGGAGGCATGAGCGCGTCCGCACGGCCGCCCCGAAGGATGCGCGTTCCTCCCTCGGGGAGGTGGTCACGCAGTGACCGGAGGGCCAACCTCTCCGCGTCCGCACGGCCGCTCCGAAGGATGCGCGTCCCTCCTCCGGGGAGGTGGTCACGCAGTGACCGGAGGGTCGTCCCATGACCGCCTGGCTGGCCGCCAACCTGGCCCCGGTCATGTTCTTCGCGATGATCCTGTTCCTGCTGTCGGGGGCGCCGGTCGCGTTCGCGCTGGCGACCTGCGGCATCGTGTTCGGGCTGATCGGCATCGAACTGGGCCTGCTCTCCGCCTCGCTGGTGCAGGCGATGCCGGACCGCGTGTTCGGCGTCATGAGCAACGACACGCTGCTCGCCATTCCCTTCTTCACGTTCATGGGCCTGCTGCTCGAACGGTCCGGCATGGCCGAGGACCTGCTCGACACGGTGGGCCGGCTGTTCGGCACGCTGCGCGGCGGGCTGGCGGTGGCGGTGGTGCTGGTCGGCGCGATGCTGGCGGCCACCACCGGCGTGGTCGCGGCATCGGTCATTTCGATGGGTCTCATTTCCTTGCCCATCATGCTGCGCGCCGGCTACGACGCACGGCTGGCCAGCGGCGTGATCGCCGCGTCGGGCACGCTGGCGCAGATCATTCCGCCCTCGCTGGTGCTCATCGTGCTGGCCGACCAGCTGAACCGGCCGGTGGGCGACATGTACCGCGGTGCACTGCTGCCCGGTCTGGTGCTGACCGGGCTCTATCTGCTCTACGTGCTGGGCATGGCCTGGCTGAAACCGAAGAGCGCACCCGCGCTGCCCGAGGCCGACGACCACGACGCAGCCGAGCGGCGCGGCGTGTGGGCGCTGTTCGCGGTCGCGCTGGCGGCTGGCGTCGGCGCCAGTCAGCTGCCGGCGCTGCAGGCGCACGCCACCGACGCGCGTGCACTGCTGTCGGTCACCGCCGGTGGCGCGGTGGCCTGGCTGCTGGCGCTGGCGGACCGCCTGCTGCGCCTGAACCTGCTGCCCGATCTGGCGCGCCGCGTCGCCTTCGTGCTGATGCCGCCGCTGGCGCTGATCTTCCTCGTGCTCGGCACCATCTACCTCGGCCTGGCGACGCCGACCGAAGGCGGCGCGATGGGCGCGGCCGGCGCGCTGCTGATGGCGCTGGCGCGCCGCCGGCTCAGCGGCGAACTGCTGAACCAGGCGCTCGACCGCACGGTGCGGCTGACCTGCTTCGTGCTGTTCATACTGATCGGCGCGCGCCTGTTCTCGCTCACCTTCTACGGCATCGACGGTCACCTGTGGGTCGAACACCTTCTGCTGTCGCTGCCCGGCGGCCAGACCGGCTTCCTGATCGCGGTCATGCTGCTGGTGTTCGTGCTCGCCTTCTTCCTCGACTTCTTCGAACTGGCCTTCATCATCGTGCCGCTGCTGGCGCCGGTAGCCGAGAAGCTGGGCATAGACCTGGTGTGGTTCGGCGTGCTGCTGGCGGTGAACATGCAGACCTCCTTCATGCACCCGCCCTTCGGCTTCGCGCTGTTCTACCTGCGCTCGGTAGCGCCGAAGACGCTGCCCACGCGCGACATCTACTGGGGCGCCGTACCCTTCGTCGGCATCCAGATCGTCATGGTGGCGCTGGTGCTGGCGGTGCCTCAGCTGGTGACCGCCAACCTCGGCGGGCCGGCGCGGGCGGTGGGCAGCGGCAGCCTCGTCGACGACGGCTACGAGCGTACCGGCGGCACGCCGCGTCTGCCGGCGGGCCACCCCGAGGCGGCGCTCGAAGCGGCGATCGAGCGGGCGGAACGCCTGTCCGGCCAGAGCGAGGGGGACTGAGCGCAGCGCAGTACCGTCCGTCGGGAATCCGTCCCGCGCGGTCGCCGCGTCGTCAAGTAATGCGGCGCCCGGCCGTGAACCCTTCGTCCATAGCGAACCGAAGGGATGACCCCGTGAAGATTTCCACTCGCCTGGCACTGATCGTGTCGTGCTCCGCCGTCGGTCTGGTGCTGATAGGCGGCATCGCGCTGAGCGAAATCCGCTCGACCATGATGGCCGAACGCGAGGCGCGCATCGTCACGCTGCTCAAGCTGTCTACCGGCATTCTTCAGCGCTATCACGAGCAGGAGAAAGCCGGCACGCTGACGCGCGAACAGGCGCAGGCACATGCACGCGAGGCGCTGCTGGGCCTGCAGAGCGACGATCACTACATGTTCGCGCGCAGCGCCGACGATGTGCTGCTGGCCCACGTGCGCAAGGAAAAGCTCGGCCAGAAGGACAATGGTGGCGTTGCCCCGGACGGCCGCACCAACACCGACGTCTACCGCGAAGCGCTGGCCAAGGCCGACCCCGCCTTCGTCACCGTACCGGCGAAGAAGCCGGGGGCCAGCGAGGCGCTGCCGAAGATGAACGGCGTCACCCATTTCGCGCCCTGGGGCTGGACCCTGGGGACCGGCTTCTTCGTCGATGACATCGAACAGGCCTTCAAGTCCTACGCGCTGACGCTGCTGGTCATCGCGCTGGCCGTGATCGCGGCCACCGTGGCGCTGACCATCACCGCGTCGCGCCGCATCTTTGCGCAGATCGGCGGCGAGCCGGAGGTCGCGATGCGGGCCGCCACCGAAATCGCCGCCGGGCGACTCGACGTGGCGATGCCATCGGCACGCAACGGCAGCCTGATGCATTCGCTGTCCATCATGCGCGACAGCCTGAAGACCATGATAGGCGGCATCCAGCAGGGGTCGAAGTCGCTGACCGCGGCGGCCTCCGACATTGCCGAACGCATGCAGCAGATCCGCGAGGCCTCCGGCCAGTCGTCGTCCGCGACCTCCTCGACCGCCGCAGCAATCGAGGAGATGACGGTCAGCGTGAGCCAGATCGCCGACAGTGCGCGCGACTCGGAGAACCACTCCAGCCGTTCGGCCGAACTGGCCATCGTCGGCGAACAGCGTGTGCAGTCCGCCGCCGGCGCCATCGAGGACGTGTCACGGCAGGTCACCGACGCGTCGGAGCGCATCGGCGAACTGGCCGAGCGTTCGCGCCAGATCAGCGGCATCGCCAAGACCATCAAGGAAATTGCAGAACAGACCAATCTGCTGGCGCTGAACGCGGCGATCGAAGCGGCGCGCGCCGGCGAACAGGGCCGCGGCTTCGCGGTCGTCGCCGACGAGGTGCGCAAGCTGGCCGAGCGCACGACGCAGGCGACCGGCGAAATCGCGCAGACCATCGCGGCGATCCAGACCGACACCGACGCCGTCGTGCACAGCATGGAAGCAGTGCGCCCGCAGATACAGAAGGGCGTGGCGCTGGCCGGCGAGGCCGCGGCAGCGCTGCGCAGCATCAACGACGGCGCGACCGAGGCACTGCACCAGATCCGCAGCGTCGCCCACGCGACCGCGGAACAGACGCAGGCCAGCAACAGCATCGCCAGCAACGTCGAACGCATCGCCCACATGGTCGAGGAATCCGACCACTCGGTGCTGGCCGCCGAACAGACCGTGCATCAGCTCGGGGCGCTGGCCACCGAACTCGATTCGACCATCGCCCGCTTCCGCGTCTGATCGCGGTCAGCGTCTCTTGCAGGAAGGGCCGGTGATCGCCTTGCGCTCACCGGCCTCCGCCCCGCTCGATCATTTCCAGCACTGCCCGCGCACACGCCACCGGCGCCTCCATCGGCACCAGATGGCCGGTCGGCAGTTCCACCCAGTTCGCACCCCAGAAACGGCGGTTCTGTTCGCGACCGGCGAGGCGGGTTTCTTCCGAATGACTGCCGGTGATGAAACCGACTGGCGTACCGCGGGCGCGCAGCCGGCGCACGGCGAGCAGCGCATCGCGGTGGGCGATGGTCGCGTACACGTCGCGCTCGGTTTCGCGTGGGATGGCCAGCGTGACCCCACCACCGGGGTGCTCGTGCAGGCCGGCGTGGACGAAATCGTCGAGCACACCGGGCGCCCAGCGCTGCACGAAATCCTTGCTGCCCAGATGGGCGCGCGCTTCCTCGCGCGACGCCCAGTGGTTGCGCCTGCGCGCCGCCACGGGCGCCGGGCCGAGCTTCCAGGTCAGTCCGGTGGCCTTTGCGGCCGACACCAGCGTTGCCCGCCAGCCGAGCACCATCGGCGAATCGATCAGCACGACCTGTGACACCCGCTGCGGCAGCCGCGCAGCCGCCATTGCCGCGAGATAACCGCCCATAGAGTGGCCGACCAGCACCAGCGGTCCGTCGGGCAGCGCGTCGATGCAGTCCATCACCTGCGCCCGCATGCGCCGCCAGCCATGACCGGGCCGGTGCTGCGCTTCGGTGCCTATGGTGTCGATCGCATGGACCGTCCACCGCGTTGCCAGCAGATCGAGGAAGGCGCGATAAACGCCCGCCGGATAGCCGTTTGCGTGCAGGAAAAGCAGCCGGGAAGACGGTATGTTCATTGGATCGGAAGCATAACCCCGGCCGGCAGAATGCTCCCTGCTGCCGTTTGAGTCATGTCAATGTTGCGGCGCAGAATCCAGCGCAGACTGGTTATAAACAACCCACCAATCGGAAGGAAGACATCATGAAAAGAGAATGGGCAGTCATCGCGCTTTCCCTCTGTATGAGCGGCCCGGTATGGGCCGACGCGTCGGGCAAGCACGCCGGCGCCGACCACCCGGCCGAGGCCGTCAAGGGCAAGAAGCCGGCCAATGTCGCCGCCAAGCCTGCGCTGCCTCCGGGCGTCAGCACGAAGACGAAGAAGGTGCATGCCGGCTACGAGCATCCGGCCGTCGAGGGCCATGACCAGCACGTGCCGACCGCGGTCGAAAACAAGCCGGCCTTGCCGCCGGGCGCCACCACGGCAACGCACAAGGTGCATGCCGGCCAGGAGCATCCGGCCGTCGAGGGCCATGACCAGCATGTGCCGACCGCGGTCGAGAACAAGCCGGCCTTGCCGCCGGGCGCCACCACGGCCACCCACAAGGTGCACGCCGGTTACGAGCACCCGGCAATCGAAGGCCACGACCACCCGCTGCCGTCGGCCACCGAGAGCCGGCCTGCGCTGCCGCCCGGCGTCAAGCCCTGAACCGGCGACCGGTGGCGCTCAGGCGCTGCCGGCTGCCCGCTCCGCATCGATCAGCCGTGCGCCCGTGTCGGCATCGACGCCGACGCGGTCGAGCACATGCACCCCCATCTGCAGCGCCGCTTCGAGCGCTTCGGGAATCACTTCGCTGGCCCCCGCTGCCATCAGTTCGCGCGCATGTGCAGCATCGCGCGCGCGCGCGATCAGCGGCAGCGCCGGAAACTCAGCCCGCAGACTGCGCACGACATGACGGGCCGCTGCCGTGTCGTCCATCGTGACGACGATGGCGCGCGCGCGGCCGGCGCCGAGGTGATGCAGCAGGGACGGGCGGCCTGCGTCGCCGACGATGACCGGTCGCCCCTGCGCGTGATGTTCGGTCGCCGCCGCCACATGGCGCTCGATCGCCACCCAGCGCACGTCGGCGCGGTCGAGCAGGCGCGCCACCAGCTGGCCGACGCGACCGAAGCCGGCGATGATGACCACGCCATCATCGGCTTCGTCGCCAGCCAATGACACGGGTGCGTCGGCCTCGCGCGCGTCGAGCGTCTGCCGCAGCACGCGGCCGGCCCGCGCCGCCAGCGGCGTCAGGAACATGCTCAGCGTCACCACCAGCAGCATGAAGTTGCCAACCGCGCCGGCCAGCACACCGCCGGCAATGGCCACGCCAATGACGATGAAGCCGAATTCGCCGGCCTGGCCGAGAAGCAGCGCCGCCTCGGCCGCCTCGCCGCGGCTCAGGCCGCTGCGCCGGAACAGGCCGTACATCGTCGCGCTCTTGATCGCGTACAGGCCGAGCACCGAGGCCACCAGCCAACCGGCGTCGCCGGCCACCTGCAGCAGATCAAGGCTCATGCCGACCGACACGAAGAACAGGCCCATCAACAGACCCTTGAACGGCTCGATGGCGAGCAGCGCGGCGTGCCGGTATTCGGTTTCGGCCAGCATCAGGCCGGCGAGGAAGGCGCCGAGCGCCATCGACAGACCGGCGGCGCCGGTCAGCGCCGCCACGCCAAGCGTGGCGAACAGCGTCAACGCCATGAAGCTGTCGGCCTGGGTGGTGACCGACACGCGGCGGAACAGCGGGGTCAGCACGAGGCGTCCGAACAACAGGATGAGCGCCACGGCCGCCGCCGCCTTCAGCAGCGCGGTCAGCATCAGCATCAGGAAATGCCCGCCGCCGCCCTCTCCACTCTGGCCGGCCATCAGGCCGAGCAAGATGAGCAGCGGCACGACGGCGATGTCCTGCAGCAGCAGCACGGCGAAACTCATGCGGCCGACGGTGGAGCGGGTCTGGCCGGATTCGGCCAGCAACTGCATGACCACCGCCGTCGACGACATGGCCAGGCCGAGGCCGAGCACCACCGCCGTTTCTTCGCTGTGACCGAAGGCCAGCGCGACCGCGCCGATCAGCGCACCGCAGCCCAGCCATTGCGCGCTGCCGACACCGAGCACCCAGCGGCGCAGCGACCATAGCTGGCGCGCCGGCAGTTCGAGGCCGATGACGAACAGCATGAACACCACACCCAGTTCCGCGAGTACGCGCACACCCTCGCCGTCGGCGATGGTGAACCAGCGCAGCCAGCCCTGATCGGCGGCAACGCGACCCAGGCCGTTCGGGCCGACCAGCGCGCCGATCACCAGAAAGGCCACCACCTGGCTCACCCGCGCGCGGGCGAGCAGCGGCATCACCAGACCGGCGATGGCGAGGAAGAGCAGGATGGGCTGCAGATGAGGCAGGCCGGCGTGGGCGTCCATTGTTTCAGGATGCCTGTGCGCGCGGCCGGCCGTATTGACGCAGGTCGGTCGGGGCGCGGCTGTTCATGCCGCGGCCGCCTTACTCGGTCGGGGCGTACACGTTGGTCAGCGTACCGACGCCGCTGACGGTGACCTCGACCGTGGTGCCCGGCTTCATCGGCAGCACGCCGACCGAAGTGCCGCAGCAGATCACGTCGCCCGGCATCAGCGTCATGTCGCGCGAAATGCGCGACACCAGCTGCGCCGGCGAGAAGATCATGTCGGTCACCGGGTAGCGCTGGCGTTCGCGGCCGCCGACCGTGGTGACGATTTCGGCGTCGGCCGGCAGCGGGTCGGTCGAAATGACCGGGCCGAAGCAGCCGAAGCCGTCGAAGCTCTTGGCGCGCGTCCATTGGCCGAAGGACGGGTTCTTGTCCACCAGTTCGAGCGCGCTGACGTCATTGATGCAGGTGTAGCCGAAGATGGCGTCGGCGGCCTGCGCCTCGTCCAGATTGCGCGCGACCTTGCCGACGACGACGCCCAGTTCGCCTTCGTAGAACACGCGACCGTCGAAGCCAACCGGCTTCGGGATGGGCTGCTGGTGCCAGTTCAGCGCCTGCGGCGAGCGCACCAGGTAGAGCGGATCTTCCGGAATCGGATGACCGGCCTTTTCCACTGCGGCGCGGATGTTGTGCACGATGATGACCATCTTCGGCGGCAGGCAGGGCATCAGCCACTCGATGCCATCCAGCGGCACGGTCTCACCGGTCGGTACCGGGTTGGCGAACAGATCGCCGTCCAGCAGTTCGACCGCATCGCCATTGATGCGGCCCAGGCGTTCGGCGCCGTTATGGCGCAGGCGCAGGTATTTCATGTCTCTTCCAGGCTCGTGTTTGTTGTAATGAAAAACTTCAGTCGCGCAGGCGCGTTCCGTCAATCGCGCAGGCGCGAGGCGACATCGACCAGGCGCGCGACCGTGCGGCGCAGCATCTGCTGCATCCGCTCGTCGGCCAGCCCGCCTTCCGGCGTGAAGGCGGAAGCGGCGTTGCCGACCGCGATCTGCTCCGACAGCACCAGCGCGCCGACCGACTGCAGCACCGCGCGCAGATGCACCAGACCACGCAGGCCACCGAGCGCGCCGGGCGAGGCAGCGCCCAGTGCGACCGTCTTGTTGGCATAGGGCACGGTGCCGGCCTCGTCGCCGGCCGGGCGCGACACCCAGTCCAGCGTGTTCTTGAGCACGGCGCTCATCGACCCGTTGTATTCGGGCGACGCGATGAACAGGCCGTCGTGCGACTTGAACAGTTCCTTCAGCGGACGTACGCCCAGCGGCAGCCCGGCCGACGCTTCGAGATCGCCGTCGTACAGCGGCAGCGGGTGGTCGCGCAGATCCATCAGCGTCGCCTCGCCGCCGGCTTCCTCGATCGCGCGCGCGGCGGCAATCGCCAGCTTGCGGTTGAACGAGGCCTCGCGCGTGCTGCCGGCGAACACCAGGATGCGCGCCTTGGCGCCATCCAGCTCGGAACTGTCGCGGACGACGGCCAGGCTCTTGCTGTTGCGTGTCGAGTTGTTCATGGGGAATCCAGCCAATCGATGATGGGTTGCCACTGTTCGCGGTCGGTCTGCGCGCGCGAGCGCGACAGGTCGAAAATGCTCATGCCGTGCGCCGCCGTCTGCACGTACAGCTGCGAGTTGCGCAGATAGGCCAGCACCGGCAGTTCGAGGCCGGCGCAGAAACGCTCCAGCTCGTGCGCGGCGCGGGTGCGGGTGTCCACGCGCATGCCGACGATGCCGATCTTCACCTTGTTCGCGGCGACCCGCTTGTGCTCGGCCAGTTCGGTCAGGAAGTCGCCGGTGGCGAGAATGTCGAAGATGGAGGGCTGGACCGGAATCAGCACGCGGTCGACCATCTTCAGCATCGCCTCCAGCCGCTTGCCGCGCAGGCCGGCCGGCGTGTCGAGCACGACGTGGGTGGTGCCGCGCGGCGGACGGGCCGGCTGTTCCGGCTCAAGTTCCCAGGTGGAGATCGGCGCCAGCAACGGCGAGCGCATGCCCAGCCAGTGACGGGCCGACTGCTGGCGGTCGATGTCGCCCAGCATGACGCGCGCGCCCTGGGTGGCCCAGTGACCGGCAACATTGGTGGCCAGCGTGCTCTTGCCGGCGCCACCCTTGGGGTTGGCGATCAGCACGCTGCGCAGTGCCCGCTCCGTCATGACAATACGATCTCGCGCGCAAACTGGCCCGGCGGCTGCGCGTGCAGCGTCCAGAACGCGTCGGCCACGCGGGCGGCATCGAGCAGGCTGCCTTCGCGCAGCACGCCGGCAATGGTGACGATGGCGGCATGCACCCCGGCCGGCGACAGTTCCTGGTGCAGGCTGAAAACGAGGTTGCGCAGAGCCGCCTTCTGCACCGACAGCGAGGCGGCCGCGGCGACCGGCTCCATCGCCAGACCACCGCCGGTGTACAGGATGCTGCCCTGACCGGTCGCCCGCATCGCCGGCAGCACGGCGCGTGCCGCGGTCAGCGCCCCGAGCACGCCGATGCGCAGGTCGGACGCCAGCGCTTCCGGGTCGAGCACCGACGGTGCGCATTCACGCGGCACCGAGGCGTTGAAGATGAGCACCTCTGGCGGCGGCATCGCCTGCCGCATGTTCTCGATGGCCGATACGATGGATTCGTCGCTGCCGGCATCGACCACGAAACCCTGCGCGGTCACGCCGCGCGCGGCCAGTTCGTGCTCGTAGCGCTCGAGTTTGCCGGCGTCGCGCGAAATCATCGCCACGCAATAGCCCTCGGCGGCGAAGCGCCGCGCCACTGCGGCACCGACGCCCGAGCCCATGCCGACGATGGCACACACTTTCGAACCCATAGTTCTCTCCCGACCTGCTGCGCTTCTGCGTGTTTACTTGTTCTTTGCTGCGGCACGTGCCGCGGCCAGTGCACTGCGACGTTCCTCGTCCGCCTGCGCAATGGCCTGCTTCTGTTCGTCGCTCAGTGGCTCGCCCAGCTGCTTTTCGATGCCGGCAGCCACCCGCGCCGACGGTTCGGTGATGCGCCCTTCCGCCGGCATGGCGGCGCGCACCTGCGCTGCCGGCAGCTTCGTGATGTCGACCACGCGACGCACGAACTGCTCGTCGATGCGGCGGGTTTCGGCCTTCAGAAAGGCCGTCTGCGCCGGCGTCTGCGCCGCGGCGGGAGACAGGATGCAGCAGCAGGCGAGCAGCGACAACAGAAACTTCATCGAAAAGCGCTCCGAAAGAGGATGTCGCCGGTGCAGCGGATGCTTCACTGCGGCAACAGGATGGTCGAGCCGGTAGTGCGACGCGCGGCCAGTGCTTCATGCGCACGGGCACAGTCGGCTAACGCATGACGCTGCTGAATGTTGATCTGCAGCGTGCCGTCGAGTACGCGGGCGAACAGTTCGTCGGCCGCGGCGACCAGGTCGGCACGGGCGGCAATGTAGTGGAACAGCGTCGGCCGGGTCAGGAAGAGCGAGCCCTTCTGCGCCAGCATGCCGGGCTCGAATGGCGCGACCGGCCCGGACGCATTGCCATAGCTCACCATCATGCCCATGGGCTGCAGGCAGTCGAGTGAAGCCATGAAGGTGTCGCGGCCGATGCCGTCATAGACCACGCGCACGCCGCGGCCGCCGGTCAGCGCGCGCACCTGCGCCGCGAGGTCGGCCGGCGCCACGCCGGTCAGCGCGTGTTCGCAGCCGTTGGCCTGCGCCAGCGCCGCCTTGTCCGGCGTGCTGACGGTGCCGATGACGGTGGCGCCGAGCGCGCGGGCCCACTGGCAGGCGATCAGGCCGACGCCGCCGGCCGCCGCGTGGATGAGCACCGCGTCGCCGGGCTCGACACGGCAGGTGCGACGCAGCAGGTAGTGCGCGGTCAGCCCCTTGAGCATCAGCGCGGCAGCGGTGTCGACGGAAATGCCGTCCGGCAGCCTCACCAGCCGGTCGGCCGCGATATTGCGCGCCGTGGCGTAGGCGCCGAGCGGACCGCCTGCATAGGCGACACGGTCACCGACCGCGACATCGCTGACACCGGGACCGACGGCCTCGACCACGCCAGCCGCCTCCTGCCCCAGTCCGCTCGGCAACGGCACCGGATAGAGGCCGCTGCGGTGATAGATGTCGATGAAATTGACGCCGACCGCATGCTGGCGCACGCGTGCCTCGCCCGGCCCCGGTGCACCCGGCTCGACCGCCTCGTACTGCAGCACTTCGGGGCCGCCGGTGCGGTGCATGCGTACAGCGAAATCCGTCATGGTCATCCTGCCCTCATGGTGATTGGCGCGGAATTCTACCGGTCATGATCAGGGTCTGTTGCCCTTCGCGTCGCGGCGTGCACGCGCGGCGACCGCCATCGGCACGCTTATTGTGCACTGCACCCAATGATTTGGCAGAATGCCTCTTTCGGTCAGGGAGTCCGTCATGCGTCGCGTCGTGTTCAACCAGAAAGGTGGCGTCGGCAAGTCCACCATCACCTGCAATCTCGCCGCCATCAGCGCGGCAAGCGGCAAACGTACGCTGGTGATCGACCTCGATACGCAGGGTAACTCCAGCAACTATCTGCTGGGCAAGGCGGCGGACAGCGTCGAGCTGGGCGCCGCCGACTTCTTCGATCAGATCCTGAACTTCAAGCTGACGCCGAAGGACACCACCGAATTCATCACCGACACCGCCCACCCGGGCCTGGCCGTGATGACTGCCAGCGCCAAGCTGGCCGAACTCGAGAACAAGCTGGAATCGCGCTACAAGATCTACAAGCTGCGCGAGGCGCTGGAAGCGCTGGATCAGTTCGACCACATCTACATCGATACGCCGCCGGCGCTGAATTTCTATTCGCGTTGCGCGTTGATTGCGGCGGAATCGGTGCTCATCCCTTTCGATTGCGACGAGTTCTCGCGCAAGGCGCTGTACCAGCTGATCGACAACATCGAAGAGATCCGCGCCGACCACAACGAGGCGCTGAAGCTCGAAGGCATCGTCGTGAACCAGTATCAGGCGCGCTCCAGCCTGCCGGCCCGCGTGGTGCAGGAACTGCGCGACGAAGGCCTGCCGGTGCTCGACGCGACGCTGTCGCCGTCGGTCAAGGTGAAGGAGTCGCATGAGGCGGCACTACCACTGATCCACTTCGCGCCGTCGCACAAGCTGGCGCAGGAATTCGTCGCGCTGCATACGCTGCTGAACGGCGCGTGAGCGGCTTCGTCGTCGCGCTGATCGCTGTCGCGGCGCTGGTGTGGCTGCTGACCGGCGGTCTGCGCCGCCTGCGCGAGCGCCAGCACGACTCGCAAGCGGACGGCAGCGGCATCGCCGGCAGCAGCAACGATTCGGGCTGCACCCATATTGGCGACGGCGGCAGCGATTGCGGTGGAGGTGGTGGCGATGGCGGCGGTGGTGGTGACTGAGGCCGAGCGGGCCGCGGGCGAGCACTGCGAACTCCGGACGCCCTGCGGCGTCTGAGCCGGCATGAAACACGGCGCCCTGCTCCTCTCCTTGCTGGCATGTCTGGCCGCCGCGCCGCTGGCGGCCGCGGACCGCGTCGCCGGCAGCTACCGCGCAGTGGTCGAGCTGGACAACGGCTGGCCGCGCGGCTGCGGCACCGCGGTGACGGTCTCCGGCTGGGACATCCGCATCGTGCGCCAGCGCGACGGCGACGAGGTGAATGCCCGCGTCGAGGTGCAGCCGCCGCCGGGCAATCCGGGACTGCCGGTGCTGGCGCGGCTGGAAGTCGAGCAGTTCCGCCCTGCCATACTGCTGGTCGCCCAGGACGGCCGGCTCACGCTGCCCGGCTTCGAGGCCGACAAGCAGCTCGACTGGGCGACGCTGATGCGCAACTTCCTTTTCTTCGGCGGTCGCCTGGTGCTGGGCCAGATCGGCGGCGACGTCGAGCTGCCATTCAACGGCCCGGCACCGCGCGACGTGACGGGTCAGTACCTGAACTGCGCCGGCGACCTCGCCGCGCCGTTCCGCAACGGCAGCTGAGCGGCAACGCCCGGGTCTGCTTCCGCGTGGGGCCTCCTGGCCTGACGATCAGTCAGCCTGCGTCGGCCCGCCTTGATCCGGACGCATCGGGATTCGCGCGCGGCCCGCGATTCAATGCGAACAGACCCTAGCGCCGGATCGCCGTCAGCACCCAGCCTTCGCCGAACGACGTTTCCTCGACCCGCAGGATGCGCCCGTCCATCATGTCGACATCGAACGAGCGCCACGGCCGGCTGCGCCGCTTGCTGTCCGCAGCGGAAAGCCAGGCTTCGATGTCGTCGGTTTCGATGCGCGGTCCGATGCGGTGCGTGTAGCAATGACGCATCAGGTCGGCAAAGCGGAGATCGCCGGCCGGCACGCAGTACATTTCGATGAAGGCGGCGTTGGCCAGCACCAGCCGGTCGACCGGATCGAACAGCGCGAAGGCGGTTTCGCTCATGTCGATGCCGGTCAGCAACTGGCGCAGCACGTCCGGCCGCGCTGCAGCCACCGCCAGATGCGGCGGCATGCCCTCTTCGCCGGTGATCGGCCCGCCGTCGACCTCGCCGCCGCCCGGGCCCGGCAGCACGATGCGATCACGGCCGGCGTGCTTGGCGCGGTACAGCATCTGGTCGGCGACCCGCATCCACGCCTCGCAGGTATCGAGCATCGGCGTCAGTTCGGCCACGCCGAAGCTGGCGGTGACCACGTGCCCGTCGATCAGCGGTTCGGCATGCAGGCACTGACGCAGGCGCGCCATCATTTCGCGTGCGCCCTCGCCGGTGGTGTCCGGCAGCAGGATGCCGAATTCCTCGCCACCGTAGCGGCCGGCCGTGTCGTTCATCCGCAGTTCGCGGGCGAGCAGCGCGGCGAAGCGACGGATCGCCTCGTCGCCGGCGGCGTGGCCGTAGCGATCGTTGATGTACTTGAAGTGATCGAGATCGGCCATCACCAGCGTTGCCGTATGCCCGTAGCGGCGATAGCGCGCGAATTCCTTGCGCACCAGCACCTCCCAGTGACCGCGGTTGGCGAGGCCGGACAGCGCGTCGATCCGGCTCAACGTCTCCAGCGCCTCGCGCTGTCGCTGCAGCTTGCGCAGTGCCTGGTTGGTGACGAAGCCGATGGCGATCGGATGCAGCAGCATCGGCACACTGGCCGCGACGACGACCAGTGTGGACAGTGGCTGCCAGTCGAAACCGTATAGCAGCACGCCGGCGAACACCCCCACCGCGTGCACCAGCAGGCCGCGCAGCATCAGGCGCGGACCACAGCCGGCGACGCTGTCCATGCTCATCAGCGCGAGGATGAGCAGCGAGGGCACGGCGTTGAAGGCCATCAGTGCGGTCCACGCACCGCCGAAGAAATGATCGGCCAGCAGGTTGTCGCCTTCGGCACGGAAGGGATCGCGCGACTGCCGGGCGCGCCACCAGGCGAGATGCGGCCAAAGCAGTGCGTGCAGCAAGGGGCCCAGCCAGAGCAGCCAGGACGACCACGACAGGTCGCCGCGCTCGTACAGCACGGCGAGCACCATGGGCAGGCCGAACAGCAGCCCGGCCTGCCGCGCGCGATAGCTGCGCTGCGCGAAACCGAGCTGCGGCGTGTGCTCGCCACCGCCTGCGGCAGGGACGGTCATGCCGTCACCCTGTTCGGGCGCGGGCATCTCGAAGCATCGGGGGACATTGCGGACTGCACGGGCAACTCGCTGAAATCGGACCGGGCCCGGAAAGCGGACCCGCGACCAATCATTCTAGCGACGGCGCCCGATACCGCTTGAAAGGATTGGTGTCGTGTGTTCATTGCGCGCGGGGCGCCGGGCGCAGGAAGCGACGTTCGAACTCGGCAGCCGTCAGCGGTTCGGCGTACAGATAGCCCTGGCAGGCGTCGCAGCCGTGCGCGCGCAACAGATCGCGCTGGCCCTCGGTTTCGACGCCCTCGGCCAGCACCGACATGCCCAGCTTGTGACCGAGCGTGATGATGGTGTCGACCAGTTCGACCGCGCTGGCGTCCCCCGGCAGATCGCAGATGAAACTGCGATCTATCTTGAGCTTGTTGACCGGCAGTCGCTTCAGATAGGCGAGCGACGAATAGCCGGTGCCGAAGTCGTCGATCGCCATGCGCAAGCCGAGCCGCTTGATCGCATCGAGGAAATGACGCGCTTCGTCGCCCTGTTCCATCAGGCTGGATTCGGTCACTTCGAGTTCGAGCAGCGCAGCCGGAAAGCCTGTATCGCCGAGCAGCCGCTCGATGCGCCGTTCCAGCCCGCCGCGGCGGATCTCGGCGACCGACATGTTGACCGCCAGCGTGCCGATCCGGTAACCGGCGTCGAGCCATGCACGCCCCTGCCGGCAGGCCAGCTCGCGCACGCGCTCACCGAGCTGCACGATCAGTCCGTTGGCTTCCATGATCGGGATGAACTGCGACGGGCCGGCGTGCACGCTGGCCGCGGCGGACAGCCGCACCAGCACCTCGGCGCCGATCAGGGCACCGTCGGACAGGTCGACCAGCGGCTGGAAGCGCAGCTCGAATTCGTCGTTCTCCAGCGCGCGCCGCAGACCGGTCTCCAGCGACAGCCGCCGCGTCGCCTCGTCGGTGTAGGCGTCGGTGTAGAAGCGCAGCGTGTTGCGGCCGCTGCGCTTGGCCTGGTACATCGCCGCGTCGGCGTCGCGGATCAGGTCCTCGGCGCTGTTGCCGTTGTCCGGGTAGAGGCTGATGCCTATGCTCGCCTGCAGGTAGATGTCCTGACCGGAGGCCAGACGTACCGGTGCGCTCAGGTTGTCGAACACGCCCTGGGCGACCAGCGCCGCCTCGCCCGGCTGGTCGAGGTTTTCGAGCAGCAGCACGAATTCGTCGCTGCCCTGCCGGCCCAGCGTGTCCTGTCGGCGCAGCCGCGCGCGCAGGCGCTGCGCGACGGCAGCGAGCACCTCGTCGCCGGCGGCGTGGCCGAGGCCATCGTTGATGGTCTTGAAGTTGTCCAGATCGAGGAACAGCACGGCCACGCGCGTGCCGCGCCGCGCGGCCAGATCGATCGCGTGCATCAGGCGCGACTGGATGAGTACGCGATTGGGCAGGTCGGTCAGCGGATCGTACTGCGACAGGTGATGCAGCATTTCCTCGGTGCGCCGCGCCTGCGTGATGTCGGTGAGCACGCTGACGCGGTGGGTCGCCCGGCCGTCGTCGTCGTGCACGGTGGCGCAGGACAGCCAGCCCGACCACGCTTCGCCGTTGCGCCGCCGCGCCGCCACCTCGCCCTGCCAGAAACCGCCGCCGCGCAGCGCGCGGTCGATGTCGGCATACAGCCCCTCGGCGCCCTCGACATCGAGCAGCGACACCAGCGTGCATCCTTCGGTGGCGGCCGGATCGAGGCCGTTCAGTTCGCAGAAGGCCTCGTTCACGGTGACCACGACGCCGTCGAGATCGGTCACCACGACGCCGTCGCGCGTACTGCGCAGCGCCGCCGCCAGCAGGCGCGCCGACTGTTCGGCGCGCGCGCGGTCGCGGTCGTCGCGCAGGCGACGCACCGCGAACGACAGATCCATCATCACCTCGTCGAGCAGACGCGCTTCGTCCTCGTCCTCGGGGGCGACTTCGCGCGCGATCAGGCCAAGCACCGCGACCACCTTGTCGTCGAGCCGGATCGGCAGGCCGACGTAGCCCATGCAACCGGCGGCCCGCGCTGCCGGCATCCACGCGTCGTCGCCGTCGAGCGCCGACAGGCGACACAGCTTGCCGCTGCGCATGACCGCGGCGGTGACGCTGTCGGCGTCGGTGGACGATGCACTGACCAGCTGCGCGCGATCGGCGACCGCGCTGCCGGCACTGGCGCGCAGCGCGAGCGTGCCGCTGTCGTCGGCGCGCATGATCCAGGCGAAGCGATAGGCGCCGAACTCGATGGCGACGCGACAGATGCGTTCGAACAGCTCGTCCTCATCGGCCGACCAGACGATGGTCTGGTTCACCTGACTGAGGAAGTTGTACAGCCGGCCCAGCGCCTGCACGTGCGCCTCGGCGCGGCGGCGCGCGGTCACGTCCCACGACACCCAGACGACGCGGTCGCTGCCGGGTACCGGCGACACGCGGGCATCGAACACCACCTGCCGGCCCGCCAGTTCCAGCGTGTATTCGTAGGACTGCGTGCGCTGCCGCGCCAGCGCCTGGCGGATCACCGCGAGGAAGCGGCTGCTCACGTCGGCCGGGAACACCTCCTCGACGGTGCGACCGACCAGGGTTTCCGCTGGCGATGCGAGCAAGGCGCCGCCATTGCCGAAGGACTCGATATAGCGACCGTGACGGTCGAGCATGAAGGCGATCTCGGGCAGGCTGTCGACGAAGGCGCGCAGGCGCGACTCGCTGCCGAGCAGCGCATCGACTGCGGCATCGCGACGTCGGTGCGCAACGTACAGATAGAACAGCACGAGCAGACCGAGTACCGCCACCAGCGCCAGCGTCGCCGTGTCGTGCTGGCGCAGCAGCCGGCGCTGTGCCGCGAGATGACGCAGCAATGCGTCCTCCAGTGCGACGGCGCGGCCATCGACCGCGCGCTGCGCCAGCAGCAGCGCGCTGCCGCCCGCCTCGAATCCGTCGAGCTGGCGTTCCATGATGGCGCGCGCATCGGCCAGCGCCGCCATGTAGGCATCGGCGGCCGCGGCCACGTCGCCGGCCACCGGCGCCCGCGCCGAGAAGCCGGCGATGGCACCACCGCCGCTGCGCAGATCGCGCGCGGTCGTGAGGGCACGGTCCAGATGGGCAATCACCCGGGTGCGCGGTATCGTCGTCGCGCCGGTCAGCAGGCGCTCGGTGTCGAGCTGCGCAAGCAGCGCGTAACGGCGCGACTGCGCCAGATTGTCGCGCGCGGTCAGCGCGGCAGCGAGGCTGTCGTCCCAGCGCACGTGCGCATAGCTCATCAGGCCCATGCAGGCGCACAGCAGCAGCGCCAGACCGAATACCGGCGGGCCGCCCGCCATTGCGCTGCGCCCGTTCATCGCTGTGCAGGCGCCGGCAGGTTGTGCGGACCGAAGCCGAAGGCCGCGACCAGCGCGCGATGCTCGGGCGAACCGAGGTAGCCGGCCATCGCCTCGTCGATGCGGCGGGCCATCGCCTCGTCCTGCGGACGCAGCGCGAAGGCGGGCCAGCCTGCTTCGCCCCGCCCTTCGCGCTGCGGCGGCCGGTAGGGCTGCGCCAGTTCGACACCGGTCAGACCGGATACCGCCAGCATGTGGCGCAAGGACACGTCGGACAGCGCAAGCGCGTCGGCCCGGCCCTCGATCACCGCCACCGCCGCGCTGGTCGCGTCGCTGTGCCGCTGAATGCGGGCGGCCGGCACGCCGGCTCGCTTGGCCACCGTCAGTTCGACCGCGCCGTCGATGACGGCCAGCACCGCATCCGGGTGCGCGGCGATGTCGTCGAGGCCGTGCAGGTCGAGCGGATTGCCCGCACCCACCAGCAGCGCCGACGATACCTGCGCGGTCGGCCGGGTGAAGCGAGCGCGCTGCGCGCGCTCGGGTGTCACGAACAGACCGCTGGCGACAATGTCAGCGCGACCAGCCTGCAGATCGTGCAGCAACTGGCCGAACTCGGTGTGGATGAACTCGACCTCGCCGAGACCCGCCCGCTTGGCCAGCACGCGCAGCATTTCCGGTGCCTCGCCGGTGACACGGCCGCGCGCGTCGATGTAGGCGAACGGTGGCTCGATCGAATACAGCGCACGCAACGTCGGCGCAGCGCCCGATCGCGCTGGATCGTCGTAGATGATCCGGCCGAGCACCAGCGCGACGAGGGCAACGATGAATCCGGCAAGCAGGTAGGGGGTGCGCATGACGGGTTGCTGACGAGGTCAGCCTTGCATTCTAGCGTCGCGTCATGACCCGTCCATGCAGGGCAGCACGAACGGCATCGATCACTGCCTTTTCGTAGCGACCGCCGCGCAGCCGGTCGCTCAGTTCGATCTGCACGCCGCGGCCTAGCCGCCCCCGGTTGCACAGATTGCGCGGGTCGAGGCCGGCGTAGCGATGGCCGCTGGTCTGCGCGAGCACGCCGCGTGCGTACAGGCGATCGGCCAAGGCACAGGCGAGCGCACGATCGCGGCCGCCGAGCAGCGCGCGCTCGCCGGTATCGGCCACGCCATGCACCGCCAGCACGGCGTCGCAATCGGCGATCAGCGCCAGCGCGCGCGGCTCGTCGAAGCGGGTGCTGGTGATGTGCAGCGTTTCGAAGTTCATCGTCGGCAACGCGCCTTCGAACAGGTAAAGATCGAAGTCGTTGCCGGCGATCGCACGTGCCACCTCCGACGTGCCGCGCTCGATGCGCCCACCATGCGGCGCGACGATCGCGACCCCGCTGCCGCGTCGCTCGACGGTGACGTGGTAGTCGATGCCCTCGCGATGCGCGGACGACAGCTCGGCGTAGCTGCGATGGCGGTCGCGGTGCACGTCGTTCAGGGCTTGCCGGACAGGAACAGCTTCTCGATGCGCGCCATGCCCGGGTGATCGCGTCCGGAACGGCGCAGTTCGGCAAAGTCCTCGCGCAGGATGCGGCGGAATTCGTCGGCGCCGCGCAAGGTCATGTTGGCGGCGTACACCTCGCGCGCATTGCCGATCTGTCCGTTCAGCAACAGTGCGTGCGCGTGGTTGATCTGCGCCGCCTTGAATTCCGGCGCGTCGTTCGGCACCTTGGTCGCCGCCTGCAGCACCTCGTCGTAACGGCCAAGGTTGAGGCAGGCCCATGACCAGGCGACCCAGACCGAATTGTCCTTGTAGCCGGCCTGCATCGCCTTCTCCAGCCAGCGTGCCGATTCGGCGTAGTCGGTCTGGGCACCACCGCCGCTGTAGATCGCCGCCAGATGGACATAGGCCGGCGCGTAGTTCCTGTCGGCCGCGCGCCGGACCCAGGCCAGCGCCAGTTCCGGCGCCAGCGGGTCGGCGGTGTCGGCTTCGATCATCTTGGCCAGCAACAGCATGCCTTCCGGGTCACCGCCTTCGGCCGCCAGCGTGTACCAGCGGCGTGCCTCTGCCGCATTGCGCTCGACGCCGATGCCGCTGGCACGGATCTGCCCGGCCACGGCCTGCGCCCGCGCCAGTCCGGCCTCCGCCGACAGCAGCGCCCAGCGTGCCGATTCGGTGTCGTTCTTGTCCAGGCAGGTGCCGAAGAAATGCCAGTCGGACATCTGCAGCATCGCTTCCGGCTCGCCCTTCTCGGCGGCGCCACGCGCCTCGGCCAGCGCCGTGTCGCACTCGCCACGCAGGTGGGCGGTGCGCCACTGTTCCGACGCGGCAGCCGTGCCCGCTGCGGACAGCAGCGCTGCGAAACAGAAGAGGCGGAGGCGCGCGCTCATGAGCAATCAGGCCGGCGACAGCTTGGCCACGGCGAGCGCCAGCCACTTGACGCCCGACGCACCGAAATTGACCTGGACCCGGGCGTCGGAGCCCGAGCCTTCGGCGTTGACGATGACGCCAGCGCCGAACTTGGCGTGGCTCACCTGTTGGCCGACGCGGAAGCCGCTGTCATTGACCGCCGTCGTCCGGCGACCGCTGCCGAAGCTGCGCGGATTGCTGCTCGCCGGTGCCGACGGCGCGGCACTGCTGCTGCCGAAGCCGCCGTAGCCGCGTGCGCTGGCCGGCGGCGTGAGCCACTTCAGCAGTTCGGCCGGAATCTCGTCGAAGAAGCGGCTGCGCAGGTTGTAGCGGGTCTGACCATGCAGCATGCGCGACTGCGCGAACGACAGGTAGAGGCGCTTGCGGGCGCGGGTGATGGCGACGTACATGAGCCGGCGCTCCTCTTCCAGACCGTCTCGCTCCAGCACCGAGTTCTCGTGCGGAAACAGGCCTTCTTCGAGACCACCGATGAACACCACGTCGAATTCCAGTCCCTTGGCTGAGTGCACGGTCATCAGCTGCACCGCAGCCTGGCCGGCGTCGGCCTGGTGTTCCCCCGCCTCGAGCGACGCGTGCGACAGGAAGGCGGACAGCGGATCGGGCGGCGCGGCTTCGTCCTCGGCCGCGACCTGGGCGTAGCCTTCCTCGGAAATGAAGTTGGCGGCCGCGTTGATGATTTCGTCCAGGTTGGCAACGCGCTCCTGACCTTCCTTTTCAGTCAGGTAGTGCGCGCGCAGGCCGGACAGTTCGAGTACCTGCTCGACCATTTCCGGCAGCTTCAGCCCCTCGCAGGCGAAGCGCAGCTGGTCGACCAGCTTGATGAAGGCGCCGACCGACTGCGCCGCCTTGCCGGTCAGGAAGTTCAGCGCGCCGTACAGGCTGCTGCCGTGCGCCTGCGCGGCGTCCTGCAGCTGTTCCAGCGAACGCGCGCCGATGCCGCGGGTCGGGAAGTTCACCACGCGGGTGAATGCGGTGTCGTCGTGCGGATTGGCGATGAGCCGCATGTAGGCCAGTGCGTGCTTCACCTCCTGCCGCTCGAAGAAGCGCAAACCGCCATAGACGCGATAGGGAATGCCGGCCGAGAACAGCGCGTGTTCGAGCACGCGCGACTGCGCATTGCTGCGGTAGAGCAGCGCGATGTCGTCGCGCGCCGTGCCGTCGTGGATCAGCGCCCGGATTTCCTCGACCACCCAGCGCGCTTCCTCGATGTCGTTGAAGGCCTCATAGACGCGCAGCGGCTCGCCGTGGCCGGCTTCGGTCCACAGGTTCTTTCCGAGGCGGCCGCTGTTGTGCTTGATCACCGCGTTGGCGGCGTCGAGGATGTTGCCGTGCGAGCGGTAGTTCTGTTCCAGCCGGATCACGTTGTCGACGTGGAACTCGCGCTCGAAGTCGCGCATGTTGCCGACCTCGGCGCCGCGGAAACGGTAGATGCTCTGGTCGTCGTCGCCGACCGCCATCACCGCCGCCTGACCTTCGGTGCCGAGGCCGGCCAGCAGCTTGAGCCAGCGGTACTGCAGCACGTTGGTGTCCTGGAACTCGTCGACCAGGATGTGGCGGAAACGGCGCTGGTAGTGCGCGCGTATCGGCTCGTTGCGTTGCAGGAGCTCGTGACAGCGCAGCAGCAGCTCGGCGAAATCGACCACGCCCTCGCGCTGGCACTGCGCCTCGTAAGCCTGGTACAGCTCGACCCGCTTGCGCGCGAAGTCGTCGAAGGCCTCGACCTCGTGCGGGCGCAGCCCCTGCTCCTTGGCCGAATTGATGAAATACATCAGGTCGCGCGCCGGGAATTTCTCGTCGTCGATGTTGAGCGCCTTCAGCATGCGCTTGATGGCCGACAGCTGGTCTCCCGAATCGAGTATCTGGAACAGCTGCGGCAGCCCGGCCTCTTTCCAGTGCGCGCGCAGCATGCGGTTGCACAGACCGTGGAAAGTGCCTATCCACAGGCCGCGTGCATTCATCGGCAGCATCGCGGTCAGCCGCGCCAGCATTTCCTTGGCCGCCTTGTTGGTGAAGGTGACCGCGAGGATGCCGTGCGGCGACACCTGGCCGGTCGAAATGAGCCAGGCCAGACGCGTGGTCAGCACGCGCGTCTTGCCCGACCCGGCGCCCGCGAGGATGAGCGCCGACTGCGACGGCAGCGTGACGGCCTGGAACTGCTGTTCGTTCAGACCGGAAAGAAGCGGGTTGGATGTCATGCGGCGGATTCTACCGGGCTGCCTGCCGACGGTCGCGCCCCGCGGACGTGTAGTCCTCCTCCTACAGCGAGGAACCGGCCCCGGCCAGGGCGGTCGCGTCTAACCCGGACAACGCAAACAGGGAGAGACCACGACAATGAACGACTGGACACAGACTGCCGCCTGGCTGTACGCATGGGCGGGCGACCGCCTGCCTCAGGTGCTTGACCTCGCGGTGAAGCTGTTCCTGATCCTGCTGCTCGCCTGGATGCTGCAGCACCTCGCCCGGCGCTCGATACGGCTGATCCACGAAACACTGCGCCGGCGCACCGACTGTGCGGAAGACATCAAGCGCATCGACACCCTGGTTCGGGTCGCGCGCTACGCGGCGTCGGTGGTCATCCTCGTGCTGGCCGGCGGCATCGCGCTGAGTGCGCTGGGCATTTCGGTCGCCCCGCTGCTGGCCACTGCTGGCGTGGCCGGCATCGCCATCGGCTTCGGTGCCCAGTCGCTGGTGAAGGATCTGTTCTCGGGGCTGTTCGTGCTGCTGGAAAACCAGATCCGCGTCGGCGACATCGTGGACATCGCCGGCCACGGCGGCGTGGTCGAGGAAGTGACGCTGCGCTATGTGCGGCTGCGCGACTACGAGGGCAATGTGCACTTCGTCCCGAACGGCGAGATCACGACGGTCACCAGCCGCTCGCGTGAATTCGCCCATGCGGTGATCGATGTGCGGATGGCGCCGACCGACCGGGTGGCCGACATCTACGCCATCATGTTCGACGTCGCCAAGGCGATGCGCGAGGACGAGTACTTCGGCGCCCGCATCCTCGGCGACCTCGAAATGGCGGGCGTGGACCAGTGGCAGGAATCGGCGCTCATCGTGCGGGCACGCATCCGTGTCGCGGCGATGGCGCAATGGGAGGTGCGGCGCGAATTCCTGCGGCGGGTGAAGGAAGCGTACGACGAGCGCGGCCAGACCTTGCCGCTGCCGCATCTCACGCTGCGCTTCGCCGACGACGCCGAAACCATGCTGCGCGAAGTGTCGCGCAGCAGCCCGGCAACACGCCGGACGGCTCCGGCCTGAGCCTGCCCGGTAACGGCGCCGTGTTTTCCGGCGGGCGGCGGGCCGCCGGGCCTATAATTGCGGGTTAGCGTTCATTTCCGCCGCATCCCGCCTCATGTCAGAAAAACAGACCCCCGCCTACACCCCGTCCGAGGTCGAAGCCGCCGCGCGCCGCTACTGGGACGACAGCCAGACCTTCAAGGCCGTCGAGGACGCGTCGAAGCCCAAGTACTACTGCCTGTCGATGTTCCCCTACCCGTCGGGCAAGCTGCACATGGGTCATGTGCGGAACTACACCATCGGCGACGTGCTGACCCGCTTCCACCGGATGCGCGGCTACAACGTGCTGCAGCCCATGGGCTGGGACGCCTTCGGCCTGCCGGCCGAGAACGCGGCGATCAAGAACGCGGTGCCGCCGGCGAAATGGACCTACGACAACATCGACTACATGCGCCAGCAGCTCAAGGCGCTGGGCTTTGCCATCGACTGGAGCCGCGAACTGGCGACCTGCCAGCCGTCGTACTACAGGTGGAACCAGTGGCTGTTCCTGCGCATGCTGGAAAAGGGCATCGCCTACAAGAAGACGCAGGTCGTGAACTGGGACCCGGTCGACCAGACCGTGCTCGCCAACGAACAGGTGATCGACGGTCGCGGCTGGCGCACCGGCGCGCTGGTCGAGAAACGCGAGATTCCCGGCTACTACCTCGGCATCACGCAGTACGCCGACGAACTGCTGGACGACCTGGACACGCTGGACGGCTGGCCCGAGCGCGTGAAGACCATGCAGGCGAACTGGATAGGCAAGAGCACCGGCGTGCGCTTCGCCTTCAGCCACGACGTCCGCGATGACACCGGCGCGCTGATCGACGACGGCAGACTGTGGGTATTCACCACCCGCGCCGACACCATCATGGGTGTCACCTTCTGCGCGGTCGCCGCCGAACATCCGCTGGCCACGCACGCCGCCCGCAACAACCCGGAACTGGCCGCCTTCATCGAGAAATGCAAGCACGGCTCGGTGATGGAAGCCGACATGGCGACCATGGAAAAGGAAGGTCTGCCGACCGGCCTCTCCGTCGTGCACCCGCTGACCGGCGAATCGGTGCCGCTGTGGGTCGGCAACTACGTGCTGATGAGCTACGGCGACGGCGCGGTGATGGCGGTGCCGGCGCACGACGAGCGCGATTTCGGTTTCGCGAAGAAATACGAACTGCCGATCCGGCAGGTAATCGCGGTCGGCAACAACGCGTTCTCGACGGACGCGTGGGCCGAGTGGTACGGATCGAAGGACGGCGTCTGCGTAAACAGCGGCCGCTACGACGGCCTGGGTTATGCCGCGGCGGTCGATGCAGTGGCGGCAGACCTCGCCGACAAGGGTGGCGAGAAGAAGGTGCAGTGGCGCCTGCGCGACTGGGGCGTGTCGCGCCAGCGCTACTGGGGCTGCCCGATTCCCATCATCCACTGCGATCACTGCGGCGACGTGCCGGTGCCGGACGACCAGCTGCCGGTGGTGCTGCCGGAGGACTGCATTCCGGATGGCTCGGGCAACCCGCTGCTCAAGCGCGACGACTTCATCAACGTCGCCTGCCCGAAGTGCGGCGCCGCCGCCAAGCGCGAAACCGACACGATGGACACTTTTGTCGATTCGAGCTGGTACTACGCCCGCTACTGCTCGGTCGGCAACGACGCGGCCATGGTCGATGAGCGCGCCAACTACTGGATGCAGGTGGACCAGTACATCGGCGGCATCGAGCACGCCATCCTGCACCTCTTGTACTCGCGCTTCTGGTCCAAGGTGATGCGCGACATGGGCCTGATGTCGGTGAAGGAACCGTTCGCCCGTCTGCTCACCCAGGGCATGGTGCTGAACCACGCCTGGCTGCACAAACCTGAAGGCGGCGGCAAGAACTACTACTGGGAAAGCGAGGTCGAGGTCCAGCGCGACGCCAAGGGGCAGATCACCGGCGGCCGGCTGAAGGCCGACGGCACCGTGCTCGAGCACGAACTGACCACGATGTCGAAGTCGAAGAACAACGGCGTGGACCCGCAGGCGCTGATCGACCAGTACGGCGCCGACACCGCGCGCTTCTTCATGATGTTCGCCAGCCCGCCGGAACAGACGCTGGAATGGAACGACGCCGGCGTCGAAGGCGCGCACCGCTTCCTGAAGCGCGTATGGAATTTCGCCCAGGACTACACCGCCGAACTGCGCGCGCGTGTACCGGCCGCGTCGACGCTGGGCAAGGCCAAGCTGCCGGCCGCGCTGGCCGACCTGCGGCGCGAACTGCATCTGGTGCTGAAGCAGGCGAGCTACGACCTGGGCAAGCAGCAGTTCAACACGGTCGCCTCCGGCTGCATGAAGATGCTCAACGCGCTGGAAAAGGCACCGCGCGACGGCGCCGAAGCGGCCGAAGTGATCGGCGAAGGCCTGTCCATGCTGCTGCGCGTGCTGTCGCCGATCTGCCCGCACATCACGCACGTGCTGTGGCGCGACTGCGGCTTCGGCGACGACATCCTGAGCGCCGAATGGCCGGAGCCGGCCGACTCGGCGCTGGTGCAGGACGAGGTCGAACTGATGCTGCAGGTCAATGGCAAGCTGAGGGGCAGCCTGCGCGTCGCCGCCGATGCGGCCAAGGACGCCATCGAGGCGGCGGCGCTGGCCAACGAGTCGGCGCAGAAATTCATGGAAGGCAAGCCGGCGAAGAAAGTGGTCGTCGTGCCCGGCCGTCTGGTCAATATCGTGTGCTGAAGCAGGAGATGCCCGTGAGCGCCCCCGCCAACCCATCCCGCCGCAGCCTGCTGCTGGCCGCCGTCGCCGCGCTTCCGCTGGCGGCCTGCGGTTTCCACCTGCGCGGTGTACGTGATCTGCCTTTCCAGACGCTGTACATCAACGGCAGCCGCAGCAACACGGAGCTGACCACGCAGATCCGCCGCGCGATACAGACGCAGAGTTCGACCCAGGTGGCGGACGAACCGTCAGCTGCGGACGCCATCGTCGACATCACCGAGAACAAGGTCGAAAAAGTCATCCTGAGCCTGAACTCGGCCGGTCGCGTGCGTGAATATCAACTGCGCCAGCGCTTCTCGTTCCGCGTACGCGATCGCAACAATGTCGAGATCGCGCCGGTGGCGTCGATCGAGCTGCGCCGCGACCTGACCTACAGCGATTCCGAGATGCTGGCAAAACAGCAGGAAGAGCAGGTGCTGTACGACGAAATGCAGTCCGACCTGATCCAGCAACTGCTGCGCCGGCTGCAGGCGATCAAGCGCAAGCCCGCCTGAGCGCGATGCAGCTGCGCGCCGAACAGCTCGACGCCCACCTGAAGGGCACGCTCGCGCCGCTCTACGTGCTGCACGGCGACGAGCCGCTGCTCGTGATCGAAGCGGCGGACGCCATCCGCGCCGCCGCGCGTACGCGGGGTTTCAGCGAGCGCGAAGTGCTGGTGGTGACGCAGTACTTCAAATGGTCGGCGCTGGCCGAGGCGGCCGGCAATATGTCGCTGTTCGGCGGCGACAAGCTGATCGACCTGCGCATACCGACCGGCAAGCCGGGTCGCGAAGGCAGTGATGCACTGGCCCGCTACGCCGCGAATCCGCCGGCCGGCACGATCACGCTGGTGACGCTGCCACTGATGGACTGGAAGGCGAAGAAGAGCAGCTGGTTCGCCGCGCTGATCGAATCCGGCATGGAACTGGAACTGAACGCGCCCGATCTTGCGCGCCTGCCCTCCTGGCTGGCCGGCCGGCTCGCCCGCCAGCAGCAGAGCGCGACACCGGAAGCGCTGGAATTCATGGCCGGCCATGTCGAAGGCAATCTGCTGGCCGCCAACCAGGAAGTGATGAAGCTCGCGCTGCTGCATCCGCCCGGTGAACTTTCTCTCGAACAGGTGCGCAACGCGGTGATGGACGTCGCCCGTTACGACGTCGACGACCTGCGTCAGGCGCTGCTCGCCGGCGACGCCGCGCGCGCCAGCCGCCTGCTCGACGGCCTGCGCGCCGAGGGCGTGGCCGCCCCGCTGGTGCTGTGGATCATCGTCGCTGAACTGCGCGTGCTGGCGACCGCGCGAGCCGAAATGGATGCCGGGCGCAGCGCCGACGACGCACTGGCTGCCGCGCGCATCTTCGGCGCCCGCCAGTCACCGTACAAGCGTGCGCTGCAGCGGCTGTCCTCGGCCGCCACCCGCACTGCACTGATGCAGGCCGCGCGACTGGACCGCATGATCAAGGGCGTGGCGCGTGGCGACGTGTGGGACGAGTTCCTGCAGATCGCGCTGCGACTGTGCGCACGCTGAGCGTGGCCGACTGGCAAGTCGCCGCGCTTTCTGCTTTCATCCGTGTTTGGCCGCCGTTTTCATAAGGTGCGCGGTCTGAGCATTTCGGGAATCAAGATGGACATCCAGGACTACATGAACACGCTGGGCCGCCAGGCCCGCGCCGCCTCGCGCATCGTGTCGCAGGCATCCACCGCCGCCAAGAACGACGCGCTGATCCGCATCGCCGCCCTGCTGCGCGAGCGTGCACCGCAGCTGCTCGAAGCCAACGCGGCCGACGTCGACGCGGCACGCGCCAATGGCCTGGACGCGGCGATGATCGACCGGCTCACGCTGACCGCCAAGGGCGTCGAGGCGATGGCGCAAGGCCTGGAACAGGTCGCCGCGCTGCCCGACCCGGTCGGCGAAATGACCGACTTCAAGCGCCGCCCCACCGGCATCACGGTGGGCAAGATGCGGGTACCGCTGGGCGTGATCGGCATCATCTACGAAGCGCGGCCGAACGTGACTGCCGACGCAGCGGCCCTGTGCCTGAAGAGCGGCAACGCCGCCATCCTGCGCGGCGGCTCCGAAGCCGCGTGCTGCAATCAGGCAGTCGCCGCCTGCGTGCGCGAAGGGCTGGTTGCCGCGGGTCTGCCGGACACTGCGGTACAGGTGGTGGACACCACCGACCGCGCCGCGGTCGGCGCGCTGATCACGATGCCGCAGTTCGTCGACGTGATCGTGCCGCGCGGCGGCAAGGGCCTGATCGAACGCATTTCGCGTGAAGCCAAGGTGCCGGTGATCAAGCACCTGGACGGCAACTGTCACGTCTATATCGACGAATTCGCCGACGACGACAAGGCGGTGCGCATCGCCGACAACGCAAAGACCCATCGCTACGGCACCTGCAACACGATGGAAACGCTGCTGGTGCATGTCGCTGCGGCACCGCGCGTGCTTGGCCGACTGGCCGACATCTACCTCGGCAAGGGCGTCGAACTGCGCGGCTGCGAGCGCGCGCGCGCGCTGGTGCCGGCGATGAAGGCGGCGACCGACGAGGACTGGGCGACCGAATACCTCGCCCCCATCCTCGCGGTGCGCATCGTCGATTCGCTGGACGACGCGATCGACCACATCAACCGCTGGAGTTCGCAGCACACGGACGCCATCGTGACCGAGAACCACACGCGGGCGATGCGCTTCATCCGCGAGGTCGATTCGGCGTCGGTCATGATCAATGCCTCGACCCGCTTCGCCGACGGCTTCGAGTACGGGCTGGGTGCGGAGATCGGCATCTCGACCGACAAGATCCACGCCCGCGGCCCGGTCGGTCTGGATGGGCTGACCAGTCAGAAGTGGGTGGTGCTCGGCGACGGCCACGTGCGTAGCTGAACACGCTGACGGGACGGCACGCCGTCCCGTCACCCCTAGCCCCTAGCCCCTAGCCCCTAGCCCCTAGCCCCTAGCCCCTAAGCATTGTCCGACAGCTTCCTCTCCGCCAGCATCCTGCTCCTGCTGCTGTTCGATCCGTTCGGCAACGCACCGGTCATGACCGTGCTGCTGAAGGACGTACCGAAGGCGCGGCGTCAGCGTGTCGTGCTGAGGGAGTGCTTCTTCGCCTGGCTGGCGCTGCTAGCCTTCATGTGGGCCGGCGAATCGGTGATGAGGATCCTGCAGCTGTCGCAGACCTCGCTCGGCATTGCCGGCGGCGTACTGCTGTTCCTGATCGCGCTGCGCATGATCTTTCCGCAGCCGGCCGGCGTGTTCGGCGAGTGGGCCGGCGGCGAGCCCTTCGTCGTACCACTGGCCATCCCGCTGATCGCCGGGCCGTCTGCGATGGCCATGGTGATGCTGCTGGTGTCGCGCGAGCCGGACCGCTTCTGGACCTGGACCGGCGCGATGAGCGCGGCCATGGCGGTCACCGCCTGCGTACTGCTGGCGGCCGGGCCGCTGATCCGCCGGCTGGGTGAGCGCGGAACCTCCGCGCTTGAGCGACTGATGGGTCTGCTGCTGTGCGCGGTCGCCGTCGAAATGCTGCTGACCGGTATCCGCAGCTTCGCCGGATCACTCTGAGCGGCGCGCGTCCGGACGCCGGAGCGGCCGGATGACGCGCCCGTCAGTTGCCCAGACCGAGCGAAGTCTGCGTGAACACCGCCGCGCCGCTGACCTTGTTGATGCCGCCAATGCCGCTGTCGAAGGTGTAGACCATGCCCGCGCGCTCGGCCCCTGCGCCGGCGAAGAAGCCATGGAAACTGCCGCTCGGCGGGCTGAACGAACATCCGCTGCAGTTCGAGAACGAACCCGAGAACGCCGCGGTGCCGCTGTTGATGCTGCCGGACCCGGTCAGCCCGAAGGTGGTGGCGCTGACGGTCACGTTCATGCCGACGCTGAGCGTGTAGGCCGAGAAATCGGCGGTCATGGACCCGCTCACCGAGCCGCCACTCGCACCGCCGGACGTGGTCGGCGTGGTGTAGCCGCTCAGCGCATAGGTGCCGCTGGCACCGCCCAGCGCGGCCAGATCCGGCGTCGGCTTGCCAGCGATGTAATGCACGTCGAGCAGCGTGTCGCCGGCGCAGTCGAATTCGCCGGAACACGAGCCGCTGGTCCAGCGCCCCCAGCCGATGATGCCGTCCTGATGTGCTTCGGCAACCGAAGACGCCTGGATGTCACCGTTCGAATTCGACGCCGAGACCAGCGTGCTGCCCTCGAAGGACGCGGTCGCCGAATCCAGCATCACCAAGCCGCCATAGCCGCCGTACTGATCGACGTACTGGCCATAGACGTAATAACCGTCACCGGACTGCAGACTGCCGCCCGCATAGCCGTCCAGCACATCCAGCCCGCCGCCCTCACTGCGATTCTCCGACACCAGGAAGGTGTCGTCGCCCTGCGGCGGCGTCAGGTTGCCGCTGTTCGACGGCGGCGGCGGCGGCAGATCGGTCTTCACTTCGGTGATGACCGGCGGCGTGCTCTGGTCGGCGACATAGGCGCTCTGCCCGTCGGACACCGTAAGGCAGCCGCCTCCGTTGCAGACATCGACCGCGCCATCGCCGGTCGTCACGTTGATGCTGTTGCCGTAGACAACGGAGAACTCGGTGCCGCGGATGCCGATGGTTGCAACCGAAGTGGTGAGCTTGTAGTTGCTGCGGTTGCCCTTGCCGACCAGACCGGTGATGGTGCGCAGGCCGCCCTTGATCAGGCTGAAGAAGCCACGGTCCTCGGTCGGCTTGCCGGCGAACGCGTACTGGTCGATGCGGAACTGGGTCTGCGGCTGAAGCGACACCAGCGAGCCGTCGGTAAAGCGCATCTGGGCGCGTCCGCTGCCGGTGTCGACGGTGTCGCCGCTGCCCACCTGAGCGCCGCGCGCCAGCACGCGGCTGCTGCCGTCAGCCGCCAGTGCGCGCACGTCACCCGACGTGAATTCGACACGCGCCGCGTTATCGGCCAGCGCATGCAGCGGAAACGCCAGTGCGATCGCGAGCGTCAGGCGTGCGGGAGTGAAGGGTTTCGCCATGGCGCTCTCCTAGAACGTGCGACGCACGGCGAACTGGGCGACGCCGCGACGGTATTCGTTGAGATTGATGCTGGAGTCATTGCGCACCAGTGACACCGACGGCGTGAGCAGCCACTGCTTGGCGAAGGCATAGCTCGCGCCCAGCGACAGCGAAGTCAGATTATCGTCGCGCACGCGGGCGAAGATCGGGTCGACATTCTTGTACTCGCGCGCCTCGTGCGCCAGCGCGCCGAACAGCATCCAGCGCTCGTCCAGCGTGTGCTGCGCGCCGACGCGGAAGCCGATCACGTCGTTGGCAGCGATGTTCACGCCCGAGGGCAGGTCGTTGCGGCCGGTTTCGGCGCCGAGGTAAAAACTGCCGAACAGCATGGTGCGGTCGTTCGGCAGGACCAGCGCGTGGCCGACGCCATAGATGTTGCGATTGACGTCGCGCACGTCGTTCGTGCCTTCGTAACGCAGGCGGCTCTGCTGCGCGAACACGGTGGTCTGGTTGCGCGCATCGTGCGTGTGCTGCCACTGCAGCGAGCCGCCGGTGTAGTCGCGCAACTTGTCGTCATCGACCTCGAACATGCCCAGCTGCAGCGCTGCGGTGATCCGGTTCGCGCCGCGCGACCACGACACGCCGGCATTGCCGTCCAGTGCGGTCGTGTCGAAGCGCGACTCGCCGCCATTGAAGCGCGCCGCGCCGGTGGCGCCGGCGAGGAAGGCCCATTCGCGGTTCAGCGGCACGCGCGCAGTGATACCGCCGGACAGCGCACTGAACCATGCGTCGCGACTCTGGCTGGCGGGGTCGAGCAGGAAGGCGCCGAGGCCGGGTACCGCGACCGCGTTCTGCGAGGTGGCGCTGTTCACATTGGTGTCACGTCCGACCGCCGCTTCGACGAAACCGGCGAAAGACGGCTTGCCTGCGTCCGGCGCCCGATCGATGGCGGACAGCAGGCGATCGATCGCGCGGGCCACCTCGGGCGGTACGTTCTGATTGCGCACCGCTTCCAGCTCACGCCGGGCGCCGACCGATTCGCCGAGCGCCAGATAGGCACGGCCGATTTCGGCGCGGGCACGCGCATTGTCCGGCTGCACCGCGAGCACGCGTTCGAGCGCGAACACGGCCAGCGTATGCCGCCCGGTTTCCAGCGCCGAAATGCCCAGCAACAGATCGAACTGCGGATCCCCGGCCCGCTCCGATTCCTGCGGGGACAGTAGCTGGTAGGCCGCAGCATGGCGACCGGCTTCGATGTGCGCGGCCGCCTGTTCGGTCAACGATTGGGCTTGCGTGGCGACAGATGCGCCCAGCAGCAGTGCAAACAGCAGCGGATGTGTTCTTTTTTGTGCGCGCATGCGCCCTCCTCGTTGTCGCATGACCGACAACCGACTGACCTTAATGGCCGGATGATTGCATTTCATTGATTGAAAAACAATAGCTTGCATAACCTTATTAAGGTTGATTCCTGAAGCAGGCCGTCATTTCTCACATCTCGCGAGCACGATCAGTGCCCGTCCGCCGGATAATTCGGGACCCGAACCCGACGGAGTCCCCATGAATCTGCGCGCATTGTGTTTCGTGTCGATGTTGATGCTCTCTTCGGTCGTCACGGCCATCGAAGTCGAAGGCACGCGTTTCGATCCGACGACACGCCTGTCCGATTCGACGCTTCAGCTGAACGGCGCTGGCGTGCGCACGCGCTTCATCATCAAGGCCTACACCGTCGCCCTCTACCTCGGCGCGCCGGCCGACAGCCTGGACGCGGCAATGGCCGCGGCAGGCCCGAAGCGTATCGAGATCGTGCCGCTGATGAGCTTTTCCGCAACGCAGTTCACCGAACCGCTGGTCAAAGGCATGAAGAAGAACCTGCCGCCGGCGGAATTCGAGGCGATGCAGCCGCGCATCCGCGCTTTCGTCGACGATCTGATGGCGGTGCAGGAGGTGAAGAAGGGCAGCCGAATCGGCCTCGAATGGCTGCCCGGTCGCGGCACCCGCGCCGTGATCGACGGCAAGGAGGTGAGCAAGACGGTCGAGGGCGACGATTTCTACCGCGCACTGCTCGCCATCTGGATCGGCCCGAAGCCGACCCAGGACGACCTGAAGCAGCAGTTGCTCGGGGGCAGGCAGGCGCAATGATAAAGGACTCCGGCGCGCCCGACTGGGACGCTGTGATCGTGGCGCCGGGCTTCGCACTGGGCATCCGCACCGCGGACGATGCGCTCACGCTGATCGAGTTCCTGCCGCCGCGGTCGCCGCAACCGGCGCGCACGCTACTGGCGGCCGAAGCCACACGCCAGATCGACGCCTACCTGCGCGATGCCCGGCATCGCTTCGATCTGCCGCTGGCTCCCGGCGGCAGCGCACACCAGAACGCGGTGTGGGCGGTGATGCAGCAGATCGCGGTCGGCGACACGCTGAGCTATGGCGAAGTAGCGCGTCGCATCGGCTCCGCGCCGCGTGCCGTCGGCGCGGCCTGCGGCGCCAACCCACTGCCGGTGGTGATTCCCTGCCATCGCATCGTCGGGGCGGGTGGCGCACTGGGCGGCTTCGCGCACGCAACGCAGGGCTTTCTGCCCGGCATCAAGCGCTGGCTGCTGGCGCACGAGGCCGCGACGCGCGAATTCAGGCTGTCGGCGAACGCCCCCGCTCTATCGTCACGCCGACCTGACGCACGTCCTTCATGATGCCGGTCTTGGCGATCGAAATCCGGACCCATGACGCGCGGAAGTCGTTCAGCATCATGTTGATGACGAACTCGCCCAGCGTTTCGAGCAGATTGAAATGGCGCTGCGCCAGTTCGGCGCGGATGCGATTGACCACTTCGGCGTAGTCGATCGTGTCGTTGATGTCGTCGTTCTGAGCCGCGGCGTCGGGCACGCCGAAGGTCATGCTGATCTCCAGCTGCTGCGTGTGCGCACGCTCGCGCGCGTAGATGCCGACCGATGCGGTCACCTTCATGCCTTCGATGAAAATACAGTCCATGTCTGCCCTGTTGCCCGTGTCGAACTAGAATTGCCGGATTCTACGTCCGACCCGTCGCCCATCGTGAATTCAGCTTTCAGCATCGCCATCGCGATCGCCCTCGGTTACGCACTCGGCTGCATCCCCTTTGCCGTCGTCAGCAGCAGGCTGTTCGGCCTCGCCGATCCGCGCACCTACGGTTCAGGCAACCCGGGCGCAACCAACGTGCTGCGCTCCGGCAACAAGAAGGCCGCGCTGCTGACGCTGATCGGCGACGCGCTGAAGGGCTGCGTCGCGGTATGGCTGGTGCGTTTGCTGGGCATGGGTGAAAACGCCGCACTGCTGGCAGGCGTGGCGGCCTTCGTCGGCCATGTCTTCCCGGTCACGCTGGGTTTTCGCGGCGGCAAGGGCGTGGCGACCGCAGCCGGCGTGATGCTGGCCGCCGAACCGACGGTGGGACTGATCGCGCTGGGCATCTGGCTGGCGGTCGCCCTACTCACTCGTTATTCGTCACTGGCCGCGCTGGTTGCCGCGTGCAGCGCGCCGATCAGCGGCCTGCTGTATACGCAATCTGCCGTCGTGTGCGGCGCGCTTGCCGCGATGTCCGGGCTGCTGATCTGGCGCCACGCGGACAACATCCGCCGGCTGATGAATGGCACCGAAAGCCGCATCGGCGGCAAGAAGGCCCAGAACGCGGGCTGACCCCGCTCAGAGCGCGTCGAGCGGCCAGCGCGGCCGTACCGCGATGGCGTGATGCGACGACGACGCTGCCACGCCCGCTGCCAGCCGCTGCGCGCCGGCGAAGGCGATCATCGCGCCGTTGTCGGTGCACAGTGCCAGTTCCGGATAGAACACGCGCCCCTTGCGCTGCGCCAGTTCGACGTCGAGCCGCGCGCGCAGACGCCGGTTGGCACCGACTCCGCCTGCCACCACCAGCTGATTCAGCCGGGTCTGCCGCAGCGCAGCCAGCGACTTGGCGACCAGCACATCGACCACCGCTTCCTGGAACTCGGCCGCCAGATCGGCGCGTCCGGCCTCGTCGAGGCCCTTGTTCACCGCGTTCAGCACGGCCGTCTTCAGCCCGGAGAAGCTGAAATCGAGATCGCCGCTGCCGAGCATGGGCCGCGGCAGCTTCAGACGCCCCGGCGTACCCCGCTGCGCCAGCACCGCCAGGTGCGGTCCGCCCGGATAGGGCAGGCCGAGCAGCTTGGCCGTCTTGTCGAAGGCTTCGCCGGCCGCGTCGTCGAGCGTCTCGCCGAGCATTTCGTAATCGCCGACCGCCGACACGCGCATCAGCTGCGTGTGGCCGCCGGACACCAGCAAGGCGACGAAGGGATAGGTCGGCGGGTCGGCCGACAGCAGCGGCGACAGCAGATGCCCTTCCAGGTGATGAATGGGGATGGCCGGCTTGCCGAGCGAGAAGGCAAGCGCTTCGGCGAACGCCGCACCAACCAGCAGCGCGCCGGCCAAACCCGGCCCCGCCGTGTAGGCGATGGCGTCGATATCGCCGGCGGCAATGCCGGCTTCGGTCAGCACCTGGCGATAGAGCGGAACGATGCGCCGCACGTGATCGCGCGACGCCAGCTCCGGCACCACGCCGCCATACGCCTGATGCAGATCGATCTGCGAGTGCACGGCGTGCGCGACCAGACCCCGCCGGTCGTGGTACAACGCCAGCCCTGTTTCGTCACACGACGATTCGATGCCAAGTATCCACATGCGACGCATTGTACTTGCGCGCCCCGCAAATCGGACTTGGCACATCGCCGGCACCGAGATATACTCGTCGGCTTTCCGTTATGCGTCCGCTCACATCGAGCAGCGGACGCGCCATTGAGGGCTGTTTGTATGCCGGGTATTCGCGTCAAGGAAAACGAGCCGTTTGAAGTTGCGATCCGCCGCTTCAAGCGCACCATCGAAAAGGCTGGCACGCTGACCGAACTGCGTTCGCGCGAGTTCTACGAAAAGCCGACGGCCGAGCGCAAGCGCAAGCTGGCTGCCGCCGTGAAGCGTCACCACAAGCGGCTGCGCAGCCAGACCCTGCCGCCGAAGCTGTACTGATTCGCCGGGCCCTGCAAGGCTGCAGGGCTTGAACCCAAAAAGCCGGATGCGCAGTGACGCATTCGGCTTTTTGTGTTTGTTGCTTCCCTTCAACCGCCGCCGCGAGTGACACCATGAGCCTGAAGGAACAGATCAGCGAAGACATGAAGACCGCGATGCGCGCCAAGGACAGCGCGCGTCTGGGCACCATCCGCCTGCTGCTGGCCGCGATCAAGCAGAAGGAAGTGGATGAGCGCATCGTGCTCGACGACGCCCAGGTCACCACCGTGATCGACAAGATGCTGAAGCAGCGCCGCGATTCGATCAGTCAGTACGAAAGCGCCTGCCGCCAGGATCTGGCAGACGCCGAGAAGTTCGAACTCGAGGTACTGACCGCCTACATGCCGCAGCAGATGAGCGCGGACGAAGTACGTGCCGTCATCGCCGAGGTGATCGCGGCGGTGGGTGCCGCCGGCCCGGCCGACATGGGCAAGGTGATGGCCCCGCTGAAGGCGAAGCTGGCCGGTCGCACCGACATGGCGCAGGCGTCCGCGCTGGTGAAGGCCGCGCTGAGCGGCAACGCCGGCTGAGCGACGGCGGGATGATCCCGCAGTCCTTCATCCAGGAACTGCTCAACCGCGTCGACATCGTCGACGTGGTCGAGCGCTACGTCCCGCTGAAGAAGGCCGGCGCCAACTATCAGGCCTGCTGCCCCTTCCACAGCGAGAAGACCCCCTCCTTCACGGTCAGCCCGGCCAAGCAGTTCTACCACTGCTTCGGCTGCGGCGCGCACGGCAGCGCCATCGGCTTCCTGATGGAATATTCCGGGCTGAGCTATCCCGACGCCATCGAGGAACTGGCGCGCAACGCCGGCATGACCGTGCCGCGCGAAGACTTCACGCCGGAAATGGCACAGCGCCGCCAGCAGGCGGCGTCACTGACCGAGGTGATGGCGCGCGCCGCACAACATTACAAGCAGCAGTTGAAAAAAAGCCCGCGCGCGATCGAGTATCTGAAGGGTCGCGGACTTTCGGGCGAGATCGCCGCCCGCTTCGGCATCGGCTACGCACCGGACGACTGGCAGGGCCTGCGCGAAGCCTTCGACGATTACGAAGCTGCAGCGCTGGCCGAATGCGGTCTGGTGATCGACGCCGAGCCCTCGGAAGGCCAGAGCAAGCGCCGACGCTACGACCGCTTCCGCGACCGCGTGATGTTTCCCATCCTCGACGCGCGGAACAACGTGATCGGTTTCGGCGGCCGCGTGCTCGACCGCGGCGAGCCGAAGTACCTGAATTCCCCGGAAACGCCGCTGTTTTCGAAAGGCCGCGAACTGTACGGCCTGACGCAGGCGCGCGCGGCGATCCGCGACGACGGCTTCGTGCTGGTGGTCGAGGGCTATATGGACGTGGTGGCGCTGGCCCAGTTCGGCGTCGGCAACGCGGTCGCCACACTGGGGACGGCGACCACCCCTGACCACATCCACAAGCTGTTCCGTCAGACCGACCGCATCGTGTTCTGCTTCGACGGCGACCGCGCAGGTCGCAAGGCCGCGTGGCGCGGCCTCGAATCGGCGCTGTCGGAACTGAGCGACGGGCGCAGCGCATCCTTCCTCTTCCTGCCGACCGAGCACGACCCGGACAGCTTCGTCCGCGAACAGGGTGCAGACCGCTTCCGTCAGCTCGCGCTGTCGGCGCAACCGCTCAGCGAATACCTGCTGCACGAACTTCAGGCGCGCTGCGACACGCGCAGCGCCGAAGGTCGCGCCCAGTTCATCAACGAGGCGAAGCCGCTGGTGACGCAGATCCCGGCCGGCGCGCTGCGCACGCAGTTGCTGCACCTGCTGGCACCGGCGGTCGGGCTGTCGGCGCAGGAGCTGGCCGAAGCCTGCGGCCTGCGCATGCCGCGCCGCACTGGCCGCTACAACGCGCCACCGGCGCCAGCGGCACCGCGTGTCGCGCCGACGACGCCGGCACGCAAGCTGCTGTGCATGCTGATGCAGCGCCCCGCGCTCGGCAGCAAGGTCGGACATCTGGAAGACATCGACGACGACCCCTGGCTGCGGGCTGTGCAGGCGATCGCCGACTGCATCGAGCATGGCGACATCGATGCCGGCAACACGGCCGCGCTGGTCGAGTACTTCAGGGATGGTCCGCACGGACCGTTGATCGAGGACGCGGTCGCCGCGGCGATCGACGACCCGGCTGACGAGGGCGCACTGCCGCACATGTTCGACGACACGCTGCAGCATCTGAGGAAGACGGGAATTTCCCGCGCAATCAATCATCTGACGATGCTCGGTCGTCAGGCGCCACTGACTGCAGAGCAACAGGCCGAACTCGGCCGTCTACTCAAAGAGAAGGCGCGGACTTGAAAGACGAGAAGCCAACCCCTAAAACGGGTATAATGACGGGTTTTCCCTGTCGACCGCTTACATAGGTCGGGCTCATTGCCGGCCCGGTACGACGGGGTCCTGTGCGCAGGCGGACGGCAATCCGGTGAGGGTTTTGCCTTGCCGGGTTCGCCGCTGGTTACACGCAGATCTGAGGATATACATGGTCGCCAAGGACAAGTCGAAGGATACACGCAAGCAGGCTGAAGTCGCAGAAAAGCCTGTTGCAGCCGCAAAGCCCGTCACCGCCCGCGGTGCAAAGGCCGCCAAAGACGCCAAAGCCAAGGATCTGAAAGCGAAGGCGGGTTCCGCCGAAGCGAACGCCCTGCCGATGGACGCCGATCAGCGTCGCCTGCGTCTGAAGACGCTGATTGCGCTGGGCAAGGAACGCGGTTACCTCACCTACGCCGAAATCAACGATCACCTGCCGGACGACATCGTCGACGCCGAGCAGATCGAATCCATCATTTCGACCTTTAACGACATGGGCATCCGTGTCTTCGACGAAGCGCCCGCTTCGGAAGACCTGCTCATGGGCGAGAACGCGCCGGCCGTGGTCGACGCGTCGGAAGTCGAAGAGGAAGCCGAACAGGCGCTGTCGACGGTCGAATCGGAATTCGGTCGCACGACCGATCCGGTGCGCATGTACATGCGTGAAATGGGTACGGTCGAACTGCTGACGCGCGAGGGCGAGATCGAGATCGCCAAGCGCATCGAGGACGGCCTGCGCCACATGATCCAGGCGATTTCCGCCTGCCCGACGACCATTGCCGAAATCCTCGACATGGCCGATCGCGTCGCGCGCGAAGAGATGCGCATCGACGAACTGATCGACGGCCTGATCGACCCGAACGCGGTCGAGGAAGAGGAAGAAGCGGCCGCCAGCGCCGAAGCGTCCGACGAAGAGGACGAGGACAGCGACGAAGAGGACGAGGACGGCGAAGGCGGCGCGATGAGCGCATCGCTGATCCAGCTCAAGGCCGATGCGCTGGAGCGCTTCGAAAGCATCCGCGCGCTGTACACGAAGATGCAGTCCACGCTGGACAAGAAGGGCTCGCAGGACAAGACCTATCTGAAGCTGCAGAAGCAGCTGTCGGACGAGCTGATGAACATCCGCTTCACCGCGCGCATGATCGAGAAGCTGTGCGACTCGGTGCGCAACATGGTCGAATCGGCGCGCAAGCACGAGCGCAAGATCCTTGAACTGTGCGTGGACAAGGGCAATATGCCGCGCGCCCACTTCATCAAGGTATTCCCGGGCAACGAGGTCAATATCGACTGGCTGAAGGGCGAAATCACCGCCGCCAAGTCGAATGGCGCGCAGCTGCTGCGTGCCGCCCCGGCCATCATCGAGGAACAGGGCAAGCTGATCGACATCCAGGACCGCATCGGCCTGCCGCTGAAGGAACTGAAGGACATCAACAAGCAGATGTCCACCGGCGAAGCCAAGATGCGCCGTGCCAAGCGCGAGATGACCGAAGCCAACCTGCGTCTGGTGATCTCGATCGCGAAGAAGTACACCAACCGCGGCCTGCAGTTCCTCGACCTGATCCAGGAAGGCAATATCGGTCTGATGAAGGCGGTGGACAAGTTCGAATACCGTCGCGGCTACAAATTCTCGACCTACGCGACCTGGTGGATCCGTCAGGCCATCACGCGTTCGATCGCCGATCAGGCGCGCACCATCCGTATCCCGGTGCACATGATCGAAACGATCAACAAGATGAACCGCATCTCGCGCCAGATCCTGCAGGAAACCGGTGCCGAGCCGGATCCGGCGACGCTGGCCATCCGCATGGAAATGCCGGAAGAGAAGATCCGCAAGATCCTGAAGATCAGCAAGGAGCCGATCTCGATGGAAACGCCGATCGGCGACGACGACGATTCTCATCTGGGCGACTTCATCGAGGACACCGCGACGCTGGCACCGACCGACGCTGCGCTGTTCGCCAGCCTGCGCGACATCACGAAGGAAGTGCTGGACAGCCTGACGCCGAGGGAAGCCAAGGTGCTGCGCATGCGTTTCGGCATCGAAATGAACACCGACCACACGCTGGAAGAGGTCGGCAAGCAGTTCGACGTGACCCGCGAGCGCATCCGCCAGATCGAAGCGAAGGCGCTGCGCAAGCTGCGTCACCCGTCGCGCAGCGAAAAACTGCGCAGCTTCCTCGACACGGAAACCTGATTTTCGTGTGAAACTTGAGCGACCCCATCGTCACGGAAAACAACAGGGAGGCCTACCGTGAAGACCATCGCTCAGGTGATTGAAGGCAAGCAGGGTCCGATCGCGACCGTCGAGGCGGACAACACGGTCATCAGCGCGCTGCGCGTGATGGCCAACCGCGGCATCGGTGCCGTGCTGGTGACCGACAACGGCGCACTGGCCGGCATCTTTTCCGAGCGCGACTATGCGCGCAAGGTGGTGCTGCAGGGCAAGGATTCCGCCACCACGCCGGTGCGCGACATCATGACCAGCAAGCTCATCCACGTGACGCCGGACATGACGGTCGATCAGGCGATGCAACTGATGAGCGACAAGCGCATCCGTCACCTGCCGGTGCTGGACACCGCAGGTTCGCTGGTCGGCGTCATTTCCATCGGTGACATGGTCAAGGAAACGATCGAGTACCAGCAGTTCCTGATCAAGCAGCTCGAAAGCTATATCGCGAGCTGATCTTCACGGCGGGAGCGCGAACGCGCTCCCGTACGTCTTTCAGAGCACCTTCCCCACCAGCGGCACCGTCATTTCCGCTTCGCTTGTGCCCCCATGCACGCCGATCAGCCGGTGCGCACGTTCACGCGGTACGGTGTCGCGCAAAGTCCAGTCCGCTCTCATTTCCAGCGTGTAGTCACCGATGCGCTCAAGCAGGCGTGGATGAGGTACGCCCGGCCCGAAACGCCCGGCCGCAAAGAGATCGCTCGATCGCCACGGGATGCAGGCGCTGTCCAGAGCCTGCAGCGCGCGTTCGAAATCGCGCGCCCGCCCGGGTTTGAGGTGACAGAACACCGCGCGCCGCTCGCCCGACAGCGGGGCGGCGAGACAGTCGGCCAGCGACGGCAGTTGCTCGAGTTCGATCAGATGCTCCGTGGGCGCATCGATGAAGCCGTGATCCGCGGTCACCAGCAACTGCACGTCGCACCCTGCCATGCCTGCTGCCCAGTCGGCCAGCGCGGCGTCGGCCACGCGCAGCAGCTCGCGCGCACTGTCGGAAGCGCAGCCACGCACATGGGCACAATGGTCGAAGTCCGGCCAGTAAGCGTAGATGTAGCCAGGCGGCGACGGTGCGCGCAGCGCGCCCGTCAATGCGGCGAGCATGCCCTCGAGTCCAGCATAGGCGAGAACCTCGGCGCCAGCACTGTGCAGCGTATTGAACGGTGAATGCGCAATGTCGGCGGGCGAAATCACCTGCGACGCACCCGGCAGCGACGCGAACACGGACGGCGCCCGGCACACGCGCGCCAGCACCTCCTCCTGCGAACAGGGCAGATCGCCGTCGCCACGTGGTGTGACCGGCAGGATGGCGAGCACTCGGCCATCCAGGCCCGGTTCGGTACAGCGCAGGTGCCAGCCGGTCAGCCCATGCACCGCTGGCGACCGGGCTGTCATGAAAGTGGTGATGGCCGCCGCGGTGGTCGACGGGAACACGGAAGTCAGCGTCGCCATGCAGTGCCGGCGCAGGAAGCTGTCCTCGGGCAGCAGTTCGAGCTGCTTCATGCCGACGCCGTCGAGCACCAGCAACACGACGCTGCGCGCGGCACGCCAGGCTGACGCGTCCACATCGCGCAACCCCGCGCCGGTACGCTCACCGCCGCATGCGCGCACCACATCCTGCATCAGGTCGGCGATCGACCCACCTTCGAAATCCGGCCACATCGTCCGGCACCCTCCTCCGAAACCCGCTCCGCAGGCCCCGATACGGCGCCCCTTTGCTATAGTACCGCTCCCTTCCGGGCCTCTAGCTCATGCTTGGTTAGAGCAGCGGACTCATAATCCGTTGGTGCTGGGTTCGACTCCCAGGGGGCCCACCAGATCGCCCGCCCCAGCCCGCACACGGCTGGGGCCGCTCGCTCCGGGCGCCCGCCCATTGATCGTCATCAAGCCCCCCGCTGCCGGCGCCTAAAACCCCGCCGATTTGCGGCACACTGTCGCCTTGGTAATCAGTCGGCATTTCGGCAAGGGGTGATGGGCAATGGCAGTCGAACTGTTCAACAACGGCAAGCACGTCTGCCTGGCCTTCTACGATCTGGTCGACGAAGGCGCCGACCATGCGGTGCAGTGCAACCAGTTCCTGGTGGTGGACGGCGAACACGGCGCGCTGATCGACCCCGGCGGCAACATGACCTACACCGGGCTGATGATGGCGATGCAGCGCTATTTCCCGTCCAAGGATCTCGATCTCATCCTCGCCTCGCACGCCGACCCCGACATCATTGCGTCGATGAACAAATGGATGGTCAGCACCTCGTGCAAGGTGATGATTTCGAAGCTGTGGGCGCGCTTTCTGCCCCATTTCACGACAGGTCGCGACTACACGGCACGCATCATTCCGATCCCGGATGAAGGCATGCGGATTCCGCTCGGCGCCATGGAAATGCTGGCACTGCCGGCGCACTTCATGCACTCGGAAGGCAATTTCCAGTTCTACGACCCGGTGTCGAAAATCCTCTTCTCCGGCGACATGGGCGCCTCGATGATCGGCCACAGCGAAGCGCTGCCACCGGTCGGCGATTTCGACGCGCACGTTCCGCACATGTTCGGCTTCCACCGCCGCTACATGGTGTCGAACAAGATCTGCCGCTACTGGGCCAGCATGGTGCGCGGACTCGACATCGACATGATCGTACCGCAGCACGGCGCCCGCTTCGAGGGCAAGGCGATGGTGAAGCGCTTCGTCGACTGGATAGAGAACCTGCCCTGCGGCGTCGACCTGATGACGCAGGCGCACTACAAGGCGCCCTGAACCGGCGCGTCGGAGCGCACTCAGCGTCCGGCCACTTCCAGCGCGTTGTCGACAGCGCGCACGCCGGGTACCGCCATCGCCGTCTGCAGCGTGCGCGCCAGTTGCGACGCGTCGCGCACGACCCCGCTCAAGGTCACGCGCCCGTCACGGGCGCTCACCGCGACATAGCAGCCGCGCAAGGCCTCGTCGCCGCCGAGTGCGCCCTTGATCGCCTCCTGCAGGCCGCGGTCGCGATCGTCGGTGACCGGATCGCGCAGCGTCGCCTGCGTGGCGGCGACCAGACTGGCCGCCTGCGCGGGCGAGCAGATCGAGTAGGCGATTGCGGTCGTGGTGAGCAGGGTCGCAATGGACTGGCGGGTGATCATGGTCTGCCTCCGTATCTGTTTTAGCGGCGTACTCCGGCCGGTGGGAGTGCCCGCATCAGCACACGCCATGCCACACCTCGCCTGCTTTTGAATTCAGATACTTGGACGGGGCCGCACACACTTCGCGTCGGGCTGCGGCGACGCGCGCCCGACACTGGACCGCAACCCCTTGCGCCGCGCCGGTCAGGCCTGTCGCATCTCGGCGACATCGCCGCGGAACAGGCCGGGGTTCAGGTCGTAGCGCTGCAGCAGGCGGTAGAACTCGGTGCGGTTGCGGCCGGCGATGCGCGCCGCGTCGGTCACGTTGCCGGCGGTGAGCTTGAGCAGCTGCACCAGGTAATTGCGCTCGAAGCGCTGTTTCGCCTCGGCGTAGCCCAACGCCTCCATCGGCTTCACACGCAGCGCACGATCCACCAGCGCGCGCGGCACCAGCGGCGTAGTGGCCAGCGCGCACGCCTGCTCGACCACGTTCTGCAGCTGCCGCACGTTGCCGGCCCAGTGCGCGGTCGCCAGCGCTTCCAGCGCGTCGGGCGCGAAGCCGCGCAAGCGCTTGCCGTACTTCTTTGCCAGCGTGCGCAGGAAGTGCTCGGCCAGCAGCGGAATGTCCTCACGCCGCTCGGACAGCGGAGGCAGCGTCAGCGTGACCACGTTGATGCGGTAATACAGGTCTTCGCGGAACTGCCCTTGCGCGAGCAGCGCGTCGAGATCGCAATGGGTGGCCGACACGATGCGCACATCGACCGGCTCGGCCTGCGTCGCGCCGACCGGCCGTACCGCCCGCTCCTGCAGCACGCGCAGCAGCTTCACCTGCAGCGCTGGCGGCATGTCGCCGATCTCGTCGAGAAACAGCGTGCCGCCGTGCGCTGCGCGGAACAGGCCGGTGTGGCGCGCGACCGCGCCGCTGAAGGCGCCGCGTTCGTGACCGAACAGTTCGGATTCGAGCAGCGCGTCCGGTATCGCGCTGCAGTTGATGGCGACGAAAGGCGCCTGCGCGCGCGGGCTGGCGCGGTGCAGGGCGCGCGCCAGCAGTTCCTTGCCAGTGCCGCTGTCGCCGCGTATCAGCACGCTGGCATCGGAGGCAGCGACCAGCCGCGCCTCGTCGAGCAGTGACTCCATCCGCGCACTGCGGCTGATGAAGCAGTCACGCCAGCCAGCGTCGATCGCCGTCACCGCACCGGCCGGAGCGGCGTGCGACAGCGCCTGAGCGATGCGGTCGAGCAGTGACGCACTGTCGAAAGGTTTGGTCAGATAGCCGGCGACGCCGCGCGAGGTCGCCTCCACCGCATCGGGAATGCTGCCGTGCGCGGTCAGCAGGATGACCGGCAGCGCCGGGTGCTGCGCACGGATATCGTCGAACAGCGCGAGCCCGTCGCGGTCCGGCAGACGCACGTCGCTCAGTACCAGGCTGAAGCGCTCTACCGCCAGTCGCGTCAGCGCCGCCTCGGCCGTTTCGGCGGTGCTTACACGATAGCCGCTGGCCTTGAGCCGCAGCGACAGCAGGCGCAGCAGATCGGTATCGTCGTCGACCAGCAGCAGACGGTGCTGCCCGTCCGCCCTCACCGCGGTACGCCGCGCGACGGAATGCGCGCGGGCGGCAGGCTGCGCTCGATGTCGGCCAGCGCGTCGATCTTGCGCTGCAGTTCGTCCGCCCGCGCCTGACTGTCCTTCAGTTGCTGGCTGCTGCGTTCGAGCTGCTGCGTCAGCTTCACGTTGGCAGCGTCCAGGCGCTGGCGCTCGATCACCTGTTCGAGCAGCGATTTCGCATACGGCTGCACGGCCCGTGCCTCGTCGCTGCTGGAGGCGACCAGCGCCTCGAGCAGGGTGCGTGCGCGCGTCAGATTGCCGCCGCGCGGCTGCGCCGCCTGCATCGCCTGCTGCAACTGGCGTTCCGCCGTATTGGTCTGTGTTTCAAGCGCCGCCGGCTGCGGCGCTTCGGCCGCCGCCGGCGCGGATGGAGCGGGCTTCACGCCGGCGCAGGCAGCGAGCGACAGCGCAAGCGTGATCGGGATCAGACGGGTCAGACGGACGTCAGCTGGCATGGGGCAATTCGATCCTGAAGTGGGCGCCGCGCTCGGCTGGCAGCACCAGTGCCCGGCCGCCGTGCGCGGCGATGAATTCGCGCACGATGGCCAGTCCGAGGCCATTGCCCTTGTCCGGGCGCGGTGCGCGGCGGCTGCCGCGGAAGAAGGGTTCGAAGATGCGTTCGGTCTCGTCCGGCGCGACCCCCGGACCTTCGTCGATGCAGTCGATGCGCGTGGTGCCGCCATCGCTGCTCAGTTCGAGCCGCACCGTGCCACCGTGCGGACTGAAGGCGATGCCGTTGGCCAACAGGTTCGTGAGCGCGATGCGCAGCTTGGCGGCGTCGCCGCGCACCGGCGGCGCATAGCCGCTGACGTCGAGACGGATGTCCTTGGCCTGCGCCTGCAGCTTGAGGTCGGCCGCCACTTCGCGCGCCAGCGCACGCAGCGCGGTCGGCTTCAGTTCGAGGTGGCGGGCGTCGAACTGCGTCGCGTTGTAGCCGATCAGCTGTTCGATGCGTTCCTGCAGCGCGCGCGCATTCGCGTCGAGTATGCCGCTGACTTCGATCTGCTCGTCGCTGAGCCGTCCTGTCACACCGTCCTGCAGCAGCGCAATGCCCTCGCGCAGCGATGCGAGCGGCGTCTTCAGTTCGTGCGACACATGACGCAGCACACGATTGCGATGCGCTTCGAGATCGGCCAGCCGCAATCGCAGCCATTCGAGCTTCTCGCCGAGCCGGCGCAGATCGGCCGGGCCGCCGACCTGTACCGGCGTCGAGAACTGTCCTTCGCCGAGGCGCGCAATCGCCTGCTCCACGCGCTTCAGCGGCCGCAGTATCCACCAGCCGGTGGCCACCGCGAGCAGGAGCGCGAGGGAGATGGCCGCCAGTACCTGCGTCGCCAGGGTGTCGCGGCTCGACTCCAGCGTATCGAGCAGCGCCGCATTGCGGCCATCGATGGCCTCGCGCACGCCGGCGGCAAGGCGATCGTTGATCGGTGCGAGATCGGGCAACGCGTCGCCGACGGCGGCCTCGGCTGGCTGGTCGAACACGGCGCGCAACTGAGCTTCGGTGCGTCGCCACGTGTCCGCGTGCGGCGCGATCTGCGGCAAGCTCGCGGTCATCGTCGCCAGCGAGGCCAGCGCTTGCGTCTGAGCCTCATCGTAGCGGCGACGCAAACCGTCGTCCCGCAGCACGGCGTACTGACGCGCGCTGCGCGCCATGTCGAGCGAACGTTCGTCGATCTGCTGCATCGCCGACGTCAGATTCAGTGCGCCACTGCCCGCCTCGCGGCTGGCGCGGGCGAAGTCCTGCAGCATGATCCAGCCACTTGCTGCTGCGGCACCGAGCGCACCGGCGATCAGCAGCACGGTCAGCAGCAGGGTGGTACGGAAGGATGCATGAGGCATGGGTCGAAGGATTTCCGGTGAACGTCCGAGTCTAGGCAGCCCGGACGCGGGCCGCGGTAAGGTCCGGTAATGGAATGCAACAGAACGTTAAATCCGCAACGCCCGGGCGGTGTGTCGCCGCTCGGCGACAGGGCGCAGCGCACGTCTTGATGGGCGCCGCGCCCCCTTCCACGCAGCCGACTGTCGCGCTGCGGCGACAGAATTGCGGGCATTCGCTGCTCAGGCGCCGGGAAAGGTCGAGTCGAAGCACGTAAATCATTGATTCAATAAAAGATTCACCACCAGGCACACGACTTGCGAACGGTCGGTGCGCGCCGTGCCGCACGGCGCGAGCCACTTTCAAGGAGACGATATGTTCAACAAGCCCGGCCTGTTCCCGAAATCCACCGAATCCACGTTGCCGCGCACGATACGACCGGGCGGCGGCGGCACGTCCGGCAGCGGCATGACGGTGAGCACGACGCCGTCGCCGGCCGCACTGTCGCCGCAGCGCGACACCCCGGCGCCGCAGCCGTCGAAGCCGGAAGCGATCGAGCCCTCGCCCACCCACGGCAGCCGCCTCATCGTCGGCCCCGACGTGAAACTGCGTGGCGCGGAAATTCTCGATTGCGACACGCTGGTGGTCGAAGGCCGGGTCGAAGCGACGATGGACAGCCGCGTCATCCGCATCGCCGAAAACGGTGCCTACTCCGGCACCGTCAGCATCGACGTGGCCGAAATCCACGGCAATTTCGACGGCGAACTGACTGCGCGCGAACAGCTCATCGTCCATGCCACCGGCCGCGTCAGCGGCAAGATCCGCTACGGCAAGATCCATATCGAGGAAGGCGGCGAAATTTCCGGCGACATTAAATCGCTGGCCAGCGCCGGCAAGGAAAAGCCGGTTGAGCGCAAGGCCGACGAGCCGCGGTCGCTGACCGCGCTCGCCGGTTGAAGCGGATCAGCGTGAGGACGACGCTGCGGCGTCGTCCGGCGCGGCCACAACCTCCTCACCCCATCCGCCACCGAGCGCGGCGTACAGGTTCACCACTTCGGCCAGTTGCCCCTGGCGTGCGCGCACCAGTGCCAGCGATGCCTCGTTGGCGGTGCGCTGCGCATCCAGCACTTCGAGATAACGCGAGTAGCCCGCGTCGTAGCGCTTCTGCGCCAGTTGCAGGCTGCGCGCCGCGGCGTCGGACTGCGCCTGCAGTGCGCTCACGCTCTGCGCGTACCGTTCGGCAGCGACCAGTGCGTCACGCACGTCGGTGAAGGCGTTACGGATGGCCGACACGTAGCCGGCCAGCGCCTGCTTCTGCTGCGCCGTGGCCTGATCGACACGGGCGCTGCGACGACCGGCGTCGAACAGCGGCAGATCGAGTGCAACGCCGAGCGACCAGATATTGGCCGGGCCGCTGAACAGGTCCGACAATTCGCGGCTCTGCGATCCGTAGTTGCCGGTCAGCGAAATCGACGGATAGAGCGCCGCCTTGGCGACACCGATCTGTGCGTTGGCCGACGCCAGCTCCGCCTCCGCCTGTCGCACATCGGGACGGGCGTCGAGCAGCGACGACGGCAAGCCGGCCGGCGGCAACGGCGGCAGCGGCAGGCTGCGCAGGTCGCCGACCTCAATATGCATGCCCAGGTTGCCGGTCAGCAGCGCGATCTGGTTTTCGGCGATGCCGCGGCTGCGCGCCAGATCGGCGATCTGCGCCTCGATCGCCGCGACCGCGCCGAGCGCCTGCTGCAGTTCGAGTTCGTTGGTGAGGCCACGCTCGACACGGCTGCGCAGGATGTCCACGTTCTCCCGCCGCGTGGCCAGCGTGTCGCGCGACAGCTCGAGCTGTGCGTCGAGCGCGCGCAGGTTCAGGTAGCCACCGACCACCTGGCTCACCAGCGTCAGTTCCACCGTGTCCTTCGCGTGCCGCGTACCGAGCGCCTGCGCGCGCGCCGCCTCGCTGGCGCGGCGCAGCCGGCCCCAGAAATCGAGCTCGAACGAGGTCGATATCGCGGTCTGGAAGCTGTTGCGGTAGAGCGGCGCGCCGGCCGGTATCGGCGCACCGACGCCACTGATACGCGAGCGGCTGGCGCCGGCTTCGAGGCCGACGTCGGGGAACAGGGCCGCACCGGCTTCGCGCAGCAGTGCGTCGGCCTGTTCGATCCGGGCCGCAGCACGCTGCACGTCGGCGTTGTCGGCAAGCGCCCGTTCGACCAGCGTGTTCAGCGTGTCGTCATTGAACTGCTTCCACCAGCCACGCGCGACGGCGACGGGCGCCGCGTCCTGCGCGGGCGCGTACTGTGCCGGCAGATCGACCGTCGGGCGCACGTAGTCCGGGCCGACCATGCAGCCGGACAGCAGCGCTGCGCAGACCAGTGCGAGCGGCGTTTTCAGGGCGGCGGGGCTCATGCGGTCACCTCGTCGGCCGGGCCGTCGTCGCGGCGCGCCGCTTTGCGGCCGGCCATCCAGCTGTAGAACATCGGAATGAATATCGTGGCGATGAAGGTGGCGGCCAGCATGCCGCCGAACACGCCGGTACCCATCGAGCGGCGCGCCGCGGCGCCGGCACCGGTGGCGGTGACCAGCGGCACTACGCCGAGGATGAAGGCCAGCGCCGTCATGCAGATCGGGCGGAAGCGCAGTCGTGCCGCTTCCAGCGACGCGGTGATGGCGTCCATGCCTTCCTGCTGCTTCTGCAGCGCGAACTCGACGATCAGAATGGCGTTCTTCGCCGCCAGACCGACCAGCACCACCAGACCGATCTGAAAGTAGATGTCATTCGGCATGCCGCGCATCCATACCGCCAGCAGCGCGCCGAGGATGGCGAACGGGATGGCCATGATGACCGCCAGCGGCAGCGACCAGCGCTCGTACTGCGCAGCGAGGATCAGGAACACCATGATGATGCCGAACCCGAGCGCCAGCACCGAGGTGATGCCGGTGCGCTTCTCCTGGTAGGCCTGGCCCACCCACTCCAGCGTGTAACCGGCCGGCAGCACCTGGCGCGCCACCTCCTCGACCGCGGCGATGCCATCACCGGAGCTGCGACCGGGGGCCGCATTGCCCAGAATCTTGGCGGCAACGAAGCCGTTGAAGCGCTCGACCATTTCCGGCCCGACCACGGTACGCACGCTGATCACCGCCGACAGCGGAATCATCGCGCCGGAGCTCGACCGGACGTAGGGCTTGCCGAGGTCCTCCGGCTTCATCCGGTAGGGCGCGTCGGCGCCGAGCTGCACCTTGTAGGTCTTGCCCGAGCGGTTGAAGTCGTTCACGTACAGCGTTCCCATGGTCGCCTGCAGCGTCGAATACAGCGCGTCGAGCGGAATGCCCAGCGACAGCGCCTTCGGCTCATCGACGTCGACCGCGAGCTGCGGCGACGACACACGGAAGAAGGTCTTCACGTCCACCAGCTCCGGCCGCTTGTTCAGCTCGGCGATCAGCTGGCCGGTAATGGCCGCCAGCTTGCGCGCGTCGGAATCCTCGCGCGCCTGCACATAGGCCTCGAAGCCACCGGCCGCGCCCAGCCCCTGGATCGGCGGCGGATTGAAGATGAAGCCCATGCCGTCGGTCAGCTTCATGCCTTCGGCGGCGATCACCTTCTGCAGGTCGTCGGCCGTGGTCGCGCGGTCCTTCCACGGTTTCAGCACGACGAAGGTCATCGCCACGCTGGGCCGGTTGTTGCCGGTGATGAAGTCCATGCCGCGCACCATGAACACGTTCTCCACCGCCGGGTGGTCGTTGATCACGCGGCGGATCTTCTCGAACGACACCTCGGTCCGCTCGGCCGAAGCGCCGTCGGGCAGCGTGACGAAGCCGAACAGATAGCCCTGGTCCTCGGACGGAACGAAGGCGCCGGGCACAACGCGGAACATGAAACCGGCGCCGGCGAACAGCAGCAGCACCAGCAGCGTCGCCACGACGCGGTGGCGCAGCGTGGCGCCCACGGTGCCGGTATACAGCCGGGTGAGCCATTCGAAGCCGCGGTTGAACGGGCGGAAGAATTTCACCTCGCCCTCGTGCTCCTTCAGCATCAGCGCGCACAGCGCCGGCGTCAGCGTCAGGGCGACGACACCGGAGATCGACACCGAAATCGCCACCGTGGCGGCGAACTGCTGGTAGAGCTGACCGGCGATGCCGCCGAGGAAAGCCACCGGCACGAACACCGCGCACAGCACCAGCACCATCGCCACCAGCGCGCCCGACACCTCGCGCATCGCCGCCACCGACGCCTGCTTGGGTGGCAGCGCGTGTTCGCGCATCTGCCGCTCGACGTTCTCCAGCACGACGATGGCATCGTCAACCACGATGCCGATCGACAACACCATTGCGAACAGCGTCAGCGTATTGATCGAGAAACCGAGCGCCCACAGGCCGGCGAAGGTGCCGACCAGCGACACCGGCACCGCGATCAGCGGAATCAGCGTGGCGCGCCAGTTCTGCAGGAACACCCACACCACCAGCACCACCAGCACGGTGGCCTCGGCCAGCGTGTGCACCACCTCCTTGATCGACTCGCTGATGAAGCGTGTCGTGTCGTTCGGGATGATGAACTCGGTGCCTTCGGGCAGTCGCTGCGACAGTTCGTCGAGCTTGGCGCGCACCGCCTTGGCGGTGTCGAGCGCGTTGGCACCCGACTGCAGATAGACACCCATGCCGGACACCGGCGTGCCATTCACCTTGGTCGTACGGTCGTAGTTCTCGGCACCCAGTTCGATCCGTGCGACATCCTTCAGCCGCACCACGCCGCCCGGGCCGTCGGCGCGCAGGATGATGTTCTCGAACTGCGGAATGTCGAGCAGGCGGCCCTTCGCGGTCACCGTGTAGGTGAGCTGCTGGCCGTTGGTGACCGGCTCCTGACCGATACGGCCGACCGCGTTCTGCGCGTTCTGCACGCGGATGGCGGCCGCCACCTCGGTGGTCGTGATGCCCAAGCGCGCCATCACGTCCGGCTTCAGCCAGACGCGCATCGCGTACGGCGCGTCGAAGGCGATCGCGTCACCGACGCCGGGCAGGCGGCGCAGTTCCTCCAGCACGTTCACCTGCACGTAATTGGTCAGGAACAGCGTGTCGCGCTGGCCGTCGGTCGACTTCAGCGCAGCGATCATCAGCAGGTTGTTCGAACGCTTGCGCACCACCAGGCCGGAGCGGCGCACGTCTTCCGGCAGCCGCGACTCGGCCACCGAAATGCGGTTGTTCACCGCGATCAGCGCGGTATCCGGATTGGTGCCCACCTCAAAGGTGAGCGTGATGGTGACCGTACCGTTCGACGTCGAAGTCGAGTTGAAGTACAGCAGGCCCTCGATGCCCGACAGCTGTTCCTCGATCGGTGCCGCCACCGTGCGCGCAAGCGTTTCCGAGTTGGCGCCCGGATAGGTGGCGGTGACGATGACCGTGGGCGGCGAAATTTCCGGGTACTGCGCGATCGGCAGCGACAGCGAAGCCACCAGGCCCGCGATCATGATGACGATCGATATGACGCCCGAAAAGATCGGGCGGTTGATGAAGAAGCGGGCCATGTTCGGGCGCTCCTTCAGGACTTCGCCGGCGGCGCGGCGTCACCCGCCGCGCGTGGCGCCACCGGCGCACCCGGTCGCAGCTTGATCAGGTTATCGACGATGACGCGGTCGCCGGCCTGCAGACCGCCGGTCACCACCCAATCCTTGCCCTGCCACTGACCGAGCTTTACCGGACGCGGCTCCACCTTGCCTTCGGCATTGGCCAGCATCACCACCGGACCGCTCTCGGTCTGCGTCACCGCAGCCTGCGGCACCAGGAACACGTTGTCGCGCTCACCGGCGATCACCCGCGCGCGGACGAACTGGCCGGGCAGCACGACGGCGTCGGCGTTGGCGAACTCGGCGCGCATTTCCAGCGTGCCCAGCGCCGGATCGATGCGGCTGGCGGAGAAGTTGATGCGGCCGCGCTGCGGCAGGATGCTGCCGTCGGGCAGCTGCAGCTCGACTTCGCGGAAGCTGCGCACCGCCGCCCGACCACCCGGCACGCCGGCCAGGTCGTTGTCCGAAAGGCTGAAGCGCACCCAGATCGGGTTGATCTGCGCAATCGTCGTGAGCAGGCTGTCGGTCCCGGTATTCACCAGAGAACCTTCGGAACGCTGGGCGCGTCCGGTCACGCCGGCCACCGGTGCGGTCACCTGCGTGTAGCTCAGATTCAGTTCCGCCTCGCGCACCGCCGCCTCGGCCGACTTCACCGCGGCGCGGGCCACCGCGCTGGCCGAGCGCGCGTCATCGAATTCCTTCTGGCTGATCGCCTTCTCGGCCACCAGCCCGGTCAGGCGCTGCGCTTCACGCGCCGTCTGTTCCTCCACCGCCTGCGCTTCGGCCAGACGCGCCTTGGCCTGCGCCAGCGCGATCTCGAACGGTGCACGCTCGATACGGAACAGCATCTGCCCGGCCTTGACCGGCTCACCCTCGCGGAACAGCCACTTTTCGAGGATGCCGCTGACTCGCGCCCGCACTTCGACTTCGCGCGCACCTTCGGCCTGCGCCACCGCCTCGACCACCAGCGGCGCCTGCGTCGGCGCCACTTCGATCACCGTCACCGGCATCGCCTGCGGCGCCGCGGCGGCCGGCTGCGCTGACTTGTCGCCACTGCAGGCGGACAGCAGCAGCGCCGCAGCAATCAGCGCGACGAAACCGAAAGAGGTGTGGAGCGGAGAAAGTCGGCGTCCCGGGCGCACGGCCAGGCGGGAAATCGGACGCGAGGCGGGCACGGCGGCCGCGGAGCGGACAGGCATCGGGGAACTCTCCTGAATTCGGCCTGCAATTATATACAAGCACGAATGTTTGTAAATTTGCCCCATGCGGGGTGTTGGCGCACGGCGGGCGAACTGTCACTGAGTCACGACGGCGCCGTTTCGGTTCCTGCGGACGGCGGATTCTCCGGTGCAGCGCCCTCCGGTATGCCCTGCAGTCGACGCCGGACCATGTGGATGTGGGCACGCAGCTGGTAGTGATAATCGGAATGCGCCAGCGGCACCGTGATTCGCGCGACCGCCGCCTCGATGCGGTCGATATCGTCCAGCCACTCGGCCCGGCTTCGTTTCGTGTCCGGCAGCATCGCCTGACGTTCGACGTCCTTCAGTTCGCCGTACCAGCGGTACAGCTTGCTGCGCACGCGCCACACATACAGCTGCGGCAGTATCTTGAACAGCGGCAGGGCCAGCGCGAGCAGCGGCACCAGCAGCACCAGCATGCGATCGAACAGGTTGGCGATCGAGAACGGCAGGTAGCGCTGCAGGAAAGGCGGACCGACCTCGTAGAAGCGCTTGGCGCGCGGATGCAGTTCGAAGTCGCCGCCGTCGGGCTTTGGAAACTCGCCGGGTCGCTGGAACACGCTGGCCTCGGCATGCGCCGGCTTCATCGCACCCAGCATCAGGTCGATCAGCGCCGGGTGCGTGTCCTCGCGCGCGACCATATAGGCCTGTGTCGCCACCAGCGACACGTCCTTCGGCGGAATGTCGCGCACGAAATCGATGGCGCCACGCGGCAGCGTGAGCATGGTCAGGTGGGGGAAACGGCGAGAGTAGGCGGACGCCTGCGCCATGCTCATCAGCGAAATCCCGTCCGAATAGAGCAGCGCCCACACACTGGCCGAATGCACCGCGCCGACCACGACCAGCGCGTCGATGCGGCGGTCGCGCAGCGCGGTGACGCCGGCGATTCCGCTCAACGGCAGCAGGCGCCTCTTGTCGTCCGCCATGCCGTGCGCGGCCAGCATCTGCAGCGCAAGATGGCGGGTTCCGCTGCCTTCGGGCCCGACGCCGATGCGCAGGCCCTTCAGCTGATCCAGCCGCTCCAGCCCCGGCCGGCCGCGGTAGAACACCCACACCGGTTCGTAATAGGCGGCCCCGAGCGACAGCAGCCCGGGCGGGTGATCTTCCACGCTGCCGCCCTGGACGAAAGCGAAATCGACGGTCTGTTCCGGGTCGTTCAGGCGCTTCAGGTTCTCGATCGAACCGGCGCTTTCGAGCGCTTTCACGCCGACGCCGAAGGGCTCGATCAGCGGTTTGTAGCGCGCACAGAACGATTCATAGGCTGAACCCTGAGCGCCGCAGGAGATCGTCGTCTGATCGGGCGGCGCCGGCTTGATGTAGCGGGCGGCGAACCAGAAGCCGGCGGCGATGATGAGCAGCGCAGGCACGCCGAGCGCGAACATGTCGCGGAAGGACAGCTGGCGCAGCCAGTTGCGCAGCGCGGAAGCACGGAGCGTATAGGGCGTCGGAGCATTCATCGGGCAGTAGGGTAGCGCGCCGATCGGGCTCGCGCACGGCCGGATGCCCTCGCGCTCGTGTGTTTCATTCTGTCAGCCGCGATCCCGGCCATCTAAAGTCGCCCGCGCGCGGCGCCGTTATTCCTTCGTGCGGAAAGGATGGATCGGGCGGGCCGATCGGGCACCGCCGCACATCGAACAAGATACGCACACGGGGTGCCCTGGATGAATGTAGTGGTTGTAGATGATGCGCAGGTGAATCTGGTTCTGATGTCTGCGCTGCTGGGCAAGCTGCCGGACGTTGAAGCGACCTGCTTCCTGTCGCCGTCCGAGGCGCTCGAACACAGCTTGCGCGAAGACCCTGATCTGGTCATCGTCGATTACATGATGCCGGACATGGATGGCATCGAATTCATCCGGCGCTTCCGCTCCAATCTCGCGCGCACACAGACGCCGCTGCTGATGGTCACCGCCGACCACGAGCGCGAAGTGCGCTACCGCGCGCTGGAGTCCGGCGCCAACGACTTCCTGACCAAGCCGGTCGACCGTGTCGAGTTCACCTCCCGCGTCAAGAACATGCTGTCGCTGCGTCGCAGCCAGGTCGTGCTGGCCAACCACGCACGGGTGCTGGCCGAAGAGGTCCGCCGCGCCACTGCCGAAATATTCGAGCGCGAGCGCGAGACGCTGAACAAGCTGGCGCGCGCGGCCGAATTCCGCGACCCGGAAACCGGTGCCCACATCCTGCGCATGGCGCACTTCTCGGCGCTGATCGCGCGCGAAATGGGTCTCGACGCCGACATGCAGGAAGCCTTGCTGATCGCCGCACCGATGCACGACGTGGGCAAGCTCGGCACGCCGGACCACATCCTGCTCAAGCCGGGCCGCCTCGACGCGGACGAGTTCGAAATCATGAAGCAGCACGCCGCCATCGGATACGAAATCCTGAAGGACTCGGCTTCGCCCTACATGCAGCTGGCGGCGACGATCGCACTCAGCCACCACGAGAAGTTCGACGGCAGCGGCTACCCCAATGGCCTTGCCGGCGAGGCCATCCCGCTGGTCGGGCGCATCGTCGCAGTGGCCGACGTATTCGACGCACTGACCTCGTCGCGCCCCTACAAGAAGGCGTGGGAAGTCGCACGCGCACGCGACTTTCTCGCCGCTGGACGCAACCTGCACTTCGACCCGAGCTGCGTGGACGCCATGCTTGGACACTGGGACGAAGTGCAGGAGATCCGGGCACGCTTCCGGGACGACTGAGTCATGACGCCGTCTGCCTTCGGACCGCACCGCCTGCTGCTGCGCATCACCGCGCTGTTCGCCCTCGCCTTCGGCATCGGCGCTGCGGGCAACGCACTGTACACGGCCCGCGAACAGGCGGACGAGACACTGCGCCTGCTTGAGCGCAGCGCACTGGCCGAGACACGCACCATCGCGGCAGGTCTGGCTGCCGACATCGAATACAACCGTGACGCGCTGGTCGCGCTGCGACCGCGACTGCCCGAGACGGCGGTGCTGATGGCTGCGGCGCTGATCGCGCCGAACGGCGAAGTCATGTCGGCGCTCAAGCGCGCTGATGACGGCGCCTGGCGCACTGCCGACACCCGCCCGACCGACGCGCCGCCACCGGGCCTGATCGCACGTGCGCGCGCCGCGGCAGAGGACGACACGGGGCGGCGGATCGTCGTCAGCTGGGTGCCGCTGGTGGCTGGCGGACAGACCGTCTGGCTGCGCACAGAGACTGATACGCCGGAAGCGCGCGAAGTGCATGCGCACATCCTGAACGACAGCCTGCTGCACGGCCTGTTCGCGCTGCTGCTCGGCGCCGGCGCCCTCTACCTGCTGCTGCGCCGGCCGCTGGCCGCACTGAACCAGTGCACCGACTTCGCCGAAAGACTGGATCAGGCCATGGGCGAAACCCTGCCGGCGGCGACCGGTTCGCACGAGACCGACCGACTGGCGCAGGCACTGAACTGGGCGTCGCTGAGCCTCTACGACCAGCGCAGCGCGCTCGCCGAAAGCGAAGCGCGGACAGGAGCCATCCTCGGTGCGGCGCTCGACGCGGTGATCACCTTCGACGGCTTCGGCAACGTGATCGAGTACAACCCGGCCGCCGAACGCATGCTGGGCTGGACGGCGGCCGAAGCGATGCAGCATCCGGTGATCGAACTGCTGGTCGCACCTGCCGAACGCGAACCGGGCCAGCACGACCTGCTGCAGTGGCTGGGCCGCCGCTTCGACGCGGTGATCGGCCACCACATGGAACTGGACATCCGTCACCGCAGCGGTCGCCGCTTCCCTGCACAGCTCGCCATCACCTCGACGCACATGAAGGGACGGGCGCTGTTCACCGCCTTCATTTCCGACATCAGCGAGCGACGCGCGGTGCACGAGCAGATGATGCAGGCGCGCGACGCGGCCGAAGCCGCGAGCCGGGCGAAGAGCGACTTCCTGGCCAATATGAGCCACGAAATCCGCACCCCGATGAACGCCATCATGGGCATGACCGAACTTGCGCTCGACACCGACCTGACCGGCGAGCAGCGCGAGTATCTGACGCTGGTGAAGCAGTCGTCGGACACGCTGCTGACGCTGATCGACGACATCCTCGATTTCTCGAAGATCGAGGCCGGCCACCTCGACTTCGAGAACATCCCGTTCAGCCTGCGCGAAGTGATCGGCAGCATCGTGCGCACGCTGGCGCCCAAGCCAGGCCGTTCTGTCCAGCTCGGCTGCCGTATCGATCCATCGGTGACCGACGGTGTCTGCGGCGACCCGGTACGCCTGCGTCAGGTGCTGACCAATCTGATCGGCAACGCATTGAAGTTTACCGAACGCGGCAGCGTCGACCTCTCGGTCACGCTCGCGCACCAGGACGAAGGCGTGCAGGGCCTGCGCTTCGCCGTGCGCGACACCGGCATCGGCATTCCCGTGGACAAGCAGGCGCTCATTTTCGACGCCTTCTCACAGGCCGACAGTTCGACCACCCGCCGCTTCGGTGGCACCGGTCTCGGCCTTGCCATCTGCACACGGCTGGTCAAGCGGATGGGCGGCAGGCTGGAAGTGATCAGCGCACCGGATGAAGGATCGACCTTTCATTTCACCGTGCCCTTGACCAGCGCGCGCGCCGGCGAACTGGCATCGCAGGAGAGCGGCTCGCTGGAACGGATGCCGCTGCTGGTGATCGAGCCCGACCCGACATCGCGTGCGCATCTCGCTACCCAGCTGGCGCAGTGGCAGATGGCGGCACGCCTGTGCGCTGACCTCGACGAGGGCATCGGCGCCATCGTTGCGGCCGAGAGCGAGGCGCAGTGCTTCCGCGCACTGCTGGTGGCCGAGGACCTCGCCGCACGCGACGGCTGGGCCCTGGTGCACGCACTGAAGGGACAGTGCGCCGCCGAACTGCCCATCATCCTGCTGCACGACGGTGCAGCGCCGAACGCCAGCGCCCTGCCGGCCGGCATCAGCGGCAGCGTCGCCCGGCCCGCGCAGACCGCCGCCCTGCTCGATGCGCTGATGGCCGCCACCGGTATCGGGTCGGCAGGCGGGCGGCGCAGCATTCCGGTGACGCAGGGCGGAGAGGGACGGCGCCTGAACATCCTGCTGGCCGAGGACAACCCGGTGAACCAGACGCTGGCCGTGCGCCTGCTGGAGCGACTGGGCCACCATGTCGATGTCGCCGCGAACGGTCTCGAAGCCGTCGCGAAGGCCGCCTGCATCCGCTACGACGTCATCCTGATGGATCTGCAGATGCCGCAGATGGGTGGCTTCGACGCCACGCGTCACATCCGGGCACAGGACGGCGAGCGGCATACGCCGATCGTGGCGATGACCGCGCATGCGATGGCCGGCGACCGCGAGAAGTGTTTCGCCGCCGGCATGGACGCCTACGTGTCGAAACCGATACAGGTTCCGGCACTGATACGCGCACTGGAAGAGGCATTGCAGAAGCCGGCCTCGGCGCCGGCGCCGGCCGAACACCGCGAAGAGAACGTCGGCAAGGCGGACGACACGCACACCACGCAGTTCGACCGCGCGTTCACGCTCGGCAATCTGGGCGGCGACGAAGCGCTGATGCGCGACATCATCGTGCTCTTCCTGCGCGACTACCGGGCCATGCTGGGTGCGTTGCGCGCGGCACGGTCGGTATCGCGCGATGCGCTTGCGGTCGAGGCGCACACGATCAAGGGTACGGTGCGCAACTTCGGCGGCACCCGGGCGGCCGGCATCGCCGGGCGGCTCGAACGCAGTGGCGCCACGGCGCCGGACGACGCCGGCACCGACCTGCTGATCGACCAGCTGGAAACCGAGGTGGAGGCCCTGGCCGCCGAACTGCGGGCGGAACTGCAGGCCGCCCGCGTCGCGGCCTGATCAGCCGAGACGTCGCCGCGCCACACCGGCAACCAGCGCCACGCCGGACAGCATCAGCGCCCACGATGCTGGCTCGGGCACGGCGGTAATGGCGACGTTGTCGAGCGCCGTCGTCTCCACCACCCCCGAAATGTACTCGCCGCGGATACGCAGGCGCTGCAGGTCGCCGAGCACCGACTGCATTTGTGCAGCGGTGGCGAAACTGCCGCCAAGACCGCCGACGCGCCAGCTCCCCTCCGCCAGCGACACCGTGAAGTCGGTCCAGTCGATGCCCGGCTGGTTGTCGTGCTGGAACACCAGCACCAGGCCCGCACCGTTCACCAGCACTACGTCCGGATCGTCGCGCCATTGCGGTGTCTGCACCGACAAGGTCTGGCTGTAGCGCAGCGTACCGCCGTAGTAGCCCGACAGATCGCCGAGGAAGGACTCCGGTGCTTCGAAGAAGAAGCTCATCGCCGACGGATCGGTGTAGCGGATGAACTGGCCTTCCTCGTCGTAGTCCGGTGTGAAGGAGCCGCCGAAGGAATCGAAGGGTGGATTGGTGTCGGACACCGTCCAGCCCTCGGTGCCGGAATCGAAGGTGCTCGACGGTGCGGCAAATGCCGCCTGGGACGCGCCGAGCGACAGTAGCAGCACGATGATGTGGGAACGCATGTCCGACCTCCGATTCCGATGTTGGAAGCCGGCAACCTAACCCTGCAGGGCACGCACGCCACGTGAATATCTCACGGACGTGCGTTGCCAGTCGCCGCTCAGCCTGCTGCCTGCGAGCCGCGCTGGATGAACTCGATCTTGTAGCCGTCCGGGTCCTCGACGAAGGCGATCACGGTCGAGCCGTGCTTCATCGGGCCGGCCTCACGCACCACCTTGCCGCCGCGCGCCTTCACCTGATCACAGGCGGCGTAGGCGTCGTCGACCTCGAGCGCGATGTGGCCGTAGGCGTTGCCGAGGTCGTACTTGTCGGTGTCCCAGTTGTGGGTCAGTTCGAGCACCGCGCCGTCGGCTTCGTCCTGGTAGCCGACGAAGGCCAGCGTGAACTTGCCGTCCGGATAGTCCTTGCGGCGCAGCTCGCGCATGCCGAGGACATTGGTGTAGAAATCGATGGAGCGGTCGAGATTGCCGACGCGCAGCATGGTGTGAAGGATGCGCATGTGTGAGTCCTCATTTCAGTTCCGCACGGCCGTTCCGAAGGAACTGACCTTCCCCTTGCGGGGGGTGAGGCAGGGGTTTCGCGGCGCATTGCGCTGCGCCTGCCAAACGGGTCGGCTGTGCAAAGCCGACCCTGTACGTGCCTGGCGAGTAAGCGGGCCGTTTCATTTTAGGGGGCGACGATGCGCCCCGGGTGGTGCGCGCGCAGTTCGCGTCGCGCCGCCTCGAAGCCGGGCAGGATGGCGGCCACGGTATCCCAGAACGCGCGCGAGTGATTGAGTTCCTTCAGGTGCGCCAGTTCGTGCGCGATCACGTAATCGATCAGCGCCGGCGAGAAATGGATCAGTCGCCAGTTCAGCCGTATCACGCCCTGCGCGGTGCACGAGCCCCACAGCGTATTGGCCGAACTGAGCACCACACGTTCGGGTGCCACGCCGATGCGCGCGCCCAGTTCGGTCGCACGGCGGGTGAACAGCGCCAGCGCCTCCTGCTGCAGGAAACCGCACACCGCGTCGCGCACGCGGTCGTGGTCGGCGTCGGCCGGCAGCGGCAGGCGCAGCACCTCGTCGTCGATCAACGGGCGCGCGCAGGTGTCACCGAGGCGCAGCATGACGTGAGTGCCCAGCCAGGGCAGTCGGGCGCCGTCGCGCCAGTCGGTGCGCACCGGGGCGCGACGGGCGCGCACTTCGCCCAGCTTGGTGAATATCCAGCGTTGCTTCTCGCGCAGCGCTTCCTCGATCTGCGGCAGCGTCACCCAGTGCGGCGCGGTCACGCGCAGACCGGATTCACCGATGGAAAAGCCGATCGAGTTGCGGCGGCTGCGGCGCAATGCGTACTCGATGATCTGCTGACCGAGCACGATGTGGCGACCGCGCGGCTGCGGCGGCGCGTTATCCGGCGTATCGAGCGCCAATTCAAGCTGCTGCGGGCTGTGGGTTTGAGCCATAGTGATGCGGGAACAGTCTGCGCATTTCACTTTCGATCCAGGCTTGAGCCTGCCCGTTGATCTGTTCCGCCGTCAAGCCCTGCGTGTCGATCGCCGGTCCGATGCTCACCGTGATCTCACCCGGCAGCTTGAGGAAGGCATTGCGCTTCCAGAAGTCACCGGCGTTGTGCGCGATCGGCACCACCGGCGCACCGGTCACCTCGGCCAGCCGCGCGCCGCCTATCTTGTAGCGCTTCGTCTGCCCGGGCGGCATGCGCGTGCCCTCGGGAAAAACGGTCACCCAGAAACCGAGGTCGAGCAGGCGGGCGCCCTGTTCCTCGACCTGTTTCAGCGCGTCCTTGCCGGCGCCGCGGTCGATCGCGATCATCGGCATGCAGCCCAGGCCCCAGCCGAAGAACGGAATGCGCAGCAGTTCGCGCTTGAACACGAAGGCCACCGGCGGCAGGAACACCTGCAGCGCCATCGTTTCCCATGCCGACTGGTGTTTGCACAACACCACCGCCTTGCCCTTGGGCAGGTTCTCGCTGCCGATGACGCGGTGGCGCAGACCGACGATGATGCGCAGCGCGAACATGGTCAGATGCGTCCACAACCCGATCAGGCGATAGCGCACATGAGGCGGCAGCGGCCGCGCCAGGATGGCGATCAGCGAAAACGGCGGCGTGATGACGAAGAGGAAGACGAAGAACAGCAGCGAGCGGGCGAAGGGCATCAGTCGGTATTCACCGTGAGTGCGCGCACATAGGCGGCGAGGTTGTCATGAACCGGCGTGCCGGGAGGCAGCTCGGGATCGGCTTCGGTCTTCCCGCCCTTGCCGGTGCGTACCAGCACCGGCTGCGCACCGGCGGCGACGGCCGACTGCAGGTCGCGCAGGCTGTCGCCGACCACCGGCACGTCGTTCAGGTCGACGTTGAAGCGTTCGGCGATCTCCAGCAGCATGCCCGGCTTCGGCTTGCGGCAGGCGCACTTGGAATCGGCTGCGTGCGGACAGAAGAAGATGGCGTCGATGCGGCCGCCGGCCTGCGCCACCGTACGGTGCATCTTGTCGTGGATGGCGGCCAGCGTGTCCATGTCGAACAGGCCGCGGCCCACGCCCGACTGGTTGGTCGCCACCACCACGCGCCAGCCCCACTGGTTCAGCAGCGCGATCGCCTCCATCGACCCTTCGATCGGTCGCCATTCCTGCGGCGACTTGATGAACTGGTCGGAGTCGTAGTTGATGACACCGTCACGATCGAGAATGATGAGCTTCACCCGCTCAGTCCTTCAGCTCAAGGCGCGAAATGTCGGCCACCGCATTCATCGCTGCCGCCAGCTCGCCCAGCAGCGCGAGGCGGTTGGCGCGCACCTTGAGGTCGTCGGCATTGACCATCACGTCGTCGAAGAAGCGGTCGACCGGCGCGCGCAGCTGCGCCAGTGCGGTCAGTGCTTCGGTGTAGCGGCCACCTTCGAGATCGGCACGCAGCGCCGGCTGCACCGCCGTCAGCGCGGCGTGCAGGTCGCGCTCGGCGGCTTCTGCGAACAAGGCCGCGTCGACACCGACCGCCACGCCGTCCGCCTTCTTCAGGATGTTGACGATGCGCTTGTTGGCCGCGGCCAGCGACTGCGCCTCCGGCAGCGCCGAGAAGGCGACCACGGCTGCGAGCTTGGCCGGCACGAGGTCGATGCGCGTCGGTCGCAGTGCCAGCACGGCGTCGATCGCGCGCGCATCGTGGCCGGCTTCGCGCAACAGGTTGCGCAGACGCTCGAACATGAAGTCCAGCAGTTGCGCCTCGAAGTTCGCAGCGTCGCCCTCGCCCACCTGGCCGGCGCGGAAACCGCCGCGCGCGGCGGCGATCAGTTCGGCCAGATCGAGCGGCAGCGGCGTTTCCATCAGGATGCGCAGCACACCGAGCGCGGCGCGGCGCAGCGCGAACGGGTCCTTGTCACCGGTCGGGATCTGGCCAATGCCGAAGAAGCCGGCCAGCGCGTCGATCTTGTCGGCCAGCGACACCGCACACGCGACAGCGCCCTCCGGCAGCGCGTCGCCGGCGAAGCGCGGGCGGTAGTGCTGCTCGACCGCCTGCGCGACGACCTCGGCTTCGCCGTCGTGCTGTGCGTAGTAACGCCCCATCACGCCCTGCAACTCGGGGAACTCGCCCACCATGTCGGTCATCAGGTCGGCCTTGGCCAGCAGACCGGCGCGCGCCGCCTGCATCACGTCGGCGCCGAGGCGGCCGCCGATGTCGGTGGCCAGACGCTGGATGCGCATGACGCGGTCGAACTGGCTGCCCAGGCGGTTGTGATAGACCACCGCCTCCATCTTCGGAATGCGTGCGGCCAGCGGCGTCTTCTTGTCCTGTTCGAAGAAGAAGCGCGCGTCCGACAGCCGGGCGCGGACCACGCGCTCGTTGCCGGACACGATGTTGTGCGGGTCGGCCACCTGCATGTTGGACACCACCAGGAAGCGGTTCAGCAACTTGCCATTGGCATCGAGCAGCGGAAAATACTTCTGGTTGGCCTTCATCGTCAGGATGAGACACTCCTGCGGCACGGCGAGGAAGTCCGGTTCGAACTGCGCGACATAGACATTCGGGTTCTCGACCAGCGCCGTCACTTCGTCGATCAGCGCTGCGTCATCGACGTGGTGTACGCCGTTGCCGATGTCGCCACAGACGTGTGCCAGTCGCTGCACGATGAGCGCGCGGCGCGCGTCGAAGGACGCCATCACCGCACCGCGCTCGTACAGCGCACGCGCGTATTCGTCGGCGTTCGCCAGTGTCACTTCGCCCTCGCCCATGAAGCGGTGGCCGCGCGTGCTGCGACCGGACGCGTGGCCGAAGGCCTGGCCCGGCACGACGCGGTCGCCGTGCAGCAGCACCAGACCGTGCACCGGGCGCACGAACTGGTAGTCGCAGTCGGCCCAGCGCATCAGCTTCGGACTCGGCAGCTTCTTCAGCGCGTCGAGCACGATGCCAGCCAGCACGTCGTCGAGCGCAGCGCCCGGCACCGTCATCGCGTAGAACAGCGTTTCGCTCTTGCCGTCCAGGCGACGGGTGAACTGCGGCAGCGCCTCGACCGCAATGTTCTTCGCCTGCAGCTTTTTCAGCAGCGCCGGTGTCGGCTTGCCATCGGCATCGAGCGCGACGGCGACCGGCATCAGCTTTTCATCGACCACCGCGTCGGGCGCGCGCTCGGTCACGCCCTGCACGGTCAGCGCGAGACGGCGCGGGCTGGCATAGCGGTCCATGCGCGCGTCGGCAGCGACCAGCTTGCGCTCGACCAGCGCCTTGAACACCGCGTCGGCAAACACTTCGCCCAGGCGCGACAGGGCCTTGGGCGGCAATTCTTCGGTCAGCAGTTCGACCAGCAATGTGGCTTGCATAGCTCTTCCAGAGGGCCGCCGCAGCGGCCTCAAAACAGTTCTGTCGGATCGGGACGGGGCAAGAATGAAGCAACTCAGGCGGCGCGCAGCGCTTCGATGCGCTGACACTCTTCCTCGCCGAGCAATGCGCGCAGGCGCGGGCTGCTCAGATCGGCCATCGGGAAACCGCGCTGTTCGCGCGAGGCGTAGTAGGCCTGCGCCACCAGCCGCGCCAATGCGCGCACGCGACCGATGTAGGCGGCGCGCTCGGTCACCGAAATGGCGCCGCGCGCATCGAGCAGGTTGAAGCTGTGCGAGGCCTTCATGACCATTTCGTAGCCGGGCAGCGGCAGACCGGCCTCGATCAGGCGCTTCGCTTCCGACTCGTAGTCGCCGAACTGGCGGAACAGCCATTCGACGTTCGAATGTTCGAAGTTGTAGGTCGACTGTTCGACCTCGTTCTGGTGATAGACGTCGCCGTAGCGGATGCCTGGCGCCCACACGAGGTCGTACACGTTCTCGACGCCCTGCAGGTACATCGCCAGGCGCTCGGCGCCGTAGGTGATTTCGCCGAGCACCGGCTTGCACGGAATCGAACCCACTTCCTGGAAGTAGGTGAACTGCGTGACTTCCATGCCATCCAGCCACACTTCCCAGCCCAGCCCCCAGGCACCCAGCGTCGGCGATTCCCAGTCGTCCTCGACGAAGCGGATGTCATGCTGCGACGGATCGAGACCGAGTGCGCGCAGGCTGTCGATGTACAGCTCCTGGATATTCGGCGGCGACGGCTTCAGCGCGACCTGGAACTGGTAGTAGTGCTGCAGGCGGTTCGGGTTCTCACCGTAGCGGCCATCCTTCGGCCGGCGCGACGGCTGCACGTAGGCGGCGCGCCAGGGCTCGGGGCCGATGGCGCGCAGGAAGGTGGCGGTGTGGAAGGTGCCCGCACCGACCTCGATGTCATAGGGTTGAAGCAGCGCGCAGTTCTGATCGCCCCAGAAACGGGACAGACGCAGCAGCACTTCCTGGAATGTGGGTGCAGCAGACATGGAGCCAGACCGTGAGGGAAAGGCGGGATTTTACCGGCTCAGCCTCTTTTGCGCTGCACCGCGGCAACGATGATGACGGCAAGCGCCAGCAGCAGCACCGGCACATTGCCCCAGCGCATGAAGGGGGTGAGACCCTGATAGCCCTGCAGCTCGACGCGCAGGGCCGCGCGGGTGAAGGCCGGCAGTGCCGCAACGACGCGACCGTCCGGCTGTATCGCGGCGGTCATGCCGGTGTTGGTCGCGCGCAGCATCGGGCGCCCGAGCTCGAGCGCACGGATCTGCGCAATCTGCAGATGCTGAGGCTGTGCCAACGAATCGCCGAACCAGGCGGTGTTCGACACATTGACCAGCAGCGTGGCCTCGCGCGCGGCATCGATCAGCTCCTCGCCGAACACGTCTTCGTAGCAGATGTTCACCGCCACCTTCTCGCCGGCCAGCGCCAGCGGCGGCTGTACTTTCGCGCCACGGCCGAAGTCGGACATCGGAATGGACAGCACTTGCAGCGTCCATGCGAACAGCGGCGGCGTGAACTCGCCGAAGGGCACCAGGTGCGACTTGCTGTAACGCGCATCGTCGTGGCCGAGCGCCACCGCGCTGTTGAAATAGCGCGCGCGCCCATCGACCTCGCCCAGCGTGACCGCACCCATCAGCACGTCGCGCCCGGTGGCGCGCACGGCCGCCAGCCAGGCCGGATCGATTTCGGCGTAAGGCAAGGGAATGGCCGTTTCCGGCAGCACCACCAGATCGGCCGGCCAGGCGCGCGCGAGGTCGAGGTAGGTCTGCATCGAATCGGGCAGGCGCTCGGGCACCCACTTCATGCTCTGTTCGATATTCCCCTGCAGCAGGCTGACCGTCAGCGGGCGTCCGGTCGGTTCGGTCCAGCGCACGCTGCCGAGCAGGGCGCCGAACGCCAGCAGCGCAGCCAGCGACAGCAGCACCGGACGCAGCGCGATGCGCCGCAGCACGAACAGCGCGAGCACACCGGCCATCAGCGCGGCGACGAAACCGGCGCCGTGCACGCCGAACAGCGGCACGTAGCCGGCGAGCGGGCTCGGCGTCGCGTGCGCATAGCCGCTGGCCAGCCACGGGAAGCCGGTGAACAGCGTGCCACGCAACCACTCCGAGGACACCCACAGCGCGGCGAACAGCCACGGCGTCAGCGCCACCGACGGTCGCAGCGTGCGCATGGCGGCACAGACGGCAGCGGGGAACAGCGAGAGATAGGCGCAGAACAGCACGGTGGCCAGCAGCGAAAGCGGCAAGGGCATGCCGCCAAACTGGCTCAGACTGACATTGACCCAGGACACGCCGGCGAGGAACCAGCCCATGCCGAAGGCAAAACCGGTCATCGCGGCGCTGCGCGGCGACACCGTATCGACCAGCCACAGCAGCGTGGCCAACGCGACGACCGGCAGCGCGAACACGCCGAAGGGCGCGAAGCCGCCGACCGCCAGCGCACCGGCCGCAGCAGCAGCGGCCAGTCGGACGACCGGCTTCATTCGACGGCGGACGGTACGGCCGGAGGCGCGATGCGATCGACCATCAGCGTGTGCACGCGGCGACTGTCGGCGCGCAGCACGGTGAAGCGCAGCGCGTCGATCTGCACCACCTCGCCCCGCTTGGGCAGACGACCGATCTGGTGGATGACCAGCCCGCCCACGGTGTCGTAGGCGTCGTCGTCGAAGGTGGTGCCGAACACCTCGTTGAAGTCCTCGATCTCGGTGCCGGCCTTGACCCGGTAACGACCGGTCTGGTCGACCCGGATGTTGTCGGCCGACTCGTCGAAGTCGTACTCGTCCTCGATGTCGCCGACGATCTGCTCCAGCACGTCCTCGATGGTGACGAGGCCGGCTACGCCGCCGTATTCGTCGACCACGATGGCCATGTGGTTGCGGCTGGCACGGAACTCGCGCAGCAGCACGTTCAGACGCTTCGATTCGGGGATGAATACCGCCGGGCGCAGCATGTCGCGCAGGCTGTCGTCGTCACCCGACATGAGGCGCAGCAGATCCTTGGCGAGCAGGATGCCGATCACATCGTCGCGGTTCTCGCCGATCACCGGGAAACGCGAATGCGCGGTGCGCAGCGCGGTCTGCACGATCTTGTCGAGCGGATCGTCGATGTCGATCACGTCCATCTGCGCGCGCGGAATCATCACTTCGCGCACCGGCATGTCCGACACCTGGAGCGCGCCCTCGATGATCGAGAGGGCGTCGGCGTCCAGCAGATTGCGTTCGAAGGCGGAGTGCAGCAGCACCAGCAGTTGTTCTCTGTCTTCCGGCTCGCGCATCAGCAGATGCGACAGCCGCTCGAGAAAACCGGGGCGCTGCGAAGGTGAGGAACTACTGTCCATGCGGGACGCGGGAAACGAACACGCCGGCAGTGTAACCCGGCCAGCGTGTCGGTTTCGAGTCAGGCATCCGGAATCTCCCGGGTGTCACGGCCTTACTGGACGCGCAGCTCGACCCGCCGCGCCTCTTCCGGCGGGCCGTCGGCAGCGGTGACTTCCGGCTTGCGCAGCTTGATGCCGGCTTCGGCGACGCCTGCCGCGACCAGCGCGTCACGCACTGCCAGGGCCCGCGCCTTGGCCAGTTCGGCGTTCTGGGCGGCATCCCCCGACGGGTCGTGGAAGCCGGACAGCAGCACGATGGCGTCCGGCGTCGCGCTCAGCGCAGCCTGCGCCCGCGCCACGGCATCGGCCAGATCGGCGCCGGGTTCGGCACTGCCGACAGCGAAATAGATGCGCGCCAGCGCCTCGCCCACCGGCTCGGGCACCTCGATCACCTCCACCACCTCGACCACTGCGGCATCCGTAGCCGGCTTGCCGGCCAGCGATACGGCAAAGCCCACCACCGCCGCGACGACCGCGATCACGATGATGGCCACCACCCTCAAACCGACATTGCTGTCGTCGTCCTGATCCGACATTTCAAACCTCCGTTGATTGAATCGAGTAGTCGTCCGAATACGGATCGGCCACGCCAAGTCCTTGCAGGATGACGCGCTCCTCCGCTTCCATCGCGTCGGCATCGTCGTCCGACGTTTCGTGATCCCAGCCCTGCAGATGCAGCGTGCCGTGCACGATCAGGTGGGCCGCGTGGTCGGCAAAGGCCTTGCCCTGCTCCACCGCCTCGCGCGCCAGCACGGGCTGGCACACCACCAGGTCGCCGGCAAGATGCGCCCCCTGTTCGTACGGAAACGACAGCACATTGGTCGCGTAGTCGCGGCCACGGTATTCGAGATTGAGCGCCTGCCCTTCTTCCGCATCGACGAAGCGCACCGTGAGGTCGGCGCGCGCGACCACGTCCGGGTCGAGCGCGGCGCGCACCCAGCGCTTCACGTCCTCGCGCGGCGGACATCGGTCGCGCGCGCAGGCGTACTGCACCGACAGATTCAGCCGCATCAGCCGCGCGGGCCCTTGCGCATCGCGTCCTCGGCTTCGCGCTGCGCCTCGAAACGTTCGTAGGCCGACACGATGCGCGCCACCAGCGGGTGACGCACCACGTCTTCGGCGAGGAAATCGGTCATCGCGATGCCGCGCACGTCGGCAAGTATTTTCCGTGCCTCGGCCAGACCGCTCTTGTGGCCGCGCGGCAGGTCGACCTGGGTCAGGTCGCCGGTGATGACGGCCTTCGAGCCGATGCCCATGCGGGTCAGGAACATCTTCATCTGTTCCGGCGTCGTGTTCTGCGCCTCGTCGAGGATGATGAAGGCGTTGTTCAGCGTGCGTCCGCGCATGTAGGCCAGCGGCGCGATCTCGATCACCTGCCGCTCGAAGGCGCGGGCGACGCGCTCGAAACCCATCAGGTCGTACAAGGCGTCGTACAGCGGGCGCAGGTAGGGATCGACCTTCTGCGCCAGGTCGCCCGGCAGGAAGCCCAGCCGCTCGCCAGCCTCGACCGCCGGCCGGGTCAGCACGATGCGCGCCACCGTCTCGCGCTCCAGCGCGTCGACGGCGCTGGCCACTGCCAGATAGGTCTTGCCGGTGCCCGCCGGGCCGATGCCGAAGGTGATGTCGTGTTCCTGGATCTGCCGCAGATACTGCGTCTGGCGCGGCGTGCGGCCGTGCAGATTGCTCTTGCGCGTCATCAGCACCGGCGCCGCCGGCTCCGCCGCGATGCGGTTCGACAGCTCGATCAGGCCGAGCTGTATCGCGTCTATGCTCAGGTGCTCGGTGGCCGCTGCATAGAAATGGCGCAGTGCAGCGGCCGCCCGCTGTGACTGCCCCGGCTCGCCGCTGACCCGGAAGCGCTCGCCACGGCGGGCGATCTCAACGTCGTAAGCCGTTTCGAGCTGGCGCAGATTCTCATCGAGTACACCGCAGAGGTTGGCCAGCCGCGCATTGTCGAGCGGCTCCAGCACCAGTTCGAGCGGCCGCGGCTTCAAGCGCTGACCGCCTCGCGGATGACCACTTCGCCGCGCAGGCTGTGCGGCAGCGCGCTGGTGATGCGCACGTCGATGAACTGGTTGATCAGCCGCGCCGGGCCGGGGAAATTGACGACGCGGTTGTTGTCGGTGCGACCCGCCAGTTCGGCGGCGTCCTTGCGCGCGTGCCCCTCGACGAGGATGCGCTGCACGCTGCCGACCATGCTCTGACTGACCGCCTGCGCCTGTTCGTCGATGCGCTTCTGCAGCCGCGCCAGCCGCGCCAGCTTGACGTCCTGCGGGGTGTCGTCGGCCAGATCGGCCGCCGGTGTGCCCGGGCGAGCGCTATAGATGAAGCTGAAGCTGCCGTCGAAGCCGACGTCGTCGATCAGCTTCATCGTCTTTTCGAAATCCTCCTCGGTCTCGCCGGGGAAGCCGACGATGAAATCCGAGGTCAGCGACAGGTCGGGCCGAGCCGCGCGCAGCTTGCGCACGACCGCCTTGTATTCGAGCGCGGTGTAGCCGCGCTTCATCGCTGCCAGCACGCGGTCGGAACCCGACTGCACCGGCAGGTGCAGTTGCGACACCAGCTTGGGCAGCTTCGCGTAGGCATCGAACAGGCGCTGCGTCATTTCGCGCGGGTGCGACGTGGTGTAGCGGATGCGCTCGATGCCCGGCACTTCATGCACGCATTCGAGCAGGAAGGCGAAGTCGCCAATGTCGTCCGAGCCGCGGCTGATCGGCGCACGCCAGGCATTGACGTTCTGACCGAGCAGCGTCACCTCCTTGATGCCCTGGCCAACCAGCGTGGCGATCTCGGTCAGGATGTCGTCCAGCGGGCGCGACACCTCCTCGCCACGCGTATAGGGCACGACGCAGAAGGTGCAGTACTTGGAACAGCCTTCCATGATGGACACGAAGGCGGTCGCGCCCTCGACCCGGGCGGGCGGCATGTGATCGAACTTCTCGATTTCCGGAAAGCTGATGTCGACCTGCGGCCGGCCGCTGGCGCGGCGCTTCGAAATGAGGTCGGGCAGGCGGTGTAGCGTCTGCGGGCCGAAGACGAGATCGACGTAGGGCGCGCGCTCGACGATGGCCGCGCCCTCCTGGCTGGCGACGCAACCGCCGACGCCGATGATCAGATTGGGATTGTCGCGCTTCAGGTGCTTCACCCGGCCGAGGTCGTGGAACACCTTCTCCTGCGCCTTCTCGCGCACCGAGCAGGTGTTGAACAGGATCACGTCGGCGTCTTCCGGACGGTCGGTCTTTTCCAGACCTTCGGCGTCGCCGAGCACATCGGCCATCTTGTCCGAGTCGTACTCGTTCATCTGGCAGCCGAAGGTCTTGATGTAAATCTTGCGGGTCATCGAAGGGGACGGGGAAATTACTGTTTGGGTGCCGGCAGGTCGATCTCTTCGGGCGACAACACCCAGACGCGATACAGGTCGCCGTTGTTGTCGAGCTTGTAACGGACCACCTGCTCGCTGCCTATCATCACCGGCAGCATGATGCGGTTGTCGGTCGAACGGATCTGGGCGCCGGGCGCCAACCTGAAGGAGTACTTGCCGACTTCGACCATGCCATCGACCGGCGGCTTCATCTTCGCCTTGATCGCATCCGGCGGAATCGCGCGCAGCTGCGCCGCAGCGAGCAGCGGCAGACAGAGCAGGACGGCACACAGGGCGGAAGGCAGGCGCATCGGAGCCGGGGCGAGGAAGCGGTCGGGAATTGACGGATTGTAGCGTGCGCTCGCCGCGAACCCAAACCAGCGCGAACGCACTGCAGGCGGGGCGCTCCGCTCGGCTTACATGTTGCAACGCAATGAACGGTCGCAGTTGTTAGCACTCAAACGCGGGGAGTGCTAATCTTGCTTCCCAAGGGAGGAATGAATCATGACCCATGCTCTGATGGTTCCGAATCTGTCGATGCCCGGTGCGCTGGGCAATATCGACAGCTATATCCAGGCAGCCAACCGCGTGCCCCTGCTCAGCGAAGAGCAGGAACAGTCACTTGCCCGCCGTTTCCGCGACGACGAAGACCTCGAAGCCGCCCGCGCGCTGGTCATGTCGCACCTGCGTCTGGTGGTGGCGATCGCCCGCGGCTATCTCGGCTACGGCCTGCCGCACGCCGATCTGATCCAGGAAGGCAATATCGGCCTGATGAAGGCGGTGAAGCGCTTCGACCCGGACCGCGGTGTGCGTCTGGTGTCGTTCGCGATCCACTGGATCAAGGCGGAAATCCACGAATACATCCTGCGCAACTGGCGCCTGGTCAAGGTCGCCACGACCAAGGCGCAGCGCAAGCTCTTCTTCAACCTGCGCAGCCTCAAGAGCAGCAGCAACACGCTGAACCCTGCCGAAGTGCGGGAAGTGGCGAAGACGCTGGGCGTGAAGCCGGAAGAAGTGGTCGAGATGGAAACCCGTCTGACCGGGCAGGACGTCGCGCTCGAAGGCAGCAGTGAGGACGACGATCGCGACAGCGCCCGTCTGGCGCCCATCCACTGGCTGGCCGACTCGGCCGCCGAGCCGCTGGAAGTGCTGGAGGCCGCGCAGAACGTGCGCCTGCAGGAAGACGGTCTGCATTCGGCCCTGGCCTCGCTCGACGACCGCAGCCGCACCATCGTGCAGCGGCGCTGGCTGGCGCAGGACGGCGAAGCCGCCACCCTGCACGAACTGGCCGCCGAGTACGGCGTGTCGGCCGAACGCATCCGCCAGATCGAAGCCAAGGCGATGCAGAAGATGAAGGCGTCGATGCAGAAGATGCTGGGCATGGCCGCCTGATCTTCGTTTGCCCCAACAAAAAAGCGGCCCTCGGGTCGCTTTTTTGTTGGCGTCAGCGCCCAGGATCAACCCTGAGCCAGCAGTGCCTTCAGGTCGTTGGCGATCTTCTGCGGCGTTTCGCCGTGGCGGATGAACAGCCGCAGGCGCCCCTGCGTGTCATGCACATAGGTGCCGGCCGAGTGATCCAGCGTGTAGCTGTCCGGCGTGCTGCCCGGCACCTTCTGGTAGAAAATCTTGTATTCCTTCGCGACCGCAGCGGTGGCCGCCGCGTCGCCGCGCAGGCCGACGAAGGACGCATCGAACTTAGGCACGTAGGCGGCCAGCAGTTCGGTGGAATCGCGCTCCGGGTCCAGCGTGACGAAAAGCACCTGCACCCTGGCAGCGTCCGGCCCGAGCAGCGCCAGCGCCTGTTTCATCGTCGCCAGACTGGTCGGGCAGACGTCCGGGCAGTGCGTGAAGCCAAAGAACAGCGTGACCGCCTTGCCCTTGTAGTCGGCCAGCGTGCGTGCCGCACCGGTGTGGTCGGTCAGCGCAAAGCCCTTGCCGTAGTCGGCGCCGGTGATATCCACGCTGTGGAAGGTCGGCCCGGACGGCGCACAGCCCGCCAGCCCTGCCGACAGCAGGGCGGCGAGGAAAAGACGGCGCTTCATAGCGGAATGTAGTGGTCGACCAGCAGGGCCGCGAACAGCAGCGACAGGTGCCACAGCGAGAAACGGAAAGTCTTCTTCGCCAGTTCGTCCGAGTAATTGCGCATCAGGCGCCAGGCGTAGACGATGAACATGCCGGACAACACCACCGCAGACACGAGGTAGATCCAGCCGCTCATGCGCGAGGCGAACGGCAGCATGGTCACCGCGAACAGGATGAGGGTGTACAGGAACACCTGCAGCCGCGTGTACTCGGCACCGTGCGTCACCGGCAACATCGGCAGACCCGCCTTGGCGTACTCCTGCGTGCGGTACAGCGCCAGCGCCCAGAAATGCGGCGGCGTCCAGGCGAAGATGATCAGGAACAGCAGCAGTGCGTCGGCCGACACCTCGCCGGTCACCGCGGCCCAGCCCAGCACCGGCGGCATCGCACCGGAGGCGCCGCCGATCACGATGTTCTGCGGCGTGGCCGGCTTCAGGAACACCGTGTAGATGATGGCGTACCCGATGAAGGTGCCCAGCGTCAGCCACATGGTGAGCGGATTCACCCAGTGGTAGAGCATGGACAGGCCGGCGCCGCCGACCACGCCGGAGAATGCCAGCGTTTCCAGCGAATTCACCTCGCCACGCGGCAGCGGGCGGGCGCGGGTACGCGCCATCACGGCGTCGATCTTCTGCTCGACCAGGCAGTTCACCGCAGCGGCTGCACCGGCGACCAGGGCGATACCGACGGTCGCCGCCGCAACGATGCCGAAATCCGGCAGACCGACCGGCACCGCCAGGAACATGCCGATGACCGCACAGAACACGATCAGCGACACGACGCGCGGCTTGGTCAGCTGCAGATAATTCGCGAGCCTCAGCGAGAAGGGCTGGATATCAAGCCGCAGGGCTTTCATTTAGGACTCCGGAAACGCGTTGCTGCGCCGTGGCGCGGACGCGGTAGTTTATCAGCACCATGAGGATCACCAATGCTGCAGCGCCACCGTTGTGCGCAGCGGCCAGCGGCAGCGGCAGGCTGAACCACACGTTGGCCAGGCCCAGCATGATCTGCAGCGCGAGCACACCCAGCAGCGCCGTGCCGAGCGGACGGTGGCCGGCAGCGCGCAGCGCGAAGCCCAGCGCACCGATCACCAGTGCAGCAACGATGGCACCGACGCGATGCATCCAGTGAATGGCGGTCAGCGCATCCATCGTCAGCGTTTCGCCGTCGGCGCTCTGCCCCAGCTCGCGCACGATGTGGAAACCGTTGCGGATATCCATCTGCGGCACCCACTCGCCGTGGCAGGTCGGCAGGTCGGTACAGGCGAGCGCCGCGTAATTGGTGCTGACCCAGCCGCCCAGCGATATCTGCATCGCCAGCACGACGAAGGCGGCGACCGCCAGCGCACGCGTCGCCGGCGACACGGTCGGTACCGCCGGCCCACGCGTGCGGGCGTACAGCCATACCAGCAGGGTGAGCACGGTCAGCCCGCCGATCAGGTGGCCGGTCACGATGGCCGGCTTGAGCAGCATGGTCACCGTCCACTTGCCGAACATCGCCTGCAGGAACAGCACGCCGACCAGCACCGTTGCCAGCACCGGCGAGGCACCGGCTTCACGCCGATGACGCCAGGCAAGTGCAGCGATCGCCAGGATGAACAGACCGACGATGCCCGCAAAGTAGCGGTGAATCATCTCCTTCCACGCCTTGGCGAAGGTGACCGGACCTTCGGGGTTCGCTTCCTGTGCCGCGGTGATGTGCTCGGACGCATGAATCACCGTGACGTGGCCGTAACAGCCCGGCCAGTCCGGACAGCCGAGGCCGGCGTCGGACAGTCTTACGTAGGCGCCGAGGACGATCAGCGCGAAAGTCATTGCAATCGTGGCAAGCAACAGCGTGCGGTAGGTTTTCATCAGCCCAGCCTCGAGTACTTCATCAAACGTTGGAAATCCTTGATCATCTTCTTCGGATCCGGGTCATCCGGGTAACGCATCATCACCTGCCCCAACGGGTCGACCAGATGAATGGCGCGCGGATGCGTCGCATCGCCGGCGAACGCGCCCAACGTGGCGCTGCCGGCCGCCTTGACCACGTGCATGCCTTCGATCGCGGTCAGCAGTTCCGCCTTGGGCTGCGTACCGTCGGTCACCAGCCAGACGCGCTCGATGCGCTCCTGGTGCTCGCCCTGCGCCTTGCGCACCTGGCGGATGTAATAGAGCAGTTCCTCGCACTTCGCATCGCAGGCGCCGCCGTCGGCCAGCACCAGGGTCCAGCGCCCCTTGATGGACGCAAAGTCGAAAGGTTTGCCATCGACCGTGGTCAGCGCCTCGGCCGGCAGCGCGCGCGGCGACAGCAGCTGACCGTAGTTCACCGTGCTGTCGGGGCGCCACAGGAAATACATCGCGTAGGACGCGAGCAGCGGCAACACACATATCGCCGCGAGCACGATCAGGACCTTCTTGCCTTTCAAGACTTCTCTCCCTCTTTCTGCATGGCTGCGTAGAGCCCGAATACCAGCGTGACCAGCGCGAACGCGTACCACTGCGCGGCGTACATCCAGTGCTTCTCGACGCCGAACTCCGGCTTCACGTCGTCGCGCCTCAGGCCGTCCGCGGCATCACCGGTCTGCACGAGAATGAAGGGCGCGAGCTGCAGACCGGTCGTCTTTACCACGCGGTCGACGGTGACGTTCTGCCAGACGGCACCCTGCACCGAATCGCCCGACAGCTCGACGAAGCGCGGCTGCGCACGCGTGACGACACCCTCGATGCGTTGCAGCCCGGCCGGCGATACAACCGCCGGCAACACGTCTCGACGCCCGCCGTGCCGGACCCAGCCGCGCGCAACAAGCACACAGCGCTGCGCGGTCTGACACAGCGGCATGTGCACCAGGAAGCCGGCCTGTCCGTCGCGGACCTGATTGTCAGCGTAGATCAGCACTTCGCTGTGCCAGCGACCGGACACCGTCGCGCGCGCGAACTCGGGCGGCGCCTGATCACTCCACTGGTCCAGGTCGAGCGCCGGCTGCCGCTGCTGCGTCGCGTAAGCGTCTGCCAGCGACTGCTTGTAGTGTGCGCGGGCGGTCTGCCAGCGCGCCGCCGACAGCGTGACGCCGATCACCAGCAGGCAGGCCAGCGCAGGCCACAGGCGGATGCGAAAACGACGGCGGGCGAAATGGAACTGGAACATTGCTGTCGGACGCCCGGCAGGTACACTGACCACCCGGACTAAGGATTCTTCCTGATGCGTTATCTCGTGATATTCATGCTGCTGACCGTGATTGCCAGCCTCGGTTCAGCGCTGTTCTTCCTGTTTCGCGACAGCGGCAACTCGAGCCGCATGCTGCGCTCGCTGGCCATCCGCGTCGGCCTGTCGATGGCGCTGTTCATCTTCCTGATGCTCGGCTACCGCTTCGGATTCATCACCGGCAAGCTCTGACCACCGGCGGCGCCTCGCCGCCGAAAGCCACCCGCCCCAACGCTCCCTACCCACGAAAAAAAGCGCCGCACGATGTGCGGCGCCGAGCGTTTATTTTATAAGGGCTCTTTTTGCTTACCGGCCCACTCTCCTCCTCGCAGATCCCGTCTTTACATCAAATCCAGTACACGACGACGAACAGCAGCAGCCAGACGACGTCGACAAAGTGCCAGTACCACGCGACCGCCTCGAAGCCGAAGTGGTTTTCCGGGCTGAAATGCCCAGCGAAGACGCGGCACAGTATCACGATAAGCATCGTTGCACCAACCGTCACGTGGAAGCCGTGGAAGCCGGTCAGCATGTAGAACACCGAACCGAACACGCCGGTGGTCATCTTGACGTTCAGGTCCGAGTAGGCGTGCATGTATTCGTAGGCCTGGAAGCCGAGGAACACGACGCCGAGCGCGATGGTCAGGAACAGGCCCAGCTTGAGCTGGCCGCGGTTGTTGTGCAGCAGGCCGTGGTGCGCCCAGGTCAGCGTGACGCCCGAGGTCAGCAGCAGCAGCGTGTTGATCGCCGGGATGCCCCAGGCGCCCATCGGCGTGAACGGACCGCCGTCGTAGCCCGGACCCGCGTTCGGCCACATTGCGGTGGCATCCGGCCACAGCAGCGCCTGATGTTCGAGGCTGGCCAGATCGGGCACGGCGAGCACGCGAGCGTAGAACAGCGCGCCGAAGAAGGCGGCGAAGAACATCACTTCAGAGAAGATGAACCAGCCCATCGCCCAGCGGAAGGAAACACCCACGCGCTTGCTGTACAGGCCGCCTTCGGATTCGTGCGCAACTTTGCCGAACCAGGAATACATCATGTAGAACAGGACCAGCACCCCCGCGCCGAGCACGAAGCCGCCGCCGGTGATCTTGTTCATCGTCAGCACAGAACCCAGTGCAAACAGGAACAGCGCGATCGAACCCGTGATCGGGTAGGTCGATGGCGCAGGTACGTAGTAGTAAGGGGCCTGTTGTGGCGTATGCGAGCTCATTTATGTTTTTCCTTCCCGGTTTCTCTCAAGCGATGCTTATCAGAATTCTTACACCCAAGATCACTGCAATCACGAACAGCGCTGCAGCCACAACGCCCGTGATGATAACTTGCAACGGCGTCAGCGATGACACCGCTGCGTCGTGATCGCCCTTGCGGCGTATGCCGACGAAGGCCGAAAGCACTGTCACCACACCCTTCACGAACCCGGCCATTTCAGCCTCCCGTGCGACCGTCCTGCGTCGTCGCTGCAGTCGCCCCCGGCACCTCGAAGAAGGTGTAGGAGAGCGTGATCGTGTTGATGTCCTTCGGCAGATCCGGCGACACGAGGAAGGCGATCGGCATGCGTCGCGTTTCCCCGGCTGCCAGCGTCTGCTGCTTGAAACAGAAACAGTCGAGCTTCTGGAAGTACTGCATCGCCGCCGACGGCGTGTAACTCGGAATCGCCTGTCCCGTCACCGCGTTCTCGCGCGTGTTCGAAACTTCGTACTCCACCGTCACCACCTCACCCGGATGAACCACGAGTGAGCCGGTCACCGGTTTAAAATTCCACGGCAGCTTGTGCAGGTTCGCATCGAACTCGACCGTCACGTTACGCGAACGATCGACCTGGGTATTGAGCGGCAGCGTGTTGTCCTGCTTGTTCAGGTTGTTGACGTCGAGCACCTGGCACAGCTTTTCGTAGAACGGCACCAGCGCATAGCCGAAGCCGAACATCAGGAAAGCCGACACCACCAGGCGTATCAGCGTCGAACGGTTGCGGCGCTCGGAACCGGCCGCAACACGGGTTTGCTCGGTCATTGACCCGACATCCCGTAACGCACGACAAACAGCACGAACACCGCCACCGCGGTGGCCGCCAGCCACAACGCCGTGCGGACGTTGCGGCGGCGGAGTGCCTCATCCATCTCGGTCACGCCAATACTCACTTGAAGACTGGCGGGGTTTCGAAGGTGTGGTGCGGCGCCGGCGACGGCACCGTCCATTCGAGACCTTCAGCACCGTCCCAGGGCTTGGCCGAAGCCTTCTCGCCACCCTTCATGCACTTCAGCACGACAACCAGGAACACGAGCTGCGACAGACCGAAACCGAAGGCACCGATCGACGAGATCATGTTGAACTCGGCGAACTGCAGCGAGTAGTCCGGGATACGACGCGGCATGCCGGCCAGACCCAGGAAGTGCTGCACGAAGAAGGTCATATTGAAGAAGATCAGCGACAGCCAGAAGTGCAGCTTGCCCAGCTTCTCGTCATACATGTGACCGGTCCACTTCGGCAGCCAGTAGTAGGCGCCGGCGTAGGCCGAGAACAGTGCACCCGCCACCATCACGTAGTGGAAGTGGGCGACGACGTAGTAGCTGTCGTGCAGTTGCACGTCCACCGCCGTCATCGACAGCACCAGGCCGGAGAAACCGCCCAGCGTGAAGAGGAACAGGAAGCCGATCGAGAACAGCATCGGGGTTTCGAAGGTCAGCGAGCCGCGCCACATCGTGGCCACCCAGTTGAACACCTTCACGCCGGTCGGGATCGCGATCAGCATGGTGGCGAACATGAAGTACAGCTGGCCGGCCACCGGCATGCCCACCGTATACATATGGTGCGCCCACACGATGAAGGACAGGATGGCGATCGACGAGGTCGCGTACACCATCGAGGCGTAGCCGAACAGCGGCTTGCGCGAGAAGGCCGGAATCACCTGCGACACGACACCGAAGGCCGGGATCGCGATGATGTACACCTCGGGGTGACCGAAGAACCAGAAGATGTGCTGGTACAGGACCGGGTCACCACCACCGGCAGCATTGAAGAAGCTGGTGCCGAAATGACGGTCGGTCAGGATCATGGTGACCGCACCGGCCAGAACCGGCATCACGGCGATGACCAGGTAGGCGGTGATCAGCCAGGTCCAGCAGAACAGCGGCATCTTCATCAGCGTCATGCCCGGCGCGCGCATGTTCAGGATCGTGGTGACGATGTTGATCGAACCCATGATCGAGGAGATGCCGAGGATGTGGACCGCGAAGATCGCCATGTCCATGCCGATGCCCATCTGGATGGTCAGCGGCGGGTACAGCGTCCAGCCCGACGCGGCGGCACCGCCCGGAACCAGCAGCGAGGTCGTCAGCAGGATGGCGGCCGGCGGCAGCAGCCAGAACGACCAGTTGTTCATGCGCGCGAACGCCATGTCGGATGCGCCGATCATCAGCGGGATCATCCAGTTCGCGAAGCCGACGAAGGCCGGCATGATGGCGCCGAACACCATGATGAGACCGTGCAGCGTCGTCATCTGGTTGAAGCGGTCGGGATCGACCACCTGCAGGCCCGGCTGGAACAGCTCGGCACGGATCACCAGCGCCATGATGCCGCCGACGATGAACATTGCGAACGAGAACCACAGGTACATCGAGCCGATGTCCTTGTGATTGGTGGTGGTCACCCAGCGCATCAGTCCGCTGGGGTGGTGATCATGCGAATGATCGTGCGAGTGGTCGGCACCGCCCGGAATCGCAGCCATGTGTATCTCCTGGAAATCTAGAAAGTGACTGAACGTTCAGAGAGCCGCTTACTCTTCGCGGGCCATCTTGATGTCCGACGGTTGGATGACCTCGCCCGTCGCATTGCTCCAGCTGTTGCGCGTGTAGGTCAGCACGGCAGCCAGATCGGTATCGCTCAGGTGCTTGAACGCGGCCATCGCAGTACCCGACTTGCCGTTCATCACGAGATTGATCTGCGCGTCCTGCGAGCCAAGCACCACCTTCGAGCCGTCGAGCGCGGGGAAGGCCGGCGGCAGGCCCTGGCCATTGGCCTGGTGACAGGCGGCGCAGTTGGCGGCGAACACCTTGGCACCACGCGGGCTCAGTTCCTCGACGGTGTACATCTTGTTCGGGTCGTCAGCCGCAGCGGCGAGCTCGGCCTTCTTCTTGTCGACCCATGCCGCGTATTCGTCTTCGGTCACCACCTTGACGACGATGGGCATGTAGCCGTGGTCCTTGCCGCACAGTTCGGCGCACTGACCGCGGAACGTACCGGTCTTCTCGGCACGGAACCAGGTATCGCGGATGAAGCCGGGAATCGCGTCCTGCTTGACCGCCAGCGCCGGCACCCACCATGCGTGGATGACGTCGTTCGCCGTCGTCAGGATGCGCACCTTCTTGCCGACCGGCACGACCAGCTCGTTGTCGACTTCGAGCAGGTAATCGGTGCCCTTAGCCGCCTCGTTGCGGATCTGCGGCTGCGGCGTCGACAGGTTGCTGGTGAAGCTGATGCCTTCGCCGTCGCCCTTCAGGTAGTCATAGCCCCACTTCCACTGGTAGCCGGTGGCCTTGATCGTGATGTCGGGGTTGCTGGTGTCGCGCATCGCGAGGATGGTCTTCGTGGCAGGCCAGGCCATGCCGAGCAGGATGAAGACCGGAACGATGGTCCACAGGATTTCTACCGTGGTGCTTTCGTGGAAGGTTGCGGCCTTGTGACCGGCGGACTTGCGGTGCACGAATACCGACCAGAACATCACGCCGAAGACGGCCACGAAAATGACGCCACAGACAATGGTCATCAGCAGGTGGAGGTCATACACCTTCTGACCCAGTTCGGTGATCGGCTCCTGCAGATTGAGCTTCATTTCCGCCTGGGCAAGCCCAGCAAGCAGAAACAACCCCATCCCGGCCCACGCCCTGCGGGCGATGGACGAGCCACCTCTTGTTAGCGCCATATTGCAACCCCAGATATATGTTGTGATTGATTCTGAAACCGCGGTCTTAAAACCGTCTTTCCCGCAATCTAGCCGACAGCTCCCGCACCAGCAACTCGCGGCCGCCCTCGTCCAGATACCGCCCCACCACGACCTGCTGGTCGCGGCACCGCACGACTACCTCGGAACCCAGGCCGACCCTGCGCGTTTCGACCTTTGCCCATGCGGGCACAAACTCATGTCTGCAGACACGATCCCGTTCGCAGACCTCCACGACCAACCGGCTGTCGTCGAGATGGATGCGTTCGAAATCACCTACACGTCTGCCGAAAGCGATGAAGGCAATGCCCAGCGCCCCGATTTCGACGCCCGCGAACGGGAGTACCCACCAGACACCAGCCATGGCCCACGCCATCGCGATCAGTAGAGACAACACAGCCGTGACCAGGAAGAAGGCCAGAAGTGCGCGCGGCGACATCGAACAGTTGCGGCGCGCAACGATGCTGAACTCGTTGGATTGGCTGAGCACTGCGGACACTGAACTGCCCCGGAAGTGTTATCTCCCCCTGACACGGCTTCTGCAGGCCGCTTAACAGGCATAAGCTAGCACGGGTATTGATCCTTATCAATATTGCCCCGCACCAAGCGGGTGCCTTCAGACCCTGCCGGCAAGGCGATCAAGCAGGCGACGATGCACGCCGCCAAAGCCGCCGTTGCTCATCACCAGCACGTGGTCGCCAGCTTTCACGCCGCCGGCGAGCGCATCAAGCAGATCCTCCACCGACGACGCGACACGGGCCCGTTCGCCCAGCGGCGCCAGCGCCTCTGCCGCGTCCCAGCCCAGCGCAGGGCCGCCGAGGCAGTAGCACACATCCGCCTCTGCGAGCGCATCGGGCAGACGCGCCTTCATGACGCCGAGCTTCATCGTGTTGGAGCGCGGCTCGATCACCGCAACGATGCGCGCGTCGCCCACCACCGAACGCAGCGCGCGTATCGTTTCGTCGATGGCCGTCGGATGATGGGCGAAGTCGTCGTAGACGGTGACGCCACCGGCCTCGCCGACGCGCTCGAGCCGGCGCCGGATGCCGACGAATTCACCGAGCGACGCCAGCGCCTGCTCCGGTCGCACACCGGCATGCCGCGCCGCCAGCATGGCGGCCAGCGCATTGTTCGCGTTGTGCATGCCGGGCATCGCAAGACGCCCCGCCGCGCGTTCGCCCGCCGGCCCGACCACCGCCAGCGCCTCGCCGGTCGACTCGACGCGCCAGCCGGCGGCGTCGTTGAACCACTCGACCTCGCTCCATGCACCGCGCGCCAGCACACGCTTCAGCGACGCCTCGCCGCCATTGGCCACAATGCGGCCAAGACGCGGCATCGTGCGCACCAGATGATGGAACTGCGTCTCGATCGCCGCCAGATCAGGGAAGATGTCCGCGTGATCGAACTCCAGGTTGTTCAGGATCGCCGTCCGCGGGCGGTAGTGCACGAACTTCGAACGCTTGTCGCAGAAGGCGGTGTCGTACTCATCGGCCTCGATGACGAAGAAAGGGGCGTCACCGAGGCGTGCCGACACGCCGAAGTTCTGCGGCACGCCGCCGATCAGGAAGCCGGGTTTCAGGCCGGCCGTTTCCAGCATCCAGGCCAGCATCGAGGTAGTCGTCGTCTTGCCGTGCGTACCGGCCACCGCCAGCACCCAACGGCCAGCGAGCACGTTCTCCGCCAGCCACTGCGGTCCTGATACGTATGGCAGGCCGCGGTCGAGGATTTCCTCGAGCAGCGGGTTGCCGCGCGACACCGCGTTGCCCACCACGAACACATCGGGCGCCAGCGCTGTCTGAGCAGGATCGTAGCCCTCGATCAACTCGATGCCGAGCTGTTCGAGCTGCGTGCTCATCGGCGGATAGACGTTCGCGTCGCAGCCGGTGACGCGGTGACCCGCTTCGCGCGCCAGCGCGGCGATGCCGCCCATGAAGGTGCCGCAGATGCCGAGGATGTGAATGTGCATGGTGGGTCGATGTGACAGAATGGTCGCGGATTCTATCAACCCGCCCCTCCTTTCCCTGCAGCACCCGACATGCGCCCCAGCAACATCAGACGCCAGATCGCCAGTGCCGCGGCGCGACTGATCGCGGAAGAAGGCATCCGCGATTACGGCCTGGCCAAACGCAAGGCCGCTCGCCAGCTCGGCGTCGGTCCGAACGAGGAACTGCCCACCAATGCCGAGATCGAGGAGGCGGTGCGCGACTACCAGGCCATCTATTTCGCCGACGAGCAGCCCGAACAGTTGCGCACGCTGCGCAACGCCACGCTGGAGCTGATGGTCGAACTGGACCGCTTCAAGCCCTACGCCACCGGCGGCGTGGTCGACGGCACGGCCGGGCGCTTTACTGCGATCGAGCTGCAGGTGTTCGCCGACAGCGCCAAGGAAGTCGAGCTCTTCCTGCTCAACAACGGCGTCGACTTCGACTCGCGCGACCCTCGCCGCCCGGACCGCAACAGCCCGGAAACCACGCTGCTGTTCGACTGGGACGACCTGCCGGTTGAACTCGCGGTCTATCCGGCCGGTCTTGAACGCTCTCGCGGACGCGAGAGGCTGCGCGCGGAGTCGCTGCGCGCATTGCTGGACAAGGAAGAGGAAACGGAATGAATGCTTGGATGCGCCGCGGCCTGATCGCCGCGGTGGTCGTCGCGGCCGGCGTGGCCGGGGTGTGGTTCGGCCAGAGCCGGCAACCGCAGCTGACCGAGGCTGCGACGACCGATGCAGCGCGCCTCGAAGCGCTGAATCTGGCCGACGCGAACGGCCAGCCCATGCCCTTCTCCGCCTGGCGTGGAAAGCTGCAGGTGGTGAATTTCTGGGCCACCTGGTGCCCGCCCTGCCGCGAAGAAATGCCGGCCTTTTCCCGCCTGGCCGAGAAGTACCGCGATCGCGGCGTGCAGTTTGTCGGCATCAGCATCGATAACGCCGACAACGTGCGCCGTTACCTGCAGGAAGAGAAGATTGCCTATCCGCTGCTGATCGGCGGTTCGGACGCCATCCAGCTGTCGGCGGATCTGGGCAACGGGGCGCAGGCCATGCCCTTTACCGTCATCTTCTCGCCAGACGGAAAGATCGTCGAACGCAAGCTGGGTACCTACAAGGAAGAGGAGCTGGAGGCCATCCTGCTTGCCCGCTTGCGCTGAGCGCCCGAACCCGGCCCGGCTGGACAATCTGACGCGAATTCCGGCAAACTTGCCGCCATGCAGCCAACAACGCGCCGCAAGGCGACCAAACCTGCCACGCAGCCGGCGGCGCAGGATGCGACCCCCAATACCCGTCGCATCCTCGTGCTGCACGGGCCCAACCTGAATCTTCTGGGCACGCGGGAACCCGAAATCTACGGTCATCTGACGCTCGCCGACATCGACGCGAAGCTGAAGGTGAATGCGCTTGCTGCCGGCGTATCGCTCGAGTGTTTCCAGAGCAATCACGAAGGCGATCTGGTCGGCCGCATCCAGGCTGCCCGGAGCGAGAGCGTCGATTTCATCCTGATCAACCCGGCCGCCTACACGCACACCAGTGTGGCCATACGTGACGCGCTGGCTGCGGTCGCCATTCCGTTCGTCGAGGTGCACCTGTCCAACGTGCATGCGCGCGAAGCATTCCGGCACCACTCGTATCTGTCGGACATCGCCGTCGGCGTGGTGTGTGGTCTGGGCGCCTACGGTTACGAAGCCGCGCTCGAATTCGCGCTGCGGCGGCTCGACACCAGAAAATAAACACTCGCCGGCACAACGAAGGCCGGCTTACGCGGGGATACACCATGGATTTGCGCAAACTCAAGAAGCTGATCGACCTCGTCCAGGAATCGGGCATTTCCGAGCTGGAAGTGACCGAGGGCGAGGAAAAGGTGCGGATCGCCAAGCATCTGCCGGCACCGGCCGCCCAGGCCACCTATGTTGCTGCGCCGGCGCCGGTCGCCGCCGCCGCCGCGCCGGCCGCCGCCGCGCCCGCCGCACCGGCCGAAGCCGCACTGCCGGAAGGCCATGTCGTGAAGTCGCCGATGGTCGGCAGCTTCTACCGCTCCTCGTCGCCGGGCGGCAAAGCCTTCGTCGATGTCGGCCAGTCGGTGGCGATCGGCGAAACGCTGTGCATCATCGAGGCGATGAAGCTGATGAACGAAATCGAGTCCGACGCCGCCGGCGTCGTGAAGGCCATCCTGGTCGAGAACGGCCAGCCGGTCGAATACGGCCAGCCGCTGTTCATCATCGGCTGAGCGACCTCCCCATGTTCGGAAAAATTCTGATCGCGAACCGTGGCGAGATTGCGCTGCGCATCCTGCGCGCCTGCCGCGAGCTGGGCATCCGCACCGTGGCGGTGCACTCCGAAGCCGACACCGAGGCCAAGTACGTCAGACTGGCCGATGAATCGGTCTGTATCGGCCCGGCGCCGTCCGGCCAGTCCTACCTGAATATCCCCGCCATCATTTCGGCCGCCGAAGTGACGGATGCGGAAGCCATCCACCCCGGTTACGGCTTCCTGTCCGAGAACGCCGATTTTGCCGAACGCGTCGAGCGCAGCGGCTTCGTGTTCATCGGCCCGCGCCCGGAAACCATCACGCTGATGGGTGACAAGGTATCGGCCAAGGACGCGATGAAGGCGGCCGGCGTGCCCTGCGTGCCCGGCTCTGAAGGCGCGCTCGGCGACGACCCGAAGGAAATCGTCCGCATCGCGCGTTCCATCGGTTACCCGGTCATCATCAAGGCGGCCGGCGGCGGCGGCGGACGCGGCATGCGTACCGTGCACACCGAGGCGGCGCTGATCAACGCGGTGCAGATGACCCGTGCCGAAGCCGGCGCGGCGTTCAACAACCCCGCCGTGTACATGGAGAAGTTCCTCGAGAACCCGCGCCATATCGAAATCCAGGTGCTGGCCGACGCACACGGCAACGCCGTCTATCTGGGCGAGCGCGACTGCTCCATGCAGCGCCGCCACCAGAAGATCATCGAGGAAGCACCGGCCCCCGGTGTTCCGGCACGGCTGATCGCCCGCGTCGGCGAGCGCTGTGCCGAAGCCTGCCGCCGCATCAACTACCGCGGCGCCGGCACCTTCGAGTTCCTGTACGAGAACGGCGAGTTCTATTTCATCGAAATGAACACCCGCATCCAGGTCGAGCACCCGGTGACCGAACTGATCACCGGCATCGACCTGGTGCAGGAGCAGATCCGCGTCGCTGCTGGCGAGAAGCTGCGCTTCAAGCAGCGCGACATCAAGCTGACCGGCCACGCGCTGGAATGCCGCATCAACGCCGAAGACCCATACAAGTTCACGCCCAGCCCGGGCAAGATCACCGGCTATCACCCGCCGGGCGGCCCCGGCGTGCGCGTCGATTCGCATGTCTATCAGGGCTACACCGTGCCGCCGCACTACGACTCGATGATCGGCAAGGTGATCACCTACGGCGACACGCGCGACCAGGCCATCCGCCGCATGCGCATCGCGCTGTCGGAAATGATCGTCAGCGGCATCAAGACCAATATCCCGCTGCATCAAGAGCTGATGCACGACACCCGCTTCATGGACGGCGGCACCAGCATCCACTACCTCGAGCAGAAGCTCGCGGCGCAGGAAGCGGCCAAGGTCAAATGACCGAATCGCGCGAACAGCCGGACGAGCAGCAGGCGGGCGGGTGGATCACGGTCACGCTGCTGGCCGACTCAGCCAACGCCGAGGCACTGTCCGACGCGCTGCTCGAAGCGGGCGCGCTGTCGGTCGACATCGAGGACGCCGACGCCGGTACGCCGGACGAGAAGCCGCAGTTCGGTGAACCCGGCATGCCGGTCGCCGTCGAGCTGTGGCCGCATTCGCGCATCCACGCGCTGTTCGACCGCGACGCCGACTACGCCACCGCGATGGCCGAAGCGGCCGAGCAGGCCGGCCTGACCGCCCCGCCCCCGTACACGACCTCGCCGCTCGACGAGCAGAACTGGGTGCGCATCACGCAGGCCCAGTTCGAGCCCATTCCGGTTTCGAAGCGGCTGTGGATCGTGCCGTCCTGGCATGACCAGCCCGACCCCGCGGCGATCAACATCACGCTTGACCCGGGCATGGCCTTCGGCACCGGCTCGCACCCCACCACACGGCTCTGCCTCGAGTGGCTGGATTCGGTCATCCGCGGCGGCGAAACGGTGATCGACTACGGCTGCGGTTCCGGCATCCTGGCGCTCGCCGCGGCCAAGCTCGGTGCGGCGCGCGTGACCGGCACCGACATCGATCCGCATGCAATGGACGCCGCGCGCTACAACGCCGAGCGCAACGGTGCCACGCTCGAACTGCTGCACTCGCGCGAGAACATCGACCACACGGCCGACGTCGTGGTGGCCAACATCCTGGCCAATCCGCTCACCGTGCTTGCGCCGCTGCTGTGCGGCCTCACGCGCAGCGGCGGACGCATCGCGCTGTCCGGCATCCTCGCCGCGCAGACCGACATGGTGCGCGCCGCCTATCGCCCGGCCTTCGAACTGGAGGTTGCCGGCGAGCGGGAAGGCTGGGTGCTGCTGACCGGGACGCGCGTCTGATGCTGTCCCGCTGCCCGGCCTGCGCCACCGTCTTCCGCGTCGACACGGTGCAGCTCCGGGCACGCGAGGGCCGCGTGCGCTGCGGTCGCTGCCACACGGTGTTCGACGCGGTCGACGCGATGGTGGACGTGCCGCTCCCGAAAAGCGGCGACACGCCCGCGCCCGCCGTCGCAGCCCTCGCAACGCCGCCCTCCAGCACCGAAATCGAGAACGCTGCACCGGTCCCGGACGAACCGGAACACAGCCACGCCACGCTGACTTTCGCTGCAGAACCAGACATCGAACTGCGGGCGGACGACCCGGCCGCCGTCACCACCGACCGGCTGGACCTCGACGTCGGCAGCGCCGACGCGCCGCCCTCGCCGCAGCCCGGCGACAGCATGGAAGCACTGGTCGAACGCACCACCGACTACTGGCAGACGCGCGTCGACGACACGGCGCCGGCAGACGCCCCCGAGCTCGCCACCGAAAGCGAAGCCCTCGTCGACGACCATCCCGGCACGACCACCACCACTGAGGCGGCGCCCGAGCCCGATCCGGACGTCACGCAGCCGCTGGACATCGTCGAACTTGAAGCCGCGCCGGCCCCCGACGACGACATCGTCGCCGCGCCCGCGCGCGATCCCCTGCTCGACCCGCCGCCAGCGCTCGAACCGGTGCGCGACCCGGCGGTACAGCGCATCCGGCGCGAACTGTATGGCGAGGACCAGGCGCCGCATCGCAGCGCGCTGAAGACGGCGCTGTGGAGCGTGGCCATCCTGCTGCTGGTGCTGCTGGCCGCCGCCCAGCTTGCCTATCTGTTCCGCACCGAACTGGTGATCGCCCAACCGGCCCTCAAGCCACTGTTCGAGCAGGCCTGCGCCCGCCTGGGCTGCATACTGCCGGCGCCGCGTCGCGCCGACCTGATCAGCATCGAATCATCGGAACTGAATCCGGACACCGAACGCGCACCGCTGCTGCGCCTGAATGCGCTGCTGCGCAACGGCGCCACGCACGCGCAGGACTGGCCGCATCTCGAACTGAGCCTGACCGACACCAGCGACCGGCCCATCGTGCGCCGCGTGCTCGCACCTGCCGACTACCTGCCGGCCGACCGCCAGCGCAGCGAATTCGCGGCGGCATCGGAACAGGCGGTCAGCGTGCTGGTCGACCCGACCGACACCAACGCCGGGGGCTACCGCCTCTACGTCTTCTATCCCTGATCGACCGATCGGGCCCCTCGCAGCGCCACGCACCAGGAGGAACACCCCATGACCCAGACCGTCACGCTCGCCGGCAATCCCATCCACCTCGCCGGTCACTTCCCTGCCAAGGGCACCAAGGCGCCCGCCTTCACGCTGGTCGGCACCGACCTGGCCGATGTGTCGCTGGCCAGCCTCGCCGGCAAGCGCAAGGTGCTCAACATCGTGCCCAGCCTGGACACCCCGGTGTGCCAGACATCGACCCGCAAGTTCAACGAACAGGCGGGCAGCATCGCCAACACCGTCGTGCTGGTCATTTCCGCCGATCTGCCGTTCGCGATGAAGCGCTTCTGCGAAACCGAGGGCCTGCAGAACGTGCAGTCGCTGTCGACGCTGCGCGGCCGCGAGTTCATGGCCAATTACGGCGTCGAGATCATTGACGGCCCGCTGGCCGGTCTGACCGCGCGCGCCGTGCTGGTGCTCGACGCCGACGACACCGTGCTGCACGCCGAGCTGGTGCCGGAAATCAAGCAGGAACCCGACTACGCCGCCGCACTGGCTGCGCTGAAGTAAGTCCTTCCGCAGGGCGCCGACCGGCGCCCTGCAACATTTCCGCCTCAAGCTGTGCCGATGCAAGAAAGTCCGTTCAAGGGCAAGACCGGTCTGCGCCGTCTGCTCAATGCCACCCGCTACTCGGCCGAAGGTCTGGGTGCCGCCTTCCGTCACGAAGACGCCTTCCGCCAGGAAGTGATCGCCGCCGTGCTGCTGCTGCCGCTCGCGCTGTGGCTCGGCAACAGCGGTGTCGAACGGGCGCTGATGGTGTTCTCAGTGCTGCTGGTGCTGATCGTCGAGCTGCTCAATTCCGCCGTCGAAGCCACCGTCGACCGCATTTCGCTGGAGAACCACGCGCTGGCCAAACGCGCCAAGGACATCGGCTCGGCCGCCGTCATGGTTTCTCTGCTCAACCTGCTCCTCGTGTGGGCACTTGTGCTGAGCGCCCGATTCTGGAGCGGCTGAGCAGCCGCCGCTCCGGCACCATTCGCCGGAGGCCCCGGCCGCCGCCACGCTGTTTTCCGCCGCCGCCGGGCACGCACACCGCCCTCGGCAGTCATCCGTGATCACTTCCCGTCGCTGTCGCCGCCATCGCCAGCAGGCGCGCAGATCGTTTTCCGGTCCACTCCGGAACCCGATCGTTACAAATGGCCGCAGCAAAGCATTTCGTGGCCTGAATCCGCCGACGCGCTTGCGCTAAACTTGAATTGAAAAGTGCCACGCATCAGGTGGCAACAGATTTGCGTACGCTCAGCGCCCGGCCCCAGCGCGAAGCTTTCGAGTACGGCAGAACAGGCGCAGCCAGGGGGGCGCACCACGATGGTTCGCGAATTTGCATTCCCAGCAGCACCCGCACCGGGTCTTCCGGGCGGCGAGGTCGCAGGCACGCGACGGGGAAAGAGCGAGCGCGACGCCGATGCCATAGGCATCCCCGCCTTCCCCGACCTGTTCGAGGGCATCGCCGACGCCCTGCTTCTGATGACGCCGCGCGGCGTGATCATGCACATGAACGGCGCGGCGAGTGAACTGCTGGGCTACCGCCCCGCGGAAGTCGCCGGCAAGCACGTATCCATGCTCTACCCGCCGTCCGAAGAGACGCGCATCCAGGCCTGTTTCGACGAACTGGCGATGCGGCGCAGCACGCGCTACCTCGACGGCGTGGCGCTCACCCGCGACGGTGAAACGGTCGCGGTCGACGTCGTCGGCTCGCGCATCGAGTTCGCCGGCGGGCCCGCGGTCATCGCGGTCGTGCGCGACATCCGCGAACGCAAGCAGGCCGAAGCCGCGTTGCGTGCAGCGCAGGAGCGCTTCTATCTGCTGGCCGAGCACATTCGCGAAATCTTCTGGGTCAGCGACCCGCACACGCGTGCGCTGTACTACGCCAGCCCCGCCTTTTCGGACATCAGCGCACTGCCGAACGGCGAACAGCCCGGCGACCTGAACGGCTGGGCACAGGCGGTGGCACCGCCCGACCGATCGCGTTTCGAAACCTTTCTTGCTGCCCAGGCGCAGGGCGAGGTGGCGCAAGTCGAGGTGCGCGTCGCCGACCGCAAAGGCGGCCTGCGCTGGCTGCACTGCCGCGCCTTCCCGTGGCAGGCGCAGGACGGCCATGCACGCGTGGCCGGCGTCGCCGAGGACATCACGGCGCGCAAGGAAGCCGAGGCGCACCGGCTGGCGCAGGCCGAACGGCAGCGCGAAACGCTGGTGCGTGAGGCGCACCACCGCATCAAGAACAGCCTGCAGGGCGTGGTCGGACTGCTGCGCCGCTGCGCCGGGCAGCACCCGGCGCTCGCCCATGCGCTGACCGGCGCCATCAGCCAGGTTCGATCGATCGCCGTCATCCACGAGCTACAGGGCAGTCAGGCCGGTGCACCGGTCCAGCTCGGCGAATTCCTGCGCATGATTGCCGGCAGCATCGAAGGCCTGTTCGACGCCCGGGTGAAGCTCGACGTGCGCGACCTCAGCGCCTTCGAACTTCGCCTGGCCGACAGCGAAGCGGTGCCGCTGGCCATCGTGCTCAACGAGCTGCTGATGAATGCGGTGAAGCACCGGCAGATCGACCGCGACGCCGGCGTGGACGTCGAGCTGTCGACGGACGACGACGGCGCACTCATCGTCATCGGCAACGGCGGCGAGCTGCCGCCCGGCTTCGATTTCGCCGCGCGGCGCGGCCTCGGCCAGGGCCTCGAACTGCTGGCCGCGCTGCTGCCGACCGAGCACGCCACACTGGATTTTCGCCAGCAGCCGGGACGCGTACTGACGCGCCTCGCGCTGCGGCCACCCATCATTACGTTTGACGAGACCCGCGACCATGCACACATACGACGACACCAGCCCGCAACTGCTGCTGGTTGAAGACGACCGGCTGAACGCAGCCACGCTGGGCGACGGGCTGCGCGCTCACGGCTACGGCGTCCATGTCGCACGCTCGGCCGAAGAGGCGCTGGCGCTGCTCGGGACGACGCGCATCGATCTGGTCATCCTCGACGAGAAGCTGCCGGGCATGACCGGACTGGAGTTCGCGGCGGTACTGCGCGAGCACCATGGCCTGCCGCTGATCTTCCTGACCGCCTTCGGCGATCCGGGTCGGGTGCGCAGCGCCATCGAACGCGGTGCGCTGGCCTATCTGGTCAAGCCGCTCGACGTCGAACAACTGCTGCCCACGCTGCGCACCGCACTGGCGCGCTCGGAAGAGCTGCGCCAGCTGCGCAGTACCGGCCAGCACCTGCAGCGCGCGCTCGACGAGCGGCGCGAAATCAGCATCGCCGTCGGCATCCTGATGGAGCGTATGCGCATAGACCGCCAGCCCGCCTTCGAAATGCTGCGCAAGACGGCGCGCGCGCAGCGCCGACGCATCGAAGACGTCGCCAAGGACATGATGCAGCCGCTTGCCGGCGGTACGCCCCGAGCCGGCGCCGGTCAGTAGCCCTCGGTCTCCCGGGAGAGGATCGTGACGACAGGCCTCAAGCAGCCCTGTGCGCGAACCGTAAGCAGCAGAAGAAGGCGCGTCGCAGAGCGCGCAGAAGGGCCCGAACCCCGCCCGACATTCAATGCATCCTGACCCGGACACACCGGTTCAGGACGCTGCCATGTAGACCGGGGGATGCACGATGGCCGTCGTTTCCGCACTGTTCAGCTGCAGCGCCATGGACATGCCATGCACGCAGCACGTTTCCTTCCCTGATGCCTTCAGCGTCGCCGTCGGCGACGCACCGCAGGCTGCAACGACGGCATTGCTCAGGCTTTCCCACGAGGGCCGGATCATCGACCACACCGGCTGGCCCGACACCCTGACCGACGTCCGTGGGCAGCCGGTGCACCGTGTGTTCCGCGAACTCGACAACGACGGCCAGTCGGGCTGGCCCGCCTTCCGGGCCGGTTGCGGCAACGCGGTGAGCCGGCAGATCTGGCATCTGCATGACGGAGGTCGTCCGGTCTGCGTCGAGTGCGCCCCGCTGCCCGGCGACGCGAGCGGTCACTGGCTGCTGCGCGTGAGCCACGGCACGCCGGAGGACGCCGCGCAGCGCGAACTTCGCCTGCTGGCGCGCGCGGCGCACCAGGCCGGCGACGCGGTGCTGATCACCTGTGCCGGCGGCCTGATCGAGTACGTGAATCCAGCGTTCGAGCGCAGTACCGGCTACTCCGCAGAGGAAGTGCTGGGGCGCTCGCCCGGTCTGCTGAAATCGGGCCTGCACGGCCCCGACGTCTATGCCCGACTGTGGCGTGCACTGCGCAGCGGCGAGGTGTTCCGCATGGTGTTCACCAACCGGCGCAAGAACGGCGAGCTCTATCACGAAGAGAAGACGATCAGCCCGATCCGCGACGCACAGCAACGGATCAGTCACTACGTCGCCACCTCGCGCGACGTCAGCGAACGCATCCGCGCGCAGGACCAGCTGGAGTATCTGGCAGGCATGGACGCGCTGACCGACCTGCCCAACCGCCGGCTGTTCACCGACCGGCTGCGCCAGGCCATGCGCCGCGCCATGCGCACCGAGTGCCCGCTGGCCGTGCTGTTCATCGACCTCGATCGCTTCAAGGTGATCAATGACACCTTGGGCCACAGCGTCGGCGACGCGCTGCTGACCGAGGTCGCCGCACGGCTACGCGGCTGCGTGCGCGCCTCGGACACGGTGGCTCGATTGGGTGGCGACGAGTTCACCGTGCTGCTGGAAGAGACCGGCGATCGCGCCGCCGTCACCGAGATCGCGGAGAAGATACTGGCGGCCCTTGCCGAAGGCGTGCGCGTACAGGGGCGCGAGTTCTTCGTCAGCGCCAGCGTCGGCATCGCGCTGTTTCCGGAGAACGGTCACTCGGTCGACGAACTGCTCAGCCGCGCCGACCTGTCGATGTACCGCGCCAAAGCGGCGGGCCGCAACACCGTGCGCTTCTACGACCAGAGCATGGATGCGCACGCGCACACCAATCTGTCGGCGGAGATCGCGCTGCACGGCGCGCTCGAACGGCGCGAGTTCTTCCTCGTCTATCAGCCCATCATCGACACCCGCACCGGCCGCGTGGCGACGGTCGAGGCGCTGCTGCGCTGGAACAGCCCGACCGAGGGTGTGGTGCCGCCTGACCGCTTCATTCCGCTGCTGGAGGAAACCGGACTCATCGTGCCGGTCAGCCGCTGGTCGCTGCGCGAAGCGCTGCGCGACCTGCGCATGCTGCAGGCGACACAGCCGCAGCTGCACCTCGCCTTCAACCTTTCGGGCCGGCAGTTGCGGGACGACGACCTGGTGAGCGACATCGCCGGCGCGCTGCGGGAAGCCGGTGTCGATCCGCGCATGCTGGAGCTGGAGATCACCGAAAGCACGCTGATGGAGGACATCCCGCGCACCACCGACATTCTCGGCGCGCTCGACACCATGGGCATCAGCCTCGCCATCGACGACTTTGGCACCGGCTACTCGTCGCTCGCCTATCTGATGCGCTTTGCGGTGCGCACACTGAAGATCGATCGCAGCTTCGTGAGCCAGCTGCGCAGCAGCTCCGACGCCGTCACCATCGTGCGCGCCATCACCTCGCTGGCCGACAGCATGGGGCTGGATATCGTGGCCGAGGGTGTGGAAACGCCGGGGCAACTGGCGCAGCTGACCGAGCTCGGCTGCCACCGCCTGCAGGGCTATCTGTTCAGCCGGCCGGTGCGACCGGACGAACTGCTGCGCCTGAACTGCTTCCACCCGGCCTCGCCGCAGGCCTGAAAAAAAAGAAACCGGCAGGTGCGCGCCAGGAGGAGCTGGCTGCACGTGCCGGTGAAGGTGAGGAGAGTTGGTTGTCGCGGCGCTCGCACCGCGACTTGCGCATCCGGCGGGAATGCACCCCGCATTCCCGCTTGCTCCGCCTTAGTACGTCATTCGCCGATTCAGGCAAGGCAGAGCGATTATCAGCAAGCGCCACCGGCCGGGCAATTCTCAAGAGGGAGTAAGCCATTCTGGGTAGGCATGCGCGGACAGCCTGGGACCGCGACGCCAAAAGAAAACCGGCATCGACAACCCCCGCAGGAGTGGCCGATGCCGGCAAGTGCGGACGTCGTTCCGCGGCCGTCACGCGAGCGCGCGACGGCTCCGCTGCATCAATACACCGCCATGTTGTGCGCGATGATCACCACCGCGACGCCGGCAGCCAGCGTGATGTAGGGCAGGATGCCGGCACGCTTGCCGCCTTCCGCCAGCTGGTCGTTCAGGTGCATGTCCTCCAGCATCGCGTCCGGGAACTTGCCCTTGTCCTGCACGTAGTGGCGGTACAGGAAGACCGGGATGATCAGCGAGGCGAACACCAGGCCGGCGGTCAGCGTACCCGCGCCGTAGATGTCTGCACCGAGGCCCATCAGCGCGAGGTTGACGAAGCCCAGCACGACACCGATGCCGAGGATGATTTTCGGCGCCTTGAACGGACGCTCCCAGTCCGGACGGTCGATGCGGTGAATCCAGCCGGAGTTCAGGTTCAGGAAGTTGAACATGATGTAGCCGACGTTGGAGCAGGCCAGCACGAACACATAGTCCGACATCAGCAGCAGGATCAGGTTGAAGCCCAGATCCGTCCACATCGCGCGGGTCGGCGCGCCGTGCTCATTGACGTGCGACAGGTAGCGCGGCAGCCAGCCATCGACCGAAGCCTGGTACAGCGTGCGCGACGAACCGGCCATCGAGGTCATGATGGACAGCAGCACCGCCAGCACCAGCATGACGACCAGCACGTTGGCCACGATCTCGCCGCCGCCGACCATGTGCGACATCACGTTGGCCACACCCATGCCACTGTAGACATCGGGTGCCAGCATGCCGCTATAGACCGCCGGCGTGCTCACCGTGCCGTCCGCTTCGACCACCGGCGGCGTCACCACCTCACCCAGGCCGAGATGGCCCTGGAAGGCGAGCGGCACCAGCGTGAACACGACGATGCACAGCAGACCCGAGTAGAAGATGGCCTTGAAGGTGTCCTTCTTCGGATCCTTGAACTCGCGGGTGTAGCAGACTGCGGTCTCGAAACCGTAGGTCGACCAGGCCGCGATGAACAGGCCACCCGCCATCAGCGTGACGCCCGCCATGTTCCAGGTGCCATCGACCACTAGACCGTTCTCGTAGGCGATGGGCACCATCGGCGAGAAGTGGGTCGACGGCATGTCACCGGACAGCAGCGGCACCAGCGCGATCAGCATCAGCGGAATCAGCGCCGTGACGCCGAGTACCATGGTCGTGCGTGCCGACCGCAGGATGCCGCCGTGCTGGATGCCGAACACCGCCAGCAACAGCACGACGCCGACCAGGAAGGTCGCGTTGATGCGCAGTTCGAGCCCGGACTTGATGAAGCTCAGGTCGAGCAGCGTCAGCTGCCAGGTGTTGATCGCCGCATCGGCCGGGAACAGCGCGCCGAGGATGTAGCCGGCCGCCAGACCGGAACCGATGGCAAGCACCGGCGACCAGGCGAACCAGTTACACCACACCGACACCGGCGCGATGATCTTGCTGTAACGCACCCAGGCGACCGCGCCATACACCGAAGCGCCACCCGACTTGTGCGGGAACAGGCCGGCGATTTCGGCATAGGTGAAGGCCTGTATGAAGCCGAAGCCGATCGACAGCGCCCACACCATCCACGACGGCTTGCCGACGGTGGCGGCGATGGCGCCGATGGAAAACAGCACCAGCGCCGGCACGCCGCTGGCCACCCAGAACGCACCGGTCCAGTCGATCTTCCGGTGCAGTGAAGCACTTTCGGCGCGGCTGGCCGACCGTACCGGCGCCGCTCCGATCACATCCGCATTGCTGCTCATGTCATATCCCCCTTGTGCGCAAGGGGCCGCATCGCTGCGGCCCCCTGGTCATCAGAACGTGCGCTTCACGTAGATCAGCCACTTGCTGTCGCCGGTGTCCTTGCAGCGGATGCCGTTGTCGCAGATCGTGTAGAAGTTCTTGTCCGCATTGGTGTCGACGTACGCCACCGCCGCCTGCCAGCCCCCCTCGAAGTTCTTCGTCACGCCCACCTTCCAGTCCGTGAAGTCGTAGTCGTCGTAGTTCTTCACCTTCTGGTGACCCACATGAACGTTGGCGATCCACGACGGCATGAACTCGTAGTTCGCGTTCAGCTCGATGTAGTCCGATCCGTCCGAATCCGCTCCGAATGCCTTCTTGCTGAAACCGAAGTAGTCGGTCACCGCGTACGAGTACTTCAGCTGGATGAACTTCCACGTCACCGCCGCGTTCAGTTCCAGCGTGTTCAGGCTCTCGCCCGACGGATCGTACTTGCCGCCCGGGAAAATAAACTGCAGGAAGCCGACATCGAAGGTCCAGTCATCGATGGTCTTGGCAAAGCCGCCATAGACGTCGATCTCGCCGGTCGCGTTCGACAGCGCCAGGTCGCTCACATTGGTGCCCCAGATGCCCAGGTAGGCGCCACTCGAGTGCGCGAGGTCGAAACCGCCCTGCACCGCCGGATTTTCCTGCGTGTAGCTGATGCCGCGGAAGATGTACTGCGAGAACAGGCCCACATTGGCACTGATCGTGTAGGCCGGTGCGGCGGCTTCTTCTGCCTGGGCACAGAACGGTACGGCGAGCAGGCCCAGCAATACGGCGCTCAGGGTGTTGCGGTGACGTCGGTGGTTATGCACGGTGTTCTCCCTCTGTTGATCCACGGTTTCGGGCGATCTGAAAAAGCGGACGGCCTGCCCATAGCTGTCCGGTTGTGAGTCGGCGCGCGACCTGGCGTCGTTGCCGGATGCGACCCTGATACTCGGAAACGGGTGTGGCGAAGAATCTGCACCGGCCGCAACGCTGCGACTGGCGGGAGTGCTGAAGGAAGAAGTGCGGAAGGGGTCCGGAGAGGCGTGTCCGTGATCGGCGTCAAAACGGCAGCAGCACTGCGTCACCCTGATCTCCCCGCACTTCGCGACCGGCTGACGTTGCGCGGTCGTCTCGATGTGGGTCCGATTATTGGAAGCGGGCCGCCGTCGGAACAATTCTCACAAGGGATTACCTCTTTGGGGGTAAGCAGGGGCTAGGGGTCAGGGGCTGGGGGCTAGAGGGGCCGCGCCCTGACCTCGTGTGGCGCAGCCACACCTGTTCCCTAGTCCCCGATCCCTAGCCCCTAGTCCCTCGACTCACCCGCCCCTTACCCCTTAAGAGGTAATCCCTCTTGAGAATTGTGGGCATTGGTCCGCCTTCGCATCATTCGCCGCACCTGAGACGCGGCGAATGCACGACGTCCAGCGACCGACCGGGCGGCCGAGAGCATGCCGCGGTCGTATCCAGAACGGACCACACAAGAGGGATACAGATCATGAAGAAGCGCGTTGCCATCATCGGCGCCGGCCCCAGCGGCCTGGCCCAGCTCCGGGCCTTCCAGTCCGCCCAGGCCAAGGGCGCCGACATTCCGGAAATCGTGTGCTACGAAAAGCAGTCGGACTGGGGCGGCATGTGGAACTACACCTGGCGCACCGGCCTGGACGAGCACGGCGAGCCGGTGCACGGCAGCATGTACCGCTATCTCTGGTCGAACGGCCCGAAGGAGTGCCTGGAATTCGCCGACTACACCTTCGACGAACACTTCGGTCGCCCGATGGGTTCCTACCCTCCGCGTGAAGTGCTGTGGGACTACATCAAGGGCCGCGTCGAGAAGGCCGGTGTGCGCAAGTACATCCGCTTCAACACCGCCGCCCGCAACGTCACCTTTGACGACGCGACGAAGAAGTTCACCGTCACCGTGCACAACTACGACCAGGACGTGACCTACTCGGAAGAGTTCGACTACGTCATCGTCGCCAGCGGCCACTTCTCGACGCCGAACGTGCCCTACTTCCCGGGCTTCGAAACCTTCGGCGGCCGCGTGCTGCACGCGCACGACTTCCGTGACGCGCTTGAATTCAAGGGCAAGGACGTGCTCATCGTCGGCGCCAGCTACTCGGCGGAAGACATCGGCTCGCAGTGCTACAAGTACGGCGCCCGTTCGATCACCAGCTGCTACCGCACCAACCCGATGGGCTACAAGTGGCCCGACAACTGGGAAGAGAAGCCGCAGCTGCTGCGCGTCGAGGGCAAGACCGCCCACTTCGCCGACGGCACCAGCAAGCACATCGACGCCGTCATCCTGTGCACCGGCTACAAGCACCACTTCCCCTTCCTGGCGGAAGAACTACGCCTGAAGACCGACAACCGTCTGTGGCCGCTCAATCTGTACAAGGGCATCATGTGGGAGGACAACCCGCAGCTGATGTACCTCGGCATGCAGGACCAGTGGTACAGCTTCAACATGTTCGACGCCCAGGCCTGGTACGCCCGCGACGTCATCCTCGGCCGTCTGCCGGTGCCGTCGTACGAAGAGATGCACGCCGAAGACATGAAGTGGCGCGAAGAGGAACTGACGCTGGAAGACGCCCAGCAGATGTTCGAATTCCAGGGCAAGTACATCCAGCACCTGATCGACGCCACCGACTACCCGAGCTTCCCGATTCCCGAGGTCAACCAGACCTTCCTCGAGTGGAAGAAGGACAAGTACGAAGACATCATGGGCTATCGCAACAAGTGCTACCGCTCGCTGATGACCGGCACCATGGCCACGCCGCACCACACGCCCTGGCTGGACGCGCTGGACGACTCGCTCGAGGCCTATCTGAACGAGCCGGCCTCGACCGAGCAGGCCTGACGGCCCGGGGCCCACGGGTGACACGCCCGTGACCGACCAACCCTGATGCGACCTGACCTGCCCGGCCACAACCGGGCACGTCGGGTCGCGGGTGCTTCCATGACATGAACACGATCGTCGAACCTTCGCTGAATCCGGCGACTGCCGCGCGAACGCGTGCACGCCACGTCCGTCACGTCGCCCCAGGCGGCGCGGCGGTGTCCTTCGACCTCGCCGCCGGCGACCGCCTCACGCTGACCGACCCCGAAGGCCTGCAGCCGGGGCTGCTCTACGTCGCCGGCCCGGCCGGCATCGCCTCAGCCATGCTGCCCGGCCTGCTCGTCGCCACGCCGGCCGATGTGCCGGCCTTCGCCCGCGCGCTGCTCAGCGGCGCGCCGGCCGGCTGGAGCCTGGTCTGTGCCGAAGTGTTCGGCAGCGACGGGCTGCCCGGCGGCCAGCGCGTCGTCACCGCACCGGGCGCCGTGCGCTGCGCGCTGCACGCGCCGGGCGAGGACATGCAACCGGACGCGCAGAACGCGCCAACCGAACTGATCGCCGACATCGAGTGCGCCGAACCGGTGGCCGGCATCGCGCCGCCGCCGCTGGCACCGCCGGTGCTCGACCTGCGCATCGCCGCCGGCACCGCCCAGGCCTACCACGTGAAGGCCGGCGACTACATCCAGGTGATCGACGTCGACGGCCGACAGTGCTCCGACTTCCTCGCCTTCGACGCCGCCGCTCTGGCGCAGGGTCAGGAATACGACCTCGACCCGACCACCACGCGCACGCTGATGGGTTCGGCCAGCCCCGGCCCCGGCCTGCTGAACAAGTACTACGACGAGCGCCAGATGCCGCTGGTCGAGGTGATCCGCGACACGGTCGGCCGCCACGACACCTTCATGCTGGCCTGCAGCGCGAAGTACTACGACGACATGGGTTACCCCGGTCACGCCAACTGCAGCGACAACTTCAACAACGCACTCGAACCGCACGGCGTGGCGCGTCGTGCAGGCTGGCCGGCGATCAACTTCTTCTACAACACCATCGTCAATCACGACGACAGCATCAGCCTGGACGAACCGTGGTCGCGCGCTGGCGACTACGTGCTGCTGCGCGCGATGACCGACCTGGTCTGCGCCTCTTCGTCCTGCACCGACGACATCGACCCGGCCAACGGCTGGAACCCGACGGATATCCACGTGCGGGTCTATGACGCCTCGAACAACTTCTCCAAAGGGATCGCACACCGCATGACGCCCGACGCCGCCCCCAAACTGACCCGCGAGACCGGCTTCCACGCCCGCACCTCCGCGCTCACCCGCCGCATGGTCGAGTACCGCGGCTTCTGGCTGCAGGACTCGTTCTCGTCCAACGGCCCGATCGACGAATACTGGGCCTGCCGCGAACGCGCGGTGATGATCGATCTGTCCGCGCTGCGCAAGTTCGAAATCACCGGCCCGGACGCCGAACAGCTGCTGCAGCTGGCCACCACCCGCAACATCCGCAAGCTGGCGGTCGGCCAGATCGTCTACACCGCACTCTGCTACGAGCACGGCGGCATGATCGACGACGGCACCGTGTTCCGCCTGTGCCAGAACAATTTCCGTCTGGTGTGCGGCGACGACTACTGCGGCGTGTGGCTGCGCGAACTCGCGGCCAAGCACAACCTGCGTGTGTGGGTGAAGTCCTCCACCGACCAGCTGCACAACCTGTCGGTGCAGGGCCCGAAGTCGCGCGACATCCTGCGCGAAATCGTCGTCACGCCGCCGGGCAATGCGTCGATGGACGAACTGAAGTGGTTCCGCCTGACCGTGGGCAAGATCGACGGCCTGCCGGTCGTCGTGTCGCGCACGGGTTACACCGGCGAACTGGGCTACGAAGTGTGGTGCCACCCGAAGCACGCGGTTCAGGTGTGGGACGCCATCGCCAAGGCGGGCGAACCGCACGGCATCGCGCCGATGGGCCTGGCCGCGCTCGACATGCTGCGCATCGAAGCGGCGCTCATCTTCGCCGAGTACGACTTCTGCGACCAGACCGACCCGTTCGAAGCCGGCATCGGTTTCGCGGTGGCCGCCGACAAGGAGGATGACTACGTCGGCAAGGCCGCGCTGGAACGCCGCAAGGCCCACCCGGCGCGCGTCATGGTCGGTCTGGACATCGAAGGCACTGAACTGGTGGCGCACGGTGACCCGATCTTCAACGGCCGCGCACAGATCGGCCAGATCACCAGCACCACGCGCTCGCCCATCCTCGGCAAGACCATCGCGCTGGCGCGGCTGGACGTGTCGGCGGTCGAGCTGGGCGCCACGGTGGAGATCGGCAAGCTGGACGGCCACCAGAAGCGCATCAAGGCCACCCAGGTGAAAACCTCGCACTACGACCCGACCAAGGCCCGCGTGCGCGCCTGATCGCAGTACGCCGGCCGCAGGGCGCGGGGCGGCGAAAGCCGTTCCGCGCCTTTTTCATTCCCGCGATGGAAATCCGCGGCGCCTGCGCCGGCGCGGTGACCGTTCGCCCCTACCAGGCGTCGCTGCGCGGCAGGTCGTCGTCGATGTCGTAGTAGTCGGCGCGCGAGCCGGCGAAGATGTGGGCCGACAGCTTCAGGCCGGTCGGGCGGTCCAGCGTGCCGGCAGTCACATAGGTGACGTCGGATCCGGCGTCCTTCCAGAAAAGGTTGCCGCCGCACTGTGCGCAGAAGCCACGTTTCACGCTGAGCGACGAGGCGTACCAACGCAGGGTGTCGCCGTCGGCAATCTCCAGATCGGCGTCGGCACAGCTCGCCATCACCGCATGGTGGCCGCTGGTGCGCGCGCACTGGCTGCAATGACACGCCACCGGTGCGCTCAGTGCTCCGCGCACGCTGTAGCGCACGGCACCGCACAGACACGCACCTTCACCTCCACCCGCCTTCGCCATCGCCCGCCTCCCCTGTTCGTGATGCGCGCAGCGTACGCAGCAGGCGCCCCCGCGCACATACCACCTAGGGGGTAACCCCTCTTGAGAATTGTCCCGACCTCCCCCGGACAACAGAATCAGTCCCAGATCGACCGCGCAGCGCGGCGACGCCCACGACAAGGAGATCCGGGAATGCAGAGGAATTCGGTACTGAACGAGCGGCACCGCCAGCTCGGTTCTAAGCTCGACGGCGATACGTGGAACAACATGCCGATCCCGTGGAGCTACAACAGCTGCCCGCACGACGAAGTCGTCGCCACGCGCACCCGCGCCGGCCTGTACGACGTGTCGGCGCTGAACATCGTCAACGTCACCGGCCCGGACGCCGAAGCCGTCATCGACCGCCTGGTCACCATCGACATCACCAAGCTGAAGCCGGGCACCGCCCGTCTCGGCGGGGAAGTGAACGAAGCCGGTGCGCTGGTCGACGACATCATGATCATCCGCGACGCCGCCGACAAATTCCGCATTTCGCACGGCAGCGGCGCCACGCCGAAGACGCTGGCCGCACTGGCCGCCGGCAAGAACGTGAAGATCGAGGCCGATCTCGACGTGCACATCCTGTCGCTGCAGGGCCCGGTTTCGCTCGACGTGCTGGCCCCGCACACGCCGGCCGATCTGGCGGCGCTGCCCTACTTCAACCACGTCGAAACCACGCTGTTCGGCAAGAAGGTGACGCTGGGCCGCGGCGGCTACTCCGGCGAGCGCGGCTACGAGGTGTACTGCAGCGCGGCCGACGCCGTGTTCCTGTGGGACACCATCCTCGAAGCCGGCAAGCCGAAGGGCGTCATCCCCTGCTCGTGGACCGCGCTCGACCTGACCCGCGTCGAAGGCGCGCTGCTGTTCTTCCCGTTCGAAATGCCGGAAGGCGACACCACGCCGTGGGAAGTGAACATGGACTGGGCGGTCGACCTCGACAAGAAGGGCGACTACATCGGCAAGGCTGCCGTGCTCTCACTGAAGGGCCGCGAACGCGCCAAGCAGGCCGGCATGACCGTGCTGCACCACGAAGCGGTCGAAGCCGGCGCCAAGGTCTATGACGGCGAGAAGGAAGTCGGCGTGGTCACCTCGGCCTCGTACAGCCGCCTGCTGATGCAGTCGCTGGCCATGGTGCACCTGAAGCCGTCGCACTCGAACATCGGCACCCGCCTGACCATTGCCAGCAAGGCCGGAAAGCTCGCTGCGCTGGTGGTGCCGACGCCGTTCTACGACCCGCTGCGCCAGCGTACCCATCCGGACAAGAAGCGCTGATCGCGCATCGAATCCGACCCGCCGCGCGCTCCGGCGCGCGGCATGTCTGCAACTCGCATCGAGACGCCGCATGAGCACCCCAGCCATCAAAAGCCAGCCGGTTTACGCAGAGCTCGAATGGGATCGCGCCGGTACGCATCACATCCTGTTCGTTGCCGCCGAGGACGCCGCTCTGGCGCAGCGCCTGCTCTCCAACCCGCCCGCCGGCACCATCACGCTGATCAACCTGGGCAGCACGTCCGCCGAGGCGCGCAGCTGCTGGTCGCAGGGGCTGCCCGACAGTGCGCTCTACCTTGAGACGCACTCGCTGGCCGAGGCGCTGGAAGTGCTGCGCGACGCGCTCTACGTCGCGCAGATGGGCACGCGCATCTATCTCGCTGGCCCCGAAGACGCGGTGTGGCAGGCGTCGCGCGTGGCCGACGGCTTCGGCGTCGGACGCGACGAAGTTCGCTACGCACAACTGGGCAGCAAGGCACGCCCGGTGTTCTGCGTGCATTGCCGCACCATCACGCGCGGCGTGCACACCAACATCGTTTCATGCAGCGGCTGCGGACGATCGCTGTTCGTGCGCGACCACTTCTCGCGCCGGCTGGGTGCCTACATGGGCTTCCAGATCGACGCCGAAGTGCCGGGCGAGGTCCCCGCTGCGGAGGTGGTCTACCCATGAGCAGTGCATCCCTCAACGTAGAAATCCGCCGCATCCGCGAACTGGCGCCGGGCATCCGCGAGTTCAGCCTGTCGCGCACCGACGGCGAAGATTTTCCGGTCTATTCCGGCGGCAGCCACATCGTGCTGTCGCTGCCGCTGGGTGAGCGTCCGCACCGCAATCCGTACTCGCTGCTGGGCGACCCGACCGTGCGCGACACCTGGCGCGTGGCGGTGCGCAAGCAGGAAGAGTCGCGCGGCGGTTCGCGCTGGCTGCACGAGCAGGCGCGCGAAGGCATGCGCATCGACATTTCGGCGCCGGTGAACCTGTTCCCGCTGATCCGCACCGGCCGCCGCCACATCCTGGTCGCCGGCGGCATCGGCATCACGCCCATCCTGTCGCAGGCGCGCGAACTGGCCCGCCTCGGTGCCGACTTCGAAGTGCATTACGCCTACCGCGGCCCCGAATACGGCGTGTTCTCCGACGAGCTGGAGGCGCTCGCTCCAGGCCGCGTGCATCACTACGTGCAGTCGCGCCGCGAACAGATCGAATTCGGCTCGCTGCTGGCCGGCCGTCCGCTGGGCACCCACTTCTACATCTGCGGTCCGGCCGGCATGGTGGCCGCCAGCATGAACGCCGGCAAATCGCTGGGCTGGCCGGAAAGCCATCTGCACAGCGAACAGTTCCTCGCACCGACCGGCGGCGAGCCGTTCGACGTGAAGCTGGCGCTGAGCGGCAAGGCCTTCACCGTGCCGAGCGATCTGTCACTGCTGGAAGCGATCGAGCAGCAGGGCGTCGACGCGCCCTACCTCTGTCGCGGCGGCGCCTGCGGCCAGTGCGAACTGGAAGTGCTCGGCGCCGAAGGCGAGCTGATCCATCACGACCTGTATCTGAGCGCCGACGAGCGCGCGTCGGGCAAGAAGATCATGCCCTGCGTGTCGCGCCTGAAGGGCGGTTGCCTGACCCTGAACCTGTGAGGAAGACGACATGAGCATCGCATTCAAGCCGGACGAAACCTTCCGCGGCGACTACACCTACCGCAACTCGCCGGCGGCCATCCGCCGCTTCCCCTTCCCCTTCCATCAGGACCAGTACATGTACTCGGTCAACATGGAGCCGCACACCAAGGGGCCTGCAGGTTCGGTGTTCGAGAACGCCTTCGACATCGACGAGCACTACATCGCCGAGATGCGCGACCGCGCCATCACGCTGGAGCGCGACCCGGGCCGCTGCGTGTCGCTGCCGCACATGATGGACGCCGAGTGGGACACGCTGGAACTGATCATGGAATCGCTGTCGCGCGACTATCCGGACATGTTCACGCTGGCCAGGGACGGATCGCGCTGGACCTGGACCAACAAGCCGCTTGGCATCGAGCAGACCTTCACCTTCGGCGACGCCGCCACCCTCCCCTGCCCGCCCTTCGAGTACATCACGCGGCAGACCCAGGGTGACTTCGTCATCATGGACCAGCGCGACAACGACCTGTTCGCCGACGCCGGCATGATCACCTCGCAGGCCGACTGGTCGCTGATGTTCGACGCCGGCATGAGCTTCATGGAATGGCACGGCCCGGTGCCGCTTGCACATGAGCTGGGCGTGTTCGAGCGCGCGCTGAAGTACCTGCTGATGCTGCAGCAGGGCCGCCCGGTGCGCCGCCTGAACTGGACCATGACCATCAACCCGCGCCTCGACACTTCGCCGGAAACCTACCCCGAGTGGGGCCCGGACCGCGCCAGCGTCACGCCGGACAACGTCGGCGACAAGGTGCACCTGCGCGTCGAACTGCAGGCCCTGTTCCGCCTGCCGCGCAGTAACGGCATGCTGTTCTCGATCCGCGGCTATCTCGCCAGCATGAACGAACTGGCCACCTACCCGCGCTGGGCCAAGCGTCTGCACCGCGTGCTGAGCACGCTGCCGAACGAGCTGGCCGAGTACAAGGGTCTGGTGCGCTACAAGCCGACCACGCTGGAATGGCTGTCGAAGTTCGACGACGGCGAAGTGCTGCCGGCCGGCACGCAACCCGAGTAAGCAGCGCCGCAACGCGCTCGCGGCGGACATGGGGGGTGCCCGTGTCCGCCGTTCTCGTTCACGGTCCGCAGCGAATCGGGCGCGCTCTTGTGGGAGCGGCCTTGGCCGCGACGCGGCCTCGGCAAGCCGCCATCTCCGACTCAGGCTGACGTCGCGCCTCGAAGATTGACGGGCAGCGGCTGATCTACGGCCCCGTCGCGGTCAGAAGACCGCTCCCACACTGTCATCGTGCGCCGCGCCCCCCCCTATTTGAGGGTGTCGACACGCCATACAGCACTCCGGCCGTACACTTCCGTTCGCACGCAAATGATTGATTTGAATGCGAACAGTTCTCGGCTGGTGCGCATCTTGCTGCGGGGCGGGACTCATCCCTCAACCGCCCCAGGAGGTCACCATGCCGCGCGCTCTTGCCCGTCTTCCCGTGCTCACCCTGTTTGCCGCGCTGTCGTTCCAGGCCCACGCACTGACCCAGGTGCAATGGGTGACACCATCGGAAAGCCAGATCGTCAGCGGCGGCGGTCTGCAGTCGGTGAACCTCGATGAAACGCCGTACGTGTCGGCGGGTGGCGTCACCTTCGTCGGCAAGGCGCAGGGCGACGATGCGACCGGCACGGTGCGTGTGTTCAGCGAAATCGACAGCCGCGGCGTCGGCGGCGTACCCGACCTGCTCATCGGCTCGGCTTTCGCCCAGAACACGAGCAGCGGCGTGCTCGTCGGCAGCCCGGGCAGCGGCCCGGTGGACGTCACCTTCGTATTCACCTTCGACGGCAGCTTCCACACCTACAGCGGCAACGTGTTCCACCAGCTTGTCGGCACGCTGACGCTGGGCGTGCCGTCGAGCACGGTGGCCTTCACCAACGTGAACTACCAGTCGCAACTGGTGTTCCGCACCGACCTGCTGGACGACACGGCCGTGCGCACCGAAAGCAAGGGCAACGTCACCTATTTCGAACCGGGTTTCGTCTACGTCGATGAGCCCTACGCCGGCGCCACGAGTACCGTCATCAACGACGACATGGACGACCTGATCGGCGAAATCCGGCTCACCGTCACGATGGACCCGGGTCAGAGCTTCGTGCTGGTGAACAACCTCAGCACCCAGGTCACGCCCGAACCGATCCATCCCGAAGCCGGCCCGCCGTTCGACTACAGCCAGTCCTGGGGCGCAGTCGATGGTTTCAACACCGGCCGGCTGAGCATCCTGCTGCCGCAGGGCTACACGCTCGAAGGCAATACCGGCCTGCTGACCGCCGCCGTTGCACCGCCGGTGCCCGAACCCGCCACCTGGGGGCTGATGGTCGCCGGTCTGGCAGTGCTCGGCGCGATCGCGCGCCGCCGCAGCGCCTGATCGACATCCCGCAACCTCCGCCGGTGAGGAAGAACCGGCCAGGTCGCGTCATGCCGGGGTGATGCGCAGCCGATGCAATATGGCTAACATGCGCATCGCCAGCGCGCCGTGACCGACATCCGGCGCTCCTTTCAAACGCGATCCGGACCATCCCACCTTGCGCACCACACTCACTCTGCGGGAAGCAGGGGTCGTTTCCCTTCTCTGCTTCGGCCTGCCGATCTCCCTGTCGCTGCAATCCGCAGCCAGAGATTTTCCGGTGGAGGGCTTCAGCGACACGGGCATGCTCTGGACATGCATGTTCGAAGTTTCGGCCGCAATCGCCGCGTTCACCTACCTCCGATGGCAACAGCAGGATCTGCAGCCGGCGCTGCCCCGCCCGACCCTGCGCGGCAGCCTCGCTGGCGTTCTGCTCGCCCTCGTGGCATGGCTTGTGGTCGTGTTCGCCACCGAACCATTTGCCGGAAGCTCAGGCGCGGGTCACGTGCAGCAGATGATGTTCGCGTCGCAACCGTCGTCGGCTGTCATCGTGCTGACCGCCATGGTCAACGGCACCTTCGAAGAGGTGTTCCTGCTCGGCATACTGACGCGCGGCCTGCGCGGATTCGGCCTGTCAGTCGCGATCGGCCTTCCGCTCCTGCTGCGCACGTCGTATCACCTTTACCAGGGTCCGGTCGGCATGCTGGCCGTCGCCCTCATCGGCCTGGCCTTCGCGCTGCATTTCGTACGCAGCGGCCAGCTGTGGCCGCCGGTGTTCGCGCACATGCTCTGGGACGTATTGCCCTTCTGCAACACCGACGTCTGACCGGCCCGCAGCGCTTACTGATCGGCCTTGCGCGGCAGCACCCAGTTCGGTCGCGGGAAGTGGCAGGTGTAGCCGTTCGGGAAATGCTCCAGGTAGTCCTGGTGTTCCGGTTCGGCCTCCCAGAAATCACCGACCGGCTCGACCTCGGTCACCACCTTGCCCGGCCAGATGCCCGACGCATCGACGTCGGCGATGGTGCGCAGCGCCTCGTCGCGCTGCGCTTCGCTGGTCCAGTAGATCGCCGATCGGTAGGAAGGCCCGCGGTCGTTGCCCTGGCGGTTCGGCGTGCTCGGGTCGTGGATTTGGAAGAAGAATTCTAGCAGCCGGCGATAGCTCAGCTGCGCCGGATCGAACAGGATCTCGATCGCCTCGGCGTGCGTGCCGTGATTGCGGTAGGTCGCGTTCGGCACGTCGCCGCCGCTGTAACCGACGCGCGTCGAGACCACGCCAGGGATGCGGCGGATCAACTGCTGCATGCCCCAGAAACAGCCGCCGGCAAGCACTGCGCGTTCGGTGCTCATCGCACGTCCTCCACCTGATCCAGATAGTCGCCATAACCTTCGGCCACCATGTTGTCGCGATGCACGAAGCGCAGCGACGCCGAATTGATGCAGTAGCGCAGCCCGCCGCGGTCGCGCGGGCCGTCCGGGAAGACGTGGCCGAGATGGCTGTCGCCGTGCGCCGAGCGCACTTCGGTACGGATCATGCCGAGCGAAGCATCGCGCAGCTCGGTCACGTGCGCCGGCTCGATCGGCTTGGTGAAGCTCGGCCAGCCGCAACCGGACTCGAACTTGTCGCTCGACGCGAACAGCGGCTCGCCGGACACGATGTCGACGTAAATGCCCGGTTCGTGGTTGTGCAGGTATTCGCCGGTGCCCGGGTATTCGGTGCCGTTCTGCTGCGTAACCCGGTACTGCTCGGGCGTGAGGCGGGCGATCGCCTCGGGTGATTTGCGATAGGTCTTCATGCGTCCTCCTGTGGCGTCGTAGACCGCGCCCCCGCGGGCGCGTTCTGCGTTTCTTGTCATCGCCGAGGATAGCGCGAACGGCTCCGCTCATCGTGCGCCGGCATTCAGGGTCCGATGCCGCTCTGCCGCGCCCGGTTCAGACCACTTCAAGGCGCCGTCGGAACATGCGGAGATGGCAGTGCGCCCTCCATGCGGAAGCGGCGCAAAGCCTCGCCCTGGCGCAGCACGACCTCCTCGGCCACGACCGCCAGCCCCTGGCGCTCGAAGAATGGGCGCGCCGCCAGACTGGCCTCGGCAAAGACGCGCTCGGCGCCGGCGCGGCGGAGGTCCGCGCACGCCGCGCGGAAGAGTGCGGACGCCACACCCCGGCGCGCATGCTGCGGCGCCGTGAACAGCAGATCGACGTGACCCTGATGCGTGTAGCCGATGAAACCGGCCACCTCATCACCGTCGCACGCGAGCCGGGCATGCAGACGCGACAGGCGGGCGCGCCAGACGTCCGGATCGGGCGGCAGCGGTGCCCAGGCGCAACACTGTTCGCGGGTATAGGCACGGCCCGCAAGATCGTGAACCGCCGCGGCAAACACCGCCATCAGCGCATCGAGGTCGGATTCAAGCGCTTCACGTATCCGCATTTCAAATAGATCGACTCGGTTAGACCGCGCAGTCGGGCGGATCGTGCATGACAGCCCCCTTCACGAAACGGCGGTGCGCAGGCGACCCGCACAGCATCGCAGACTATTCGCGGCGCCCCTGCGCCGGCCACTCCGCAAAGGCGAACACCCACAACGCGATCACGTTGACGAAGGGGACGAGCAGCAGCAGTGAGAACGCGCCGTTGTACCCGGCCTTGCTGACGATGCGCCAGGCCGGAATGACGAAGATCACCAGAAAGGGCAGGAAGAACAGCCCGTGATTCATGCCAGGAAATCCCATGGAATGCTCCTCTCAAACGGCTGCTGCGTACCCGCAGCGTGGCCGGTCAAGCATACGCCAGGCTCAGTGCTCACACTCGAGCGCCGCATGCAGCCAGCGGCCACCCCTGTCGACACAGGCATCGATCAGGATTTCGCGTGCGACGAAGGGGGCAAGCGCCAGAACGGCCGCCACCGCGAGCAGAAGCCAGGCCAGCGTGCCGATGCGCGGAAGGCGACCCAGCGCCCGAAACAGGCCGACCGCCGCCACAAAGGCGGCGAGCGACCAGAGGAACGAAGCGAGGGAACGTCGCTCCCAGCCCAGCTTGTGAGGCCCCGGCGGTCCGCCTGCGACCCAGGCGCTGACGAAGGCGTCGTTCAGATACAGCAGGCCAACCACACCGAGGCCAAGCAGCGCTGCGCACCGCGCAATGCCGAGCATCACGCCCGTTGCAGACACGATCGAACGGTCTGCACCGTGCTCAGGACTCGGTGCGCTCATATGCCGTGTTCGCCATCGAAACGGTGCTGAAAGTGCCCACGACAACACAAGCGATGGCATAGCCGATGCCGAGGCTCGCACTCGCCCTCACGGCAACGCCGAGAAACGCCGCAGCGCCCTCGGCCACCGGCATCGCCATCCGGAGCGGGATATCCGCGAGCGACCAGAGCCCAATGGTCGCAAGCCAGGGCCAGAACGTCCTTGCGGCGAGATCGGAGCCACACGAGGGGCAACGGAAAGCGCGCTTCAGGCTCAGCCAGGACAGTCGTGCATTGCAGTGTGGGCAGCGCGCAGACATGAATGATCTCAATGTGGGACGGGCGGAAACCGTGCTGCCTCATCGCGCGACGGTCAGGCGCAACAGGAGCAACCGAGTGGTCACGCTTTCATGCTTCCTCGTTCAATCGGTGTTCGGTCCCCATTGACTGCATGGGCTCTGTCCGGCCCCCTCTTTACGGATTCGGAGGATGTCCCGACGCCAAGCAAGCGCGGAGTGCAGTCAACTTCAATCTCGCTGACCGTCGCACTCGCTGCCTCGGGCGCGGCCTGCTGAACTCCGCCGCCCAAAGGCGATTGCGGGCACACCGGGACAGAGCATCCGCTATTCGAGTCCAAGAATCGCCCCCACCGACTTTTCAATCAGCTCGACCAACTCGGCATCCATGTACCGGTACTCGTCCGGAATATCCAGGACGTGAATCGGCTTGTTTTCGAGAACTCGCCTGTACTCAGTCATTAGCCGGGACTTGTGCTTCTCTTCCATGACGAAGACCACATGAGCCCATGAAAGGTCGGCAGCTGTGACGGGGTGCCTCGCATTCGGGCTTGTTCCTCCAGACCTGACCGAGAGCGATGGATGCTTACGCCACACCTGCTCCGCCGTCGGACTTCGCCACTGGTTTCGGCTGCAAACAAACAGGACATTTGTTCGGACCGAAGCTTTCACGCTTGCTTCATGCGCTTGTTTCAAAGCTGAACCTCGATGACCCGCGGGGAGTCGATCCCAAGCTGCCTTGATCGGGCAAGCTTGGTTGTCTGTTTCAGGTTCCTTGCACGCTTGAAGTCTTCGGGCATGGCTTGAAACGCCTGACGTCGTAGTTGTGCGGACGCCGGAGCGGCGAAGCCGCGCAGGGAACCCAAAGCGCAGCTTTGGGCGGTCCGCTCGAACGCAGTGTTGGACGGCACCGAGACCGTCAGCGAAGGCACGTTGTGCATGACGAAGCCCTTGCCCCTCACAATTGATTTGAACTGAACCAGGTCAGCGGCGCCCGCTACGGCCTGCCGCCCTCAATGCCCCGAAACACTAGCACAAGGGCATGGCGCAACAAGGGGCGACCTCACTCAAGCTCGGAGTGCCGCGCCGGCACTTTGCAACGATCGTGGCAGGTGCCTGCTCGGGCGCGGAACGTCGACTTGGACCGCCCGCCTGAAACCTAAAGAACCGGTGACGTTCAACGTGATGTAGACATCAAAATTGATGGATATTCCAGAAGCCTGCGTGATATTCCAGCGGACAACGCAGCTGATTCCTTACTGTTTTCATCGCGTTACTGCCGCAGTCCGTTTATCGGAGCCTCTCATCTGCGGTGTTACACGGCAATCGACCTTTCGACCGACGCAGATCGCTGTACGCCACCGCCCCAGCGACCCGCGATAATGGTCGGCTCACCCTCGCCGCCCCGCCATGTCCGCCCCGCCCGCCTTCCGCCTGACCGACGTCCCGCGCGCGATCGCCTTCTTTCTTGACGCCGACCGTCGCCGCTACCTGTTCTTCATCTGCGTGCTGGGCGTGGTGCAGTTCTACCCGATGCTGCCGCCCTACCTGATCGGGCGGGTGGCGGATTTTCTGCTCGGCTGGCAGCGCGGTGACAGCCTCACGCCGCTGTACACGCTGGTGGTCACGCTGGGCGTGGCGCATGCCTGCGTGGCGCTGGTGCGGCTGTCGACCAAGCGGGTGATCGGGCGCATGGCCATCGATGCGCGCATGCGTGCCAAGGTGTGGGGATTCGAGCGGCTGCTCGATTTCTCGCTGGCCTGGCACCAGAAGGAAAGCACCGGCAACAAGGCGCAGCGGGTGATCACTGGAGCGGACGCGGTGCGCGACTGGACCAGCGAACTGGTCAATGCGCTGCTCACCGCCAGCGGCGCCTTCTTCGGCGCGCTGATCGCCTGCATGCTGCTGCACCCGGCGACGGTGTTCTTCTTCCTCTACTACTGCGGCGTGCTCGGCTTCATCGAGTGGTATTTCTACCGCCGCATCGCGCGGCTGTCGGACCAGATCAACGCGTCGATGGAGAACGCCAGCGGCAGCTTCGTTGAGAGCGCGGCGAACATCCTGTCGGTGAAGGCGATGAACGCAGGCGCCGACATGACCGCCCGCGTCGCCGATCGCGAACGCGCGGCGCGCGACTTCGCCTACCGTCGGCTGCGCCTCACCAATACGAAGTGGATGCTGTTCCAGCTGCACACCGCGCTGGCCTGGGCGATCTACATCTTCGGCGTGGCCTGGGGCGTGATGGAAGGTGGACTGTCGGTTGGCCTGGTGCTCACCTACAGCGCCTACTTCAACACGCTGCGCGAAGCGTCGATGGACATGACCGACCGCGTGCAGACGATGATCGAACGCACCTCGAATCTCGGCCGCATGATGCCGCTGTTCGCGCCGCAGCCCAGCCAGCACGGCACGCAGGACTGGCCGGCCGACTGGCGCGCGCTGCAGGCGGAAGCGCTCACTTTCGCGCACGACGGCCGTCGCGTGCTCGGGCCGCTGGACTTCCGCATCGCACGCGGCGAGCACGTCGGCATCGCCGGGCGCTCGGGTTCGGGCAAGAGCACGCTGGTGAAGCTGCTGCTGGCGCTCTACCCGCCGGAATCGGGCCGCCTCACCGTCGATGGCGTGCCGCTGGCCGACATCCGGCACGAGGCGCTGCTGCACCAGATCGCGGTAGTGCCGCAGGAAACAGAGCTGTTCAGCCTGTCCTTGCTGGAGAACCTGACGCTGGGCCGCGAGGTGAGCATGGTGGACGTGCTGCGCGCCTGCCGCATCGCCCAGCTCGACGACGTGATCGCGCTGCTGCCCGAGGGCCTGGACAGCCCGGTCGGCGAGAAGGGGCACAGCCTGTCCGGCGGCCAGCGACAGCGCGTCGGCATCGCGCGCGCGGTGCTGCGCGACGCACCGGTGCTGCTGCTGGACGAGGCAACGTCGGCACTCGACGCCGACACCGAGGCGCGCGTGATCGACGCGCTGATGAGCGAGCACGCACCCGGCCGCACCGTCATCCTGATCGCGCACCGCCCGCGCGCCTTCGAGCGCATGGGGCGCGTGCTCACGATGGACGCCGGCCGCCTGACCGGTGACGGCGCATTCCATGCGCATGCTCCGGCGCCGACATAGTTCCTGTGGACAGCGCCGACTACCTCCTATGCGGTATTGCGCCGGCACCGCCGCGGCGCAATCCTTCGGTCCGTGGGCGCGGTGTTCCGACTGTGCCGTCAGAGGGAAAACTGCACTGACCTCCATGCGGCAACGCGGTGCTTCGCGACGCTGCGCCCACGACCCGCAACGACATCCGTACATGGGAAGAAGATGAACGCCCCGTCGATGAAGCCGCCGAGCATGTTCCAGCAGATCGGCGGCGAAGAGCCGCTGCGCCGGCTGGTCAATGCCTTCTACGACATCGTCGAAACCCACCCGGACGGTGAGCCGGTACACAAGCTGCACCAGGAAGGTTTCGGCGTCGCCCACCTGCGCGAGGCGCAGTTCGAGTTCCTGTGCGGCTTCCTCGGCGGCCCGCGCTACTACGCCGAACGCATGGGCCACTCGAATCTGCGGCAGATGCATGCGCACGTGGCCATCGGCCAGGCGGAAGTCGTGTCCTGGCTGCGCTGCATGGTGCATGCGATCGAAGCGACCGGCCTCCCGACCGACGTCGGTGTGCGGCTGATGCAACACTTCACCCGCGCCGCCGAGGCGCTGAAGAACCGCGACTGACCGCGCAGCGGACCCTGCTCCGCGGGCCCGAAGCCCGCGGTAGGAGCGGTCTTCCGACCGCGACACGGCCGCCGCAGTCGGCCGGCTCCGATACAGGCCGCTGTCGGGGTCAGAAGACCCCTCCCACAAAGCTCCGGCTCTAGCTCGGGCCGCGGGTCAGACGCAACCTCTGTGGGAGCGGCCTTGGCCGCGACACGGCCGCTGCAGATCACTGGCTTCGATACAAGGCCGCGGTCGGGGACAGAAGACCCCTCCCACAGAACCCGCGTTCCGGCCCCGCCGGCGGAGATCTGGCGCACCTCTCCTGCGAGAGCGACACGAGCGCCGAGATCGCGCCGCCTCGAATCGCCCGCCGAAGCCGGAATCAGGACACGGCCTTTTCTGCGCCGCGGCCCGTGCGTGAACGAAAAAGGGGCTGCCTCGGCAGCCCCCTGAAGCGAGCGCCGGAGCGCTCAGGTGCTGCGACGGCGCGCGAATGCCAGACCCGCCAGGCCAAGGCCCAGCAGGCCGAGCACGCCCGGCTCCGGGATGGCCGTCGCTTCTTGGAAGGTGGTCGACAGCCGCAGGTTGTCGATCAGGATGCGGTCGCCGCTGTCGAGGTTGGCGAGACGGATGCCCACGCGATCGATCGTCGAAATGCCGGCGTTACCGGTGAAGCTCGCGTCCGGCGACAGGAAGTCGTCGATGGTCGGGTTCAGCCACAGGTCGAAGTTCGTGTAGTTGCCAGCCGCATTGCGGTACAGGTGGCCGACGACGAGATAGGTGTCGAGCACGTCGAGATTGCTGTCCGGTGCATAGCTGCCACCGGTGCCAGTGGTGCGGGCGAAGATGTCGTTGGTGGCGCTGGCGCTGTCCTGATTGCCCTTGATGCCGATGTTCGGGCGATTGCTGCCGCCGTTATTGGTACCCAGATCCAGCCACAGGCCCACGAAGTCGTTGCGGTCGATCGAGCTGCCGCGGTCGGCCTGCAGCAGGAAGCTCACGAACAGGCTGTCGCCGCTGAAGGACGAAGCCAGCGTGCGCACGGCGGCGTTGCTTGCATTGCCGGTCAGGGCCAGCGCACGATTGCCGGACAGGTTGGCGGCCGGATCGACGACGTTGGCGTTGCCGGTCGCACTCCATGCGCCACCCCAGCCCGAGCCGCCGTTGGCGCCGTTCAGCGCGCCGGTCGAGTAGGACTGGAAGCCGTCCTGGGCAATCACGGCTGCGCCGGCATGCGACGCAACAAGCGCCAGTGACAGAGCCGCGGCACCGCGTGCGATCAGATTCAGGAAATGAGTCGGGAAGGTCATCGCTTGTCTCGTTTAATGTTGTCGTGTCGGCAGGCAAATGCGCTCGGGCGTTTCCGGCCTCCATGGGCGCCGTTCGGCGCGTGACGGCGCTTTCAGCAACCGCTGTGCCAGAAACCCGGAAATGCTTTCGCGTCAATGTCTTGTGATTGTCACAATGTGTGCGCGAACGATTCGCACCCATGCTGTAAAGCGCACCGACAGCCACCTCAACCGATACACTGCACGCCGTTTCCGGCGCCGCGCCGCTCTGCACACCGGCAGTCGGCAGCCGTCGGAGCGGCCTCAACACGATGAACCAGACCACCCCACTGCCGCGCTCTTCCGCGCGCACCACCCTGCCCGTACTCAGCGTCGTGGTGCCGGCCTATAACGAGGCCGGCGCGCTCGCCAGCACGCTGGACATGATTGCGCGCCACCTGGCTGCGCTGGTGCCGCACTATGAAATCGTCGTCGTCGACGACGGCAGCCGCGACGCCACCGCGCAGATCGCCGCCGACTGCGCTGAGCGTCTGCCGGTGACGCTGGTGCGCTTCTCGCGCAATTTCGGCAAGGAGGCGGCGATCTCTGCCGGCCTGCAGCACGCGCGCGGCGACGTCGTGGTGTGCATGGACGCCGACGGCCAGCATTCGGCCGACCTGCTCGGAACCATGCTGACGCACTGGCGCGAGGGCTGGGACATGGTCTATGCGGTGCGCGCCGACCGCGCGCAGCAAGGGCTGTTCAACCAGATCGGTTCAAAACTGTTCTACCGCATGATGAATATGGGTGGCCGGCTGGACATTCCGCCGAATGCCGGCGACTTCCGGCTGATGGACCGCCGCGTGGTCGACGCCCTGCTCGCGCTGCCCGAACGCCAGCGCTTCATGAAGGGCATGTACGCCTGGGTCGGTTTCCGCTCGATCGGCATTCCCTACACGCCGCTGCCGCGCGCCGCCGGCGAAACCACCTTCAACCAGCTTAACCTGATGCGTCTGGCGTGGACCGGGCTGACCAGCTTTTCCGTGCTGCCGCTGCGCATGGCCAGCCTGATCGGGCTGCTGCTGTCGTCGATCGCGTTCGCCTATGGCCTGTACATCGTGGTCGAGAAGATGCTGCTCGGCGTCGACGTGCCGGGCTGGCCGACCGTGGTGGTGAGCATCATGTTCTTCTCCGGCGTGCAGTTGCTGTTCATCGGCGTCCTCGGCGAATACCTCGCCCGCGTGTACGAGGAGGTGAAAGGCCGGCCCCCCTATGTGGTTGCCGAGATCGTGCGCAGCGGGGACGAGCGCTGATGCGGGCGTCGGTGCTGCTGTTCCTGATCGTTGGCGGCTGCGCGGCGGCAACACACTATCTGGTCACGCTGGGCGTGGACTGGGCGACCGGCATCGACCCTGCGTGGTCCAATCTGGTCGGCTTCGTGTGCGCCTTCCCGGTGAGCTATCTCGGCCACCGCAACCTCTCCTTCGCCGGCACGCAGGCGCCGCACCGGCAGGCGCTGCCGCGGTTGTTGGCGGTGTCCTGTACCGCCTTCGTCGGCAACCAGCTGATGCTCGCCGCACTGCTGCGCTTCACGCCGCTGCCGCTGTGGGTCGCGCTGGCCATCGTGCTGGTGTTCGTCGCGCTGAGCACCTGGCTGCTCGGCCGCTACTGGGCGTTCGCGCACTCGCCGGCGTGAAGACGGTGTTTCTCACCGCCGACGACTATGGCTACAACGCCGCGGTCGACGACGCCATCCTGGCGCTGATGGCGGACGGCCGGCTGTCCGGTGCCGGCTGCATGACGCGCGCGCCGGGCTGGCCGGCGGCGGCGTCGCGCATCGGTGCCGCGGGCAGCTTCGGCCTGCACCTCGACTTCACCGAATTCAGCCCGCTGCGCCGCGGCCTGTGGCCGCTGATCGGCGCCAGCCTCGCGCACCGGCTCGACGCGAGCGCACTGCGCGACGAAATCGCCACCCAGTGCGCACTGTTCGAGGACGCGACTGGCCGTGCACCGGCCTATGTGGACGGCCACCAGCACGTGCACCAGCTGCCGCAGATCCGCGACGCGCTGATCGAGGTGCTGGTCGCCCGCTACGCCGGCCGCCTGCCCTGGCTGCGCATCAGCGGCGCGCGCATCGGCGACGGCGCCAAGCCGCTGTTCATCGCCGCACTCGGCGCCGCCGCACTGGAGCGCCTCGCCTTCACCGCGCGCATCCGTGCGATGCCGCGCCTGCTCGGCGCCTATGGTTTCGACGGCGACGCCACCGGCTACCGTCAGCGACTTTCCGGCTGGCTGGGCAACGCCGCCGACGGCGACGCGGTGATGGTGCACCCGGCCACGCAAGCGCTCGCGGGCGACCCGATCGGCGCCGCGCGGGTGCGCGAATACGGCGTGCTGGCGTCCGACACGCTACCGGCTCTGCTTGCCGCCAACGCCGTGGAGCTGGGCGCGCTGGGCAGCTGAACCGCGGGGCGGCGTCCAACGCGTGGTCGGAGCGAGGAATCTGTGGGAGGGGCCTTCTGACCCCGACGGCAGCCTCGATCGAAGCCGGCGGACTACGACGGCCGC